>NZ_JBEOXV010000001.1:147558-1138212 GCF_040296785.1 Kitasatospora sp. NPDC002040 | reverse complement strand
CCTGTGAGTCCCCATCACCCCGAAAGGCATGCTGGCAACACAGAACAAGGGTTGCGCTCGTTGCGGGACTTAACCCAACATCTCACGACACGAGCTGACGACAACCATGCACCACCTGTATACCGACCACAAGGGGGCGACTATCTCTAGCCGTTTCCGGTATATGTCAAGCCTTGGTAAGGTTCTTCGCGTTGCGTCGAATTAAGCCACATGCTCCGCTGCTTGTGCGGGCCCCCGTCAATTCCTTTGAGTTTTAGCCTTGCGGCCGTACTCCCCAGGCGGGGAACTTAATGCGTTAGCTGCGGCACCGACGACGTGGAATGTCGCCAACACCTAGTTCCCAACGTTTACGGCGTGGACTACCAGGGTATCTAATCCTGTTCGCTCCCCACGCTTTCGCTCCTCAGCGTCAGTAATGGCCCAGAGATCCGCCTTCGCCACCGGTGTTCCTCCTGATATCTGCGCATTTCACCGCTACACCAGGAATTCCGATCTCCCCTACCACACTCAAGCCTGCCCGTATCGAATGCAGACCCGGGGTTAAGCCCCGGGCTTTCACAACCGACGCGACAAGCCGCCTACGAGCTCTTTACGCCCAATAATTCCGGACAACGCTCGCACCCTACGTATTACCGCGGCTGCTGGCACGTAGTTAGCCGGTGCTTCTTCTGCAGGTACCGTCACTTGCGCTTCTTCCCTGCTGAAAGAGGTTTACAACCCGAAGGCCGTCATCCCTCACGCGGCGTCGCTGCATCAGGCTTTCGCCCATTGTGCAATATTCCCCACTGCTGCCTCCCGTAGGAGTCTGGGCCGTGTCTCAGTCCCAGTGTGGCCGGTCGCCCTCTCAGGCCGGCTACCCGTCGTCGCCTTGGTAGGCCATTACCCCACCAACAAGCTGATAGGCCGCGGGATCATCCTGCACCGCCGGAGCTTTCCACCAACCCCCATGCAGAGGAAGGTCATATCCGGTATTAGACCTCGTTTCCAAGGCTTGTCCCAGAGTGCAGGGCAGATTTCCCACGTGTTACTCACCCGTTCGCCACTAATCCACCCGAAGGCTTCATCGTTCGACTTGCATGTGTTAAGCACGCCGCCAGCGTTCGTCCTGAGCCAGGATCAAACTCTCCGTGAATGTCTGCGGGTAATCCCGCAACCACCGCGGAAGAGCGGCACGGCAACCAACCGGAATAGGGCGGTCCCGCGCACTGCGTCCTCGCTAGTGTTTTACTTCATAAAGGAATCTCCAACCCCACCAAAGGTGAGGCCGGGGATGTCAACATATCTGGCGTTGACTTTTGGCACGCTGTTGAGTTCTCAAGGAACGGACACTTCCTTCGAGCCGCTTATCAGGCGGACCCTCCGGGCGCTTCGTTCTTTCGTGTTTCCCAGCTTACCAGATCAATTTCGGCCGTTTTACCGGCTTCATTCGTTTCTGAATTCCCGCTGGGAGGGATTTGCCGAATCCGTGGCGGGCATCCGTGGATGCTCACTGCCTCGGCCTGGCGATGTTGTAGACATTAAACCTTCAAGGCGACTGTTGTCCAGTCGGTCTCAACCGTTCAAACCTACTAGCACATGTGGACCACGTCAATGGTTTTCTTGCGCTGATGAGAAGACTACCAGGTCAGCGGCCCTGTCCCGGACCACGCGCGCTACGCGGCGACCGGGTGCAGGTCCGCCTGATCGGCCGCATCGAGGTCGCCGGCGGCACCCGTGGCGGCGGCGCGGCGGCCGAGGACCAGGGCGTAGAGGAGGAAGAGGACCTCGGCGACCGCGCCGATGGTGATCCGGGCCCAGGTGGGGAGGCCGGAGGGGGTGACGAAGGCTTCGAGCAGGCCGCTGACGAAGAGGACGACCGTCAGGCCGATGGCCATGCCGATGACGGCGCGGCCCTCTTCGGCGAGGGCGGTGCCGCGGGGGCGGGGGCCCGGGTCGATGACGGTCCAGCCGAGGCGGAGGCCCAGGCCGGCGGCGACGAAGACGGCGGTGAGTTCGAGCAGGCCGTGCGGGAGCAGCAGGCCGAGGAAGAAGTCCAGGCGGCCGGCCGAGGCCATCAGGCCGAGGGCGACGCCGAGGTTCATCACGTTGCTGATCAGGACCCAGACCACCGGGAGGCCGAGGAAGATGCCGAAGATCAGGCACTGCGCGGCGATCCAGGCGTTGTTGGTCCACACCTGGGCGGCGAACGAGCTGGCGGGGTGGTCGGAGTAGTACGTCTCGTACGCGCCGCCGGACTTGGTCATCTGGCTGATCTGCTCGGGCGAGGCGACGCTCTCCCGGATCTCGGGGTGGGCGGCCACCCACCAGCCGACCAGGGCGGAGAGCAGGATCGACAGGACCGCGATCGGTATCCACCAGCGGCGCGAACGGTAGAGCGCGGCGGGGAAGCTGACGGTGAAGTAGCGGCCGGCGTCGCGCCAGGAGGTGGTGCGGGCGCCGGTGACCGCGCTGCGGGCGCGGGCGACCAGGGTGGTGAGCCGGCCGACCACGGTGGGGTCGGGGGCGGCGGACTGGACCTGGGCCAGGTGACTGGTGGCGCGTTGGTACAGGGTGACGAGTTCGTCGGCCTCCTCGCCGGTGAGGCGGCGGCGCCGGCTCAGGAGCTCCAGACGGTGCCACTCCGCCTGGTGGGCGGTGACGAAGACGTCGAGATCCATGCGGCGGTCTCCTGCGAGGTGTGGTTGACGGGTGGGCCCCGCCGGGTCGGGCTCAGCATGCCAGAGGGGAGGGCTGCTCTTCCCGGGGGTTTGGCAGCGCCGTATGTTGGCGGCTGGAGATCGCGGGGTGGGCCCGCCGGATCGGACGGGCGGGGTGCGGCAGTGAGTGAGCTGGTGACGGGCGAGGCGGTCGTCCTCGGACTGCGGTCGGCCAAGCTGCCGAGTCGGGCGCTGGCGATCTGGCTGGATCTGCTGGCCGAGTCGGCCGTGCTGATCGGCCTGCTCTTCCTGCTGGACGCGACGCTGACCGAGGTGGACGACGCCGCTGCGGCGGCGATCTCGCTCGGGACGATGGTGTTCTGCCTGGTGGGCGTACCGGTGCTGGTGGAGACGCTGACGCGCGGGCGGTCACTGGGGAAGCTCGCGTTCGGACTGCGGGTGGTGCGGACCGACGGCGGACCGGCCCGGTTCCGGCACTCGCTGGTGCGGGGGCTGGTGGGCTTCGTCGAGCTGCTGATGTTCATGGGTGTCCCGGCGATGATCTGCTCGCTGGTCTCGCCGGAGGGCCGACGGCTCGGGGACGTCTTCGCGGGCACCCTGGTGGTCCGGGAGCGGGTACCGGGTTCGGGTCGGGGCGAGGGCGTGATGCCGGTGCTCGCACCGGAGTTGATGCAGGGACTGGGCCCCGGTCTGGTCGCGCTGGACCTCTCGGCGGTGCCGGAGGGGCTCTGGCTGACGATCCGGCAGTACCTGGGGCGGATCGGCCAGCTCGACCCGGCGGTCGGCCACGGCATGGCGCTGCGGCTGGTCGGTGACCTGGTCGCCTGCACCGGACAGGCCGCGCCGTACGGGGTGCCCCCGGCGTCCTACCTGGGCGCCGTGCTGGCGGAGCGGCAGCGGCGGGAGTGGGAGCGCTCGGTGGCGCACCGCCCGCAGACCTACGCCGCTCCCCCGGCCCCGACCGCACCGACCGCTACCGCTGCACCCCCGGTGGCACCGCCGCCCGCGCCCGGGCCGACGGCTCCGCCCACCGGCTTCGCGCCGCCGGCCTGAGCCGCCGCCGGTCTGAGAGAGCGTCAGGCGTAGTACTCCGTCGGCCACTGGTTGGGCGGGGACTCCAGCTCCTCCAGCTCGATGCCCGAGGCGGCGAGCACCACGTCCCCCGCCAGGTGGACGATTTGCTGCTCGCCGGTCTCCAGGTCGGCGACCTGGTACTGCTCGACCTGGAGCGGGCCCGAGTCGGTGTCGTGGGTCTGCACGGACTCCAGCAGCCAGCCCTGGTCGAGCGTGCGCGGGGCGAGCACCGGATCGGTGAAGGCGACCAGCCGGACCCGGGAGCTGCTGCCCGGACGGAGCTTCAGCAGTCGCGCGGTGGCGACCAGGAAGCCCGGCGACGAGCCGGTGAAGCCGTGTGCCCGGTCGTGGCCCTCGGCCGCGTGCTCCGGTCCGCCGTCGGCTGCCGTCCGGACCCAGGTCACGCCGTCGACCGCGCCACCGCGCACCTGCCAGCCGCCGGCCCGCAGTTCGAGCCGGAGCGGGCGGGCCCGGGAGTCCAGGGTCAGGTCGGTGGTGGCCAGCACGCTGCCGTCGGGGGCGTAGGTCTTGGAGACGTAGCGCCAGCCGGCCGGGCCGGGGGCGCAGCTGAAGCGTTCCTCGCCGAGCGGCAGGTGGTCGTGGGTGTCGTGGTGCAGGTAGCGGCCGTTCGGCATGGGGGAAGCCTACGTGCAACCTTTCCGGGACCCGGCCGCATCAGGGAGTCGGGTGGTGCACCGATGCACCGCCGGAGGGGGGATGGCCGATGGCGGAGCACGCACGCGACGCCGAGTTCACCGCGTACGTGGCGGCGAGGTCCGGGTGGCTGCGCAAGGTGGCGTACCTGCTGTGTGCGGACTGGCACCGGGCGGACGACCTGGTGCAGGAGAGCATCACCAAGCTGTACGTGAACTGGCACCGGGCCGGGCGGGCCGAGAACCGGGACGGCTACGCCAGGAAGGTCCTGGTCAACACCTTCCTGGCCGAGCAGCGCACCTCCTGGTGGCGGCGGACCGACCGGACGGCGGTGCCCGAGCGGGCGCTGTTCGCGGGCGGTGACCTGGAGCTGGCACTGGACCTGCGCCGGGCGCTGGCCGAGCTGCCGCCCCGGCAGCGCGCGGTCGTGGTGCTGCGCTACTACTGCGACCTGACCGTCGATCAGACGGCGGACACCCTCGGCTGCTCGACCGGCAACGTGAAGAGCCAGTGCTCCCGCGGCCTGGCGGCGCTCCGGCGCACGCTGCCGACGGCCGGGCCCGCCCTCTCGGAAGGAGCCGTGTGATGACGGACGACTTTTCCCCGCTCAGGGCGGGGTTGGAGGCCATGGTGGAGATTCCCGGACCGGTCAGCGGGGTGGACCTGCAGCGGGCGCAGCGGGACGGGCGGGCGCGGCTGCGCCGCCGTCGGCAGGGGCTGGCGGTGGCCGGCGCCACGCTGGCGGTCGGAGCCGTGCTGACGGTGACGCTGGTGGCCTCCGGCGGCACCGGGGGCGCGGTCGGCCCGGCGATGGGAGCCTCGGGCTCCCCCAGCCCCAGTGCCACCGGCCCCAGCCGCGCGGCGTCCGCACCGGTGGTGTCGCAGACCACCGCGTCGTACACCGGGCGGGACCCGCTGACCGTGGAGGCCGACTTCGGCTGGCTGCCGAGCGGGATCGACGACGTCCGGTACCAGCTCGCGTTCGACGGCATGACCGTCCACGCGACCTCCTCCCGGGCTGCGGTCAACGACGCCCGGGCGACGATGTTCCGGCTGCGGGCCTATCCGGCCGGGGTGACGCCCGAGCTGTCCGGCTCCGTGGTCGGGTCGCAGGCGGTCAGGGTGGCCGCGCCCGCGGTGAACGGCCAGGAGGCGTACCGGGTGACGTCCGACGGCCTGGCGGACACGGAGGGCCCGAACCTGCTCCGCTGGAGGAGTGCGGACGGGCGCTGGCTGGAACTGGAGAGCGGCTACCTCGACCGGGCGGACCGTGAGCAGGTGCCGTTGCGGATCGCCGCCGGTGTCAGGCTGGAGCGGCGTGCGCTCCCGCTGCCGGTCCGGATCCGGGACGTCCCGGCGGGTGTGGTGCTCAGCTCGGCGAGCTTCGAACGCCGGACCGAGTCCGGGAAGGAGACCTGGCGGCTGCTGCTGAACCACTCCACGCCGGCCGGGTACTTCTCCACCCTGGTCGTTCCCGCCATGGCGCACCCGAGCGGGACGCCCACGGCGCCGGGCGGGTCGATCGACACCGGCGAGCGGGAGGACTGCAGGCCCGATCAGGGCCTGGAGATCTGCGTCGCGTCCATCCAGGACGCCGCGCTCGGCCCGGTGGGCGGGCTGCAGGGCTGGCTGGGGAAGGTCTCCCTGCTCGGCACCGACCCGGCCAAGTGGACCACCGACGTGGTCGACTGACGGCCCGTCCGACGCGACGGGGGAACGGGGAACGCCCGGTGCCGAGCGGCACCGGGCGTTCGTCCGTGCCGGGGCACGGAGGGGATCAGTAGCGGTACTGCTCCGCCTTGTACGGGCCCTCGACCGGGACGCCGATGTAGTCGGCCTGCTCCTGGCTCAGGACGGTGAGCTTGACGCCCAGGGCGTCCAGGTGGAGGCGGGCGACCTTCTCGTCCAGGTGCTTGGGGAGCACGTAGACGCCGACCGGGTACTCCTCGGTCTTGGTGAAGAGCTCGATCTGCGCGATGGTCTGGTTCGCGAAGGAGTTCGACATCACGAAGGAGGGGTGGCCGGTCGCGTTGCCGAGGTTCAGCAGGCGGCCCTCGGACAGCAGGATGATGGTGTGGCCGTCGGCGAAGCGCCACTCGTGTACCTGCGGCTTGACCTCGGTCCTCACGATGCCCGGGAGCTTCGCGAGACCGGCGATGTCGATCTCGTTGTCGAAGTGGCCGATGTTGCCGACGATCGCCTGGTGCTTCATCTTCTCCATGTGCGAGGCAAGGATGATGTCCTTGTTGCCCGTGGTGGTGATGAAGATGTCCGCGATCGAGACGACCTCTTCCAGGGTGGTGACCTGGTAGCCGTCCATCGCCGCCTGCAGGGCGCAGATCGGGTCGATCTCGGTGATGATGACGCGGGCGCCCTGGCCGCGGAGCGACTCGGCCGAGCCCTTGCCCACGTCGCCGTAGCCGCAGACGACGGCGACCTTGCCGCCGATCAGGACGTCGGTGGCGCGGTTGATGCCGTCGATCAGCGAGTGGCGGCAGCCGTACTTGTTGTCGAACTTCGACTTGGTGACCGCGTCGTTGACGTTGATGGCCGGGAACAGCAGCTTGCCGTCACGGTGCATCTCGTACAGGCGGTGGACACCGGTGGTGGTCTCCTCGGTGACGCCCTTGATCGTGGCCGCCATCTCGGTCCACTTGCTCGGGGCGTCCTTGAGGGTGCGGTTGAGCACCTCGAGGATGAGGCGGTACTCGTCGTTGTCCGCGGTGGACGGGTCCGGGGCCTCGCCGGCCTTCTCGAACTCGACGCCCTTGTGGATCAGGAGGGTGGCGTCGCCGCCGTCGTCCAGGATCATGTTCGGGGTCAGGCCGTTCGGCCAGGTGAGCGCCTGCTCGGTGCACCACCAGTACTCCTCCAGCGTCTCGCCCTTCCAGGCGAAGACCGGGACACCGGCGGGGTTCTCGGGGGTGCCCTCGGGGCCGACCGCGATGGCGGCGGCCGCGTGGTCCTGGGTCGAGAAGATGTTGCAGGAGCACCAGCGGACCTCGGCGCCGAGGGCGACCAGGGTCTCGATCAGGACGGCGGTCTGCACGGTCATGTGCAGCGAGCCGGTGATCCGGGCGCCGGCCAGCGGCTTGGTCGCCGCGAACTCCTTGCGGATCGACATCAGACCGGGCATCTCGTGCTCGGCGAGCTGGATCTCCTTGCGGCCGAAGGCGGCAAGCGAGAGGTCGGCGACCTTGAAGTCACCGTTGAGGTTGGTCGACATGCGGAACTGCTCCTCAGCTGCTGTGGGAAAGGGCCGGTCACGGGTGTGCTGGGGCGGCAGGACGCCCGGTTGCTCGGCGTACTGCTCCCGCGCACGATCCGTCGGAGGACCTCTCTCCCTCGACCGGGGACCCGGGCTCGCCGGGGACCACCGATCGACCGCCATCAGCAGCGACGTTTGGCACTGCTGACGAATCTACACCGATGGCGTATTCGCACGGGATTCGTACGGGTGGATTCGGCCGGATCCGATGGTCCGTCAGTGCGTGGGACCGCCGGGGGTGGCCGCCGGGTCGAGGCCCTCGGCCTCCTTCTCCGCGCTGTAGATGTCCGGCTCCAGGTAGATCACCCGGGCGATCGGGACGGCCTTGCGGACCCGGGCCTCGGCCAGGTCGATCGCCGCGGCCACCTGGACGGCACTGTCCTCCGCGTTGACGCCGATCTTCGCGGCGACCAGCAGCTCCTCGGGGCCGAGGTGCAGGGTGCGCATGTGGATGATCCGGGTGACCGAGTCGTGGTCGACCAGTGCGGCCCGGATCTTCTGCACGTCGTTCTTGTCGGCGGACTCGCCGATCAGCAGGCTGCGGGTCTCCAGCGCCAGCACCACCGCGATGACCACCAGCAGGACGCCGATGGAGAGGGTGCCGATGCCGTCCCACACCCCGTCACCGGTGACCACGGTGAGGCCGACCCCGAACAGCGCGAGCACCAGGCCGATCAGTGCGCCGAAGTCCTCCAGCAGCACCACCGGCAGCTCGGGCGCCTTGGCCCGGCGGATGTACTCGACCCACCCCAGGCTGCCCTTGGACTTGCGCCCCTCGGTGATCGCGGTCCAGAACGACCAGCCCTCCGCCAGGATGGCGAACACCAGCACGCCGACCGCCCAGTACCAGCCGTGCAGCTCGTGCGGGTGGCGGATCTTCTCCACGCCCTCGTACACGGCGAACAGGCCACCGACGCTGAACAGCACGATGGAGACCACGAAGGCGTAGATGTAGCGCTCGCGGCCGTAGCCGAACGGGTGCTCCTCGTCGGCCGTCCGGGCCGCCCGCTTGCTGCCCACCAGCAGCAGCACCTGGTTGCCGGAGTCCGCCACCGAGTGGACGCCCTCGGCCAGCATCGACGACGAGCCGGTGAAGGCGAACGCCGTGAACTTGCTCGCGGCGATCGCCAGGTTCGCGGACAGCGCCGCAACCAGTGCCTTGGTGCCGCCTTCGGTGCTCATGCTGGGGTGGTGTCCCTCCGACTGGGCCGGTGCACCGCACCGGCCGACGCTCAGCTTGCCGACCGCACAGAGTATCCCGGTGCCGCAAGGCTGCTGAGCTCCGGTCAGTCCCGCGTGGCGGCCAGGCCGAGGTAGACCGCCGCGAAGTCGGTCAGCGCGGTCAGCTCGGCCAGCGCCTGGAGCGGATCGGCCAGCGCGCTGCGGTACTCGGTCAGCCGGACGTCGTGCGCCTCGGCCAGCCGGTACGCCCGGCGGACCGGGAAGCTCGGCTCCGGCACCTCGGCCTGGTCCTCCTCCGCCGGATCGGCGGCGCGGCCCGGGGTCTGACGGAGCAGCAGCACCTGGAGCAGCAGCGGGTCGGGCTCGTCCACCCGGTCCCGGAAGAAGTCGTCCGGATCGGCACCGGAGCCGAGCTGGCCGACGAACATGCCCCGGTGGGCGGTCAGCACCTGCGGCAGCGCACCGGCCAGCGCCGGCCGCCCGGCCCGGTCGGCCAGCATGGCGGCGAACCGCTCGGCCACCGCGGTCGCCACCGGGCCCTCGGCCCAGAGCAGCGGGACGGTGCCGGAGAGCTTGCCCGCCAGGTCCTTGGCCGGGTTCACGTACGCGGCCGCGTCCGGACGGCAGCGGACCGCCGTCTCGTCCAGCCGGTCGGCGGTGGACTGCAGGGCGCCGGGCGGCAGTTGGGTCACGCCGAGCTTCTCGGCCAGGGCCAGCAGCGGGGCCAGCAGCGCCCAGAGCGCGCCGGGGTCCAGCGCGGGGAGGTCCGGTTCGGCGTCGGCCTCCTGATCGGCCGGGTCGACCGCGGACGGTGCGTACGGCAGCGGCAGGCCGCGGACCTGGTGGGCGGCCTCGGTGAGCGGGCTCTGCGCCGGGGCGATCACCACCACCGCGCAGCCGCGCGCGTACGCCTGCTGGGCCAGGCCGATCAGGCCCTGCTCGGTGCCGTCGATGGAGGCGATCACCAGCAGGTCGACCGGGCCGACCCAGCCCGGCAGCTGCCAGCTCAGCCCGGCCGAGAAGACCGGGTCGGCGGCCGCGCGGTCGCGCCGGACCGGCTCGGCGTCGGTGGGCGGCAGCGGGAGCACCTGGGTGGTCCCGGCCGCCAGGGCGGCCAGGGCCGCGCCGGCGGCGAGGGCGCTGCCGTGCCCCGCCACCAGCAGGGTGCGGGGCCGTCCGTCCGGGCGCAGGGCCGCGAGCCCCGCGTCGTCGGCCAGGCGCAGTGCGGTCCTGACCCGCGCTCCGGCGCCCGCGAGGGCGAGCAGGGCGCGGTCGCGGTCGGCGCGCTGGAGGGCGGCCGGGTCGTCGAGCAGACTGTCGTCGATCATTGCGGCTGGCCTCCGGCCTTGTACTCGGTTCAGGAGGGGCGGCGGGCCTCGTCCACCAGGAGCACCGGGATGCCGTCGCGGACCGGGTAGACCAGGCCGCAGCTCTCACCGGTGCAGCGCAGCTCGCGCTCCTCGCCCTTGCTCTCCTCGGCGAGCGCGGAGTGGCACTCGGGGCAGACCAGGATCTCCAGCAGGAAGGACGGCAGGCTGCTCATGGGTCGTCAGGCTCCAGAGGTCGGTACACGGTGCGCCGGTACAGCGGTGCCCCGGCCGGTGGCAACCATACCGGCCGGGGGTCGGGCCGGTGGTGTCAGGCGCGGATGAGGGTGAGGACGGTGTCGCGGACGGTGGCCATGGTGGTGGCGTCGTCGGCTTCGACGTTGAGGCGTAGCAGGGGTTCGGTGTTGGAGGCGCGGAGGTTGAGCCACCAGGTGGGGGTGGTGATGGTGAGGCCGTCGAGGGTGTCGGTGGTGGTGTGGGGCAGGTCGGCGTAGTGGTCGGCGACCAGGGCGGTCGCCGCCTGTTGGTCGGTGACGGTGGAGTTGATCTCGCCGGATTCGGTGTAGCGGTTGTAGCGGGTGGTGAGTGCGGAGAGGGGTTGGTCCTGGTGGCCGAGGGCGGCCAGGACGTGGAGGGCGGCGAGCATGCCGGTGTCGGCGCGCCAGAAGTCGCGGAAGTAGTAGTGGGCGGAGTGCTCGCCGCCGAAGACGGCGCCGGTCTCGGCCATCTCCTGCTTGATGAAGGAGTGCCCCACCCGGGTGCGGACGGGGGTGGCGCCGAGTTCGCGGACGACCTCGGGGACGGTGCGGGAGGTGATCAGGTTGTGGATGACGGTGGGGTTCGCCTCGCCGGCGGCCTGGGCGCGGGTGATCTCGCGGGCGGCGACCAGGGCGGTGATCGCGGAGGGGGAGACGGGCTCGCCGCGTTCGTCGATGACGAAGCAGCGGTCGGCGTCGCCGTCGAAGGCCAGGCCGAGATCGGCACCGGTCTCGACGACCTTGGCCTGCAGGTCGACCAGGTTGGCCGGGTCCAGCGGGTTCGCCTCGTGGTTGGGGAACGTCCCGTCCAGCTCGAAGTACAGCTCCACCACGTCCAGCGGGAGTCCGGCGAAGACGGTGGGGACGGTGTGGCCGCCCATGCCGTTGCCCGCGTCGACGACCACCTTCAGCGGGCGGATCGCGCTCAGGTCCACCAGCCCCAGCAGATGGTCGGCGTAACCACGCAGGCTGTCCGCCGCCGACAGCCCGCCCGGCTTCACGTCCAGGGCCGGCACGGTCACCGTGTCGTCCGCACCAGTCCAGGACTCCACCAGTTCGCGGATCTCGGTCAGGCCGGTGTCCTGGCCCACCGGTGAGGCACCCGCGCGGCACAGCTTGATCCCGTTGTACTGGGCCGGGTTGTGCGAGGCGGTGAACATCGCGCCCGGCAGGTCCATCGACCCCGACGCGTAGTACAGCTGGTCGGTCGAGCACAGCCCGATCTCCACCACATCCGCACCCGACGCCGCGGCACCCTCAGCGAACGCCCGCGACAACCCCGGCGACGAGGGACGCATGTCATGCCCCACCACCACCGCCGAAGCACCCACCACCCGCACGAACGCCGCACCGAAAGCGAACGACAACGACTCGTCCCACTGATCCGGCACCACACCACGAACGTCGTACGCCTTCACCAGCTGCTTCAGGTCCCGCACAACCACTCCACCTGTTGGGTACTCAGACGAGGGCAGCGTACCCGCAGGTGACGAACGGTCGGTGAGCTCAGCTGTCGGGCGAGCGGAGCACCCGGAGGTGGCCGCGGCGGCCCGCCTCGGTGGGATCGGACTCGGACATCCGGCCCGGTCGCGGCGGCTGGGGCCGGGCCGCCTCGCGGACGGCGTTGGCCAGGGCTTCCAGATCGTCGCTGGAGCGGCGCAGCGGGCCGACGTCGGCGGCCAGCCGGACCACCTCCCAGCCGCGCGGGGCGGTCAGGCGCTCGGCGTGCTCGGCGCACAGGTCGTAGCAGTGCGGCTCGGCGTAGGTCGCGAGCGGGCCCAGGACGGCGGTCGAGTCCGCGTAGACGTACGTCAGCGTCGCGACGGCCGGTCGGCCGCACGCGGTCCGCGAACAACGACGTACAGAGCTCACGAGGGTGGACGGTACCGCACTCCTGACCAGGCCGCGAAGACCCTCCCCCACCGAGTGTCACGTGTCGGCGACATGGGCCCGGCCGGGGTAGTCCACTTCCGGGCCTCCAAGGACTACGCTCGACTCTGATATGGACAGCTCCGCACCCCAATCACCGGCCGACCCGCCTCGGCGCCGCAGGCATCGTGACCGGCACGGCCGTGGCCTGCGAGGGCCGCTGGCACCTCCTCAGGTGCCCATCTCGCTGACCCGGTCCGAGCTGTTCGACGACTACGTGCGGGAGTCGGTGGAACGGCTGGAACGGCGATGGCCGCAGCTGATCGACGTCGAGTTCGCCGTACAGGAGGTACCGCTCGCCGACCCGGGGGCGGCCGAGCCGGAGGCCGTGCCGCTCGGGCGGGTGATCACGGCCGGGCAGGGCCGGAAGAGCCGGATCATCGTCTACCGGCGGCCGGTGGAGATCCGGGTCAAGACCCGGGACGACCGGGCCGCGCTGGTGCACGAGATCCTGATCGAGCAGGTCGCGGACCTGCTCGGGCTCTCGCCGGACGCGATCGATCCGCGCTACGACGAGGAGTAGCACCGTCGGAGCCCGGGGAACCGCGAGGTCGGCCTCGCGGTTCCCCGGGCTCCGGAGGGTTAGCGGAGCAGGACCGCGGGGTCCTGGTCGGCGTGCGGGACGCTGACGGTGCTGCGGTCGTCGCGGAAGGACTGGACGGTGAACATCGGGACGTCCTTCAGCGGGATCGCGAGCATCCGGGCGGCCATCACGGGGCCGCCGGAGACGGTTTCGACGGTGAGGCCGAACGAGCCCTTGAGGTCGGCCGGTTCGGGGGCCGGGAGGGAGACGGTGGCACCGGCCGGGAGGTCGATCTCCTTGGTGGTGGGGGTGCCGCCGCCGCTGCCCGCCGAGGCGGTGACCCTGACCTTGGCGGCGGCTTCGCCGGTGGAGGTCAGGTAGAGGGTGGTGACGCCGCCGCCCCGGTTGTCGGCCAGGCTCGCGCGCAGGCCGACGGGTACCGCTCCGGAGAGCCAGGCCGCGTCGGACTTGCCGTTGCCGCCCCGGTCGATCCGGATGGTGGCGACGACCGGGGTCGGGTGGGCGGGGTCGGAGGGGCTCAGGCGGATCGCGCCGGGCTCGCTCCGGGTGATCTGACCGAGGTCCACGGCGGTGACCATGCCCGCCTTGACGTGGACGGTCTCGAAGCCGGCCGGGGTGAACCAGCCGTTCTTGCCCGAGACCTGGACCTTGAGGTCGGCGTCGTCGTCGCCGGGGGCGGCCACCACCAGGTGGGCGGTGCCCGCGTCGGCGGCCAGGCCGGGCACCACCTGGGTGGGTGCGGGGTCGGCCGAGGCGGGGATCCAGTCCGAGCCCTTGTTGCCGTCGGCCGCGTGCAGCGCGGCGCCGATCCGGCCGCTCCGGGCCACCACGTGGATGGCCAGGTCCTTCTGGTCCTTGACCAGGATGGGCAGCCGGATCGCCTGCGAGGTGCCGGGCGCGACCGTGAAGCCGTCGGCGCCGTCGACCGTGATCGGGCCCTTGTCGCCGTAGAGCTTGAGGTCGACCACGGCGGCGATGGAGTCGGAGTTGACCAGGCTGACGTAGTCCACCCGATCCCCCGCGGTGCTGGCACCGGCGAACCAGAAGCTGGTGCCCGAGGCCGTGCAGTCGATGCCGGAGAGTCCGAGGCCCTGCTGGTCGGGGACGACGGTGGTCTGGCCGACGCTGAAACCGGGGGCGAAGGCGCCGGTGCCGACCGCGAAGGTGCCGGGGGCGCTGTCGTTGTTGAGCGCCGGACCCTGGACCGGTACGCCGACCTTGGCCAGCGCGACCTGGGCGTCGAGGGGGGCGGTGTTCGCGGGGTCGGCGGCGGGGCTCGCGGCCGGGGCCGAGGGAGCTGCCGGGGCCGAGGGGGCCGCTGACGGTGCGGCCGTCGCCGGGGCGTGCGGGACGACGTTCATCAGGGCGCCGTACCCACCGGTGGCGGTGCCGCCGGCCGGGGTGAAGAGCGAGAGCGTGGTGGCGCCGACGATGCCCTGGAGCGGCTGCGGGCAGACCTTCGCGGTGCGCTCCACCTGGGCGGAGGTGGCCTGGCCGTTCACCGCGTCGGCCGCGCCGACCGGCGGGCGGAGCTCGGCGATGCCGAACACCGCGCCGAGCACGACGGCACCGGCCAGCAGCGAGGTGCCGGTACGGCTGCCGCCGAGCGCCTTGAGGTCGGGTGCCTTGAGGCTCGGTGCCTTGAGGCTGGGCGTCTTGAGCGTGGGCTTCTTCATGACGGTGGGTCAGCTCCCCGATCCGTGCCGGTACGGCTGGCCGTAAGGGTCGTTGGGGTCGTAGTAGGGCTCCTGCTGCGGCTGTTCCGGCAGCCAGGTCTGCTGCTCGGTCTGCTGCTGCACCGGCTGCTGCGCCTGCTGCTCGTAGCCCTGGTACTGCTGCTGGTCGTAGCCGGCGTACTGGTCGTAGCCGTACTGCGGCTGCTGCTCGTACCCGTAGGGCGCGGCGGGCTGCTGCTGGACGGCGTACTGGTCCCAGCTGTAGGGGTCGGCCTGCTGGTACGGGTCCTGGTACTGCTCGGCCACCGGCTCGGGTGCCGGTTCCGGCTCGGCGGCCGACTGCTGCGGGATGGCGGCGTAGACGCCGGTCTGCGGGTCGCCGTCCTCGCCCTCGCCCTCGCCGCGTTCGGCGAGGCGGCGGGCCCGGCGGCTGCCGGGGACGGGTGCCTGGGCCTGGGCGGCGGCGGCCAGCGCGGCGGCGGCCACCACCTCCTCGGGCAGGTCGTCGTCGTTGTGGTTGCGGCGGCCGGGCAGGGCGAGCACCAGGACGGTGGCGCCGAGCAGGAGCTGGGCCCAGATCCAGCCGGTGTGCAGCAGGCCGGACTCGCGGGTGACGTCCAGTCGGCCGCCGCCGGCGGGCAGCTTGAAGCCCTGCGCCCAGCCGTCCAGGGTGACCGGCTCGAGCGCGGTGCCGCCCAGGGTGGCGGTCCACTTCGGGTCGGCCTGCTCGGCCAGCCGCAGCACGCGGCCCTCCGGGCCGGCCGGCAGCTCGCCCTGCACCTCGCGGGCGCCGGACGGGAGCGGGGTGGCGGTGCCCTTGGCGTCGACGATCACGGCCCGGGTGGCCGGGGCGCCGGTGACCTGCCAGAGCGCGATGCCGTTCTCCTGGCTGAGCTTGGTCAGGCCGGGGGTGGTGTCCAGGACGTCCCTGACCTTGGGGGTCAGCGGGTCCTTCACCTCGACGTAGCCGATGCCGGAGCCGGCCAGCTCCTTGGCCTGCTCGCCGCCGGAGCCGGCCAGCAGGCGGCCGACCAGGCCGGTGAGGCGGCCGCCGGGGTCGTTGGCGGCGTCCACGGTGCCCTCGGCCTGACCGAGGGTCAGGCCGGCCCCGCGGACCAGGGCGTAGCGGACGGCGGCGGCCTGGGCGTCGCCGCTGATCACCAGGGTGCGGGAGCGGTCGGTGCTGCCGGCCTCCTCCGCGATGAAGGCGGGCACCTGGTCCGAGGCGGTCCGGCGGAGCGGGCCCTCGGCGCCGGTGACGGCCCACCAGACGGCGGTGCCGAGCGGTGCGAGCACCGCGGCGGCCAGCACCAGGGCCGCGACCGGCTGGCGCCAGCCGAACGCGATCCCGGCGACCCGGGTGTTGGCGCCGTCGGCGCCGATCGCGGCGGCGGCGATCAGCGCGACGCCGGTCAGCAGGGTGGCGGGGCCGGCCCAGGCGGCCACCGGCGCGCCGCCGGAGGCCGGGGTGACGGCGGTGCCGGCCACCGCGACGGTGAAGAGCAGCCCGGCGGCGGCGGCGCCCCAGGCGGCCAGGACGGCGCGGCGGCGGTCGGCCCGGAGCAGCGCGGCGAGTGCGGCGAGCACCACGCCGGCCGAGAGCCAGACCGGCGGCACCCCGGCGCCGCCGGGGTTGACCAGGATCAGGCCAAGCGGGTCGGCGGCCGCGCCGGTCAGACCGGGCAGGCCGGCTTCGAGCAGCAGCCGGGAGGGGTGCGCGAGCACGTGCAGCGACCAGGGGGCGAGCACCAGCACCGGGGCGCCGAGGATCACCAGCACCCGCAGGCCGAGCAGGCGCAGCGCCTCGCCGCCGGAGCCGTACGCCCCGCCGCGGAGCACCGCGTGGGTGAGTGCGGCCAGGCAGAGCGGCACCGCGATGGCCCAGGTGAGCGGGACGAAGGCGGTGCAGACGGTGAGCATCAGCACGGTCATCCAGCTGGACCGCCAGCCGGGGCGGGCGCCCTTGGCGGCGGTCTCGGCGCGGATGCCGAGGCCGGCGCTGACCGCAGCGGCGCGGGCCAGCGGCGGCAGCAGCACGGCGAGCACGGCGGTGCCGATCCGGCCCTGGGCCAGCGCGCCGGTGGCGGCGGGCAGCAGGGCGTACCCGGCGCTGGCCCAGGCGCGGACCAGCTTGGACTCGATCAGCGGGCGGGAGACCAGGTAGGCGCTGACCGCGGCGAGCGGGATGGCCAGCATCAGCAGCAGCGCGACCGCGAGGTCGGCGTTGCCGAAGGTCAGCCCGGAGAGCACGGCGAGCACGGCCAGGTACGGCGGCGCGGTGGCGGTGGAGCCGGTGCCGACCGGGTGCCAGCCGTCGGCGTACATCGACCACAGGCCTGACGCACCGTCGGCGGCGGGCAGCAGGGCGCCGCCGAGCAGGGTGCCGCTGCCGAGCAGGTCGCGGCCGGCGATCAGGGCGAAGATCAGCAGGGCGGTGAAGAGCAGCGGGGCGGGGCGCTTGGCGAGCTTCTTGAGCAGGGTGAACTGCTCGACCACCAGGTCGTCGGCGTCATCGTCGCCCGGGCCCGACTCGACCGAGCCGTGCCGGCCGGCGCCGGAGTCGTCGCCGCCGCCGATGCCGAGTGAGCCGATCATGCCCTCGACCGCGAGCCGTGCGGTCGCGCCGGGGGCGGGGAAGAGCGTCCGGTCGTCGAGCGCGTCCCCGGACCTGGTCCGGGCCCGGCGTTTGCGGGCGAGCAGCAGCCGGGGCAGCCGGACCAGTTCGTGGCCGAGCCCGGCGAGTTCGTCGAAGGCCTGCCGGGGGTCCTTGCCGATCACGTTGACCAGCACCCGGAACAGGGTGCCGAGCACCAGCCGGAGCAGCACGTACGGGAAGAGCAGGCCCTTGGAGTTGGCCAGCAGGGTGTAGACGGCGCCGGCCTTGTCGAGCCGGTGCGGGTGGGCGGCGCCGCAGTCGATCGCGCGGCGTTCGCGGCTGGCCGCCTCGGCGTGCCGGAGCACGGCGTCGGGGGCGACCACCACCCGGTGGCCGGCCGCGTTGACCCGCCAGCAGAAGTCGGTGTCGTCCCGCATCAGCGGGAGCGCCTTGTCGAAGCCGCCGAGCTCCTCGAACACGTCGCGGCGGACCAGCATGCCGGCGGTGGAGACGGAGAGCACCGGGCGGACCTGGTCGTGCTGGCCCTGGTCCTGCTCGCGGCGGTCCAGGCCGGTCCAGCGGCGGCCGGAGCGGGCGATGGTGACGCCCACCTCGAGCAGCTGCCTGCGGTCGTACCAGCTGCGCAGCTTGGGGCCGACCACGGCGGCGCTCGGGGTGGAGTCGGCGACCTGGAGCAGCCGGCGCAGGGCGTCGGTCTGCGGCTCGCAGTCGTCGTGCAGCAGCCAGAGCCACTCGACCGGCTGGGTCTCGCGCGGGCCGCCCCGGCCGAGGTCGTCCTCGGCGCCGAGCGGGTCGCCGAAGTCGTCCCAGCCGCCGGTGACCGGGTCGTACCCGGACGGGTCGAGGCTGTACGGGAGGTCCTCGGGGCGCAGCGGCGGGCTGTTGAAGACGGCCTGGCCGACGGCGGTGCCGAAGCCGGAGCGGCGGCCGAGGATCAGCGGGCCGCTCTCGGGCAGCCAGTCACCGAGGGTGTCCTGGAGCAGCTGCGGCGAGGTGTCGGTGGAGCCGGTGTCCACGGCGAGGATGCGCTGGACCTGGCGGTCCTGGCCGAGCAGCCCGGCCAGGGCCTGCGGGAGCCAGCGGGCGCCGTCGTGCGAGACGATCACGGCGGTGACCAGGTGGCGCGGGTACGCGGGCGGGCGGGCTGCGGAGAAGCCGCTCTGGTGGCTGTAGACGGTCATCGAGTGCGTGGGCCCCAAGCTTCTCAGTGGACGCGGCCGAGGACGGCGAAGTCAGGTGGCGCACCACACTAACGGCTCTCGATGGCGGGCTTGCGCCCGGAGTGTGCACAGAAGGTGCCCAAACATGCGAAAGCGCCCCACCGTCATTCGGTGAGGCGCTGCACAGAACGGTGAGCGGGTGTCAGACCGCGCTCTTCTTGAGGCGCCGGCGCTCCCGCTCGGAGAGACCGCCCCAGATGCCGAAGCGCTCGTCGTTCGACAGGGCGTACTCGAGGCACTCGGACCGGACCTCGCAGGCGAGGCAGACCTTCTTCGCCTCGCGGGTGGAGCCGCCCTTCTCCGGGAAGAAGGACTCCGGGTCGGTCTGAGCGCACAGCGCGCGCTCCTGCCAACCGAGCTCCTCTTCGTCCTCTTCGATGCCCTCACCGATCAACAGCTCAAAGAGCTCGCTCATCTGGCGCGCCTCCTCTGCCCCTTGTGGCGTCCCCGTGGTGTTGCCGTTGCCTGGAGCGGCGGAACGACACGAGTGAAATTACATGTGCGTCACTCTGGCTCAGTCAAGCCGAGCTCTGGTATTGGGCCGAGGATTCACTCCCTGGAACCAAGGCACTACGATAAGTGTACATATCCGGACATCCGTGACAGGACGCCCAGATGGGCCTCAACCAGTCGGAATCACCCGGTGACTGACAGGCAGTCAACCTGACGCGCACTCACCCCGACCACCCGCCGAACGGGGGGACGCCGGAACGAATCACGCTGGTTGCCTGGTCACCGGCTGCCTTCCCGGCGATCTTCACATCGAAACATAGAGGGTGATTTATCACCCCATCCGGTGGTTCGAGGGTGATCTGACCCGAATGTCCCCCCAGTTGGGTTGACACTCGCACCCCTCTTGCGGTCTCCTTGCACGCATGTCAGAGTTCGCCACCCCTCGGAGCCGCCGCCAGGCGCTGCTCCGTCGTGCCGCGAGCTCGCTCTGTTGTCGCCTCTGTTCCTGTATCTAGGCGCTCGCGTCCCACCGCGCGCCGCCCAGGAACACCGAGGCCGCCCGCGCGACAGTCCCCCTCTGAATCCCCGCGGATCGGCTGACCACCCGCCGACCTACCGCTCCGAGGATTCACACCGTGCGAATGCCCCGCCTCCGCAAGCGCAATCGTGATCGTTCCAAGCAGACCGCCGTCACCGTCGTCCCGCCCCGCAGGTGGACCGACGGCCTGAGCGACGTCTCCATCGCCGGCGACCCGCTGGCCTTCTCGCACCTGGCCCGTACCGACCTCCCGCAGCACCCCGGCACCGTCGCCGACTACGCCCGGCTGGTCCGGGAGATCGCCGCCGACCGCTCCCGCTGGGAGCCGCTGGTCCGCTACGACGCCCTCACCCGCTGGTACTCCCGGCTGGAGACCGGCCCGGGCTATGAGGTCTGGCTGCTCAGCTGGCTGCCCGGCCAGAGCAGCGGCTTCCACGACCACGGCCAGTCCTCCGGCGTCATGACGGTGCTCCAGGGCGAGCTGGTCGAGCGCTCGCTCACCCACGCCGGCGAGGGCACCCGCCCGCTCCGGCCCGGCGGCCAGCGGGTCTTCTCGGCCGGGTACCTGCACGAGGTGGTCAACGCCTCGCTGGAGCCCGCCGTCTCGATCCACCTCTACTCGCCCGGCCTGGTCGAGATGAACCAGTACGGCGCCTCCGTCGCCCCGGAGACCCGGGTCGAGTCGCACTGACCCCGGGCCCGCACCCACCGGCCCGCCTGGCAGGATGAGCGCATGCGCATCGTGGCACTGGCAGGCGGGATCGGTGGGGCGCGTTTCCTGCGCGGACTCCGGGAAGTGACCGGCCCTCAGGACGAGATCACCGTCATCGGCAACACCGGGGACGACATCCACCTCTTCGGTCTCAAGGTCTGTCCGGACCTCGACACCGTGATGTACACCCTCGGCGGTGGCATCCACGAGGAACAGGGCTGGGGCCGGGCGGACGAGACCTGGTCGGTCAAGGAGGAGCTGAAGGCGTACGGCGTCGGGCCCGAGTGGTTCGGCCTCGGCGACCGGGACTTCGCCACCCACATCGTGCGGACCCAGATGCTCGGCGCGGGCTACCCGCTCAGCGCCGTCACCGAGGCGCTCTGCGACCGCTGGCAGCCCGGGGTGCGGCTGCTGCCGATGAGCGACGACCGGGTCGAGACCCACGTCCGGATCACCGACGAGTCCGGCCCCCGGGTGGTGCACTTCCAGGAGTACTGGGTCAAGCTGCACGCCGCCGTGGCCGCCGAGGCGATCATCCCGGTCGGTGCCGAGACCGCCAAGCCCGCCCCCGGCGTGCTGGAGGCGATCGCCGAGGCGGACGTGATCCTGCTCCCGCCGTCCAACCCGGTGGTCTCGATCGGCACCATCCTGGCCGTCCCCGGCATCCGGCAGGCCGTCAGCAAGGCCGCCGCCCCCGTGGTCGGGCTCTCCCCGATCATCGGCGGGGCACCGGTGCGCGGGATGGCCGACAAGGTGCTGGCCGCGGTCGGCGTGGAGACCACCGCCTCGGCAGTCGCCCTGCACTACGGCGCCGAACTGCTCGACGGCTGGCTGGTGGACGCCGCCGACACCGCCTCGGTCGAACCGGTCGAGGCCGCCGGGATCGCCTGCCGGGCCGTCCCGCTGCTGATGACCGACGTCGCGGCGACCGCGGCGATGGCCCGGGCCGCACTGGAGCTGGCCGAGCAGGTCCGGACGTGATCTCGGTCCTGCCGGTCGGCGGGCTGCCGGAGATCACCGCCGGCGCGGACCTGGCCGAGCTGATCGCCAAGGCCGGGACGTTCGAGGACGGCGACATCCTGCTGGTCACCTCGAAGATCGTCAGCAAGGCCGAGGGCCGGCTGCTGCACGCCGCCGACCGGGAGGCCGCGATCGACGCCGAGACGGTCCGGGTGGTCGCCCGGCGCGGCCCGGCCCGGATCGTCGAGAACCGGAACGGCATGGTGCTGGCGGCGGCCGGCGTGGACGCCTCCAACACCGCCCCCGGCACCGTGCTGCTGCTGCCGCTCGACCCGGACGCCTCCGCGCGGGCCCTGCGGGCCCGGCTCCAGCAGCTGACCGGCCGTCGGCTGGCCGTCCTGGTCACCGACACCTTCGGCCGCCCCTGGCGCAACGGCCTGACCGACGTGGCGATCGGTGCCGCCGGGCTCTCCGTCCTGGACGACCACCGCGGCCGGCGGGACAGCCACGGCAACGAGCTCGCCCTGACCGTCACCGCCACCGCCGACGAACTGGCCGCCGCCGGCGACCTGGTGAAGGGCAAGACCAGCGGCGTACCGGTCGCCGTGGTGCGCGGCCTGAGCACCCTGGTGACGGCCGGGGACGGCGAGGGCATCCGCCCGATGATCCGGCCGGCCGTCGACGACATGTTCCGGCTGGGTACCTCCGAGGCGCTGCGGCAGGCGGTCACGCTGCGCCGCACCGTCCGCTCCTTCACCGCCGAGCCGGTCGACCCGGCCGCCGTCCGCCGCGCGGTGGCGGCCGCCGTGACCGCGCCGGCGCCGCACCACACCACGCCGTGGCGGTTCGTGCTGCTGGAGACCGCCGAGGTACGGACCCGGCTGCTCGACGCGATGCTCGCCGCCTGGCAGCGGGACCTGCGCGAGCTGGACGGCTGGGACGACGCCAAGGTGGCCCGGCGCACCGCCCGCGGCGACGTGCTCCGGGACGCGCCGTACCTGGTGGTGCCCTGCCTGGTGCTGGACGGGGCGCACGACTACCCCGACGCGCGGCGGGCCGCCGCGGAACGCGAGATGTTCACCGTCGCGATCGGCGCCGCCGTGCAGAACTTCCTGGTCACCCTGACCGGCGAGGGCTACGGCTCCGCCTGGGTCTCCTCCACCATGTTCTGCCGCGACACCGTCCGCGCGGTCCTCGACCTCCCCGACGGCTGGGACCCGATGGGCGCCGTCGCCGTCGGCCGGCCGGCCGAGGCGCCGAGGGAGCGTCAGGAGCGGTCGGCGGACGCCTTTCTGACGGTCCGCTGAACCGACCCCTACCGGCCGCGGTGGTCGTTGGGGGTGAGGCGGGGGCCGTAGCGCGGGGCCCGGGTGCCGCTGAGGCCGATCAGGCGGCAGAGGCGGTGGCGGTGGCCGGCGTACGGGGCGAGCAAGGCGAGCATCTGGGCGTCGTCGCTGCGGGGCCGGCCGGCCAGGGCCCAGCCGATCAGGTTGGGGAGGTGGTAGTCGCCGACCGAGACCGCGTCGGGGTCGCCGTTGCTGCGCTGCAGGGTCTCGGCGGCGGTCCAGTGGCCGATCCCGGGTACGGCGGTGAGCCGGGCGAACGCCTCCGCGTGCGGCAGCGCGGCGGCCTCCTCCAGCCGGGGCGCCAGCCGGGCGGCCCGCACCACGGTGGCGGAGCGCTTGGGGTCGACCCCGGCCCGGTGCCACTCCCAGCTGGGGATCAGCGCCCACTCCCGGGCCGACGGCGCCACCCGCAGGCCGACCGCCGGGCCGGGTGCGGGGGTGCCGAAGTCGCGCAGCAGGGTGCGCCAGGAGCGGTACGCCTCGTCGGTGGTGACCTTCTGCTCCAGGATCGCGGGGACCAGCGACTCCAGCACCAGCCCGGTCCGGACCAGCCGGACGCCCGCGTGGGTGCGCTGGGCCTCGCGCAGGGGGCCGGGCGGCAGCACCAGGCCCGACGGGTCGTCACCCTCCCCCAGCAGCACCGGCAGCCGCTCCAGCAGCCAGCCGGCACCGGGGCCCCAGGCCTGCCCCTCGACCTCGCCGGCCCGGACGGTCAGCCGCAGCGTCCCGATCCCGCCCGGCGTCCGGGAGGCCCGCCAGAGCGCGCCGTCCGGGTCGGTCCGGTACGCCGGGTCGGCGGGGCCGCGCCGCAGCGGCAGCAGCGTCCGGCCGAGGTCGAGCGGGAATCCGGGCCGCCAGCGTCGTTCTGCGTCCGGCACTTCCGCCACCACCTCTCCGTTCCGCACCGCACCCTACGCGCGGAGGGCGTCAGTAGGTGTAGATCCGCCCCTGCGGGTTGACGGTCATGCAGGACTTGTCGTCGTCGGCGGTGACCGCCTCGGCGGACTTGGGGAGCTGGGTCGGTGCGACGGCGACCGGGAAGGTGGTGCCGGTCGGCCAGTCCGCGCCGATCACCAGGGCCAGCGTCCTCCCGGTACCGGACTCCTTGAGCGCGGTGGGCGGCAGGCCGAGCGCGGCGGCGACCGCCTGGGCCTGGGCCGCCTGGGCCGGGGCGTACGTGAGCTGGGTGGCGGCCTGGCTGCCGCCGCCGCCCGGGGCGGTGGCGCCGGTGAAGCCCAGGGCGTTGAGCGCGGTCCGGACGTCCTTGGCGCGGAGCTCGGCGCCGGAGGCGTTCTGCACGGTGAGCTGGATGCTGCTCTTGACCACCTGGGCACCGGGCGCGGGGGTGGGCGAGGCGGCCGGGCTCGGCGGGGCGTCGGCGGGGGCCGGGCCCTTGTCGTCGAGCGGGCGGTCGGCCAGCAGCAGCTTCCAGATCTGGTCGCTGTCGGGCTGCTTGAGGTCGAGCCGGTCGGCGTTGCTCTTCGCGGTGACCACCGGGACGGTGAGGGTGCTGATCCGCTCGGTCGGGACGGCGCGCAGCTCGGTGCCGAGCTCGTACAGCTTTCGGATGTCGGCCAGCGGCTTGTCGACGCTGAGCGACTTGGTGGCGGCCTCGGCCAGGCCCATCAGCCGGCCCGGGTCGGTGAGCGAGCCCTTGGCCTTCAACTCCCGCACCATCGCCGAGAGGTACAGGTGCTGGGCCTTGGTGCGGCCGATGTCGTCGCCCCAGGCGTCCCGGACCCGGAGCCACTTGAGCGCCTGCTCGCCCTTGATGTAGGTGGTGCCCTTGGGGAGCTTGAGGTCGGTGCCGCCGATGCCCTTCTGGTACCGGTCCCAGAGGTTCATGTTGACGCAGACCGGCACCCCGCCGACCGCGTCGGCCATGCTGGCCACGCCGGCGAAGTCGACCATCATGTAGTGGTCGATGTGCACCTTGGTGAGCTCGGTCCAGGTGCCGACCAGGCAGCCGGGGCCGCCCCGGGCCAGCGCCTCGTTGATCATCCGCTTCTTGACCGCGGGGAAGTTCTGCTTCCCGTCCTCGCTGCGGCAGGCGGGGATGTCCACCAGGGTGTCGCGCGGGATGCTGATCAGCGAGGCGTTGCTGCGGTCGGCCGCGACGTGCAGCAGCATCTGGACGTCCGCCAGCCCGGGCCGCCCGGCCTCGTCGGCCGAGCCGCCGAGGGCGATGTTGGCGGCGGAGCCCCGGTTGTCGGTACCGATCAGCAGGATGTTCAGCGGGGTCTGCCCGGCCGCGTTCGGCGCGGTCTTCTCGCCGGTCACGTCGCTGAGGTTGAGCTGGCCGGCCTGGAAGTTGCCGTTCAGCTTCTGGTAGTACCAGTACCCGGCGCCGCACCCCGCCGCCAGCAGGAAGCCGAGCACCAGCGCGGTGATCCGCAGCCAGCGGCGCTTCCGGGGGCGGTCCTGGGCCGCGCGCCGAGCGGCGGCCCGGCCACCCGCCGGGCGCGTCTCAACGTTCGTCATCGGCCGGTCCCCCCGCTCAAGTGGTCGACCCCCCGTAGGCCACCTGTTCGGAACCTACCCGAGATCACGGCACGGTCCCGAATCCTGTTACGTAATCAGAACGGTTGCCCCCACCCGGCATGACGGTCCGTCGAACGGCCGGTTACTTCGCGCACACGTTCTCGTCGTCGGCCTGCACCCGCTGGAGGTCCTTGGGCGCCTCGGTGGGCACCGGCACGGCCGGCTTGCCCAGCGCGGTGAAGTCCTTGCCGAGCAGCACCTGCAACGAGTCCTTCGAACCGAGCGCGCTGCTCTCCTTCGCCACCTCGGCCGGGAGCCCGAGCGCGACCGCCAGGGCGACCGCCTGGTCGGCCTTGCCGCGCGGGTAGGTGATCGAGCTGGTGGCGACGACGGCGGCGTCCTTGCCCGGCGTGGCGGCGGCGAAGCCCTTGCCCTGCAAGGCGGTGGCGCCCTTGGTCGCCTGCCCGGGCGCGCCGGTGCCGTTGCGTACGGTCGCCTTGACCGCAGCGGCGTCCACCTGCGGCGCGGTCGGGGCGGGGGGCGGGGTGGCGGGGGTCTCGGCCGGGGTCTCGGCGGGGGCGCCGGCCACCTCGGTGAGCGACCTGTCGGCGGCGATCATCGCGAACAGCTGGCCGGCGTCCTTCTCGTTCAGCACCAGCCGGTTCTCGTCCTTGGGGTCGTCCAGCACCGGCACGGTGGTGAAGGTGATGTTCTGGGTGTTCACCTTGGAGAGGTCGAGCGCCAGGTCCTTGAGCTTGTCCACGCTCTTGATCGCGGAGTCCACGGTGAGTGCCTTGGTGGCGGCGTCCGCGAGGTTCCACAGCTTGGTCGGGCTGGTCAGCGTGTCACTGCTCTTGATCTTGCGGATCATCGAGCTGATGAACTGCTGCTGGAGCGGGATGCGGGTGAGGTCCCCGCCGAGGCCGACCGCGTGCCGGGTGCGGACGAAGGCCAGCGCCTCCTCGCCCTGCACCACGTGCTTGCCCTTGGACATCTTCAGGTGCGAGTCCTTGTCGTTGATGTCCTTCGCCGCGCACACCTCGACCCCGCCGACGGCGGTGGACAGGGTCTTCACCGCCTCGAAGTCCACCATCACGAAGTGGTCGATGTGAATGTCCGTCATCTTCTCGACGGTCTTCCAGGTGCAGCCCGGGTCCCGGCCGCCCTGCCCCAGGCTGGTGTTGAACATCGACCGGCCCTCGGCCGGGATCTTCTTGCCCGCCGCGGTCTCGCACTCCGGGATCGGCACCATCAGGTCGCGCGGGATGCTCATCACGGTCGCGTTGGTGCGGTCCTTGGAGATGTGGAACAGCAGGGTGGTGTCGGCGTGGCCCTCGCTGCCCTCGTCGCCGTACGCGCGCCCCAGACCCTTCCGGCTGTCGGTGCCGATCACCAGGATGTTCAGCGCGCCGGTGGCCGCCTTCGGCCGCTCGGCCTCGGTGCCGACCTTGACCTCGACCGAGGAGAGGTTGCCGTTGAAGTGCTGGTAGGCGTAGTACGCGCCGCCGCAGCCGGCCACCAGCACCAGTGCGGCCACGCCAGCGGTCCACTTGAGGACCCGTCGGCGGCCGCGCGGCTTCGCCTTCCCGCCCTGGGTCTGCCGCCGCCGGTCGGCCCGGCCGCCGGTCGACGCGGGGGCCGGGGCGGTGGTCGAGCGGGAGGAGGTGGGCCGGGGGGTCGCCGCCACCCGGGGACGGGGCACCGGCGCGGGCGCGGCGTCCAGGTCCAGCCGGAACTCACCCGTCGCCGGGTCGAGTACCCACTGATCGGCCGGATCGGCCTCGGGCGGGTTCTGGTCCGCGAGGTCGCTCCTGTGCCGGTGTCCGCTGTTCACCCCGGACACCCTAGACGAGCTTCCGCCATGATCCGGCCGGAGTGTGACGGGCGCCACGGCAGCCAACCGGCTTAAAGCCGGGCAAAGTTCGCGACTCGCCTGCACCGAAACGACACATTTCGGCCGGGGCGCCTCAGTGCATCGCGCAGAGGTCCTGGTCGGCGGTCCTGCCCTCCAGGGTCGGACTCGTTTCGGGGAGCGGGACCCCCGAGGCTGACGGGGTGTCGGGGAACGGTGTCGCCCCGGCCGCGTCCTCCGCCGCAGCAGCGCCCGCAGCGGGCTCGTACGCCGGGGCGGAGGGGTCGGCGTACGCCCATGGGTCGGGGCTCGCGAAGGCGTCCGCGTACGCGAAGGCGTCGGGGCTCGCGGAGGCGCGGGCATTCGCGGTGGCGCGGGCGGTGGCACGGGCCGAGGGGCGGGCGGAGGTGGTGGCCCGGGCGGTCGGGGACGGCGTGACCTGGTACGGCTGCACCTCCACCACCCGGTCGGCCCTGAGCGCGGCGAACAGCTGGTCGGTCTGCGGCTGGACCAGCTGGTCCCGGTCCCAGTTGCCGGGGTAGGGGCGGCGCGGAGTGGTCAGGAAGACCATGTTCGCGGCGGGCATCGAGCGCAGGTCCTGGGCCAGGTCGTAGAGCGAGCCGAGCCGGCTCAGCCCTTCGTCGGCGGTGATCGCGGTGGTCGCGGCGTTCAGCAGCGGCCAGAGCCTGGCCGGGTTGAGCAGCACCCCCTGCGACTGCACCTTGCGGATCAGCGAGGCCAGGAACTGCTGCTGACGCCCCATCCGCTGGGTGTCGCTGCCGTCGCCCAGGGTCTCCCTGACCCGGACGTAGCCGAGGGCCTGCTCGCCTCCGAGGGTCTGCCGCCCGGCGGGCAGGTCGAGCTGGGCGTCCTTGTCGTGGATCGCCCTGGGCACGCAGACCTCCACCCCGCCCACCGCGTCGACCATCTGCTTGAAGCCGGTGAAGTCCAGGATCAGGTGGTGGTCGATCCGGATCCCGCTGAGCTGCTCCACCGTCCGGATGGTGCAGGCCGGGCCGCCCGCCTCGAAGGCCCAGTTGAACTGCATGAAGCGGGACTGGGTCCGGGTGCCGTCCGGCAGTTCGCAGGCCGGCACCCGGACCATCGCGTCCCTGGGGATGCTCACCGCCGTCGCGTGCCGGCGGTCCGCCGACAGGTGCAGCAGGATCGTGGTGTCCGAACGCCGCCCGCCCGCGTAGCCGTACGCGGCGTTGGCGCCACTGCGGTCGTCGCTGCCGATCAGCAGGATGTTCTCAGCCTCCACCGGGCCCCGGTCGGGGCGGTCGGACGCGTCGTGCTGGAGCAGTTGCCCGGTGGTGGCGTCGGTCTCGATGTTGCCGTCCAGCTTGCGGTAGCCGAGCCAGGCCACCACGCCCCCGGCCAGCAGGAAGAAGGCCAGGACCGCCGCCGTGATCAGCAGGAAACGGCGTCGCCCCCCGCCTCGGGAGGTCGGGGGGCGCGCGCTGTCGTCATCGTCCTCGGCCATGACGGGGATTCCTACCCACCCGGCCGCCCGGTCGGGGTCAGCCCAGTCGCAGAGTCACCCGTTCGGATTCGATCCGCTTCGTCCACTGCTCCTCGGTCAGCTCGCCGGAGTTCCGGCAGAGCACCACCGAGGCACCGGCGGCCAGCGGCGCCAGCAGGCCGGCCTCCAGACCCGTCCAGTCGTCGTACGAGAGGGTGCTGAGCACCCGGCTGCCGGGCTCCAGGCCGAGCCGGAGCGCGCCCTCCCGGGCCAGCGCGACGGTCTGTTCCCCCGTCAGCTTCAGCGGGAGGCCGTCCACCAGCGTCTCCAGGGCCGGGCCCTGCGGGTGCACCGGCGAGTACGGGGCGAACCGGTCGCCCTGCCCGGGGACCTCCGCGGCGTAGTCGAGGAAGCCGTCCGGGCGTTCGGGGAAGCGGCCGCCGAGCGGGCGCAGCGCGAGCGCCACCCGCTCGCCGGAGCAGTCCTTGGCGGTCTCCAGGCCGTCCGGGCCGCTGACCACCAGGTCGGCGTCGGCCGGGCTGCCGCCCGGAACCGCGGTCACCCCGACCGACCAGCAGGCGAGCAGCCAGACGGCGCTCTGCCAGTGGGCCGGCAGGAGCAGCGCGGCGCGGGTCTCGGGGCCCGCGTTGAGCTCGTCCTGGAGCAGGTTGGCGGTCTTGGCCACCCAGTTGTCGAAGGTCTTGGCGGAGAGTTCCACCCGCTCGCCGGTCGCGTCGTCGTAGAACGTGACCAGGGGGCGGGACGGGTCGGCGTCGGGGGCTCCCGCGCGCAGATATGCGTGCAGCAGCTCGGCGGGGGTGCGGGCGTCGGCAGCGAAGGGCGCAGTCATGGTGCGGTCCAGCCTACGACCTCCGGCGGCGCCCCGGGAGGGGAGGCCAGGCGGACGAACTGGCGTGGCGTCAGATCCGTTTTGCGCGCAATATCCCTTCTATGCGCCTCTCCCTGCTCATCGCCGCCGGCTCCCTCCTGCTGTTCCCCCAACCCGCCCTCGCCCAGTCCTCCCCCGGCGGTGTCAGCACCTTCCCGCTGACGGCGGGTCAGCGGGGGCCGGTCGAGCGGGACACCACCGCGTTCTCGCTGGTCGGGGTGAGCTGGGACGACCCCGCGGCGGTGTTCGACGGCTCGGTGGAGGTCCGGGTCCGCTCGCTCGCCGGGGTGTGGGGCGACTGGCACCCGCTCACCGTCGAGGCGGACGACCGGCCCGACACCGACGGCCCCGAACGGGCCCGCCGGGGTGCCACCGCACCGCTCTGGGTCGGGCCCAGCGACGGGGTCGCGGTCCGGGTCTCCGGCAACCGGCCGGCCGGGCTGCGGGCCGAACTGGTCGACCCCGGCACGCCCACCGCCCGCACCCTGCCGTCGGCCGCCCACGAGGGGCCGCGCCCCGGCATCGTCACCCGGGCGGGCTGGGGCGCCGACGAGAGCCTGCGCGAACCCGCCTTCGAGTACACCGGACCGGTCCGCGCGGTCTTCGTGCACCACACCGACACCGCCAACGACTACGCCTGCTCCGACGCGTCCAAGGTGATCCGGGCGATCTACCAGTACCACGTGAAGAGCAACGGCTGGCGGGACATCGGCTACAACTTCCTGGTCGACCGCTGCGGCACGATCTACGAGGGCCGGGCCGGCGGCGTGGACCGGCCCGTGCTCGGCGCCCACACCCTCGGCTTCAACACCGACACCGCCGGGGTCGCCGCGCTCGGCCGCTACAGCTCCGACACCGTGCCGCAGGCCCAGGTCGACGGCATCGCCAAGGCGGCCGCCTGGAAGCTCGGCCTCACCGGCCAGGACGCCAACGGCTCGGTCACCCTCACCTCGGCCTCGGACGGCAGCAAGTTCAAGAAGGGCACCTCCGCCACCTTCCGCACCGTCTCCGGCCACCGCGACGCCTTCAACACCGAGTGCCCGGGCAACGTCCTCTACCAGCGCCTCCCGGCCATCCGCTCCTGGTCGGCCCACCTCCAGGGGCGGTAGGGCCGCTGCTGCGGATCGCGCCGGGCGGCCGGCGGGCCGGAGCGGCGCACCCCGTTGCCGACCTCCGTGGTCAGGGCGTGGCCTCGCGCAGGGTGCCGTCGGTCTCGACGTAGCGCTCGCCGGTGCGGGGGCAGTGCCAGTGGCCGTCGCCCGCGTCGGTGAGGGGCTCGCCGGCCCGGCCGACCCACTTGATCCGGCGGGCCGGGACGCCGGCCACCAGGGCGAAGTCGGGGACGTCCCGGTGCACCACGGCGCCGGCGGCGACCAGGGCCCAGCGGCCGACGGTGACGCCCGCGACCAGCACCGCGCGGCCGCCGATCGAGCAGCCCTGACGGAGCGTCACACCCTTGGCGTGCCAGTCGTCGCCGCGCTTGAGCCGGCCGTCGGGGTCGACCGAGCGCGGGTAGAGGTCGTTGGTGAGCACGGCGGCCGGGCCGACGAAGACGCCGTCCTCCAGGACGGCGGGCTCGTAGACCAGGGCGTGGTTCTGCAGCTTGACCCGGTCGCCGATCCGGACCCCGGGGCCGACGTACGCGCCCCGGCCGATGATGCAGTCGGCGCCGATCACCGCGTCCTCGCGGACCTGGGCCAGGTGCCAGACCGTACTGCCGGGCCCGATCACCGCCCGCTCGTCGACGTCGGCGCTGTCTTCCACCCGCACGGAGTTCCCCATGGCGCCGAAGATAGCGCCATGGGGGTTGCGGCGTGGGCTAGTTGGACTCGCTGACCGGCTTCATCGGCTCGGGCGCGGTGCTGGCGATCACCTTGCGGGCCAGCTTGCGCGGGGAGGTGAGGAAGCCGAAGCCCCAGCTCAGGTGCATGGTGGCGAGGGCCACCGGGAGCAGGACCCGGGCCCGGCCGGCCAGCTTGCGGCCCTCCAGCAGCGAGCCGCCGAGGATGGCGAGCAGGTAGCCGCCGGGCAGGACCAGGAAGGCCGGGTGCAGCGCGGCGCCGAGCACCAGCCCGCCGACCACGCCGAGCAGGGCGGCCGGCGGCGCCAGGTAGCGGAGGTTGACCGAGCCCTTGTGGTACCGGGTGACCACCCTGCGCCAGCGGCCGTAGTCCTTGTACTGCTTGGCCAGGGCCCGGACGCTCGGCCGGGGCCGGTAGGTCACCTTGAGCTGCGGGGTGAACCAGATCAGCCCGCCGTCCTGGCGGATCCGGTAGTTCAGCTCCCAGTCCTGGGCCCGGACGAACTCCTCGTTGTAGCCGCCCAGCCGCTCCAGCACCTCGCGGCGGAACACCCCGAGGTAGACCGTCTCGGCCGGACCGGCCAGCCCGCCGGTGTGGAAGGCCGCGTTGCCGACGCCGATCTTCGAGGTCATCGCGGCGGCGACCGCGTGCTCCCACTCGGTCTCGCCCTCGGCGTGCATGATGCCGCCGACGTTGGCCGCGTCCATCTCACCGAGCAGGCGGACGGCGGTGGCGACGTACCCGGGCGTGAGCAGGCCGTGCCCGTCGACCCGTACCACTATCGGGTGACGCGAGCCCCGGATCGCGGCGTTCAGCCCGGCGGGGGTACGGCCGCTGGGGTTGGGCACGGTGCGCACCCGGTCGTCCTCGGCCGCCAGCGCGGCGGCGATCTCGTCGGTGCGGTCGGTGGACGGACCGAGGGCGATCACCACCTCCAGCCCGCCCGCGTACTCCTGCTCCAGGATGTGCCGCACGGCGGCCCGCAGGTGACGTTCCTCGTTGAGCACCGGCATGATCACGGAGACCGCCGGCAGCTCCTCAGCAGCCTTGGTGTTCATCGGGGCCCACCGTACCGGCGGCTGCCCGGCCTTGTCAGGTTCGGTTCTCTGCGCGAGGTCCGCAGAAACGTTCCATCGACAGTACCCACGACCACCCGGCGTCCGGCCTAACCGGTCGGCGCGCCCCCGCCGGGCCGCCCGACCCCCCGCCTACCATCCGAGAGATGCCGCCCACCGCCCCGCGCCCCGAGCAGGAACGCACCCCACGCCGCCGCCGCTGGGGTGGCTGGCTCGCGGGTGCGGTCTCGCTCGCGATCCTGGCCACCGCCTGCGGCGGCCGGGCCCTGCTGAACGGCGTCGGCGACGCGATCGGCCGGGTGGACGCCTTCGACCAGGCCAAGGACCGGCCCGCCGACGACGGCGTCACCACCTTCCTGGTGGTCGGCACCGACGACCGCGAGGGCATCCCCGTCGACACCCTCAAGAACGTGCTGCACGCGGGCGGCGAGTCCTGCCACTGCACCGACACCATGATGATCGTCCAGCTCGCCGAGGACGGCGGCCGGGCCAGCGTGATCAGCATCCCGCGCGACTCCTACGTGGCGATCCCCGCCCACCAGGACCTCACCACCGGGCGGCAGGTCCCGGACGGCCACGGCAAGATCAACGCGGCGTACGGGATGGGCGGCGCCCCGCTCACCGTCCGCACCGTGGAGCAGAACACCGGTCTGCGGATCGACCACTACCTCCAGATCAACTTCCTCTCCTTCGTCTCCACCGTGGACGCGCTGGGCGGGGTCGAGGTCTGCACCTCCCGGCCGCTCAAGGACGAGTACTCCGGCCTCGACCTGCCCGCCGGGACCACCCGGCTGGACGGCGCCGGGGCGCTCAAGTACGTCCGGGCCCGGCACGTGGACGGCAGCTCGGACCTCGGGCGGATGCAGCGCCAGCAGAAGTTCCTGGCCCAGCTGCTCCGGCAGGCCACCGGCACCGGCACCCTGCTCAACCCGGTCAAGCTGGCCCGGGTGACCGACGCCGTGCTCACGTCGATCAAGGCCGACAAGGGCCTGAGCACCGAGGACCTGGTCCAGCTCGGCACCCGGCTCAAGGACCTCTCGCCCGCCCGGGCCGACTTCGCCACCGTGCCGATCGGCGACGTCAACTACCAGGTGGAGGGCTGGGGTTCGACCGTCCGCTGGGACGAGAAGGCGGCCAAGGCGCTGTTCGCCGCCGTCCGGGAGGGGCATCCGCTCACCGACCGGCCGACCGCTGCCGCCCCCAGCTCCGTCGCTCTGCCCGCAGGCACCGTCCCGCCCGGACAGATCCACGTCCAGGTGCTCAACGGCGCAGGCGTGGTCGGGCTCGGCGCCCGGGTCGACGGCGACCTCCGCAAGGCCGGCTTCGCCACCACCGGCGCCCCCTCCAACGCGGGCGGCGGCTCCACCACCCGCACCACCGTCCGCTACGACCCGCGCTGGGACGAGTCGGTCAAGACCGTGGCCGCCGCCCTCCCGCACGCCGAACTCGTCGCCACCCCGGGCCTCGGCGCCACCATGCAGGTCATCGCGGGCACCGACTACACCGGTGTCACCGGCGTGGCCGCCCCGCCCTCCCCGACGCCGGCCGTCCCCACCCCGTCGGCCACCCCTGCGGTTACTGCCAGCACGGGCACCGAGATCAGCTGCCCGTAGCGGGCCGGCCGACCGCCGCACCGGCCGGGTGACCGACCATCCGTCGAGGCGAGGTGGACCGGCCCCGGCTCGGCGCCGCCCTGAGGCCCGGTCAGCCAGTCAGCCGGTCAGTGCCGCGAGCTCCGCGTCGGCGCGCTCGGTGACCAGCGCGAGGACGCGGCCGGCGGCGGCCAGGTCCTCGACGGGGATGCCGCCCCAGACCCGGGCGGTGACGGGCGCGGTCTCCGCGCCGACGGCGGCGAGCAAGGCGCGCCCCGCGTCGGTGGGGCCCAGGTGCACACCGTCCGCGAGGAGCAGCCGCCGGGCCAGCAGCGCGTCGACGGTGGCTCGGACTTCGGCCGGATCGGACTTGAGGGCGGCGCCGACCTGGGCGACCAGCCCGTCCCGCGTCTGCGGGGCCTCGGCGGTGACCGCGGCCCTCAGGGCGACCTGCTGCTGGAAGGTGAGGCCGTGCCGGGCCAGGACGTGCTCCAGGACGCCACGGGCTGCGTAGTGGGCCAGGCCGAGCGCGCGGGCGTCGGCGAGGGGGGCGGTGCCGGTCATGGTGTTCTCCCCTGAGTGGTGTGGTCGGTCGGCAGGGACGGCGTGAGAGGCGCGTCCAACAGGGTCGTCAGCTCGTCCGTGAACGCGCGCGCCCGTGGGGCGTCGGGGCCGCCGAGCGGCTCCAGCAACTGCGCCAGCAGCTCCTGGACCACGGCGACGGCCTGACGCGTGACCACCTGCCCCTGCTCGGTGAGCGCGAGCTGCACGGCCCGCGGATCGCGCGGATCACGGGCCCGCTCGATCAGCCCGGCCGACTCCAGCGCCCGCGCCAGCTTCGACACGTACAACGCCTCCAGCCCGGTGTGGTCGGCCAGTTGGCGCTGACTGGGCCGCTCCCCGGCCCGCTGCATGCCGTACAGCGACGCCACCAGCGAGTACTGGGCGTGGGTGAGACCCAGCGGGGCCACCGCGCGGTCGACCGCGACCCGCCACTTGTTGGCGAGCCGCCAGACCAGGAAGCCGGGCGTGGGACCAGGTGCACTCGTGCTCATGGCAATAGAGTACATAGCTACTATGTCCATGGCTACTGTTTTGGGGCGGATCCGCGGCCAGCGGGACCGGCTGCCGCTAGAACCAGCTCCGGACGTCCAGGAAGACCGCGACCGTCAGCAGCAGGTAGGCCGCCAGCGAGACCCGGTTGACCAGCAGCTGACGGTACGACAGCGGGCCGGGGGCCCGGCCGGTGGGCCGGTGCTCCTCCGCGCGGGCCGCGTGGGCGAGGGCCGCGGCCAGCTCCTCGGCCCGGTAGCCGCGCGCTCCGAACCACCGGGTGAGCCAGTTCCCGAACCCGATCTCCTCGCCGCCCCGGATCCGGAGGGTCACCCGCCCGCCCTTGGCCTTCGCCCCGGCGAGCTGCTCCCAGCCGACCTGACGGCAGGTGAGCCCCGTGGCCACCCACACACCGCTCCGGTCCATCACCAGCTGCCAGCCGAGCGCGGTCACCACACCGGTGAACGCGAGCACCCCGAACGTGAGCGGCCGCAGCAGCCCGTCCCACCAGCCGTGGTCCGAGCTGCTGACCACCAGGAACCCGAGCACCAGCGCGGCCACCGGGCCGGAGGCCAGCCGGAGCGGCGCGGGCATCGACCAGCGGGCAGCCGGCACCGGGCCGACGGGAGCGGGGACCGGCGGGGCGGGAGCGGGCTTGATCAGCGTGGGCAGTGCGGGCCGGGCGGACTGGGCGGTCCGGCGGTCGAACAGCTGGACCTCGGGTGTGCAGACCAGGGCCAGCCAGTCCACCGGGGGCCCGCCGACGTCGTCCGGCGAGTCACCGACCACCCAGGGGCGGACCAGCAGTTGGGCCGACGCCCCGTCAGGCCCCTGGTAGAGGAGGGCCTCCACCGGCTCTCCCGGCGGCGGCGCATCCTCGCCCTCGTCCTCTTCCTCGTCGTACTCCGCCACGGGGCCCTCGGACCAGACCCCTTCGTGCCAGCTGCGGATCTCCCGGGTGTTCAGCTTCCAGAGCGGCATCCCGAGCACCGGCCCGACCGCTTCCTCGCTCGGGTGCGGATGGACGAGCACCCGGAGCGCCGGCGCACCCGGCCGGTCGAAGCCGCGCCTGATCCGGACCGCCCGCGCGGCCGAGGCCAGCGCGATCAGCCCGACCCCGCCGACCACCGTCGCGCCCATCGCCCAGACCGTCGGGTCGTACGGGTCGCCCGCGAGCCGGGCCCAGCCGTCCTGGTCGGCCAGCAGCGGGAGGGTGTCGCCCGGCTGCGGGGTGGCGTCCCACCACACCTCCAGTTCGACCGAGCGCACGACCGGGTCACCGGGCAGGGCGTACCTGAGCACGGTGGAGCCGTCCTCGTCCGAGGACAGCACGGTGCCCTGCACCGGCTGGGCGTCGGCGGCCCGTTCGTCACTCACGGCCTGCCGGTCCAGCCCCAGGCCCAGCAGCAGTACGGCCGTACCGAGCAGCAGCAGTCCCCCCATCCGCCGCACGGTCGGCCGGACCGGGTCGGCGCCGAACGGCGAGGGCCCACCCGCAGCCGTCCACGGGTACGGCACCTCCGGCCCCATCAGGTCGGCGAGTTGCTGCCGCGCCCTGCGGCGGCCGACCTCGACCACGGTCAGCAGCCAGGCCAGCAGCGCCTGTCCGATCAGCACGACCCATCGGCTCGGCCCGTCCGGCAGGCCTTGGGGCAGATACCAGACCAGCGGCAGCAGCCCGTACGGAACGAGCACCTGTCCCCGGGGCCGGGCCAGCAGCACCAAGGCCTCAGCCAGCAGCGCGACGGCCACCAGGTCTTCCGTCCAGTCCTGCTCGCACGGCTGGAGCGGGCTGCAGACGGCCGGGACCCCGGCCGCGACCATCGCGAACAGGCAGAGCCCGAGCGGCAGCAGGGCCAGCCACCGGCTCTCCCAGCGGTGCGCGGTACGCGCGGCACGCCACCGTTCGGCCGCCTCGACGGTGAAGGGCACGCCGGAGGGCAGGGGCGGGTCGGCAGGAAACATGCGGCAGATGATCTCACCAGTACACGAACAGCCCTCCGGCCACCCCTCAGTACGGCAGCAGACCCGTGGTCCCCAGGTCGAACCCGAAAGGAGCCGGCAGGCCGAGCGGGATGCCCGTCAACGGGCAGTCCGGCCCGTGCTCCGATCAGATGGCGATTGGTGCATCCGGGACCGGTCGGTTGCCGCCCGTCGTCGCTGCTCCCTAGGCTCTGCTCCGCCCGGACGGCCCAGGACGAAGGAACACGGTATGACCATCACAGCCAGCCCCGACGCGCTCGACCGGAAGATCGACCTCTGCTTCGGGCGGGCCGACCTGGACCGGGACGGGCTGATCGACGCCTCCGACGTGCTCGGGCTGGCGGTGCGGACGGTGGTGGCCGCCGGGGCGGACTTCGACTCGCCGAAGGCGGTGGCAATGCTGAAGGCGTCCCAGGGGTGGTGGCGGGCGCTGGTCGCCGATCTGGACAGCAACCGGGACCAGAAGATCCAGCGGCACGAGTACCGGGTCGGCATGCGGCTGCTGGCGGAGGCGCCGGGGGCGTTCGACGACGTGCTGCGGCCGGCCGCGCTGGCGGTCTTCCGGCTGATGGACCGGAACGAGGACGGGTGGATCTCGGCGGCGGAGTTCTGGGACTTCCAGCGGGCCTTCGGGTCCTCCGAGGCGGCGGCGCGGTTCGCGTTCGAGAAGCTGGACACCGACCGGGACGGGGTCCTCTCGGAGGCGGAACTGCTGTCCGCGTTCCGGGGGTTCTACACCAGCACCGACCCGGACCAGGTGGGCAACCACCTGTTCGGGGACGCGCTGGACTGAGCCCGCACCGAACGACGACGAAGGGGCCGCACCCCCGTGGCGGCCCCTTCGTCGGATCTCATCCGATGGTGCGTCAGTCCGTCGCGATGGCCGCGAGGACGTTCATCCGGCCGGCCCGGAAGGCCGGGAGGAGGGCGGCGAGCAGGCCGATCACCGCGGAGGCGAGCAGGATCGCCACGATGGTGCCGACCGGGACGGTCAGCAGGTTGAGCCCCTGGCCGGACAGCACCTGCTGGGAGGTGACGCCCCAGGCGAGGCCGAGGCCGGTGCCGAGCAGGGCGCCGAAGAGGGCGATCACCACGGATTCGAGGCGGATCATCCGGCGGAGCTGGCGGCGGGAGAGGCCGATGGCGCGGAGCAGTCCGATCTCCCGGGTGCGCTCGACCACCGAGAGGGCGAGGGTGTTGACCACGCCCAGGACGGCGACCACGATCGCCAGGCCGAGCAGGCCGTAGACCATGTAGAGCAGGGAGTTGACCTGGGTCTGGATGATCTCCTTGTAGCCCGCCCGGTCCTTGATCATCAGCTGCGGGTACTCCTTGAGGGAGTCCTCCAGCGCGGCCAGCGTCCTGGCCGGGTCGGCACCGTCGGCGGCTACGGCGAAGATCGCCTGGTCGGCCGGGAGATCCGCGGTCGGGATGACCTGGGAGACCGTGTCGATGCTGGTGAAGAAGTTGCCGTCGAACAACTCGCTGCCCGGCTTCGAGATCTCACCGACCGTCAGCTCCTGGATGCGGCCCTGCTCGTAGTCGGCCTTGATCCGGTCGCCGACCTTGAGACCGTGCTCCTTGGCGAACTTGCCGTCGACCGCGATGCCGCCGACCGCGAAGGCGGCCTCCGCCGAGCCGGACTCCACCGGGAACTTGAAGTCCTGGGTGAAGGTGTTGGCGGCGATGGTCAACTCCTTCTTGCTCTGCGTGCCGTCCGGCGTGGTGAGCACGGCGTCGATCGACTTCTGCAGCGTCAGGTGCTTGAGGCCGGGGGTGGACCGGGCCGCCGCCACGATCGCCGGGGTCAGCGCCGTGCCCTGCCGGGACTGCACGATGTAGTCGGCGCCCACGGAGCTGTCGATCTGCTCGTTGGCCGAGGAGACCATCGAGGAGGTGACCACCGAAGCTCCGGTGACCAGCGCCAGACCGATCATCAGGGCGGCGGCGGTGGCGCCGGTACGGCGCGGGTTGCGAGTCGCGTTGCGCTGGGCCAGCCGGCCGGCCGGGCCGAACAGTGCGGGCAGCACCGCACCGAGCGCCCCGACCATCCAGGTGGAGAGCAGCGGACCGAGCACCACCAGGCCGACCAGGCTCAGGAAGACGCCCGCGCCCAGGAGTTGGCCGCCCGTACCGGCCGAGCTCGCACCGGCGGCGGCGAACAGGAGCGCGGTACCGCCGGCCGCGAGGACCAGCCCGATCACAGCGCGGACCCGGTTGGCCTTGGCCTCGGTGGGAGTGCCGTGATCGCGCAGCGCCGCCATCGGGGAGATCCGGGAGGCCCGGCGGGCCGGGATCCAGGCCGCCAGCACGGTGATCACGATGCCCACCGCGTACGAGGCGATCGGCACGCTGGCACCGATCTCCAGATCGGCGGAGGAGAGGTTCATCCCGGTGGCCTTCATCAGCTGGATCAGGCCGATGGCCAGGCCGATGCCGGCCAGCAGGCCGAGGGTGGAGCCGAGCACACCGAGGAAGAGCGCCTCGATCAGCACCGAGCGGTTGACCTGGCTGCGGCTGCTGCCGATGGCGCGCATCAGCCCGATCTCCCGGGTGCGCTGGGCCACCAGCATCGAGAAGGTGTTGATGATCAGGAAGCCGCCGACCAGCAGCGAGATGCCGGCGAAGCCGAGCATCGCGTACTTCATGAAGTCGAGGAAGCCCATCTGGGACTTGCCCTCGGCCTTCTGCTCCTCAGCTGTGAGCACCTGGTACCCGCTACCGACGGCGGCCAGTGCGGCGGCCTTCAGCTGGTCGTTGGTCCTGGAGCCGTCGCCCGTCACCTCGACGGTGCTGAACGCCTCCTTGCCCAGCAGGTCGCGCTGCGCGGTGGGCAGGTCCAGGAAGGCCAGCGCCGCACCGGGGTTGGTGGTCTGGAAGGTGGCGATGCCGGAGATGGTGAAGTCGTGGTTGCCGCTCTGGACGATCACCCGCAGCTTGGAGCCGAGGCCCAGACCCGCCTTCTTGGCGGTGTCCGCATCCAGCACGATCTGGCTCGGACCGGCCGGAGCGGCGCCCGAGGTGATCTTCAGCATGGACTGGTCGTTGCTCCACGAACCGGTGATGGTCGGGGCACCGCTGGTCGGGCCGACCGCCTTGTTGGTGACCGGGTTGACCAGCACCGCGTTCTGCACCGTGACGTCGCCGCGGGCCGACTTGACGCCCGGCTGGGCGGCGATCGTCTTCTCCAGGCCGACCGGGACGGTGCGGAGCTCGTCGCCCGGCCGCTCGCCGTCGGCACCCTCGGGCATGGCCGGCCGGACCGAGATGTCGGTGGCCGTGGTGGCGAAGAGCTTGTCGAAGGTGGAGGTCGCGGTGTTGGAGAACACCAGGGTGCCGGAGACGAACGCGACCGAGAGGACCACAGCGATGAGCGAGAGCGCCATCCGCCCCTTGTGGGCGAAGAAGCTCCGTAGGGAGGTCTTGAGCAGCATCGGTTTCTGACCCCGTCTCAGCTGGTGCGCTTGCCGTCGAAGCGGCGCATGCGCTCGAGGACGGAATCGGCGGTCGGGGCGTGCATCTCGTCCACCAGGCGGCCGTCCGCCAGGAAGAGCACGCGGTCGGCGTAGGAGGCGGCGACCGGGTCGTGGGTGACCATCACGATGGTCTGGCCCAGCTCGTCCACCGAGCGGCGGAGGAAGGTGAGCACCTCGGCGCCGGAGCGGGAGTCGAGGTTGCCGGTGGGCTCGTCGCCGAAGATGATCTCGGGGCGGGCGGCCAGCGCCCGGGCCACCGCGACGCGCTGCTGCTGGCCGCCGGAGAGCTGGGTCGGCCGGTGCTTGAGGCGGTCGGCCAGGCCGACGGTGGAGACCACGGTGTCCAGCCAGGCGGCGTCGGGCTTGCGGCCCGCGATGTCCATCGGGAGCGTGATGTTCTCCAGCGCGTTGAGCGTGGGGAGCAGGTTGAAGGACTGGAAGATGAAGCCGATCTTGTCCCGGCGCAGCTTGGTGAGCTGACGGTCCTTCAGGCCGGTGATCTCGGTGTCACCGATCCAGATCCGGCCCTCCGAGACGGTGTCCAGGCCCGCGAGGCAGTGCATCAGGGTCGACTTGCCGGAGCCGGAGGGCCCCATGATGGCGGTGAACCGGCCGCGGTGGATGTCCACGTCGACGGCGTCGAGGGCGGTGACCCGGGTCTCGCCCGCGCCGTACGCCTTGGTCACCTGCCGCGCGGCCGCGGCCGGAGCGGCGGGGCCGCCGGAAAGCTGCTGGTCCTTCACGGCGCTGGCTGCCGTCGTCACTGGATTCTCCTCGGTCTGTGGTCCACCCGTCGGCCCCAAGACTTCCGCAGCGCACCCGTCCGGGGACATGGTGCGGTCTGCCGTCTTGATCCTGGGGCTGCCCCCACCCCCCAGGTGGTGCTGACTGGAGTAGCGAGGTAAGAACCACGTTAGGAGCGCCGTCCGAACGGATCGTCATCCGCCGGGAGGAAGCCGACCAACGACCGATGTACGGGCTGCGGGCCCCCTCCCCCTAGGGGTTCCCGCCGCCCGTCTCAGGGGTCATGCCACCAGGGCCGGCTCGCCCTGTCGCGCGAGCGCCGTCGCGAAGGCGTCCACCACCGGCGTGAGCAGGGCTTCCGTCTCCCGCTCGATCAGCGTGCTGCCGTCCTCGCGGGCGCTGATGTGCCGGTCCAGCACGAACCAGCCCTGGGTGATGTGCCCGGCCCCCATGGAGGAGAGCACCGGCCGCAACGCGTAGTCGACGGCCAGCACGTGCGCGGTCGAGCCGCCGGTGGCCAGCGGCAGCACCGCCTTGCCCGCGAGCGCGTACTGCGGCAGGACGTCCAGCAGGGTCTTCAGCAGACCCGAGTACGCGGCCTTGTAGACCGGGGTGCCGATCACCACCCCGTCCGCCTCGGCGAACAGCTCGATGGCGCGGGCTAGTTGGGGATCGCTGGTGTCGGCGGAGAGCAGCGCGGCCGGGGGCAGGCTGCGCACCTCCAGCGGGATCACCCGGTGGCCGTGGCCGGTGAGGCGGGCGTCGACGTGGCGCAGCAGGCGGGTGGTGCGGGAGGCGGCGGAGGGCGAGCCGGAGACGGACAGGACGGTGGCCATGGGGCACCCCTGGGGTGTGGAAGCGGGCAGGGCTGAGCGCGCGGCGCTGCGCGGGGGAAAGCAGGAAGGGAAGGTGGCGTGCGGTCAGCCACTACAGAGGGAGCAGGACACGCGCAGCAGGTCGACGTGTCGCCTCCGCGTGAGAATCCTCTGCTGCTCCATACCGGCCATGGGACCACGCTGTGTTCGAACGGGTCAAGGTTCGTTCCAGTCCGTGAACATTCGGCCGCGCGGTCCGGGGCGTGCATCAACTCGGTCACAAGGGCCCTGGTGGGAGACCCCGTTGCACTGCGGGGTCCTGCTTTCGGGCATTCTTCCCCACATGAACACGTGGCAGGAGGACCGCCCGGGCGGCGGCAGTGGCGGCGCGTACGGGTCCTACGGCTCCGAGGGCGGGCCGAACCCGTACCGCGACGAGCCCCCGCTGCCGCCGGGGCTGAACCCGCGCGGCCCCGGCGCCCCGGCGCCCCGCCGCCCGGCCGCGCCCCCGGTCGCCCCGCCCACCGCGCCGCCGGTGCCGGCCCAGGCCGGGTCCGCACTGCCGCCGGAGCTCAACCCCCGCGGCGCGGGCGCCGTCCCGCCCCGCGCCCCCGGCGCTCCGATACCGCCCGGACCGCAGGGCCCGCAGGGTCCGCCGAAGCCGCCCCGCGCGCCCCGGCCCGCCAACGCGCGCTGGCCGCGCAGCCGGAAGATCAAGGTCGGGGTCTACGGCACGCTGGCCGCACTGATGCTGACCGCCGCCGGCACCTGGTTCTGGGCCGGTTCGAAGCTCAACCACGAGAACGTGCTGGTCTCGTACGACGGCCGCCCGCCCGCCGGGAAGGGCACCAACTGGCTGATCGTCGGCTCGGACAGCCGCGAGGGGCTGACCGACGCGGACGAGGACGCGCTGCACACCGGCTCCGCCGTGGGCAAGCGCAGCGACTCGATGATGCTGCTGCACGTCGGGGACAACGGGAACACCCTGATGAGCATCCCGCGCGACTCCTGGGTGACCGTCCCGGCGCACCCCAACACCAACGGGAACGGCAAGACCGTCCCCGCCACCACCACCAAGATCAACGCGGCCTTCAACACCGGCGGCGGCAAGCTGCTGGTGCAGACCGTCGAGCACAACACCGGCCTGCGGATCGACCACTACGCCGAGATCGGCTTCGCCGGCTTCGTCGGCATCGTGGACTCGGTCGGCGGGGTGGACATGTGCATCGACAAGCCGATCGCCGACAAGGACTCCGGGCTCAACCTCAAGGCCGGCTGCCAGTCGCTCAGCGGCAAGGAGTCGCTGGCCTTCGTCCGGCAGCGGCACCAGATGGCCGACCAGGACCTGGGCCGGATGCGCAACCAGCAGAAGTTCCTCTCCGCGCTGGCCAACCAGGCCGCCTCGCCCGGCACCCTGCTCAACCCGTTCACCTTCTACCCGATGGTCAGCTCGGGCCTGGGCACCCTGATCGTGGACGACGACGCCGGTCTCGGCGACCTCGGCTCGCTCTTCCTGGCGATGCGCTCGGTCTCCGGCGGCGAGGGGAAGTCGATGACCGTGCCGATCGCCAATCCGGACTTCCGCACCCCCACCGGCGAGTCCGCGGTGAAGTGGGACACCGCGAAGGCCAAGCAGGTCTTCGACGCCTTCAAGGGCGACACCGCGGTGCCCGACGTGAAGTGACGCGAAGTGACGTGATGCGAAGCGAGGCGGCATGAGGCGGCGTCAGATCTGAGCCACCGTCAGCCGGTGTCACCCGGACGGCCCCCACCGGACAGCCGTCCGGGCCCGGGGAGCCCACCCTGGAGGCATGAGCAGCAGCGGCAGGCCCACCGGCACTCCCGGCGCGTACGGCTCCGAACCCCCGCTGCCGCCCTCGCTGAACCCGCGCGGGGGCCCGGCCGCGAAGCCGCCGCGGCGGCGCCGGCGCTGGTGGCGGATCGTGCTCTGGACGGTCGGACTGCTGCTGCTCGCGCTGGTCGCGACGGCGGTCGGCACCTGGTTCTGGGCCGACGGGAGGATCCGGCACACCGACGCGGTCGCCGACTGGTCGGGCCGGCCGGCCGACGGCCCCGGCACCAACTGGCTGCTGGTCGGCTCGGACAGCCGGGCCGGGCTGACCGGTCAGCAACAGCAGGACCTGCACGTCGGCGGTGAGTCGGGGGTCAACACCGACACCGTCATGGTGCTGCACAAGGGCGACAACGGCCCGGTGCTGATGAGCATCCCGCGCGACAGCTACGTGACCATCCCGGGCCACGGCAAGAACAAGATCAACGCGGCCTTCGCCGAGGGCGGGCCGCAGCTGCTGGTGCAGACGGTGGAGCAGAACACCGGCATCCGGATCGACCACTACGTCGAGGTCGGCTTCACCGGCATCGTGGACATCGTCGACGCGCTGGGCGGGGTGAAGATGTGCCTGGACCAGCCGGTGGTCGACGCCAAGTCCGGCGCCGACCTGCCGGCCGGCTGCCAGACCCTGAACGGCACCGAGGCGCTCCAGCTGGTCCGCACCCGCTACTCCCTGCCGGACTCCGACCTCAGCCGGATCAAGAACCAGCAGGCCTTCCTGCAGGCGCTGGCCGGGGAGGTGCTGAGCCCGTCCACCCTGCTCGACCCCTTCGTGCTGTACCCGTTCCTGAGCGCCGCCCTGGACGCCCTGACGGTGGACCGAGGCAGCTCGCTGTGGACCCTGGCCCAGTTCGGGGTGCAGATGGACGAGGTGGCGGGCTCCGGCGGACGGACCGTCACCGTGCCGATCGCCGACCAGAACTACCAGACCCCGGCCGGGTCCTCGATCCTCTGGGCCCAGAACGCCTCGCAGCAACTGTTCCAGGCGATCCAGAACGACCGGCCGGTGCCCGCGTCCTGAGCTCAGGGGCGGTAGAGCTGGTGGATCTCGCTGATCCTGCCGGCGGCGTCCACCTTGACCGCGAACTGGTTGCCGTAGCAGCCGTACGGCCGCTGCACCGCGCTCCGGTCGGTCAGGCAGGCCTCCGCGCGGGCCATGAAGTCGTTCAGCGGGAACGGCTTCTCCTTCAGGTCGGCGAGCACGTAGGTCCTGACCTCGTTGGTGAACTCGAAGACCTTCACGGCGCCGGTCGCCTCGAAGTGGCTCGCCCCCGGCAGGTCCGGGCCGCAGACGAACCTGGTCTCCTTGGCCTTCATCCACACGTGGGTGGCGTAGCCGACCTCGGCGGCCTCGATCACGTGGCCTACCTGGGCGGCGTCGGCCTGGCAATCCGCCACCGGGGCCGAAGCTTTGGGCGCTTTGGGTGCCCCTTTTGAGGCGGAGGACACCGGGACGGGCTTCGCCGAAGCGGCGGAAGCGGGCGCGGGCGCGGCGCCGGGCGCACCGGACGCGACGGCGGTCGCCGTCGGCACCGCCTCGGGCTTCGCCTCGCTCGGCCCGCAGGCGGTCAGGGCTATCACGGCAGCGGCGAGGAGCGCGGTGGCGGCAGCGGGCAGGTGACGCTTGTTCATGGTGTGTTCCCCCGGTTCGAGTGGCTGTTCACCCTGTCACACGGGCCGGGGAAGCGGCCGGGTTACCCCCCTGGCCCCGCTGTGACAGCACCGGAACAATGTCCGCGCCGATGGCGCACCGTCCGCGCCCGGGCCGTCACAATGTGCTCCATGTCGCTGGTCACCGCTCTGATCCACCGCCGCCGCAGCCGCCTGTTCGGGCGCCTGGTCCAGGAGGCCCTCGCGCTGTACGGGATGGAGGTCCCGGCCGCCGTCGAGATCGGCCCCGGGCTGCAGGTCTTCCACCGGGGCTTCGGCACCGTCCTGCACCCGTACACCACCCTGGGGGCCGGGGTGACGCTCTACAACGGCGTCACCATCGGCCGGGCCGACCCCTGGGTGCCGCAGCAGCGCAGTGCGATGCGCCGGGTGGTGCTGGAGGACGGCGTGGTGGTCTGCGCGGGCGCGAAGATCGTCTGCAAGAGCGGCGTGCTCACCGTCGGCGCCGGCACCGTGATCGGCGCCAACGCCGTGCTCACCACCTCCACCGGCCCGAACGAGATCTGGGCCGGCGTCCCGGCCCGCCGGGTCGGAACGCGCGAGGACCCCGCCGGTCGCACCGACGGGGCCCTGCAGCCGAACTGACGCTACGGCAGGTTGCGGGACATCACGATCCGCTGGATCTGGTTGGTGCCCTCGTAGATCTGGGTGATCTTGGCGTCCCGCATCATCCGCTCCAGCGGGTAGTCGCGGGTGTAGCCGTAGCCGCCGAGCAGCTGGACGGCGTCGACGGTGATCTCCATCGCGGCGTCCGAGGCGAAGCACTTGGCCGCGGCACCGAAGAAGGTCAGGTCGGCGTCGACCCGCTGCGACTTCGCGGCGGCGGCGTAGGTGAGCTGACGGGCCGCCTCCAGCTTCATCGCCATGTCGGCCAGCATGAACTGGACGCCCTGGAAGTCGCCGATCGGCTTGCCGAACTGCTTGCGCTCCTGGACGTAGCCCTTGGCGTAGTCCAGCGCGCCCTGGGCGATGCCCACCGCCTGGGCGGCGATGGTGACCCGGGTGTGGTCCAGCGTCTTCATCGCGGTGGCGAAGCCGGTGCCCTCGGCGCCGATCATGCGGTCGGCCGGGATGCGGACGTTGTCGAAGTAGACCTCGCGGGTCGGCGAGCCCTTGATACCGAGCTTCTTCTCCGGGGCGCCGAACGAGACGCCCTCGTCGCCCTTCTCGACCACGAACGCGGAGATGCCCTTGGAGCGCTTCTCCGGGTCGGTCACGGCCAGCACCGTGTAGAACTCCGAGACACCGGCGTTGGTGATCCAGCGCTTCACGCCGTTGAGCACCCAGAAGTCGCCGTCGCGCACCGCGCGGGTCTTCATGCCCGCCGCGTCCGAACCGGCGTCCGGCTCGGAGAGGCAGTACGAGAACATGCCCTCGCCCCGGGCCAGCGCGCCCAGGTACTTGGCCTTCAGCTCCTCGGAGCCGGAGAGCTGCACCGGCAGCGAGCCCAGCTTGTTGACCGCCGGGATCAGCGAGGAGGAGGCGCAGACGCGCGCGATCTCCTCGATCACGATGACGGTCGCCAGCGCGTCGGCGCCGGCGCCGCCGTACTCCTCGGGCACGTGCACCGCGTGCAGGTCGTTGGCCTGGAGCGCGTCCAGAGCCTCCTGCGGGAAGCGGCCCTGCTCGTCCACCTCGGCCGCGAACGGGGCGATCTTCGCCTCGGCCAGCGATCGCACCGCCTCCCGGAGCATCTGGTGCTCCTCGGTGAGCTGGAAGAGGTCGAATTCCGCCCCGGAGTTGCCCGCCATGTGCCTGCCCCTTGATTCGGACCGTGTTAGTTACCGTTAAGTAAGCCTAATTCTAGGCTGGCCCCCTGCCTACCCTGTACGTGACATGCGTGACACCGTCTCATCTGACGTTCTCGCCCAGCGTGTCGCCGGTTCCTGGATGCTGGGCGAGGTACTCGGGGACCTGGTCGTTCCGGACCGCCTCCCAGAGCTGCTTGGCCACCGGCTGGTCCAGGTAGACCACCGACTGGCCGCCCTCGTCGCCGAAGCCGCCGAACGGCGCGTTCATGAACCGCACCCCGTCCCCGCGCAGCGCGCGCAGGCTCCAGGCCAGGTCGTACAGGTCGGAGTTGCTCAGCTTGTCGTCCACGCTGACCACCTCGCCGACGGCGCCGAGCAGGCCGGTCAGCTTGCCGGGGTTGCCCAGGGTGCCGGAGCTGAGGGTCTGCTGCATCAGCGCGCGGAGGAAGTTCTGCTGACGCTTGGTCCGGTCCAGGTCGCCGTTGGGCAGGCCGTACCGCTCGCGGACGTAGAGCAGCGCCGTCGCGCCGTCCATGTGCTGGGTGCCGGCCGCCCAGTGCCTGGCCTCGCCCTTGCCCTCGATCTCCTTCGGGATGGTGATGTCCACCCCGCCGACCGCGTCGGTGAGGGACCTGAAGCCGTTCCAGTCCACCACCGCCAGGTGGTCGACCGGGATGCCGGTGAGGTCCTGGATCGTCCGGACCATCAGGGCCGGGCCGCCGAGCGAGTACGCCGCGTTGAGCTTCGCCTTGCCGTGGCCCGGCACGTCCACCCAGGTGTCCCGGGCCAGCGAGATCACCGAGGCGTTCTTCCGGTCCGCCGACAGGTGCAGCAGCATCATGGTGTCGCTGCGGGCCGCCCCCGCCTTCCAGGCCGGGGCCTTGGCGGGCGCCCCCGGGTCGGTCCTGGCGTCCAGGCCGACCAGCAGGAAGGTGGTGCCCGCGTTGGGCACCGGCTTCGGGCGCTCGGACACCGCCAGGCTGGGCAGCGCACCCGGGATCCGGTCCACCGAGGAGGCGTAGTGGTCGGCGGTCCAGTACACCGCCCCCGAGCAGCCGCCCGCGATCAGAACCACCGTCAGCAGGGCGCCCAGCAGCAGCCGGCGGCCCCGGCGCCTGCGCCTCGGCGCCCCGCTCCCCCCGTCGCCGCCGGCCTCCTCGGACCGGTCGGAGAAGATGCTCAGTCCGGCGGAGTCCGCCCCGTCCTCGGTGCTCATGCGGGCATTCTGCGGTCGGCCCCCGGGGCTCGGGGCGGAAACGGAAGGAGGAGGGCGAAGTCGTTACCTCGGCAGCAGCGCCACGCGGCCGCTCCGTGCCGGATACCATCGGTCCCTGCCCGACCGGCCAGACCTCGACCCAGAAAAGGGGAAGCGCGTGACCCTCCGCATCACGGTGATCGGCACCGGCTACCTCGGCGCCACGCACGCCGCCTGTATGGCGGAGCTCGGTTTCGAGGTGCTCGGCCTGGACATCGACCCGGAGAAGATCGCCACGCTGGCCGCCGGGAAGATCCCGATGTACGAGCCCGACCTGGCCGAGCTGCTGGTCAAGCACGTGCCCGGGCACCCCGGCTCGTCCGGCCGGCTGCGCTTCACCACCTCGTACGAGGAGGTCGCCGAGTTCGGCGACGTGCACTTCCTCTGCACCAACACCCCGCAGAAGAAGGGCGAGTTCGCCGCCGACATGTCCTATGTCGACGCCGCGCTGGACTCGCTCGCCCCGCACCTCAAGCGCCCCGCGCTGGTGGTCGGCAAGTCCACCGTCCCGGTCGGCAGCGCCAACCGGCTGGCGATCAGGCTGGCCGAGCTGGCCCCGGTCGGCGAGGCCGCCGAGCTGGCCTGGAACCCGGAGTTCCTGCGCGAGGGCTTCGCCGTCGGCGACACCCTGCACCCCGACCGCCTGGTGGTCGGCGTCCGCAGCGAGCGGGCCGAGGCGCTGCTCCGCGAGGTGTACGCGACCCCGATCTCCGACGGCGTCCCGTTCGTGGTCACCGACTTCCCCACCGCCGAGCTGGTGAAGGCCGCCGCCAACTCCTTCCTTGCCACCAAGATCTCGTTCATCAACGCGATGGCCGAGGTCTGCGAGAGCGCGGGCGCGGACGTGGTCCAGCTCAGCAAGGCGCTCTCGTTCGACGAGCGGATCGGCGGCAAGTTCCTCAACGCCGGCGTCGGCTTCGGCGGCGGCTGCCTGCCCAAGGACATCCGCGCCTTCATGGCCCGGGCCGGCGAGCTGGGCGCCGACCAGGCGCTCACCTTCCTGCGCGAGGTCGACTCGATCAACATGCGCCGCCGCTCCCGGATGGTCGAGCTGGCCCGCGAGCAGTGCGGCGGCGGCTTCCTCGGCCGCCGGGTCGCCGTCCTCGGCGCCGCCTTCAAGCCCAACTCCGACGACATCAGGGACTCCCCCGCCCTCAACGTCGCGGCCCAGATCCAGCTCCAGGGCGCCCAGGTCACCGTCTACGACCCCAAGGCCATGGACAACGCCCGCAAGATGTTCCCCGGCCTCGCCTACGCCGCCTCCGCCCTGGAGGCCGCCGAAGGCGCCCACGTCGTCCTGCACCTGACCGAGTGGCAGGAGTTCCGCGACCTGGACCCCGCCGACCTCGGCGCGGTGGTCGCCGAGCGCCGGATACTGGACGGCCGCAACATCCTGGACGACGCCAAGTGGCGCGCGGCCGGCTGGCACTACCGCGCCATGGGCCGCCCGTCGGTGGAATAGCCGCCCTCCGGGCGAGCCGGGTCGTGGACCGACCCGGCCTGCCCGGCCACCCGTGCAGGCCGGCTGACGGCGGATCAGACGCCGACGGTCGGCCGCGCGGTCTCCTTCTGCTGCTGTTCGGGGAGGCGGATCTCCTCGGCCGGGGGCCGGCGCCGGGAGCGCGGCAGCGGGATCCGTACGTCCTTCAGCTTCAGCGCGGGCCGCTCGACCAGGTGCCACGAGGCCACCGCGAAGAGCAGCGTCCCGGCCACCGCCATCGCCCGGTAGGTGTTCAGCCCGTAGGACGCGCCGCCGAACCCGGCCAGCAGCTGCTCGACCGGGAAGCCGTAGATGTAGAGCCCGTACGAGTAGTCGCGCTTGGCCCCGATCCGGCGGAACGGCTTCGGCAGTCGGATCGCCAGCCACACCAGCAGGTAGGCGAAGGCGGGCAGGCCCACGGCGAAGAAGTAGCCGTACAGCAGCGAGCCCACCACCAGGACCCCGCTGAGGACGCCCCACACGTCGTTGATCCGGATCCGGTGCCGGTAGAGCTCCACCACCGCGCCCAGCGTGAACGCCAGGGCCAGGTAGATGAAGAAGCTGAGGTTGATCCAGCCCAGGTGCGGGATCTCGACGGTCGCGCGGGGAACCGCCCGGGGGTCGAGGAAACGCACGGCCAGGGCGTCGCCGAGCACCATGCAGCCGAGCCAGGCCGCCAGCACCAGCACCAGGCGGCGGGCCCGGAGCAGGACGCCCGCCCAGCAGAGGGCCGCCACCGCCAGGTAGCAGAGCATCTCGTACTTGAGCGACCAGAGCGATCCGTTGAACTCGGGCACCCGGATCAGCCCCGCTCGGGCCCCGCTCTCCATCACTCCGGCGACATCGCTCTGGTACTCACCGGCGATCAGGTTGTGCCGGAGGTACGACAGCGGGCTGGCCGCGTTCCCCCAGAAGCCTGCCAGGGTGCCGCCGTGCAGCCGGTGGTAGAGCACCGGCGCGATCACCAGGCCGGTCACCAGCAGGCAGACCCACAGGCCCGGCAGCAGCCGCAGCGCGCGGTGCCAGAGGAACCGTCCCGGCCGCAGCCGGACGCCGCTGCGGGTCACCAGGATTCCGGAGAGCACGAAGAACCCGTAGACCGCCAGGTTCCCGATGTTGGTCTGGCCGTGGAACTCCTGGTTCAGGAGGCTGACGCTGCCGAAGGCTATCGGCCCGGCGTGCGAGACGATCACCGCCGACGCCATCAGCAGCCGGAGCACGCCGAGGCTGTTGTCGCGGCCGGTGAAGAGGTCCGCCACCGTCCCCCGGGACTCCCAGAATCTCCGGCCGGCCGAACGTCGGCCACCGCCCTGTCCCCGCCTGCGAGTCGGCATCGAACCTCGATTGATCATGTGCCTGAATCAACCGCACACGGCTGTGGCGGGAGTCTGTGCCGACAGTGGTCGAACTCCAGCCCGCAAAGCGAACACCAGATCTCCCCGGGAACAGCTGAGGAAGTCTGCATACTGTCCACACGGACTGTCAAGCCCTGCACGGCTGCGGCGATCTGACACCGGACGGCCACTCGGAATGCCCCTGCTCGGACGGCTGTTGCAGCTGCCATGAGCTACGGAGACGACACGGTGGTGCGGAAGATCCTCCAGGACAGCGGCGACACCTGGGCGGTGGTCGGGCTGTCCAACAACACCGCCCGGGCCGCGTACGGGGTGGCGCGGGTGCTGCAGCGGGCGGGGAAGCGGGTGGTGCCGGTGCACCCCAAGGCCGAGACGGTGCTCGGGGAGCAGGGGTACGCCACGCTGGCCGAGGTTCCGTTCGACGTCGACGTGGTGGACGTGTTCGTGAACTCCTCGCTGGCGGGGGCGGTCGCGGACGAGGCCGTCGCCAAGGGGGCCAAGGCGGTCTGGTTCCAGCTGGACGTCATCGACCGGGCTGCGTACGCCCGCACCACCGCGGCCGGCCTCGACATGGTGATGGACCGCTGCCCGGCGATCGAGCTGCCCCGGCTCTAGTCACGTGCCGCGGCAGCCCGGGGCTACCGGGCCTTGGTGCGCAGGTGATCCAGCACCAGGGGGTCGATCTTGCCCGGGACGAGGCGGCCTTCGAGGTTCTCGACGCCGGCCCAGCGGTCCAGGGTGGAGTGGCCCGCAGTGGCGAGGAGGGCGTCGACCTCGGCGGCCAGCTCGCCGGTGAGGTCGAGCAGGGTGGCCGGGTCGGGCGTGCCGAAGAGGGTCTCGTGGATGGCGAGCAGGCGGCCGAGCTCGGCGACCGGGTCGGGGTGGTCGTCGACCCGGAGGTCGTACGAGGTGTCGCTGACGCCGCCGTAGCCGGCGCCCCGGTCGGCGATGTACAGGGCGGCGCTCTGCCGGCCCCGGCTGTCGCCGCCCGCCGCGTCGCCGGCCGCCAGCGCGGCCACCATCCGCTCCGGGAAGGGCAGTTCGGCTCCGGCGAGCCAGGCGGACTCCATCGCCGCGACCACCTCGGGGCCGGTCAGGATGTTGCCCTGGATCGCGTAGCCGGGGCCGGTGGTGCCGCCCGCCCAGTCCAGGCAGTCCGCCCCGGTGTAGGTGGCGCCGTCACCTTCGGTGCCGACCACGCCGAGCTGGCGTTCGGCCCGGCCGGGGTCGGCGGCGGTCAGCCCGGCCACCACGTCGGCGGGGGCGACTCCGGTCCGGAGCAGGGTCAGGCCCTGCGGACGGTAGGCGAAGTTGGCCAGCGCCTGGGTGGCCAGCGCGCCGGTCTCCGCCTCGGCGGCCGGGACGACCGCGCCTGCGGCGAGGAACTTGCTGGCCACCGCGACACCGACGGCGCTGCCCGAACGGGCCACTATGGAGAAGGTCACGCCGACGGACGATAGCCGCTCGTCGCGTCCATGCCTAGCAGCCGGCCCAGGAGGCGGCTAGGAGAAGGCGACGATCGACGGCCGCCGGACGGCCTGGAGGTCGCGGGCCACCGCCTCCGCGTCCCGCAGCACCCGGACCGCGTTGTGCCAGGTGAGCTTCGCCAGGTCGGCCTCGGACCAGCCCCGGCCGAGCAGTTCGGCGATCAGGTTGGGGTAGCCGGCGACGTCGTCCAGGCCGTCCGGGGTGAAGGCGGTGCCGTCGAAGTCGCCGCCGATCCCGAGGTGGTCGATGCCGGCCACCTGCCGCATGTGGTCGAGGTGGTCGGCGACGGTGGCGGCGGTGGCGGTCGGGCGGGGGTGGGCCGCCTCGAAGGCGTGGTGGCAGGCCATCGCCTCGGGGGTGGTCTCCAGCGGGTGGAAGCCGTGGGCCTGCATGTTCGCATCGGCGGTGGCGGTCCACTCGACGGCGTCGGGCAGCACGAACTTCGGCACGAAGGTGACCATCGCGACGCCGCCGTTGCCGGGCAGCTGGGCCAGCACGTCGTCGGGGATGTTGCGCGGGTGGTCGCAGACCGCGCGGGCCGAGGAGTGCGAGAAGATCACCGGCGCCTCGGTGACCCGCAGGGCGTCCCGCATGGTGTCGGCGGAGACGTGCGAGAGGTCGACCAGCATGCCGAGCCGGTTCATCTCCCGCACCACCTCCTCGCCGAAGGCGGTCAGCCCACCGTGCTCGGGCTTGTCGGTGGCGGAGTCGGCCCACGGCAGGTTGTCGTTGTGGGTGAGCGTCAGGTACCGCACGCCCAGCCGGTGGAACGCCCGCAGGGTGGCCAGCGAGCAGTTGATCGAGTGCCCGCCCTCGGCGCCCATCAGCGAGGCGATCCGGCCCTCGGCCCGGGCGGTCTCGATGTCGTCGGCGGTGAGCGCGAGCCGCAGCTGCTCCGGGTAGCGCTCGGTCAGCGTCCGGACGAAGTCGATCTGCTCCAGGGTGGCGCTGACGGCCTGGTCGCCCGCGTAGTCGGAGCGCACGTACACCGACCAGAACTGTGCACCGACCCCGCCCGCCCGCAGCCGCCCGAAGTCGGTGTGCAGCCGGTCGCGCTGGTCCGCCGTCAGGTCCACCGCGTCCAGGTCGTAGCCGGCCTGGGCCCGCATCGCCCAGGGCAGGTCGTTGTGGCCGTCCACCACGGGTGCGGTCCGGAGCAGGGCGCGGGCACGGTCGAGCAGCTCAGAAGTCATACGAACATTTCTACCCCGGCCGCCGGGTGTTCATCGGAGCCCGGCGTGCACCGGAGCCCAGTGTTAACCGGAGCCCAACTCTCGGCCGGGGCCCTGTCCGGCACCGTCCGCCCGGGTGGACGCTGCGGGCTCAGCCCCGCCCACCCCGGGAGACCCCAGTGACAACGAAGGCCAAGACCCCCTGGAAGGCCGTGATCGGCGGCTCGGTCGGCAACCTGGTCGAGTGGTACGACTGGTTCGTCTACGCCAGCTTCGCCACCTACTTCGCCGCCGCGTTCTTCCCGCACGGCAACCCGACCGCCCAACTCCTCAACACCGCCGGGATCTTCGCCGTCGGCTTCTTCATGCGCCCGGTCGGCGGCTGGCTGCTCGGCCGGTACGCGGACCGGCGCGGCCGGAAGGCCGCGCTCACCCTGACCGTCTCGCTGATGTCGGTCAGCGCCCTACTGATCGCCGTCGCCCCGACCTACGACCGGGTCGGCTACGCCGGGGCGGCGGTGCTGCTGCTGGCCCGGCTGCTGCAGGGCCTGTCGGTCGGCGGCGAGTACGCGGCCAGCGCCACCTACCTGACCGAGGCGTCCACCCCGGAGCGGCGCGGCTTCGTCTCCAGCTTCCAGTACGTGTCGATGACCTTCGGTCAACTGCTCGGCCTGGGGCTGCAGATCGTGCTCCAGCACACCATGTCCGCCACGGCACTGCACTCGTACGGCTGGCGGATCCCGTTCGTGCTCGGGGCGCTGGGCGCGGCGGTGGTGTTCTGGCTGCGGCGGAACCTGGCCGAGACCGAGGCCTACACCAGCGCCGAGGAGTCCGCCGAGGAGCGCGGCACGCTGCGCCGACTGCTGGCGCACCGGCGGGAGTTCGTCCTGGTGATGGCGCTGACCATGGGCGGCACGGTGGCCTACTACACGTACACCACCTACCTGACCAAGTACCTCTCCAACACGGTCGGCCTGAGCCGGAACGACGCCGCCCTGGTCAGCTTCTGCGCCCTGACCGGCTTCATGCTGCTGCAGCCGCTCGCCGGGGCGCTCTCCGACCGGATCGGCCGCCGCCCGCTGCTGATCACCTTCGGGGTCGGCGCCACCTTCGGCACCGTGCCGCTGATGACCACGCTCTCGCACACCGGCAGTTTCGGCGGGGCACTGCTGCTCGCCCTGCTGGCGCTGGTCATCGTCACCGGCTACACCTCGATCAACGCGGTGGTGAAGGCCGAGCTGTTCCCGACCCGGATCCGGGCGCTCGGGGTGGCCCTGCCGTACGCGCTGGCCAACGCGCTGTTCGGCGGCACGGCGGAGTACGTGGCGCTCTGGTTCAAGGACGCGGGCGCCGAGTCCGGCTACTACTGGTACGTCTCCGCCCTGGCCGCCGTCTCGCTGGTGGTCTACCTGACCATGCGGGAGACCAGGGGCACCGAACTCACCGAAGCCGGGCAGTCGGCCCCCAGGGCCGCGGTCGCCGCCTAGGGTTGCGGCATGCGCGTGCTCCTGGTCGAGGACGACGACCGTCTCGCGGCCGCCCTGATCCCGGCGCTCGCCCGGCACGGCCACCAGGTGGTCCGGGCCGGGCGGGCGGACGACGCGCTGCGCCTCAAGGACACCTGCGAGTTCGTCCTGCTGGACCTGGGCCTGCCCGATCTGGACGGCCTCGAACTGCTCCGCCGGCTGCGCCGGGTCTCCACCGTGCCGGTCATCGTGCTGACCGCCAGGACCGAGGAGCGGGACATCCTGCGCGGGCTGCGCTCCGGGGCGGACGACTACCTGGCCAAGCCGTTCCGGACCGCCGAACTGGCCGCCAGGATGGCCGCCGTGGCCCGGCGCGGCACCCGGCCGCTGGCCGCCGCCGGGACGGTGGTGCAGCTCGGCGACGTCCGGATCGACCTGGAGGCCCGGCGGATCACCGTCGCGGGTGAGCAGATCGCCCTCACCCGCCGGGAGTTCGACGTGCTGGCGCTGCTCGCCCGCGAGCCCGGCGCGGTGCGCGGCCGGGAGGAGATCCTGGACGAGCTCTGGGGCGACGTCCAGCTGTCGGCGTCCCGGTCGCTGGACGTGCACGTGGCCGGCATCCGGGCCAAGACCGGCCGGCCGCAGCTGGTCCAGACGCTCCGGGCCACCGGCTACCGGCTGGCGGCCGGCTGATGCAGCGCCGGCTGCTGGTGGTCCAGTCCCTGCTGATCGCCTGCCTGGTGGCGGCGCTGGCCGTACCGCTCGCACTGGCCTGGTCCTCGCACCGGACCGGCCAACTGCTGCTGGCCCGCCGGGCGGACGCCACCCGCTTCGCCGAGCTCACCGACCGGGCGCTGCGCGAGGGCGGTCCGTCCGGGCTGGCGGCGGAGGTGTCCCGGTACGCCGAGCTGTACGGCACGGCGGTGGAGATCCGGGACCGGGACGGCCGGCTGATCGCGGGCACCGCCGTGGACGGCGGCCGGGCGGCCGAGCGGGCGCTGTCCGGCCGGACCACCGACGGGCTGCCGCTGCTCACCCCGTTCGGTCCGGCCTCGGTGCTGGTCGCCGAACCGGCCGGGCGGGACGACCAGGTCTCCGGGGTGGTGCTGCTGCGGGTCTCCACCGCCACCGCCCGCCGGGAGGTGGCCGCCGTCTGGGGCGCGCTCGCGGCCGGCTCCGTGCTTGCCCTGCTCTGCTCGCTGGTCGCGGCCCGGCGGCTGGCCGGCTGGGTGCTCCGGCCGGTCGGCGAACTCGACCGCACCACCCGGGAGATCGCCGAGGGCAGGCTCGGGGCCAGGATCGGCACCGTCCGCGGCCCGGTCGAGCTGCGCCGGCTGGAGGAGCGCTTCAACGCCATGGCGGACGCCATCTCGGTCGCGCTGGAACGCCAGCGCGCCTTCGTCGCGGACGCCTCGCACGAGCTGCGCACCCCGCTCACCGTGCTCTCGCTCCGGCTGGAGAACCTGGAGCCGCACCTGACCGCCGGCGGCCGCCCCGAGTACCGCGAGACGCTGGCCGAACTCGACCGACTGGAGGCCCTGTTGGAGGACCTGCTGACGCTGGCCCGGGTGGAGGCCGACGCCGGGCTGCCGCAGGCGCTTCCGGCCGGCGGGCTGCTCCCCCGGCTGACCGGGTGGCAGGAGCTGTACACCGCCCAGGGGTTGACCCTCGCGGTGGAGGTCGCCGACCGCTCCCCGCTGCCCGAGGCGGTGGCCCGGATCGCCGACATCGCGCTCGACAACGCGGCCAAGTTCGTCCCGCCCGGCGGCCGGGTGGCGGTCTCGCTCGCCGGCGGGGTGCTCCGGGTGGCCGACGACGGCCCCGGGCTCGACCCGGCCGGCCGGGAGTCGGCGCTCGGCCGGTTCTGGCGGGCCCCGGAGCAGCGCAACGTCCCGGGCAGCGGCCTCGGCCTGGCCATCGCGGCCGAGCTGGCCCGCGCCTGCGGCGGCACCCTGGCCCTGCTGCCGAACCAGCCGAACGGGCTGGTGGTCGAGTTGACGCTCGGTCAGTGGACCGCGCGGTAGTGCCGGGCCGCGCCCGGGTGCAGCGGGACGGTGCCGGTGCCGATCGCGTACCGCTCGTCCAGCCGCCCGCCCGGGGCGTCCGGGGTCTGCAGGTGGTCCCGGCGGCGGAACAGCACCTCGGTGACGGCCCGCGCGATCTCCGGGTCGAGCCCGGCGGCGCAGACCAGGTAGCTCGGGGTACCGACGGTCGGGGTCGGCGCCGCCTGGCGGTAGGCCCCGAGCGGGATCGACACCGCCTCGTACACCGGCCCGTACGCGGTGCGCAGCGCGGCCGCCTGCGCCGCGAGCGGGACCAGCCGGACCGGCAGCCGCTCGGCCAGCCCGGTGATCGCCCGGGTGGGCACCCCGCCGGACCAGAAGAACGCGTCCAGCTCGCCGGCCTCCAGCGCCGCCACCGACTCGGCCGGGCCGAGCAGTCGGGCCCCGGCCGGGGTCGCCCCGGCGGCGGCGAGCACCCGTTCGGCCACCACGGCGGTGCCTGAGCCGTCGGCGCCGATCGAGAACCGGCGGCCGGCCAGCTCGCCCACCGCCGGCACCGGCCGGTCGGCCGGTACCACCAGGTGCAGGTAGTTGAGGTAGAGCCGGGCGATCGCGGCCACCGGGACCGGACGGTCGAAGGCACCGCGCCCGGCCACCGCGTCGGCCGCGCTGTCCGCCAGGGTCAGCCCCAGCTCGGCGCCGCCCTCGCCGATCAGCCGCAGGTTGCGCACGCTCGCGGCGGTCGACAGCACCTCGACCGTCAGCCCGGGGTGGGCCCGGCCGATCTCCTCGGCCAGCCGCAGCCCGAAGGTCCGGTACGGACCGCCCTCGGGGCCCGCCGCCAGCCGCAGCACACCGCGCGGCGAGGGCGCCGAACACCCCGTCAGCACCGCGGCGGCCCCCAGGGCGAGGACCGCGCGGCGCGACGGCACCGGCGGTGCTACTTGCCGAAACCGAAGGAGGACGAGCCGGCCACCTTGGCCCGCAGCTTCTTGCCCTTCTCGGTGGCCTGGCTGTTCAGCTCGGCCTGGAACTCGGTCATCTTCTCGGCCAGTTCGGGGTCGAAGGCGGCCAGCATCCGGACCGCCAGCAGCCCGGCGTTGCGGGCCCCGGCGACCGAGACGGTGGCGACCGGGACACCGGCGGGCATCTGAACGATCGACAGCAGGCTGTCCATGCCGTCCAGGTAGCGCAGCGGGACCGGCACGCCGATCACCGGCAGCGGGGTGACCGAGGCGAGCATGCCCGGCAGGTGGGCGGCGCCGCCGGCACCCGCGATGATCGCCTTGAGCCCGCGCCGGTGCGCCTGCTCGCCGTACGCGACCATCTCGCGCGGCATCCGGTGCGCGGAGACCACGTCGACCTCGTACGGGATCTCGAACTCGTCCAGCGCCTGGGCGGCGGCCTCCATCACGGGCCAGTCGGAGTCGGAGCCCATGACGATGCCGACAACGGGGTCAGTCATTCGGTGATCGTTCCTCGCAGGTAGGCGGCCGCGTGACGGGCGCGCTCGCGGACGTCGTCGAGGTCGTCCCCGAAGACGTTGACGTGGCCGACCTTGCGGCCGGGCTTCACGTCCTTCCCGTACATGTGGATCCTCAGCCCCGGGTCGCGGGCCATGCAGTGCAGGAAGGCGTGGTACATGTCCGGGTAGTCGCCGCCGAGCACGTTGACCATCACGGTCCACTTGGCGCGCGGGCGGGGGTCGCCGAGCGGGAGGTCGAGGACGGCCCGGAGGTGGTTCTCGAACTGCGAGGTGACGGCGCCGTCCTGGGTCCAGTGGCCGGAGTTGTGCGGGCGCATGGCCAGCTCGTTGACCAGGATCCGGCCGTCCCGGGTCTGGAACAGCTCGACCGCGAGGTGGCCGGTGATGTCCAGCTCGCCGGCGATCCGCAGCGCCAGCTGCTGGGCCTCGTCGGACAGCGCGGGGTCGAGCCCGGGGGCGGGCGCGGTGACCTCGGCGCAGACGCCGTTCTCCTGGACGCTCTCCACCACGGGGTAGGCGACGGCCTGGCCGCTGGGCGAGCGGACCACGTTGGCGGCCAGCTCGCGCAGGAAGTCGACCTTCTCCTCGGCCAGCACCGGCACGCCCGCCAGGAACGGGGCGGCGGCCTGGGTCTCGTCGTCGACGACCCAGACGCCCTTGCCGTCGTAGCCGCCGCGCACCGTCTTCAGCACCACCGGGTACCCGTCGCCCTCCGCGGCGAACGCGGTCACGTCGGCCGGGTCGGCGACCAGCCGGTGCCGGGGGCAGGGGACGCCGATCGACTCCAGCTTCGCCCGCATCACGCCCTTGTCCTGGGCGTTGACCAGGGCCTCCGGGCCCGGGCGGACGGCGATGCCGTCGGCCTGCAGGGCGCGCAGGTGCTCGGTCGGCACGTGCTCGTGGTCGAAGGTGACCACGTCGCACCCGGCCGCGAAGCGGCGCAGGGTGTCGAGGTCCCGGTAGTCACCGAGCACCACGTCGGAGACCACCTGTGCGGCGGAGTCCTGGGGGGTGTCGGCGAGGAGGCGGAAGCGGATGCCCAGCGGGATGCCCGCCTGGTGTGCCATCCGGGCGAGTTGCCCGCCGCCGATCATGCCCACCACTGGAAAATTTGCATTGCCCGCGAAAGTCACGCTGCCCAGGATATCCGGGCCGGTGGGGGGCGGTGCACCGGCGGTCCGTCCGGAGCCTGCAGGGGCGGGCGGGGAACAGGTGGTGGACGGGACCGAGTAGCCTGGTTGGCCAGGGCCCGAAGCACACGATCCGATCATGTGTGTATACGAGTGGCTCCTAACCGTACGGGCAGTGGAGCCTCTCGTCCGCCAGCACAGGAGACAGCCGAGTATGACCACGACCACCGGGCGCAGTTCCGCTCTGGTTCAGAAGCTGCGCGGTGTCTCCTCCGGCGAGGTGATCAAGTTCGGCGTGGTCGGCCTCGGCGGCGTCGTCATCAACTTCGTCGCCTTCTGGATCTGCATCAACGGCTTCGGCCTGGCCACGCTGCGCGCCAACATCGCCGCCACCCTGGTGGCCATCGCGACCAACTACCTCGGCTACCGCTACTGGCTCTACCGGGACCGCGACGCCTCCTCGCGCAAGCGGGAGATCACCCTGTTCCTGCTGTTCAGCGGCGCGGGCATGCTGATCGAGACCGGCGTCCTGGCGGTGTCCAAGTACGGCTTCGGCTTCGACAGCCACCTGCAGGTGTTCGCCGCCAAGACGCTCGGCCTGGGCATCGGCACGGTGTTCCGCTTCATCTCTTACCGCACCTGGGTCTTCAAGGCGCTGCCCGAGCTGGCCGAGCCGCCGGTGCTCCCGGTGATCCCCGTGATCCCGGGCCCGCTGGCGGCCGTCGAGCAGCCCCAGTACGCCGAGCGGTAACCCGACGCCTCAGGCCGGCTCGTCGGAGCGGCTGAGGAAGAGCGCGAACACCGGCGGCTGGAGCGAGAGCAGCTCCAGCCGGGCCCCGTCCGCCTCGGCCAGGTCGCGGGCCACCGCGAGACCGATGCCGGTGGAGTTGCGGCCGCTGACGGCCCGTTCGAAGACCCGGTTGCCCAGTTCGGCCGGTACGCCGGGCCCCTCGTCTTGAACCTCCAGCACCACCGAGCGGCCGGACGGCCTGGCCCGGACCACCACCGTCCCGGCGCCGTGCATCAGCGAGTTCTCGATCAGCGTGGCCAGCACCTGGGCGACCATGCCGGGGGTGCCCAGCACCCGGACCCCGCGCAGGCCCTCGACCCGCAGGGTGCGGCCGGTGCCGCGCATGGTCGGGCTCCACTCGGCCAGCTGCTGCTTGACCACCTCGTCCAGCTCGAACACCACCGCGGTCGGGCTGCGCGGGTCGCGCTGGTTGGTGAGCAGCCGCTGCACCACGTCGGTGAGCCGCTCCACCTGCTGGAGGGCGATGGTCGACTCCTCCTTCACCGTGTCCGGCTCGCTCGCCAGGGTGTTGATCTCCTCCAGCCGCATGGAGAGCGCGGTGAGCGGGGTGCGGAGCTGGTGCGAGGCGTCGGCGGAGAGCCGGCGCTCGGCCGAGAGCATCCGGGCGATCCGCTCGGCGCTGGCGTCCAGCACCTCGGCCACCCGGTCCAGCTCCGGCACGCCGTACCGCCGGTCCCGCGGCCTCGGGTCGCCCGAGCCGAGCCGCTCGGCGGTCTCGGCCAGGTCGACCAGCGGCCGGGCCAGCCGCTTGGCCTGCCAGACCGCGAGCGCCACCGCCGCCTGGACGGCGAGCAGGGCGACCACGCCGAGCAGCAGCAGCATGTTGGCGATCTCGTGGTCCACCCCGCTCCGGGACTGCACCACCGTCACCGTCTCGCCGTCGGCGCCGGACTCGGTGGCGCTGATCACCGGCCCCTCGGGCCGGGTGCCGATCTCCAGCACCGGCTGCCCCGGCACCGCGATGGTGACGTAGCCGCCCTCGGAGAGCTGGGCGGTGAACTTCCCGCCGGTGATCGGCTCCTGTGCCGCCAGCCGGCTCTCCACCAGGCCGAGCACCCGGACGGCCTGGGCGTCCACCCGGGCGTCGGCGGCGTTGACGATGGACTGCTTCTCGATCAGGGCGATCGGGACGCAGAACACCACCACCATCACCAGAACGACGCCCAGCAGAGAGTTGATCATCCGGCGTTTCAAGCGGTACGGCTCCTGGTCGGTGCGGGCGGGGTCGTGCTGCCGGGGTATCAGTTCTTCTCGAACCGGAAGCCGACGCCGCGCACGGTGGAGATGTACCGCGGGTTGGCCGCGTCGTCCCCGAGCTTCTTCCGCAGCCAGGAGATGTGCATGTCCAGGGTCTTGGTCGAGGTCCACCAGGTGGTGTCCCAGACCTGACGCATGATCTCCTCCCGGGTGACCACCCGGCCGGCGTCCCGGACCAGCACCCGGAGCAGCTCGAACTCCTTGGCGGAGAGGGTCAGCTCCTCCTCGCCCAGCCAGGCGCGGTGCGACTCGATGTCGATCTTCACGCCGTGCGCGCCGGTGGTCAGCTGGTCCACGTTGCCGCGCCGGAGCAGGGCCCGGACCCGGGCCAGCAGCTCGGCCAGCCGGAACGGCTTGGTCACGTAGTCGTCGGCGCCGGCGTCCAGGCCGACCACGGTGTCCACCTCGTCGGCGCGGGCGGTGAGCACCAGCACGGGGCAGGTGCGGCCCTCGGCGCGGAGCCGGCGGGCCACCTCCAGGCCGTCCATCTCGGGCAGGCCGAGGTCGAGCACGATGAGGTCGACGTCCTCGGTCAGCCCCGCGGCGAGGGCGCCGGGGCCCTCCTCGCGGACGAGCACCTCGTAGCCCTCCCGTCGGAGCGCACGGGCCAGCGGTTCGGAGATCGCCGGGTCGTCCTCGGCCAGCAGCACACAGGTCATGGGCCGATGGTAGACCGAGTACGACGCGGCGTTCAGGGGCTTCGGCAGCGTCGCGGAGCCCGAACGGCGCAACCGGAGGCGTACATCGGCTCCTGACGGGCAGTCGGCTCGTAACGTGGGCGGTCGGGACGGTTCGGCGCAGGAGGTCTGGTGGCGGGGACGCAGGGCGAGACGGGACCGTACTCGGCGTCGGGAATGCCACCGGAGGACGAGCACGCCTTCTTCGGGCATCCGCGCGGGCTGGCCACGCTGTTCATGACCGAGATGTGGGAGCGGTTCAGCTTCTACGGGATGCGCTCGCTGCTGGTGCTGTTCCTCGCGGTGCCGGTGGACCAGGGCGGGATCGGCCTGGACACCGTGACGGCCGCCTCGGTCTACAGCGTCTACAACTCGCTGATCTACATGCTGGCGATCCCCGGCGGCTGGATCGCCGACCGGCTCTGGGGCGCCCGTCGGGCGGTGCTGATCGGCGGCCTGATCATCATGGGCGGCCACTTCGCGCTGGCGGTGCCGCTGAGCGCGCTGTTCTGGTGCGGGCTGCTGCTGATCGCGGCCGGCACCGGCCTGCTCAAGCCCAACGTGTCGGCCATCGTCGGGCAGCTCTACCACGAGGACGACGCCCGCCGGGACGGCGGCTTCACCATCTTCTACATGGCGATCAACATCGGCTCGTTCTTCGCGCCGCTGGTGATCGGGACGGTCGGCCAGAACGTCAGCTGGCACCTGGGGTTCTCGCTGGCCGGGGTGGGGATGGCCTTCGGTCTGGTCCAGTACGTGCTGGGCCGCAAGCACCTCGGCCGGGCCGGCGAGCTGCCCGGCCGGCCGGCCGAACCCGCGGTGCGGCGGCGGGTGCTGCGGCTGGCCGGGTTCTGGGCCGGGGCGGCGGCGGTGTTCTTCACCGTCGACGCGCTGCTCGACCGCTTCTCGGTGCACCAGGTGGTCAACATCCTGGGCGTGATCGGCATCGCCCTGCCGGCCTGGTACTTCACCCGGCTGCGCCGGGACCGCGAGCTGACCGTGCTGGAGCGCAGCCGGATGTCCGCCTTCATGTGGTTCTTCATCGCGGCCGCGATCTTCTGGATGATCTACGACCAGTCGGGGTCGACGCTCTCCCAGTTCGCCAACGAGTCGACCGACCTGTCGATCTTCGGCTTCCACTTCCCGTCCAGCTGGTTCAACTCGGTGAACCCGCTGTTCATCATCGCGCTGGCGCCGGTCTTCGCCTGGCTCTGGCAGTGGCTGACGCTGCGCCGCCGCAATCCGAGCTCCCCGGTGAAGTTCGCCGTCGGCCTGATCCTGATCGGCGCCTCGTTCGGGCTGATGGGCCTGGCCGAACTGGCGGCCTCGGGCGGCGAGCTGGTCTCGCCGCTCTGGCTGGTCGGCGTCTACTTCGTGCAGACCGTCGCGGAGCTGACGCTCTCCCCGGTCGGCCTCTCGCTGACCACCAAGCTGGCGCCGGTGAAGTACATCAGCCAGATGCTCGGCCTGTGGTTCCTGGCCACCGCGACCGGTGACGCGGTGGCGGGCTGGACCACCCAGCTCCAGCGGGTGGTCAGCGCGGACGCCTACTTCTATCTGCAGGGTGCGCTGGCGGCGCTCTGCGGGGTGGCGATCTGGCTGGCCGCGAGCCGGATCCGGCGGCTGATGGGGGCTGTGAACTAGTTCACAGAGGGTGAGCGCCCGGCCGGACGGCGGACCGGCACCCGCTCCGGGGCGGATGCCGGATACGCGGGAGATCCGCCGGTCCGACCTTGGATTTCGCGGAAATTGTTCGCTGATACCATTGATTCTGCACTTTGGATCAGTTCATTCTTTACCTGGACAATACATACAGCTGTGGCCTTCTGCCCTGATAGCACCAGAAATCGCCACGTACAGTGGTCTGGTCCCGCTCGCCGCCACCCCCCTCAGGCGGGCGCTGCCAGGCAAGGAAACCCCCACACATGGCGTCAAGCACTCTGGCCGCCGGGCCCCGACCGAACACCGTCGCCGGCCCCACGTTCTTCGGGCACCCCCGTGGACTCGCCACCCTGTTCATGACCGAGATGTGGGAGCGGTTCAGCTTCTACGGCATGCGCGCCCTGCTCGTGCTCTACATGGCCGCCGAGGTCTCCAAGGGCGGGCTCGGCATGCAGATCGCCACGGCCACCGCCGTCTACAGCGTCTACAACGCCATGGTGTACCTGCTCGCGCTGCCCGGTGGCTGGATAGCGGACCGCTTCCTCGGCGCCCGCAAAACCGTCGCGATCGGCGGCGGCATCATCATGCTCGGCCACTTCGCGCTGGCCCTGCCGCCGCAGGCGACCTTCTTCGCCGGGCTCGGCCTGATCGCGATCGGCTCCGGCCTGCTCAAGGCCAACATCTCCACCATGGTCGGCCACCTCTACGACGGCCCCAACGACCCCCGCCGCGACGGTGGCTTCACCCTCTTCTACATGGGCATCAACCTCGGTGCCTTCGTCGCCCCGCTGGTGATCGGCACCGTCGGACAGAAGGTCAGCTGGCACCTCGGCTTCGCACTGGCCGGCGTCGGCATGGCGATCGGCCTGATCCAGTACCTGCTCGGCAGCCGCCACCTGAGCGAGCGCAGCAGCGTGGTCACCTCGCCGATGGCCCCGGCCGAGAAGCGCGCCGTGCTGCGCAAGGCCGCGCTCTGGCTGACCGCGGCCGTGGTCTTCTACGGCGGCGTCGCACTGACCGGCGGCCTGACCGTCGGCTGGCTGATCTGGCCGCTCTCGATCGCGGGCATCGCGATCCCGGTGGTGTACTTCGCCCGGCTGCACCGGGACAAGGACCTGAGCGCGGACGAGAAGTCCAAGATGAGCGGGTACATCTGGTTCTTCGTGGCCGCCGCGATCTTCTGGATGATCTACGACCAGTCCGGCTCGACGCTGAACCTGTTCGCCGAGAACAGCACCGCCTCCAGCCTGTTCGGGTTCTCCTTCCCGACCAGCTGGTTCCAGTCGCTGAACCCGCTCTACATCATGGCGCTGGCCCCGGTGTTCGCGTGGCTCTGGGTCTGGCTGGACCGGCGCCGGAAGAACCCGTCCACCACGGTGAAGTTCGCCTTCGGCCTGCTGATGATCGGCGGCTCGTTCCTGGTGATGATGCTGGCGATGGCCGCCGCCTCCGGGGGCGCCCGGGTCACCCCGCTCTGGCTGGCCCTGGTCTACCTGATCCAGACCGTCGGCGAGCTGACCCTCTCTCCGGTCGGACTCTCCGTCACCACCAAGCTGGCGCCCGCCAAGTACGCCAGCCAGATGATGGGCATCTGGTTCCTCGCCGTCACGGCGGGCGACTGCACCGCCGCCGTGGTCCAGCTGCTGGTCGGCGACGCCACCGGCAGCACCTGGTACTTCGCCTCGCAGGGCCTGCTGGCGGTGCTCGCCGGTGTGGCGCTGATGATGTACCGCAAGAAGGTGGTCCGGCTGATGGGCGACGTGCACTGACGCCCGCTCAGCACTGAGGGCCGGTACCCCGTCGGACGGGGTACCGGCCCTCTCGCGTGCGGTCAGACCCTGCGGACGCCGTCCTGCCAGACGGCGGCGGTCAGCGGCACACCCGGACGGTAGGCCAGGTGGACGGCCGAGGGCGCGTCCAGCAGCAGCAGGTCGGCCCGGGCACCCGGGGCGATCAGGCCGACGTCGGTGCGGCGGAGCGCGCGGGCCCCGCCCGCGGTGGCCGCGTACACCGCCTCGTCCGGGGTCATGCCCATCTCGCGGACTGCGACCGCGATGCAGAACGCCATCGAACTGGTGAAGCTGGAGCCGGGGTTGCAGTCGGTGGAGAGCGCGACGGTGGCGCCCGCGTCCAGCAGGCGGCGGGCGTCCGGGTAGGTGGCGCGGGTGGAGAACTCCGCGCCGGGCAGCAGGGTGGCCACCGTGTCGCCGTTGGCGAGGGCGTCCACGTCCGCGTCGGTGAGGTGGGTGCAGTGGTCGGCCGAGGCCGCGCCCAGCTCGACCGCGAGCTGCACGCCCGGGCCGTGGTGCAGCTGGTTGGCGTGCACCCGGGGGATCAGCCCGCGCTTCGCCCCCGCGGTCAGGATCGCCCGGGCCTGGTCCCCGTCGAAGGCGCCCTGCTCGCAGAACACGTCCACCCAGCGGGCGTGCGGGGCGCAGGCGTCCAGCATCTCGCCGGTCACCAGGTCGACGTAGCCGGCCGGGTCGTCCTTGAACTCCGGGGCCACCACGTGGGCGCCCAGGTAGGTGGTCTCCGGGGTGTGGGCGGCGGCGATCCGCAGCGCCCGCGCCTCGTCCTCGGTGGTCAGGCCGTAGCCGGACTTGCACTCGATCGTGGTGGTGCCCTGGCGCAGCGCCTCGCCGATGAACCGGGTGAGGTTGGCTTCCAGCTCGGCGTCGGTGGCGGCGCGGGTGGCGGCGACGGTGGTCCGGATGCCGCCGGCCGTGTAGGACTGGCCGCTCATCCGGGCGTTGAACTCGGCGGTGCGGTCGCCGGCGAAGACCAGGTGGGCGTGCGAGTCGACGAAGCCGGGGATCATCGCCCGGCCCGCCGCGTCGAAGCGGGTGTCCGTGGGCGGCGCGGCGGCCGCGGGGCCGACCCAGGCGATCCGGTCACCGTCGACCACCACGGCCGCGTCGGCCAGGGTGCCCAGGGCGGGGTCGTTGGTGACCAGGGAACCCAGGTTGGTGATCAGGGTGCTCACGGGATTGCCTCTCGCAGATGGGTGGATTGCACAGCTCGGTTCGAACTGCAGAGGTGCGCCACGGCGAAAGGCGTGTGCCCGAGCGGATCAGCCCCGCTCGGGCACACGCCTCGCAGTCTAGGACCGGAGGGCGGCGATTGTCGTGCTCAGGGCACGGGCGACGTCCGGGACGAGCTGGTGGACCCCGTCGCTGACGATGTGTCGGCCGCCGACCACCACGTGGCGGACGTCGGCGGCGGAGGCGGCGAAGACCGCCGTCTCGGCGCCGAGCGCGGGCGGGGGGCCCGCGGTGCGGACCGAGTCGAGCGCGACCACGGTGAAGTCGGCCAGGGCGCCCGCCTCGATCCGGCCCGCGTCCGGCCGGCCGAGGGAGGCGTGGCCGTCCTCGGCGCCCGCGCGGAGCAGGGCGTTCGCCGTCCAGTGGCCCCGGGTGCGGGTCCGCAGGCGTTCGTCCAGCTCCAGTGCCCTGGCCTCCTCGAACGGGTCGATCACCGCGTGGCTGTCGCTGCCGAGGGTGATCGGGCAGCCGGCCGTGGCCAGCTGCCGGGCCGGGCCGATGCCGTCCGCGAGGTCGCGTTCGGTGGTGGGGCACATGCAGATGTTGGTCGAGGAGTCCGCGAGCAGCTGGATGTCCTGCTCCGTCAGGTGGGTGGCGTGCACGGCGGAGGTGCGCGGCCCGAGCACGCCGTGGTCGGCGAGCAGCCTGGTCGGGGTGACGCCGTGGGCGGTGAGGCAGGCGTCGTTCTCGGCGGTCTGCTCCGAGAGGTGGACGTGCAGCGGGGCCTCGGCCTGCTCGGCCCACTGGGCCACGGTGCTCAACTGTCCGGCGGGGACGGCCCGGACGGAGTGCACCGCAGCGCCGATCAGGGCGTGCTCGGTCGGCTTCAGGGCGCTGACCCGCTCCGCCCAGGCGTCCGAGTCCCCGTCGCTGAAGCGGAGTTGGGGCCTGGTCGGCTCGGCGCCGAAGCCGGAGGAGAGGTAGCAGGTGTCCAGCAGGGTGATCCGGATGCCGGCCCGGGCCGCCGCCTCGATCAGGGCGTGGCCCATCGCGTTGGGGTCGGTGTACCGGCCGCCGCCGGGGGCGTGGTGCAGGTAGTGGAACTCGCCCACGGCGGTGATCCCGGCCAGCGCCATCTCGGCGTAGACGGCGGTGGCCAGGGCCAGGTAGCTGTCCGGGTCGAGCGCCCCGGCGAAGCGGTACATGGTGTCCCGCCAGGTCCAGAAGGTGCCGGAGCCGACCTGGACGCTGCCGCGCAGGGCGCGGTGGAAGGCGTGCGAGTGGGCGTTCGCCTGGCCGGGCAGCAGCAGCCCGTTCAGCCGGACCGCGCCGGGCGGGCAGGGCCCGCTGTCCCGCACGACCCCGGTGATCCGCCCGTCCGCCACCTGGATCAGCACGTCCTGCTCGACCACCGGACCGTTGGGGTGCGGCAGCCAGGCGTGCTCCGCCCAGTAGCTGGTCACTGACACGCCAGGTCCTCCAGTACGTCGGCGAGGGCGGCCACGCCGGCCAGGCAGTCCGCCTGCTCGGCGTGCTCGGCCGGGGAGTGCGAGACCCCGCTCGGGTTACGTACGAACAGCATGGCGGTCGGGATCGCCGAAGCCAGGATCCCGGCGTCGTGTCCCGCCCCGGTCGGGAGCACGGGCACCCCGCCGAGGTGCTTGGCGAGGCGGTCGCGGAGCGGTCCGTCGAAGTCGACCACCGGGGTGTACGACTCCCGGGTCAGCTCGACCCGGACGCCGTCCCGCTCGCCGCGGACGGACGCCGACTCCCTGATCCGCTCGACCAGTTGGGTCAGGACGGTCTCGTCGGCCGCCCGGGAGTCCAGCCAGCCGCGGATCAGCGAGGCGATCGCGTTGGTGCCGTTCGGCTCGACCGCGACCTTGCCGAAGGTGGCCAGCGCACCGGCCAGTTCGGCCTGCTGCCGGGCCGAGAGCACGGTGTCGGCGAAGGTGAGCATCGGGTCGCGGCGGTCCTCGATCCGGGTCGTCCCGGCGTGGTTGGCCTCGCCGTGGAAGTCGAACCGCCACCGGCCGTGCGGCCAGATCGCGCTGGCCACCCCGACCGGGTGGTCCTCGGTCAGGTACCGGCCCTGCTCGACGTGCAGCTCGACGAAGGCGCCGATCCGGCGCAGCCGGTCGTCGTCCGCGCCGATCGCGCCCGGGTCGTACCCGGCCCGCTCCATCGCGTCGGGCAGCCGGACGCCGTCGGCGTCGCGCAGGTCGTACGCCTGCGCCTTGGTCAGCACCCCGGCGCTGAGCCGGGAGCCGATGCAGGCCACGCCGAACCGGGCCCCCTCCTCGTCGCCGAAGTTGACGATCGCCAGCGGGCGGGCCAACTCCGCACCCCGCTCGCGCAGTTGGTCCAGGGCCGCGAAGGAGGAGACCACCCCGAGCGGGCCGTCGAAGGCGCCGCCGTCCGGGACCGAGTCCAGGTGCGAGCCGGTGACGATCGCGCCGTCGCCGTTCGGGTCGCCGAGCCAGGCCCACTGGTTGCCGTTGCGGTCCAGCTCGTAGGTCAGGCCGCGGTCGGCGGCCTGCTGCTCGAACCAGGCCCGGCACTCGGCGTCGGCCGAGTTCCAGGCGTGCCGGCGGTAGCCCCCGGAGGAGGCGGAGCGGCCCACGGGGAGCAGCTCCGCCCACATCTCTTCGAAGGTCACAGCTCACCCATGGGGATGCGCACACCACGCTCGTCCGCGACCTCGACCGCGCGGTCGTAGCCCGCGTCGACGTGGCGGATGACGCCCATGCCCGGGTCGTTGGTGAGCACCCGGCGGATCTTCTCGCCCGCCAGCGCGGTGCCGTCGGCGACCGTGACCTGGCCGGCGTGGATCGAGCGGCCGATGCCGACGCCGCCGCCGTGGTGGATGGAGACCCAGGAGGCGCCGGAGGCGACGTTGACCATGGCGTTCAGCAGCGGCCAGTCGGCGATCGCGTCGGAGCCGTCCAGCATCGCCTCGGTCTCCCGGTACGGGGAGGCCACCGAGCCGCAGTCCAGGTGGTCGCGGCCGATCACGATCGGCGCGGACAGCTCGCCGCTCGCCACCATGTCGTTGAAGCGCTCGCCGGCCTTGTCGCGCTCGCCGTAGCCGAGCCAGCAGATCCGGGCCGGGAGGCCCTGGAAGTGCACCTTCTCCTGGGCCATCTTGATCCAGCGGTGCAGCGACTCGTTCTCCGGGAAGAGGTCGAGCACGGCCTTGTCGGTCTTGTAGATGTCCTGCGGGTCACCGGAGAGCGCGGCCCAGCGGAACGGGCCCTTGCCCTCGCAGAACAGCGGCCGGATGTACGCCGGGACGAAGCCGGGGAAGTCGAACGCACGGGTGTAGCCAGCGAGTTGGGCCTCGCCACGGATCGAGTTGCCGTAGTCGAACACCTCGGCGCCGCGGTCCTGGAAGCCGACCATCGCCTCGACGTGCTTGGCCATCGACTCGCGCGAGCGCTGGGTGAACTCGGCCGGGTTCGCCGCCGCGTAGTCCGCCATGTCGTCGAAGTCGACGCCGATCGGCAGGTAGGCCAGCGGGTCGTGCGCGCTGGTCTGGTCGGTGACGATGTCGATCGGCGCGTCCATCGCGAGCAGCTGCGGGAACAGCTCGGCCGCGTTGCCCAGCAGGCCGATCGAGAGCGGCTGCTTCTTGTCCCGGGCGGCGGTGGCGAGTTCGAGCGCGTGGTCGAGGTTCTTCGCCTCCACGTCCAGGTAGCGGTGCTCGATCCGGCGGGCGATCCGGGACGGGTCGCAGTCGATACAGATCGCCACGCCGCCGTTCATGGTGACGGCCAGCGGCTGGGCGCCGCCCATGCCGCCGAGGCCGGCGGTCAGGGTGATGGTGCCCTCGAGGGTGTCGTTGAACTTCTTCGCCGCGACGGCGCCGAAGGTCTCGTACGTGCCCTGGAGGATGCCCTGGGTGCCGATGTAGATCCAGGAGCCGGCCGTCATCTGGCCGTACATGGTGAGCCCGAGGTTCTCCAGCCGGCGGAACTCCTCCCAGTTGGCCCAGTCGCCGACCAGGTTGGAGTTGGCGATCAGCACCCGGGGCGCCCACTCGTGGGTCTGCATCACGCCGACCGGGCGGCCGGACTGGACCAGCATGGTCTCGTCCTGCTTCAGCGTCTGCAGCGTGCGCACCATGGCGTCGTACGAGCGCCAGTCGCGGGCGGCCTTGCCGGTGCCGCCGTAGACCACCAGCTTGGAGGGGTGCTCGGCCACCTCCGGGTCGAGGTTGTTCATGAGCATCCGCAGGGCGGCCTCCTGCTGCCAGCCCTGCGTCGTCAGCTGCGTCCCACGCGCCGCACGCACCTCGCGCGGACCACTGCCCTGCTGCTGCACCATGCTCACGATCTCCTTGCGGATGGATTCATTCAAAGCCCGTTCGACTGAATATATCCAATCATCCGAACGGCGGCCAGAGGGCGCCTCCGGACGTTCCGTCCCGGTCCGTACTTGTTTGGCGTGGTTCAGGCCGCCGCGCCGCCGTCGTCCCAGCTGATGCCGATGTCGGCCAGCCAGGCCCGGTCGTCCGCGTCCGGAGGCTCCTGGGCGGCCGGCTTCGGCGGGCGGGGGATCTCCTGGACCGGGCCCAGGCCGTACTTCTCGGCGGCGGCCGAGGCGGCCGGGTCGGGCTGGATCACGCCGACGTGCACGGCGTTCTCGTCGCCCTCCTCCAGGATGGTGAGGTCGGGATAGGGAGGCTGGCGGAGAGCGATTCGGCGGCCACAGGTGGGGCAGGACCACTCGTCGGCGCCCGAGGCGAGCCGGCCGACCAGTTTCATCTCGTGGATCACGCGCATGGCTGTGCGCACCCCCGTCCGGCCCCGGGTGCCAGGGCCTACCGAGGGGATGCCCGCTCCCGGACGGCCGGCAACCGGACGTCACCAAGCTGTTGCCGGATCGGTCCGAAGCTCAGGCCAGGCGCTCGGCGCCGGTGTAGACGTTGGCGCCCTCGCCGCGGAGGAAGCCGATCAGGGTCAGGCCGAGCTCCTCGGCCAGGTCCACCGCCAGCGAGGACGGGGCGGAGACCGCGGCCAGCACCGGGATGCCCGCCAGGGCCGCCTTCTGGGTCAGCTCGAACGAGGCCCGGCCGCTCACCAGGAGCAGGTGCCCGGCCAGCGGGAGCCGCCCCTCGCGCAGCGCCCAGCCGACCACCTTGTCCACCGCGTTGTGCCGCCCGACGTCCTCCCGGACGCAGAGCAGCTCGCCCTCCGCCGTGAACAGCCCGGCGGCGTGCAGCCCGCCGGTGGAGTCGAACGCCTTCTGCGCGGCCCGCAGCCGGTCCGGCAGCCCGTACAGCACGCTCGGCCGTATCCGCACCGCGTCCTCCCCGACCGGCCAGCGCACCCGGGTCCGCACCGCGTCCACGGTGTCCCGGCCGCAGAGTCCGCAGGCGCTGGTGGTGAGCAGGTTCCGATGGGTGGTCAGGGCCGGGCGGCCGCCGCGCAGGGTCGCGTCCACCACGTTGTAGGTGTTCAGGCCGTCCTCGTCCGTCCCGGCGCAGTAGCGCAGGGCGGCCAGCTCCGGGCCCGTGTGCAGCATCCCCTCGCCCACCAGGAAGCCCGCCACCAGGTCGAAGTCGTGCCCGGGCGTGCGCATGGTCACGGTCAGTGGCTCGCCGCCGACCCGGATCTCCAGCGGCTCCTCGCCCGCGAGCACGTCCGCCCGCTCGGCCCGCTCGTCCCCGCGCAGCCGCACCACCCGCCGCCGCACCGTCGCCCGTGCCATCCGTGCACCCCTTTCGATCCGCTGCCAGGCTACGGCGGCCGCCGGGCGGCACCGAACCGCGACCGGACCGCGTTCATTCGGCCAGGCGGGCCGACCCTAGTTGTCATATCTTCATTCACCTGGTGTGATTGTGTATATGGATATGCACAGTGCTGTGGACCCCGACGCTCCGCTGGTCCTGGTCGGCAAGGCCGACGTCAGTGCGGAGGACGTGATCGCCGTCGCGCGCGGCAACGCCCGGGTCGAGATCGGCCCCGACGCGCTGGCCGAGATGGCCACCGCCCGTGGCCGGATCGAGGCGCTGGCCGCCGAGCCGCGCCCGGTGTACGGCGTCTCGACCGGTTTCGGTGCGCTCGCCGTCCGGCACATCAGCCCCGAGCTCCGAGCCCAGCTCCAGCGCTCGCTGGTGCGCTCGCACGCCGCCGGCATGGGCCCGGTGGTGGAGCGCGAGGTGGTCCGCGCGCTGATCTTCCTGCGGATGAAGACGCTGGCCTCCGGCCGTACCGGCGTCCGCCCGCTGGTCGCCCAGACCATGGCCGCGCTGCTGAACGCCGGCATCACCCCCGTGGTCCGCGAGTTCGGCTCGCTCGGCTGCTCCGGCGACCTCGCGCCGCTCTCGCACTGCGCGCTCGCGCTGATGGGCGAGGGCACCGCCTTCGGCCCGGACGGCGTCGAGCGGGACGCCGGCGAGCTGCTGGCCGAGGCCGGCATCGAGCCGGTCGAGCTGCTGGAGAAGGAGGGCCTGGCCCTCATCAACGGCACCGACGGCATGCTCGGCATGCTGGTGATGGCGCTGGCCGACCTGGCCCGCCTGTTCACCACCGCCGACATCACCGCCGCGATGTCGCTGGAGGCCCTGCTCGGCACCGACAAGGTGCTCGCCCCCGAGCTGCACGGCCCGATCCGCCCGCACCCGGGCCAGGCGCTCTCCGCCGCCAACATGCTGGCCGTGCTCAAGGGCTCGAGCCTGACGGGCCATCACCAGGACGACGCGCCCCGGGTCCAGGACGCGTACTCGATCCGCTGCGCCCCGCAGGTCGCGGGCGCCGGCCGGGACACCCTGGCGCACGCCCAGCTGGTCGCCTCCCGCGAGCTGGCCGCCTCGGTCGACAACCCGGTGGTGCTGCCCGACGGCCGGGTCGAGTCGAACGGCAACTTCCACGGCGCCCCGGTCGCGTACGTGCTGGACTTCCTCGCCATCGCCGCCGCCGACCTGGGCTCGATCTCCGAGCGCCGCACCGACCGGCTGCTGGACAAGGCCCGCTCGCACGGCCTGCCGGCCTTCCTGGCCGACGACCCGGGCGTGGACTCCGGCCTGATGATCGCCCAGTACACCCAGGCCGCCCTGGTCAGCGAGAACAAGCGGCTCGCCGTCCCCGCCTCGGTGGACTCGATCCCGTCCTCGGCGATGCAGGAGGACCACGTCTCGATGGGCTGGTCCGCCGCCCGCAAGCTGCGCCAGTCGGTGGAGAACCTCGGCCGGATCCTGGCCGTCGAGCTCACCGCCTCGGCCCGCGCGCTGGAGATCCGGCTGGACAACGGCAGCGGCCCGCTGGCCCCCGCCACCGCCGCCGCGCTGGCCACCGCCCGCGCGGCCGGGGTCGGCGGCGCCGGCCGCGACCGCTTCCTCTCCCCCGACCTGGAGGCCGCCGCCACGCTGGTCGCCGGCGGCGGACTGGTCACCGCGGTCGAGCAGGTCACCGGGCCGCTGGCCTAGCAGCTGCCGTGGACCGGGCCGGGGTGACTGGACGTCAGAGCCAGTCGCTCCGGCCCGACCGGGGGGCCTGCTGCTCCCGGCGGCTGCCGAGGGCGGCGGCCACGTTGACCCCGACGATGCCCGCCCAACAGACCACGATCCCGGCCAGGTCGGCGCCGGCGGCGATGCCGGTGAGCGGGATCGCCATGATCAGCGAGATCACCGGCAGCTTTCCCGGGCCCGACCAGCTCCGGCCCCCGCGCCCCTCCCGGCCCACGCCGTGCTGGGCCAGCCGGTCGGCCACCCGCTGGTCGACCTGGGCGTCGATGCGTGCGTCCAGCCTGGTCAGGAAGGAGTCGACGATCTCCGCCTCGTACTCCTTGCCGAGCTCCTTGCGGGTCTGCAGGGCCGCGTCGAGGTCACGCTTCAGATCGTCCTGGCGACTGTTCATACCGGTCATCCTGGCGTCCCGGACAGCACCCGGTCCACTTCGGGCGGACGGTTTCGGGGACGGCTCAGGGGTAAATCAGGGTCACCCCGACGGCCGAGCGCCCGTCCCACTGTTCGATACCTCGTTGCCCGTATCCCGGGACTGCTGCACAGTCGTCCCCAGCACCGCCCGAGCTGCCCGGAGGAAGCGCTGATGACCGCCACGGACGAACCCGGTACGGTCGGCCCCTCCGCCCGGCTGCTCCAGCTCTTCGAGCGCCACCGGCTGACCCCCACTCAGCGCCGGATCGCCCACTCCCTGGTCAAGCACGCGACCGAGGCCCCGTTCCTGTCCAGCGTCGAGGTGGCCGAACTGGCCGGCGTCAGCCAGCCCTCCGTCACCCGCTTCGCGGTCGCCCTCGGCTTCGACGGCTACCCCGCCCTGCGCAAGCAGCTCCGCGAACTCGGCACCGGCGAACCGGCCGCCCCCGAGTCGCACGCCGACGTGGTGCGCAACGAGCACCAGCAGGCCGTCCTGGCCGAGATCGCCCACCTGCGCCACCTGGCCGACCTGCTGGCCGACCCCGAACCGATCGTCCGGGCCGCCCGGTTGCTGGCCGCCTCCCGCCCGCTGCCCGTGCTCGGCCTGCGGGCCGCCTCCGCCCAGGCCCGGGGCTTCGCCTACTTCGCCGGCAAGGTGCACCCCGACGTACGGCTGCTGGACGAGGGCGGCTCGATGCTCGCCGACCGGCTGGAACAGGCCGTCGCGGCCGGCGCCTCCGCCCTGCTCTGCTTCGCGCTCCCCCGCTACCCGCGGGAGCTGATGGACGCTCTGACCGTGGCCCGCGAGGCCGGGTTGACCGTGCTCACCGTCGCGGACAGCGCCTTCGCCCCGGTGGCGAAGCTCTCCGACCTGCTGCTCCCCGCCGCCGTCGGCACCGGGCTGGTCTTCGACACCGCCTGCGCGCCGATGATGCTCGGCCGGGTGCTGCTGCAGACCATGTGCGACTTCATCCCCGGCGCCGAGGCCCGGCTGGAGTCGATCGAGCAGTCGGCGGCCGCCCGGGGCCTGTTCCTCGACTGAGGCCGGGGAATCGGACTGGGACTGCGTCAGATTTGAGCTTTCCCGAACATCTTCACAACCGGTCTGACCTGGCCCTTTGCCCGAAATGACGCCCCGTCGGGCCAGGCCCTGTTCCGATGCCGGGCAGAAGCGGTTAGTTTGCCTCGCATTGCGCGGATCCGTCCCCCTCCCTTCGGCGTACCCGGCCGAAGGGGCCGACCGCGCGGGAAGGCACAGGCACCCTCACCCATGAGTGCGAACACCACCACCCGGGCCACCGTCCCGCCGGAGACCCCGGACGACGGCCGGCTCGAGGCCGGGCTGAAGAACCGTCACCTCTCCATGATCGCCATCGGCGGCGTGATCGGCGCCGGCCTGTTCGTCGGCTCCGGCGCGGGCATCGCGTCCACCGGCCCCGGCATCCTGCTCTCGTACGCACTGGCCGGCGTGCTGGTCGTGATGGTGATGCGGATGCTCGGCGAGATGGCCGCCGCCGACCCGCAGAGCGGATCGTTCTCCGCGTACGCGGACCGGGCACTCGGCCGCTGGGCCGGGTTCAGCATCGGCTGGCTGTACTGGTTCTTCTGGGTCGTGGTGCTCGCGGTGGAGGCCACCGCCGGCGCCAAGATCCTCAACAACTGGGTCCCCGGCGTCCCGCAGTGGGCGTTCGCCCTGATCGTGATGGCCGTGCTGACGGCCACCAACCTGTTCTCGGTCGCCTCGTACGGCGAGTTCGAGTTCTGGTTCGCGGGCATCAAGGTGGTGGCCATCATCGCCTTCATCGTGGTCGGCGGCCTGGCGGTGTTCGGTCTGCTGCCCGGCACCGACGCGGTCGGCACCACCAACCTGACCGGCAACGGCGGCTTCCTCCCGCACGGAGTGGGCGCGGTCTTCACCGGCATGCTGACCGTGGTCTTCGCCTTCATGGGCAGCGAGATCGTCACCCTGGCGGCGGGCGAGTCCGCCGACCCGGAGAAGGCCGTCAGCAAGGCCACCAACAGCGTGATCTGGCGGATCGGCGTCTTCTACCTCGGCTCGATCGCCATCGTGGTGACCCTGCTCCCCTGGAACGACGCCTCGGTGAAGGGCAGCCCGTACGTCGCGGTGCTCGAACACGTCGGCATCCCCGGCGCCGGCCGGGTGATGGACGTGATCGTGCTGACCGCCGTCCTCTCCTGCCTCAACTCGGGCCTGTACACCGCCTCCCGGATGGCCTTCTCGCTCGGGCAGCGGGGCGACGCGCCGCGGGCGTTCGCCAAGGTGAGCGGACGCGGGGTGCCGCGGACGGCGATCCTCGCCTCGGTGGTCTTCGGCTTCGTCGCGGTCTTCTTCAACTACACCTCGCCGGACACCGTGTTCAAGTTCCTGATCAACTCCTCCGGCGCGGTGGCGCTCTTCGTCTGGCTGGTGATCTGCTTCTCCCAGCTGCGGATGCGGAAGATCATCGAGCGCGAGACGCCCGAGCGGCTCACCGTCCGGATGTGGCTGTACCCGTACCTGACCTGGGCCACCATCGGGCTGATCGGGTTCGTCATGGTCTACATGTTCACCGACCACGAGGGCCGCACCCAGATGTACCTGTCCCTGGTCGCGGCGGCCGTGGTGCTGACCGCCGCCGCCGTGGTGAACCGCCGCCGCGCCGCCCGCTGACGCCGAGCTGCAAAACTTGCCCGCATGACGTCGAAGACCCCGGACCCGGCCCGCCGCAGTGAGCGCTCCCGGCAGGCCATCCTCACCGCCGCCGCCGAGCTGGTCACCGAGCTCGGCTACGCGAAGCTGACCATCGAGGCCGTCGCGGCCCGGGCCGGGGTCGGCAAGCAGACCATCTACCGGTGGTGGCCGTCCAAGGGCGCGGTGGTCTTCGACGCCCTGCTGGCCGGGAACGCGAGCGAGGCCGGCGGCCTCGCCCTCCCCGACACGGGGGACGTGGCCGCCGACCTCAGGACCCTGCTCCGGGGCACCGTGGACGAGCTGGCGTCACCGTTCCTCGGCGGTGCGGGCCGGGCCCTGGCCGCCGAGGTGCTGACCGATCCGAAGCTGCTGGGCGAGTACCGCGAGCGGCTGCTCGACCCGCTGCTGGAGGTCACCAGGGAGCGGCTGCGCAGCGCCGGGGCGGCCGGGCAGCTGGCCGCCGACACCGACCCGGACCTCGCGGTCGAGCTGCTCTACGGCCCGCTGTACTACCGCTGGCTGCACGGCCTCGGACCGCTCGACCACGCGTACGCGGACCGGCTGGTCGAGCTCGCGCTCAGGGCGCTCCGCCCCTGACGGGCGGTCAGTGGCGCTCGCGCCCGCGCCGCTTCATCACCACGACAACCAGCACCACGGCCGCGATCAGCAGGCCGATCAGCACCAGCACGATCAGGATCCCGACGAAGGAACCCTTCTTCTTCTTCGACTTCGACTTCGACTTGGCCAGCTCGGTGGTCCCGACGCTCTTGGCCACGGCGGGAGCGGCGACCACCACCACGGCCTCGCTCGGCCGGGCGCCCTGGACCGCCGTCAGGGTGATGGTGTTGGCCGGCACCGCGGTGGCGGCGCTGGCGGTGGTGGTCAGCCCGCCGACGGCGAGCATCATGGTCAGCAGTGTGGCGACCAGTCTTGTGCGCATGTCCCCGTACCTCGTTCCCGCCCAGGCCCCTCCGGCAGGCGTTGCGCCAACTGTGGCAGAGGCCGGGCCGCCGCGACAGCCCTGTACCTGAGCTGTGACGGCGGGGCTCACGGGGGCGGCGAGGCCGGTCCGGACAGGGCCACGGCGACCAGTGAGCGCAGCGCGGGGGCGACCTGGCCGAACGGCAGCGTGGTTTCGTCCGCGAAGAGTTCGAGCAGCCAGCCGCCAGCCGCGTTGGAGCCACCGGCCGCCACCATCGCCTTGTACCCGCTGACCATCATCATCGCCTCCTCGGCCGGGTCGTTCCCGGCCGCACCGGCGCGCAGCGCGAAGGCGCCGCCGCGGACGGTGCGGCGGGTGAGCGGGTAGTGGCCGAGGTCGAAGACCGCGTCGGGGGCCTCGATCTGGGCCCGCTGGGTCTCCGCCCCGGTGTTGCTCGGGCCGCTGGTCATACGGTAGACGGCGTGCCGGGAGGTGCGCATGAAGTGCGAGCCCGGCGGCACGTACGAGATCCACCAGCCGACCGCGTCCAGCAGCCGGGCGGAGGTCTCGGCGACCACGGCGAGCCGGCTGATGGTGTCGGCGGGGTGGCTGGCCCGGCCGACCCCGCTGCGGTCCAGCGCGCCGAGCACCACGTTGAGCAGCTGGCCCGGGTCCGCGCTGTGCGCGGCGCCGCGGAACCGGCGGCGGTCGGCGGCGCCGATCCGGCCGGGGCTGCGGCGCCCGTCGGCGCGGTGGTGCGGGTCGGCCGCGTCGGCGAGCAGCACGGTCGGGTCCGGCGAGAAGCCGGGGCCGTGGCTGCGGCCGGCCACCACGGGGTGGGCGGCCCTGGCCCCCTTGGCCCGGTACTGCGCCGCGTCGGCGAGCCGGAACAGCCGGTCGGGGGTGGTCACCGGGCCGATCGAGTCACCGGTGGAGGCGACCCCGCAGGCGACGCCCTCGCCGTCGGCCAGCTGCAGCGCGCGGGCGCACAGCTCCTCGGCCACGGCCACCACCTCGTCGGACTTCTGACCCTCCGCCAACAGGCAGAACTCGTCCCCGCCGAGCCGGGCGGCGAGCGAGCCGGGCAGCCGGGCGGCGGCGAGCGAGAGCTGGTGGGCGAAGCGTTCCAGCAGCCGGTCGCCGACCTCGTGGCCGAGCCGGTCGTTGACCCGCTTGAGGCCGTTGACGTCGCAGACCACCAGCGAGACCACGGTGCCGTCCCGGTTGTGCGCCTGCAGCGCGCTCTCCAGCCGGGCGTCCACCGCGCGGCGGTTGGCCAGGCCGGTGAGCGGGTCGGTGAAGGCGAGCCGGCGCAGGTCGGCGAGGCGTTCGGTGGCGGCCAGGCCGGCCGAGATCTGGGCGGCCAGCAGGGTGGCGTACTCGGCGTCCGACTCGGTGAAGACGGCCAGCCCGAGCGTGCGGGCCAGGTAGAGCTCGCCCCAGGCCTGGCCGTGCAGCACGATCGGCGCGACCAGGCAGCACTCCCGGCCGCGCCGGCGCAGCCCGGCCGCCCGCTGCTGGCAGAACGCGCCCGCGCCCGGGTGGGCGTGCGGGGCGTGCGGGGTCGAGTTCTCGGCGGTCTGCACCCAGGCGCGCGGGAGCCGCCCGGTGGTCCAGTGCTCCTCCAGGTAGGTGACGATCTCCGGGAAGTCGGCCACCGGGTACGACTCGTCCTGGGGGAGCTCCTCCTCCCCCGGGGCCAGGTCGCCGTGGTTGACCAGCACCCGCAGCCGGCCGGACTCGCGGTCCCAGACCGAGACGGCGGCCATGGTCGCGCTCAGTGCGGTGGTGGCCCGGACGGCGGCGGCCCGGACGGCCTCCAGCGGGGTGAGCGCACCCGCCATGTCCTGGGCCAGTTCGACCACCGCGCGCAACCGCCGGTCAGTCGACGGTGCCTGTACGCACTCCGCCATGGTCGCCTCGCTCACCGGCTCGCCTCGTCCCTGGTGCAGATCGATCTGCCCGTTCTGCACCTAGGTTATGACGCTTTGTTGAGACTTTGTCCGTTTTGTCGAGGGGAATCTGTGCGAATCCGGTGCCCGCAGGGGTCCGCCGTTACGGCAGCTGGGTGCGGCCGACCCGGGTGAGCAGCCAGGGCTCGACCAGGCCGAGGCCGCGGACCGGGCGGCGCCACATCGGCTGGAGGTGGAAGCGGTGCGGCCCGGCCTGCACGGGGCCGTCGGGCTCGCCCGAGGGGGCGGCGGCGCCGTTCTGTTCGAGCGCGGCGGCGAACTCGCCGTCCAGCAGGACGGCGTCCTTGGGGGCGATCGAGGTGAGCCGGCTGGCCAGGTTGACCGTGGTGCCGAAGACGTCGCCCATCCGGGAGGTGACGGTGCCGAAGGCCATGCCGACCCGCAGCGCCGGGATGTTCTCCTCGTCGGCCAGCGCCTCGACCAGGCTGAGCGCGATCTCGGCGGCGGTGGCCGGGTCCTCGGAGACGTACAGGATCTCGTCGCCGAGGGTCTTGACCACCCGGCCGCCGTGGCCGGCGATCAGGTCGGAGCAGGTGTTCTCGAAGCTCTCCACCAGCTCGCCGAGCTCCTCCTCCTCCAGCCGCCGGGACAGCCGGGTGAAGCCGACCAGGTCCGCGAAGCCGACCGCGAGCCGACCACTGGTGATCTCGGTGTCCTCGGCGGCCTGCACCACCCGGCCGGTGACGGCGGCGAGTTGACGCCGCCAGACGTAGACCAGGAACTGCTCCAGCTCCGGCAGCAGCAGCTCGACCAGCGGGTACGCCACCTCGGCCCGGGTCAGCCCGGGCTCGACCGCCTGGGTCAGGTTGTCCAGGAAGGTGTCCATCTGCCAGCCCGCCAGCCGGGCGGTGGTCTGGCCGGTGGAGCGGGCCACCTGGATCGCCATCGACTCGCTCAGCAGGCCGGACTCGACCAGGCCGGCCAGCCGGCGCAGCGCGATCACGTCGCCGTCGGTGAGGGCCCGGGACTGGCCGATGTCGGGGAAGCCCATCGCCCGCCAGAACCGGGTGGCCAGCTCCATCGGCACATCGGCGGCGCGGGCGGCCTGGTACGGCGTGTATCTGCGCGGTGCGTCGAGGATCAGGCGTTCCAGGTCCAGCGCGACCGTCCGGCCGTCGCCTTCCGGCTCCTCGCCGCCGCCGCCTTCGTGCACCACCGGTCCGTCCCCGTGCGGTTGCCGCACTTGCCTCATGTCCTGCCTGTCCGGGCGCGACCGACCACCACGCGGGTAGTGGTGCGCCTCACACCGCTGCCAGGGGGAATCGTCGCACGGAATCCCCCGATCCGGGGCATCCGTCGGAGAGCCGACCACGGGCCGGACGCCGCCCTGCCCACAGGTCGGACGGTTTCAGGCCGACTGCGGCCGTACGTGCACGACGTCCCCGGCCGCCACCGGGTGCCGGGTGCCGTCGGCCGTCCTGACCACCAGCCTGCCGTCCCCGTCGATCGCCACCGCGTCGCCCAACAGCTCCCGGCCACCCGGCAGTTGGATCTTCACTGGTCGCCCCAGCGTGGTGCAGCGGGCGGTGTACGCGGGCAGCAGTCCGCTCGCCTGCGGGTCGCCGGCCGCCGCCGTCCACTCTCCGTACAGCTCGGCGAACTCGCGCAGCAGTGCGCGCAGCAGGGTCTCCCGGTCGGTCACCCCGGCCCCGGCCAGGGCCAGCGAGACGGCGGCCGGCACCGGGAGCTCGTCCTGCTGCAGCGAGACGTTGATGCCGAGCCCGACCACCACGGCGCCGCCGCTCAGCTCGGTCAGGATGCCGCCGAGCTTGCGCTCGGCCCCGCCCACGGTGACCTGGAGGTCGTTCGGCCACTTCAGGCCGGTCTCCACCCCGGCCACCCGGCTCACGGTGGCCGCGGCCGCCACCCCGACCAGGATCGGCAGCCAGCCGTACCGCTCCATCGGGACGTCCTTCGGCCGCAGCAGCAGCGAGAGGAAGAGGCCCGACCGCGCGGGCGCCGACCACTGCCGCTCCAGCCGCCCCCGCCCGGCCGTCTGCTCCTCGGCCACCAGCACCGCACCCTCGGCCGCGCCCTGCCCGGCCCGGGCGGCCAGGTCGGTGTTGGTCGACCCGGTGTCCGCCACCACGTCCAGCGAGGTCCACAGTCCGCCCGGCACCAGCAGGTCGCGCCGCAGCCCGGCCTGGTCGAGCGGCGGCCGCTGCAGGTCGGTCCACGGGGACGGCCCGTCGTGGCCGAAGCCACGCAGACCACTACGACGGGGGCGGGGAGTCTCGGTCACCGGGCCAGCGTACCGACCGGCGGTCGGATCACCGGCTCTCCGCGCGCGGCCCGAAGATGGTCCGGTCGGCCTCGTCGATCGGCCGGTCGTTGATGCTGGCCTCGCGCCGGCGCATCAGGCCGTCCGCGGCGAACTCCCACTGCTCGTTGCCGTAACTGCGCCACCACTGGCCGGACTTGTCGTGCCACTCGTACTCGAACCGGACCGAGATCCGGTTGCCGGTGTACGCCCAGAGCTCCTTGCGGAGCGCGTACTGCTGCTCCTTGGCCCACTTGCGGGTGAGGAAGGCGCTGATCTCCGCCCGCCCGGTGAGGAACTCGTCCCGATTGCGCCAGGCCGAGTCCTCCGTGTACGCGAGCGCCACCCGCTCCGGATCGCGGGAGTTCCAGGCATCCTCGGCCGCCTGGACCTTGGCAGCAGCACTCTCGGCGGTGAACGGCGGGAACGGGGGCCGGGCAGCGGACATGACGGGTCCTCACTGGTCGCGACGGAATGACCGGACGACCCCAACTCTAACCCTTATCGAGGCGAGTAGCGGTTATATATGCGGACGGGGCCCCTGCGACGGCCGTGAGCCGCACCATGCTGCCGCAGAAACACGCCCGACTGCACTGTGTCGCTGGCCATAACCGGAACGGCCCCGGGCTGGCTACGCTACTCAGCGGTAGTTCGCAGCGCCGCACCTGCCCTCACGCAGCCATGCACCGGGAGCGGCCGATGGATCAGGGAGAGCCGACCGGATGACCGAGGCGTCGCACGACCCGCACACCACCGCCGGCAAGCTCGCCGACCTGCGCCGCAGGATCGACGAGGCCGTGCACTCCGGCTCGGCGGCCGCCGTCGAGAAGCAGCACGCCAAGGGCAAGCTGACGGCCCGTGAGCGGGTCGAGGAGCTGCTGGACGAGGACTCCTTCGTGGAGTTCGACGAGTTCGCCCGGCACCGCTCGACCAACTTCGGCCAGGAGAAGAACCGGCCGTACGGCGACGGCGTGGTGACCGGCTACGGCACCGTGGACGGCCGTCAGGTCGCCGTCTTCGCCCAGGACTTCACCGTCTTCGGCGGCTCGCTCGGCGAGGTCTTCGGCGAGAAGATCGTCAAGGTGATGGACTTCGCCCTGAAGACCGGCTGCCCGGTGATCGGCATCAACGACTCCGGCGGCGCCCGGATCCAGGAGGGCGTGGTCTCGCTCGGCCTGTACGGCGAGATCTTCCGCCGCAACGTGCACGCCTCCGGCGTGATCCCGCAGATCTCGCTGATCATGGGCCCGTGCGCGGGCGGCGCGGTGTACTCCCCCGCGATCACCGACTTCGTGGTGATGGCCGACCAGACCTCGCACATGTTCATCACCGGCCCCGACGTGATCAAGACCGTCACCGGCGAGGACGTCGGCATGGAGGAGCTGGGCGGCGCCCGCACCCACAACGCCAAGTCCGGCAACGCGCACTACCTGGCGGCGGACGAGAAGGAGGCGGTCGAGTACGTCAAGAACCTGCTCTCCTACCTGCCCTCCAACAACCTCTCCGACCCGCCGGCCTACCCCGAGCAGGCCGACCTCGGGATCACCGACGAGGACCTCGAACTCGACACCCTGGTGCCGGACTCGGCGAACCAGCCGTACGACATGCACCAGGTGATCGAGCACGTCCTCGACGACGGCGAGTTCCTGGAGACCCAGTCGCTGTACGCGGGCAACATCCTCACCGGCTTCGGCCGGGTCGAGGGCCACCCGGTCGGCGTGGTCGGCAACCAGCCGATGGACCTGGCCGGCTGCCTGGACATCAACGCCAGCGAGAAGGCCGCCCGGTTCATCCGCACCTGCGACGCCTTCAACATCCCGGTGCTCACCTTCGTGGACGTCCCCGGCTTCCTGCCCGGCACCGAGCAGGAGTGGAACGGCATCATCCGGCGCGGCGCCAAGCTGATCTTCGCGTACGCCGAGGCGACCGTCCCGATGATCACCGTGATCACCCGCAAGGCCTTCGGCGGCGCGTACGACGTGATGGGCTCCAAGCACCTCGGTGCCGACCTCAACCTGGCCTGGCCGACCGCGCAGATCGCCGTGATGGGCGCCCAGGGCGCCGCGAACATCGTCTACCGCCGCGAGCTGGCCGAGGCCGCCAAGGCCGGCGCGGACGTCGACGCCCGCCGGGCCGAGCTGGTGGCCGAGTACGAGGACACCCTGCTCAACCCGTACCTGGCCGCCGAGCGCGGCTACGTGGACGCGGTGATCGCACCGAGCGAGACCCGCCGGCACATCGTCCGGGGCCTGCGGGCGCTGCGCGGCAAGCGCGAGGTCCTGCCGCCGAAGAAGCACGGCAACATTCCGCTCTAGCACCCGGCGCAGGGAGATGATTGAGGCATGACTCCGATTCAGGTGCTGCACGGGCAGCCGACCCCCGAGGAGCTGGCCACCGTCCTGGCGGTGGTCTCAGCCCGGGCCGCCGCCGCACAGGCCGCCGCCGAGGCGGCCCGCCGTGCGGGCGGCGGCCCGGCCTCGGCCTGGAACGACCGGGCCCGGCGGATGCGGCACACGCCCAAGCCCGGGCTGAACGTCTGGCGCACGTCCGGCTGGGCCGGATGAGTTGAGTATCCGTACTCAAGCGGTACCGGCCGCGGGCGGCGCACGCTGGTGAGGTGCTCTGGTCAGACCCGCGGGACGAAACATCGGCCGAGGCCCGCCGGGTGCAGCGGAAGCTGCGCCTGGCCGGGCCGCTGCTCGCGGCCATCGCGCTGGTCGCGATGGTCCTGCTGCTGCTCTGAACCTCTAGGGCCTGTCGTCAAACCCCCGTCGTCCGCCCGGAGGGCGGGTGGGGCGGCGTTGGGGTGCGTGGCTCGGCGGTGCCGAGGAGGGAGATAGATGCGGAGCATCATCGACCGACGAGAAGCCGGCGAGGTGCGTGCCCCGGCGGCGGCCCGCAGACGGGGGCTTGGCGACAGGCCCTAGGCTGGAGCGCATGACCAACCGCGTGCTCGTCCTCGCCTCCGCCTCCCCCGCCCGGCTCGGGCTGCTGCGCCAGGCGGGGCTCGACCCGCAGGTGATCGTGAGCGGGGTGGACGAGGACGCGATCAGCGCGCCGACCCCGGCCGAGCTGGCCCTGGTGCTGGCCGAGGCCAAGGCCCGGGCGGTGGCCGGGGAGCTGACCGGGGGTCAACTGGTGATCGGCTGCGACTCGGTGCTGGAGCTGGACGGGCAGGCGCTCGGCAAGCCCACCGACCCGGCCGACGCGCTGGCCCGCTGGCAGGCGATGCGCGGCCGCGAGGGCGTGCTGCAGACCGGCCACTGCGTGATCGACACCGCGACCGGCAAGCAGTCCTCCGCGACCGCCTCCACCACCGTCCGGTTCGGTACCCCGGACGACGCCGAGCTGGCCGCCTACATCGCCTCGGGCGAACCCCTGTACGTGGCGGGGGCGTTCACCCTGGACGGCCGCTCGGCGCCGTTCATCGACGGCATCGACGGCGACCCGGGCAACGTGATCGGCCTCTCGCTGCCGCTGCTGCGGCAGCTGCTGGCAGACCTCGGCGTCCGGATCACCGACCTCTGGACCTGACCGGCCGCCTGACCGGCTAGCTGCTCGGCGCGTTCGCCGCCAGGAAGGCGAACAGGTCGGCCTTGGCCGTGCCCGCCGGGAGCAGTCGGGCACCGTGGTCGGCACCCGGGTAGATCTTCAGCTCCTTGACCGCCGCGACGGCCGCCTTCTGCAGCTTGGCGGCGTCGTCGGCGAACGGCTGGTCGCCCTCCTGGGCGGCCAGGAACAGCGGCACCCTGAGCGTGCCGACCGCCTTCGCGGCGTCCCAACTGCCGAAGCCGGTGGGCGAGCTGAGGGTGGCCACCGCCGTCACCGGGAGCGAACCGCCGGTGGCGGTGGCGGCCACCAGCGAGCCGGTGCCGCCCTTGGAGGCCCCGACCAGCACCACCTTCTCGACGCCCTTGCCCTTGAGGTACTTCTCCGCCGCCTCGATGTCCTCCAGCAGGTCGCCGGAGGAGGTGTAGGCGAGCGTGGCGTAGCCGGCCTTGGTGAAGTCCGGCACGAAGGGGACCCAGTCGCACAGCGACCCCCCGTTCTCGTGCGAGAACACCACCGCGACCTTGGCCTTGCCCGCGTCCGAGTCCTGGAAGTAGGCATTGCGGTCGACGCCGCTGGCCAGCGAGAACGAGCCTTTGTCGGCCCGGGCCTGGTCCAGGCAGCCGTACCTGGGCGCCTTGGTACTGGCCGAGGGGGACGGCGGCGCGGCCTTCGTCCCGCCGTCGCTGCTGCACCCCGCGAGCAGCAGCACGGCCGTCAGTCCACCGAGTGCGGGCATGACCGTACGGATCTTCATCTCTTCGACTCCCCCGTCGAGTTGGCGACGCACGCCGGGCGGCGGCCGTCGCCCGAAACGCTAGGGATCAAGGGGAAACCCCGTCAATGGTCCAGACCATCACGGCTTGAACACCGAACGAAGCGGACCGTCACCCTCCGCTATACCTGCTGATCCGGACAGATCCTGGCCCTCACATCTGTTGCCCCGACCCAGCACCCCCGGGGCGCCCGGCGGCTAGGCTGGCGCGGTCGCCGGACCGGGAAGGGGCAGTGCGATGATCGACAGCCTGCTCAACCTGGTGCTCGGCCTGCTGGCCAGCGCCATCAGTGCCGCGCTCGGCTGGCTCGCCCACACCCTGCGCCGTCGCCGACGGCTCGGCCGGGTCCGGGAGTTCTTCGGCCTGCCCGGCGGCACCGAGTGCCTGCTGGTGGTCAACCGGCACACGGCGGTCACGAGTTCGAAGAGCGTCTCGCGCAACGACGTGTACGCGCTGATGGAGTTGGCGGCGCTGGTCAAGGAGTGCGGCGCGCAGGCCGACCTGGTCTCGCACGACGAGGTGCGCCAAGGGCTCGGCAGCAAGGCCGAGTTCTGCCTCGGCGGGCCGGAGAGCAACGAGCGCACCGCCGCCCACCTGCGCAACTGGCTGCCCGGGGTGGGCTTCACCCCGGCCGCCGGACCCCCCTACGGCAGCACCATCGCGGTGGGCGACGAGACCTTCCGGTTCGAATCCGCCGAGGGCCAGAAGCAGGCGTACGTCCTGCTGGCCCGGGTGCACGCAGCCGTCGGCAGCAGACCGGTCTTCCTGATAGCGGGCCAGACCGCGACCTCGAACCACGCGGCGGTCCGCTACCTGACCTCCCGTCACGGCCAACTGGCCCGCCGGCACGGCCGGGACGGCGGCTTCGCCCTGGTGCTCCGGGTGGTCAACCCCGATGCGTACGGACCTGACGTGGTCCAACTCGCTTCCGACGTCACGGCCAAAGCGTTCGCGGCGGCCGGATGAACTGCCCGAACGGAGCGGCCGGAGCAGGCGGTGTGGCGAAGGCCACGGCGCGCCCGGAGCCTCCGGGATAGGTTCCGGCCCGGGTCCGGCGCGGCGGCGTAACGTCGCCACCAGCGGCGGATGCCGCTCCGTGTCCGGGTGATCACGAATTCGCGTCACGCTCCGTGTGGGCAAGCTCACCACCTGGGGCTACTCGCCGGTACACCCCCGCAATCCATAAACTCAACGAGGTTCAAGAAGGGAGCCAAACGTGCGCAAGGTGCTCATCGCCAACCGTGGCGAAATCGCCGTCCGAGTCGCCCGGGCCTGCTCGGATGCCGGTATCGCCAGCGTCGCCGTCTACGCCGAGCCGGATCGGGACGCGCTCCACGTCCGTGCGGCCGACGAGGCGTACGCGCTCGGCGGCGACACCCCGGCCACCAGCTACCTGGACATCGCCAAGGTGCTCCAGGCCGCGGCGGACTCCGGGGCGGACGCGGTCCACCCCGGCTACGGCTTCCTGTCCGAGAACGCGGACTTCGCCCAGGCCGTCCTCGACGCCGGCCTGACCTGGATCGGCCCCCCGCCGCAGGCGATCCGCGACCTCGGCGACAAGGTGACCGCCCGTCACGTCGCCCAGCGCGCCGGCGCCCCGCTGGTGGCCGGTACGCCGGAGCCGGTCCAGGGTGCCGACGAGGTGGTCGCGTTCGCCTCCGAGCACGGCCTGCCGGTCGCCATCAAGGCGGCGTTCGGCGGCGGCGGCCGCGGCCTCAAGGTCGCCCGCACGCTGGAGGAGATCCCCGAGCTGTACGAGTCGGCGGTCCGCGAGGCGGTCGCCGCCTTCGGTCGCGGCGAGTGCTTCGTCGAGCAGTACCTGGACAACCCCCGGCACGTCGAGACCCAGTGCCTGGCCGACAGCCACGGCAACGTGGTGATCGTCTCCACCCGTGACTGCTCGCTCCAGCGCCGGCACCAGAAGCTGGTCGAGGAGGCGCCCGCGCCGTTCCTGACGGACGAGCAGAACGCGGAGCTGTACCGGGCCTCCAAGGCGATCCTGCGCGAGGCGGGCTACGTCGGCGCCGGCACCTGCGAGTTCCTGGTCTCCCAGGACGGGCTGATCTCCTTCCTGGAGGTCAACACCCGCCTCCAGGTGGAGCACCCGGTCTCGGAGGAGGTCACCGGGATCGACCTGGTCCGCGAGATGTTCCGGATCGCCGACGGCGAGGAGCTCGGCTACGACGACCCGGAGATCCGCGGCCACTCGCTGGAGTTCCGCATCAACGGCGAGGACCCGGGCCGCAACTTCCTCCCGGCGCCCGGCACCGTCACCCTGTTCTCGCCGCCGTCGGGCCCCGGCGTCCGGCTGGACGCGGGTGTCGAGACCGGCTCGGTCATCGGCCCCGCCTGGGACTCGCTGCTGGCCAAGCTGATCGTCACCGGCGCCACCCGCAAGCAGGCGCTGCAGCGGGCCGCCCGTGCGCTCGCCGAGTTCAAGGTCGAGGGCATGGCCACCGCCATCCCGTTCCACCAGGCGGTCGTCACCGACCCGGCGTTCGCGCCGGAGGTGCACGGCGGCGAGGGCCCGTTCACGGTCTTCACCCGGTGGATCGAGACCGAGTTCGACAACACCATCCCGGCGTTCACGGGCGGGGGTGCCGACGCCGAGGAGGCGGACCAGCGGGAGACCGTCGTGGTCGAGGTCGGCGGCAAGCGGATCGAGGTCTCGCTGCCCTCCTCGCTCGGGGTCTCCGCCGCTCCGGCGGCCGGCGCCTCGGCCACCGGCAAGGCCAAGCGCCGCGTCGGCGCCAAGAAGGCCGGCGCGGCGGCCGGCGGTGACACGCTGGCCTCGCCGATGCAGGGCACCATCGTGAAGGTCGCCGTCGAGGAGGGCCAGGTGGTCGCCGAGGGCGAGCTGATCGTGGTCCTGGAGGCGATGAAGATGGAGCAGCCGCTCAACGCCCACAAGGCGGGCACCGTCACCGGCCTCAAGGCCGAGGTCGGCGGCAGTGTGAGCAGCGGTGCGGTCCTCTGCGAGATCAAGGACTGACTTTTCCGCAGACCTCGAGTTGCACCATCCAGGGGCTCGGGGCTCCGCTGACGGGCGGCTCCGCCACCGGGGCGACGCTATCCGGCGTGCGGGTCAAAAGGCGAAAGCGCCTGACCACTCACGCACGGGTGACCTTGTACGAGGTCGGCGTCGCCCACGCGGCGGAGCCGCACATCAGCAGGGCCCCGAGCCCCTGATGGTTGCGCTCAGCGCACACGGGTCGCGCTCAGGAGTTGGTGGTTCGGACGGCGCTGGCCGGGCAGCGGTGCCGGAGGACGGCGCGCGGCGGCGTTGACCGGGGCGGACTGCTGGTGGACGGGGGGCTCGGCCGGGGTGCCGAGCGGGGCGATCGAGATCTGCACGCCGCAGTCGGCGAGCGCGTCCAGCTCACGGGCCGTCAGGTCCGTCCCGGCGGCCTGCTCGTCCGTCACCAGGCGGGTGATCGCCTCGGTCGGGACGGTCTGGAACATGGTGTCCGCGCCGAGCTTGGTGTGGTCGGCGAGGACGATGACCTCGGAGGCCGACTGCACCAGTGCCCGGTCCACGCTCGCGGAGAGCATGTTGGTGGTGGAGAGGCCGCGCTCGGCGGTCAGCCCACTGCCGGAGATGAAGGCCTTGGTGACCCGCAGCCCTTGCAGCGACTGCTCCGCCCCGCTGCCCACCAGGGCGTAGTTGGAGCCGCGCAGCGTACCGCCCGTCATCACCACCTCCACCCGGTTGGCATGGGCCAGCGCCTGGGCGACCAGCAGCGAGTTGGTGACCACCGTCAGCCCGGGGACCCGGGCCAATCGGCGGGCCAGCTCCTGCGTGGTGGTGCCGGCGCCGACCACGACGGCGTCCCCCTCCTCGACCATCGAGGCGGCGAGATCGGCGATCGCGCTCTTCTCGGCGGCGGCGAGATGGGTCTTCTGCGGGTACCCGGGCTCCCTGCTGAAGCCGCCGGGGAGCACCGCGCCGCCGTGGCGGCGGTCGAGCAGCCCTTCGGCCTCCAGCGCCCGGACGTCTCGACGTACGGTGACTTCGGAGGTCTGGACGACGCGGGCCAACTCGCGGAGTGAGACGGCTCCGTTGGCGCGCACCATTTCTAGGATCAACTGGCGACGTTCTGCAGCAAACACAGAACCGACGGTAACCGAATGACCGTCTGCTTTCAGGCGTTTGCAGCTGGTATCGGGAAATGCTCACCTCGGAGCAGCGTGCGACCGTACAATACGCGCCGTCAGCTACCGGGGCCCACGCTCCGCCGCGCGGGTGAGACGGCAGGGGCGGCCGCCACCGGCGACCGCCCCAACTCCGTTCCGCAGCTCAGGAGTCCGAGTCCTCCCGCTTGCGGATGTGCAGCTGCCGGGCGGCCTCGGCGGTGGAGCCGGAGAGCGACGGGTAGACCGTGAAGGCACCGGCCACCTGTTCGACCGTCAAGTTGTTGTCCACGGCCAGCGAGATCGAATGGATGAGTTCGCTGGCCCGCGGCGCCACCACCACGCCGCCGACCACGATGCCGGTGCCGGGGCGGCAGAACAGCTTCACGAAGCCGTCCCGGATGCCCTGCATCTTGGCCCGCGGGTTGCCCCGCAGCGGGAGCTTGATCGCGATCGCGTCCATCTTCCCGCAGGAGACGTCGGTGGCGGTGTAGCCGACCGTGGCGATCTCCGGGTCGGTGAAGACGTTGGAGGCCACCGTCTTGAGGTTCAGCGGCTGCACGGCGTCGCCGAGCACGTGGTACATCGCGATCCGGCCCTGCATGGCGGCGACCGAGGCGAGCATGAAGACGCCGGTGCAGTCACCGGCCGCGTAGACGCCGGGGGCAGAGGTGCGGGAGACCCGGTCGACCTTGATCTGGCCCCACTCGTTGAGCTTGACCCCGGCCTCCTCCAGGCCGAGACCGGCGGTGTTGGGGACGGAGCCGACCGCCATCAGGCAGTGCGTGCCCTCGATCACGGTGCCGTCGGCGAGCGCGACCTCGACCCGGTCGCCGATGCGCTTGGCGCTCTCGGCCCGGGAGCGGGACATCACATTCATACCGCGCCGGCGGAACACCTCCTCCAGCACCTCGGCCGCGTCCGGGTCCTCGCCCGGCAGCACCCGGTCGCGCGAGGAGACCAGGGTGACCTTGGAGCCGAGCGCCTGGTAGGCACCGGCGAACTCGGCGCCGGTGACACCGGAGCCGACCACGATCAGCTCGCGCGGCAGCTCCTCCAACTCGTAGACCTGGGTCCAGTTGAGGATGCGCTCGCCGTCCGGCTGGGCGTCGGGGAGCTCGCGCGGGTGCACGCCGGTGGCGATCAGCACGGCGTCGGCCCGGAGCGACTCGGTGGAGCCGTCGACCGCCTCCACGATCACCTCGCGGGAGCCGTCGGCCGCCTGGCCGTCGGTGCCGAGCCGGCCCTTGCCGCGCAGCACCGTCACGCCCGCCCGGGTGACCGACTGGGTGATGTCGTGCGACTGGGCGATGGCCAGCCGCTTCACCCGTCGGTTGACCTTGCCGAGGTCGACCCCCACCACCCGGGCCGATCCCTCGATCGGCGGGGTGTCGTCGGCGACGATGATGCCCAGCTCCTCGTACGAGCTGTCGAAGGTGGTCATCACCTCCGCCGTAGCGATCAGGGTCTTCGACGGCACGCAGTCCGTCAGCACCGCCGATCCGCCCAGACCGTCGCGGTCGACAACGGTCACCTCCGCGCCGAGCTGGGCCGCCACCAGGGCTGCCTCATATCCGCCGGGTCCGCCACCGATGATCACGATCCGAGTCACGTGCACCATTGTCCCGTACGCCGGGACCGGCGCCACGCCGGGGGCGCCGCATTGTGCCCGGCTCCGATCGGAACCGGCCGTAATCCGCTCACCGGCCGGTCGCTATCCGCCCTGGACGGGTGTTCGGACGGACCGTCAGATGCTCCGGAGCCGCTCCCTTCCGACCGGCCCTCTCCCGTAGGCTGGCGCCCATGCCCCTCTACGCCGCGTACGCCACGAACCTCGACGCCCGGCAGATGAGCCGTCGCGCCCCGCACTCGCCGCTGCGCGGTACCGGGTGGCTGGACGGCTGGCGGATGACCTTCGGCGGCGAGCAGCTGGGCTGGGAGGGTTCGCTGGCCACCGTGGTGGAGGACGAGAAGGAGCAGGTCTTCGTCTCGCTCTACGACGTGGCGCCGATGGACGAGGACGGCCTGGACCGCTGGGAGGGCGTGCAGCTCGGCATCTACCGGAAGATCCGGCTGCGGGCGCACACCCTGGACGGGGACATCCCGGTCTGGACGTACGTGCTGAACGACTGGGAGGGCGGGCTGCCCGCCGCCCGCTACCTGGGCATGATCGCGGACGCGGCGGAGAGCGCGGGCGCGCCGCACGACTACGTGCTGGACCTGCGCCGCCGCCCCTGCTGACCGCTCCGGCGCGCCGGCCCTGTAGATCCGTCCGAACGGGGCACCCCAGCAGGGCCGTTCGTTTGGATTACTAGGTCATCCGGGTAACGATCCGGCATGGTTCACCGGCAATGTCTACGCGCGTAGGCGAATGCCGTCTATTCTCGGTGGCGTGAACGCATCTCCTCAGTCCAACGTCTCCGCCGACCCCTACGCCGCCGCTCGGACGGCCGCCGCGCGCCTGCGCGAGCTGACCGGTGCCGAGCGCCACGACGTCGCCCTGGTGATGGGCTCCGGCTGGGTGCCGGCTGCCGACGCCCTCGGCGAGACCGTGGCTGAGTTCCCGGTCACCGACCTGCCCGGCTTCCCGGCCCCCGCGGTCGCGGGCCACTCCGGCAAGATCCGCTCGGTGAAGATCGGCGACAAGCGGGCCCTGATCTTCCTCGGCCGCAACCACTACTACGAGGGCCACGGCGTGGCCACCGTGGTGCACGGCGTCCGCACCGCCGTCGCGGCGGGCGTCGAGACCGTGGTGCTGACCAACGGCTGCGGCGGTCTGCGCGAGGGCTGGGTGCCCGGTCAGCCGGTGCTGATCAGCGACCACATCAACCTCACCGCGGACTCCCCGATCGTCGGCGCCAACTTCGTCGACCTCACCGACCTGTACTCCAAGCGGCTGCGCGAGCTCTGCCGCGAGGTGGACTCCTCCCTCGACGAGGCCGTCTACGTGCAGTTCCGCGGTCCGCACTACGAGACCCCGGCCGAGATCGGCATGGTCCGGGCGATCGGCGGCGAGCTGGTCGGCATGTCCACCACGCTGGAGGCGATCGCCGCCCGCGAGGCCGGCGCCGAGGTGCTGGGCATCTCCCTGGTCACCAACCTGGCGGCCGGCATCACCGGCGAGCCGCTCAACCACGAAGAGGTGCTGGAGGCCGGCAAGGCCAGCGCCGAGCGGATGGGCGCGCTGCTGGCGAAGGTCCTTGAGCGGATCTGACCGTCTCCTGACGCAGAATCAGTAGTCCGGAGCCGTCGCCCCAGGGTCTTTCATCCGGGGTGGCGGCTCCGTCTCTTTGTCCCACTCACCCTCAGAGGGAGCTGGCAGCAATGTCCCAGGCACCGACCACCGATCTGCTCGCGCGCGCCCGGACCTGGCTCGCCGAGGACCCGGACCCGGACACCCGCGAGGAGCTCACCGCGCTGCTGGCCGCTGCCGAGGGCGACCCCGAGGCGGGCGAGCGGATCGCCTGGTCCCGGCTGGCCGAACGCTTCAGCGACCGGCTCCAGTTCGGCACCGCCGGGCTGCGCGGCGAGCTCGGCGCGGGCCCGATGCGGATGAACCGCGCCGTGGTGATCCGAGCCGCGGCCGGCCTGGTCGCGTACGTGAAGGCCGAGGGGCTGGGCGACCTGGTGGTGATCGGCTACGACGCCCGGCACAAGTCGTACGACTTCGCCCGCGACACCGCCGCCGTGGTGGTCGGCGCCGGGCTGCGCGCCGCGGTGCTCCCCCGCCCGCTGCCCACCCCGGTGCTGGCCTTCGCCGTCCGCCACCTGGGCGCGGCCGCCGGGGTCACCGTGACGGCCAGTCACAACCCGCCGCAGGACAACGGCTACAAGGTCTACCTGGGCGACGGCTCGCAGATCGTCCCGCCCGCCGACGCGGGCATCGCCGCCGAGATCGACGCGATCGTGTCGCTGGACCAGGTGCCGCTGGCCGACGGCGGCTGGGAGGTGCTCGGCGAGGACGTGATCGAGGCGTACCTGGACCGCGCCGTCACCGTGGTCGACCCGGCCGGGCCCCGCGACCTCGACGTGGTCTACACCCCGATGCACGGCGTCGGCCGGGACACCCTGGTGGCCGCCTTCAAGCAGGCCGGCTTCCCCGCCCCGACCGTGGTGGCCGAACAGGCCGAACCCGACCCGGACTTCCCCACCGTGGCCTTCCCCAACCCGGAGGAGCCGGGCGCGATGGACCTCGCGTTCCGCACCGCCGCCTCGGTCGGGCCCGACATCGTGATCGCCAACGACCCGGACGCGGACCGCTGCGCCGTCGCCGTCGCGGACAACGGGGGGTGGCGGATGCTGCGCGGCGACGAGGTCGGAGCGCTGCTCGGCTCCGCCCTGGTGGCCAAGCACGCCACCGGCACCTTCGCCACCACCATCGTCTCCTCCACCCTGCTCGGCCGGATCGCCGCGGCGGCCGGGCTCGGCTTCACCGAGACGCTGACCGGCTTCAAGTGGCTCTCCCGTACCGACGGCCTGCGCTACGCGTACGAGGAGGCGCTCGGCTACAGCGTCGACCCCGAGGGCGTCCGCGACAAGGACGGCATCACCGCCGCCCTTCTGGTCGCCGAACTCGCCGCCACCCTCAAGCGGACCGGCCGCACCCTGACCGACCTGCTCGACGACCTCGCCCTCGAACACGGCCTGCACGCCACCGACCAGCTCTCGGTCCGGGTCGAGGACCTCTCGGTCATCTCCGACGCGATGCAGCGCCTGCGCGACCAGCCGCCGACCGTCCTGGCCGGCCTGCGCGTCACCCGCGCCGACGACCTGGCGGCCGGCTCCCCGGAGCTGCCGCCCACCGACGGCCTGCGCTACTACCTCGGCGGCGAGTCGGTCACCGCCGCCCGCATCGTCGTCCGCCCCTCCGGCACCGAGCCCAAGCTCAAGTGCTACCTGGAGGTCGTCCTCCCGGTCGCCACCGCCGCCGACCTCGCCGACACCCGCGAGCGGGCCACCGCCCTGCTCGACGCGATCAAGCGCGACCTCGCCGAGGCCGCCGGCATCTGACCGGCCGTCGGCCCTGCCCGCACCCGGCGACGTGCGGGCGGGGCCGGTCCCCGGTGCACTGACGTAGGATCCGGTCCCGCTTCCTTTTCCGGCTCAATAGAACGACGAGACGACGTGACCGGCACCGAAACCAGGACCGACCAGCCCTCCGAAGTCCTCGGCGGCCTCCAGGCGATCTGGGCGAACACCCGGCAACCGGTGGCTCCGCTGCCCTGGTACCGCAGGGTCTCCCCCAGGCTCGCAGTCGCGGGGGTGGTGGTCGTGGGCCTGGCCACGGCGCTGGTGGTGGCCGCCGTGACGGGCGCGGGTGCCCCGCCGCGACACCGGATCGTGCTGGTGGACCGGGTCGGCGACCAGGTACGGCTCCCGGACGACGGGAACACCCAGGCCGTACGCGCCGACTACGCACGGCGGATGACGGCTCTGAGGCCCTACCGGGAGCTGGCGGTGGCCGGATACGGAGCCGCCGGGACGACCCGGACCGCACTGACCGTGGTCGGGCTGACCGGCAGCTTCGCGGAGCCGGAGCGGGAGCTGCGGAAGTACTTCGGGCGGATGGCGAGCGGTGACGTGATGGGCGAGACGGTGACCGGACTGCGGGACTTCCCGGCCGGCCCGCTCGGCGGGGAGCTGCTGTGCGCGGTGCTGGCGTACCCGTCCGTCTCCGAGACCGTCTGCGCCTGGGCGGACGGCAGTACGGTCGGCATCGTGACCGACAGCACGGGCGGGAGCGAGCCCGAGGAACTGGCCGGGCGCACCCGGGACATCCGCGCCGCGGTCGAGGTCAGGGCCGAGAGCTGACCGGCGCCGCCGCGGCAGTGCACCGAAGCCTCGATAAACCGTAGAGCCCCACCGGAACTGCGTTGCCCGGTGGGGCTCTCGGCCTGAACGGCGACGGGCCAGGTCAGTTGGTGGCGATGATGAGGACGACCAGGGTGACCAGGGCGATCAGGGCGGGGGCGATGATCCACCAGCACCAGCGGGTGACGACCGGGCCGGCGGCGGCGGGGTTGGCGGCGTTGCGCTCGGCCACCTCCAGCAGGGTGGCGACCACCTGGTCGGACCAGGCCTTGGTGGGGTCGACCTGGCCGGCCCGGAGGGTGCGGGTGGGGTTGGTCAGGCTGGAGGTGCGGGAGGCCCTGGGGTCGTCGGCGGCGGCTGCGCGGGAGGCGGCGCGGGTGGCCTTCTTCCGGGCCCGGAGCGACACCGGGACGGCCCAGACCTGGTACTTCTTGCCACCGGCGAACAGCTCGACCGAGTAGCCGGCCCGCAGGCCCTCGACCGCGGCCCACGGCACCACCACGGTCCGGAACGGGTTCCGGACCAGCAGCCGGCGGTCGTTCGCCAGCACGGCGGGCCGGAGCGTGTAGGCGATCACCGGGAAGACGAACACCGGGGCCGTGACCAGCGCGACCCACGGGGTCCGGCCGCTGCCGGTCAGCACGGCGTCGGTGACGAGCCACACGGCCACGGCCAGCAGCAGCACGCCGGAGATGACCCCGGGAACGGAGCGGTAGACGCGGTCTGCGTACGTGAGCTCGGGGGCGGCGCTGCCCGGGTCGGGCCTGCCGTCGGAATCGGTCATGGGGCCGATTCTGCCCCATCGGCCCCGCCGTCCCCCAGGGGCACGGGCACCGAACAGGTACCGATGGAGTACCGGCTCGGCACACCGCTCCCCCCGGGCGGGTCAGGCCGTGCGCCGCCGCAGGGTGGCCGCGCCCAGTGCCAGTGCCAGCAGCACGCAGCCGCCGATCACGACCAGGTCGCGGACCAGGGCGCCGGTGATGTCGGGTCCGGCGGCGAGGTGGTCCATCGCGTCCACCGCGTACGAGAGCGGGAGCACGTCGGAGGCCCAGCGCAGCGGGGCGGCCATGGCGGAGCGCGGGACGAACAGGCCGCAGAGCAGGAGCTGGGGCAGGATCACCGCCGGGAGGAACTGGACGGCCTGGAACTCGGTCCGGGCGAAGGCCGAGACCAGCAGGCCGAGCGCCATGCCCAGCAGCCCGTCCCCCAGAGCCACCGCGAACAGCAGCCAGGTCGGTCCGGCGACGTCCAGTCCGAGCAGACCCAGCGTCAGGACCGAGGCCAGCGCGGCCTGGACCAGGGCGACGGCGCCGAAGGCGAGGGCGTAGCCGAGCAGCAGGTCGGCCTTGCCGAGCGGCATGGTGAGCAGCCGTTCGAGGGTGCCGGTGGTCCGCTCGCGCAGCATCGCGACCGAGGTGACCAGGAACATCACGATCAGCGGGAAGATCCCGAGCAGGGCCGCGCCGATCCGGTCGAAGACCAGCGGCTGGTCGTCGTACATGTAGCGGAGCAGGGTGAGCAGCAGGCAGGGGACGACCAGCAGCAGCGCCAGCGTGCGGGGGTCGTGCCGGAGCTGGGCCAGGACCCGGCGGGCGGTGGCCAGGGTGCGGGCGGTGTTCACGAGGGGCTCCCGGGGGTCCGGTCCACGGCCCCGGCGACCAGGGCGAGGAAGGCGCCGTCGACGTCCGGGGCGCCGGTGCGGGCGAGCAGTTCGGCGGGGGTGTCGTCGGCGAGCAGCCGGCCCTCGCGCATCAGCAGCAGGCGGTCGCAGCGGGCCGCCTCGTCCATCACGTGGCTGGAGATCAGCAGGGTGGTGCCGGCCTCGGCCAGCCGGTGGAAGAGCTCCCAGAGGTCCTGCCGGAGCACCGGGTCGAGGCCGACCGTGGGCTCGTCCAGGACCAGCAGTTCGGGGGTGCCGAGCAGGGCGGCGGCGAGCGAGACCCGGGCCCGCTGGCCGCCGGAGAGCTGGGCCGCCTGCCGGTGCTCGGACCCGGCCAGGCCGACCTCGGCGGTCACCCGGGCCGGGTCGCCGGCGGGTGCGCCGAGGACGGCGGCGAAGTAGCGGAGGTTCTCCGCGACGGTCAGGTCGGCGTAGACCGAGGGGGCCTGGGTGACGTACCCGACCCGGTGGCGCAGGCCGGCGCCGCCGGCCGGTGCGCCGAGCACGTCGATCCGCCCGGCAGCGACCTGCTGGACGCCGACGATCGAGCGCAGCAGGGTCGTCTTGCCGCAGCCGCTGGGGCCGAGCAGGCCGGTGACCGAGCCCCGGGCCACCGTGAGGTCGAGGCCGTGCAGGACGGTCCGGCCGCCCCGGGCCACCGTGAGCCCGTCGATCCGGACGGCGGGCGCCGGGCCCGCCTGAGAATTCATCATGCGATGAGTTTCTACCCGCGCACCGGTGCCGTCAAGCAGCGCGGCAGGACGGATCAGGCGCCGCCGAGATAGCCCTGGAAGGTCGGTGCGAGCAGCGGCAGCAGCTCCTCCCGGGTCGCCGAGGCGAGCGGTTCGACCCGGATCACGTACCGGGCCATCGCCAGCCCCATGATCTGGGAGAGCATCAGCTCGGTCCTCAACTCCGGCTGCTCGATGTCGAGTTCCACGGCCGCCCGCCGGACCAGCTCCTCCAGCACGAACTCCCGCATCAGCTGGGCGACCTGCTCGGTGGTGGCCGCCGCCCGGACCAGGGCGAGCAGCCGGTCCAGTACGCCCGGCTGCTCCCAGAGCGTCAGCACGAAGCCGGCCACCCGCTCGCCGACCGTCGCCCGGTCGCCCGCCAGCACCTGCTCGACCACCGTCCTGGGGTCGACCGGGAACTCCAGCGCGGCCAGGAAGAGCCGGTCCTTGCTGCCGAAGTAGTGGTGCACCAGCGCCGGGTCCACCTCCGCCGCCCGCCCGATCGCCCGCATGCTCGCCTTCTCGTACCCGCGCGCCGCGAACTCGGCCCGGGCCGCCTCCAGCACCACCCGGCGGGTGTCGGTGGAGCCGGGCCGTCGGCCGGTCCGCTTCCGGGGCCGGTCGGCTGCTGCGGATGGCTGCTGCGGGGTGGTCATCCGACCATTCTCCGCAGAACACCGCCGCCGCGGGCACGGGCGGCGCGGCTCGACCCCGCCGCGATCCGGAACAGCCGCCCTAGCGGACCTGCTCCAGCGCCCGGACCGTGAGCGAAGCCACCAGCGCCGGCTCCTCGTTGGGCGTGAAGAAGCTCGGGCCCGGGATGGTGACCAGGGTGATCCCCGGGCACCCCGCGAGCAGGCGCCGCTCGCCGTCGGTCATCCCGCCGTCGCCGCTCTCGCCGTGCACCACCCAGGCGGGCACCCCGGCCCGGCAGAGCCGGGGCGCGACCGAGCCGTGGCGGTCCAGGTAGCGGAGATAGCCGTGGAAGGCCCGGCGGGCGGTGCGCGGGTCGTTCCGGCGCAGGTCGGCGACGAGTGCGGCCCGGCGCTCCGGCGGCAGCGGGCTCCCCTTCACCGCGGCGTCCGCGAGCCTCAGCACCATGGCGACCGGCAGGTGCCCCAGCACTCGGCCGAGCCGGTCGATCACCCGGAGGGCGAGGGCTTCGTCCGCACGGGAGAAGCTGGGCGCCAACAGCACCAGCGGCCCGGCGAACAGCCCGGCCCCGGCCATCTCCAGCGCGACGGTGGCACCCATGCTGTGGCCCACCACGGCGTCGCAGCCGAGGTCGGCGGCGCACTCGGCCGCGAGCCGGGCGTAGTGCTCCACCCCGAGGTCGGACGGCGCGGGGGTGCCGCCCTGCCCGGGCAGGGTCACCGCGATCAGCCGGACGCCGGCCAGCTCGGGCTCGGCCATCAGCTCCGCGTACTGTCCGGCGGTGCACATCCCCCCGGGCAGCAGGAGCACCCGCCGGCGCGCGTCGTCCGGGCCCGACTCCCGGCGGTCCCAGGTGGTCCACTCCGCACGCATGGCCTTCGCTCCCCGGCCGGGGCACGGTTTCCCGGCCTTGCCCTCCACGGTAGGACCCGGGCGGTGCCGCGGCGCGGGGCAGGTCTCGGTCCAGCATCGAAAACGGCCGGGTCTGGCGCATCGCTACGCGCGTAGATATGCTGCCCTTGTGACCATGTCCACTGTTGCAGCCAATGCCCCCGGCGCTGCGGGCGGCGGCCTTCAGGACGTTGCGGCGTCCGAGGCCTCGCTCCGCCGTTTCCTGCACGGCCTGCCCGGCGTCGACGCCGTCGGCCTGGAAGCCCGCGCCGCCTCCCTCGGTACTCGATCGATCAAGACCACGGCGAAGGCGTACGCCATCGACCTGGCGATCTCGATGATCGACCTGACCACGCTGGAAGGTGCGGACACCTTCGGCAAGGTGCGCGCCCTCTGCACCAAGGGCCGGAACCCCGACCCGACCGACCCGACCGCCCCCCGGGTCGCCGCGATCTGCGTCTACCCGGACATGGTCGCCACCGCCAAGGCCGCCCTCGCGGGCACCGCCATCCAGGTGGCCTCGGTCGCCACCGCCTTCCCGGCCGGGCGCGCCGCGCTGCCGGTGAAGCTGGCCGACACCGCCGACGCGGTGGCCGCCGGGGCGGACGAGATCGACATGGTGATCGACCGCGGAGCCTTCCTCTCCGGCCGGTACCTGGACGTCTTCAACGAGATCACCGCCGTCAAGCAGGCCTGCCGACGCCCCGACGGCAGCTCCGCCCACCTGAAGGTGATCTTCGAGACCGGCGAGCTGCAGACGTACGACAACGTGCGCCGCGCCTCCTGGCTGGCGATGCTGGCCGGCGCCGACTTCATCAAGACCTCCACCGGCAAGGTCGCCGTCAACGCGACGCCGCCGGTCACCCTGCTGATGCTGGAGGCCGTCCGCGACTTCAGGCAGCAGACCGGCGTCCAGATCGGCGTGAAGCCGGCCGGTGGCATCAAGACCACCAAGGACGCGATGAAGTACCTGGTGATGGTGAACGAGACGCTCGGCGACGACTGGCTCTCCCCGCACTGGTTCCGCTTCGGTGCCTCCAGCCTGCTCAACGACCTGCTGATGCAGCGTCAGAAGCTCACCACCGGCCGGTACTCCGGTCCCGACTACGTGACGGTGGACTGATCCCCATGGCCAAGAACAAGCAGGCTGCCGAGACCCCGAAGAGCGGTCTGTTCAGCTACGCGCCCGCGCCCGAGTCCCCGGCTGCCGCCGGTGACATCGCGTCCTCGTACGGCCACTTCATCGGCGGCGAGTTCGTCGACTCCTCCGGCAGCGAGGCGCTGAAGACGGTCAACCCGGCCACCGAGCAGGTGCTGGCGGAGTTCGCCCAGGGCACCGACGAGGACGTCGAGCGCGCGGTCGCCGCCGCCCGCAAGGCGTTCACCGGCTGGTCGGCGCTGCCGGGCAGCGAGCGGGCCAAGTACCTGTTCCGGATCGCCCGGATCATCCAGGAGCGCTCGCGCGAGCTGGCGGTGCTGGAGTCGATCGACAACGGCAAGCCGATCCGGGAGACCCGGGACGTCGACCTGCCGCTGGTCGCCGCGCACTTCTTCTACTACGCGGGCTGGGCCGACAAGCTCGACTTCGCGGGCTACGGCGCCAACCCGAGGCCGCTCGGCGTCGCGGGCCAGGTCATCCCGTGGAACTTCCCGCTGCTGATGCTGGCCTGGAAGATCGCCCCGGCACTGGCCACCGGTAACACGGTCGTGCTGAAGCCGGCCGAGACCACCCCGCTGACCGCGCTGCGGTTCGCCGAGATCTGCCGCCAGGCCGGTCTGCCCAAGGGTGTCGTCAACATCGTCACCGGCGACGGCCGCACCGGCGCCGCGCTGACCTCGCACCCGGACGTCAACAAGGTCGCCTTCACCGGCTCGACCCCGGTCGGCCGGGCGATCGCCCGGCAGCTCGCGGGCAGCCGGAAGAAGCTGTCGCTGGAGCTCGGCGGCAAGGCCGCGAACATCGTCTTCGACGACGCGCCGCTCGACCAGGCGGTCGAGGGCATCGTGAACGGCATCTTCTTCAACCAGGGCCACGTCTGCTGCGCGGGCTCCCGCCTGCTGGTCCAGGAGTCGATCCAGGACGAGCTGCTGGACGCGCTCAAGCGCCGGATGGGCACCCTGCGGGTCGGCGACCCGCTGGACAAGAACACCGACATCGGCGCGATCAACTCGGCCGCGCAGCTCGCGCGGATCACCGAGCTGTCGGCGGCGGGCGAGGCCGAGGGCGCCGAGCGCTGGGCCCCGGAGTGCGAACTCCCGGGCGCCGGCTACTGGTTCCGGCCGACCCTGTTCACCGGCGTCTCGCAGGCCCACCGGATCGCCCGCGAGGAGATCTTCGGCCCGGTGCTCTCGATGCTGACCTTCCGCACCCCCGCCGAGGCGGTGGAGAAGGCCAACAACACCCCGTACGGGCTGTCGGCCGGCATCTGGACCGAGAAGGGCTCGCGCATCCTCTGGATGGCGAACCAGCTCAAGGCCGGTGTGGTCTGGGCCAACACCTTCAACAAGTTCGACCCGACCTCGCCGTTCGGCGGCTACAAGGAGTCGGGCTACGGCCGCGAGGGCGGTCGCCACGGCCTGGAGGCGTACCTCGATGTCTGAGACCACCCTGAGCGTCTTCAAGACCTACAAGCTGTACGTCGGCGGGAAGTTCCCGCGCTCCGAGAGCGGGCGGGTGTACGAGGTGTCCGACTCAAAGGGCCAGTGGCTGGCCAACGCCCCGCTCGGCACCCGCAAGGACGCCCGGGACGCGGTTCAGGCCGCGCGGGCCGCCGTCAAGGGCTGGGCCGGCACCACCGCGTACAACCGCGGCCAGGTGCTGTACCGGATCGCCGAGATGCTGCAGGGGCGGCGGGAGCAGTTCACCGCCGAGGTGGCGCTGGCCGAGGGCATCGGCAGCAAGAAGGCCGCCGCCCTGGTGGACGCGGCGATCGACCGCTGGGTCTGGTACGCGGGCTGGACCGACAAGGTGGCCCAGATCGCGGGCAGTTCCAACCCGGTGGCGGGCCCGTTCTTCAACCTGTCCACCCCGGAGCCGTCCGGCGTGGTCGGCGTGGTCGCGCCGCAGTCCGGCACCGGCTTCTCCTTCCTCGGGCTGGTCTCGGTGATCGCCCCGGCGATCGCGGCGGGCAACACCGTGGTGGTCGCGGCCGCCGCCGACGCCCCGCTGCCCGCGCTCTCGCTGGGCGAGGTGCTGGCCACCTCGGACCTGCCGGGCGGCGTGGTCAACCTGCTCTCGGGCCGGACCGCCGACATCGCCCCGACGCTGGCCTCGCACCAGGACGTCAACGGCCTGGACCTGGCCGGCGCGATCGCGGCCGAAGGTCCCGGCGCGGCGGTCGAGCTGGAGGTGCTCGCCGCGGATACTCTGAAGCGAGTCATCCGCCCGGCGGCTGACCAGGGGACATTGGACTGGACCAATGCCCCGGGAACGGAGCGGCTACTCTCGTTCCTGGAGACCAAGACGGTCTGGCACCCGATGGGTGTCTGACCTCCCGCCAGGGAAAACTCCACACAGACTGGCCGTCCCCAGTGCCCTACCCCCCCCGGGGCCCGGACGTGCCTAAGACGGGTCCGCACCTCTCCCCCCCTGGTGCGGGCCCGTCGCCCTTTTCCCGGCCGACGGACCGGCCACCGGAGGGAAGAGCTGACGTCCCGTCTGTTTCGGCATCGCCCCCCGATGCGTCAGACTGGTGTCTCGTGAGTGACTCCCCCATGAACCCCGCCCCGACGGCACCCGCCCTGGTCGTCCTGCTGTCCGGGCCCTCCGGATCGGGGAAGTCCTCGCTGGCCGAGCGGACCGGCCTCCCGGTGCTCCAGCTCGACGACTTCTACAAGGACGGCGACGACCCGACCCTGCCGCTGCTGCCCGACGACGGCGGCACCGACTGGGACTCCCCGCTCTCCTGGCACCGCGAGCAGGCGCTGGAGGCGATCCGGCAGCTGGCCGCGACCGGCCGGGCCGAGGTGCCGGTCTACTCGATCCCGGCCAACGGCCGCGCCGGCAGCCACGTGCTGGACCTGGCGGGTGCCCCGGCCTTCATCGCCGAGGGGATATTCGCCGCCGAGCTGGTCGGCCGGTGCGCACAGGAGGAGCTGCTCGGCGCGGCGATCTGCCTGCGCAACCGCCCGCTGACCACCGCCTGGCGGCGGTTCCGCCGGGACGTCCGGGAGGCCCGCAAGTCCGTCCCGTACCTGCTCCGGCGCGGCTGGCGGCTGATGCGGGCCGAGCGCGGCATCGTGGCCCGCCAGGTGGAGCTGGGCGCGTACGCCTGCGCCGGGTCCGAGGCGGAGCAGCGGATCGGCGCGGTGGCCGGGCGGCAGCCGCAGCCGGTGTGAGGTCCGAGCACACGGAAGGGCCCGGTGCCGCTCCCCGGCACCGGGCCCTTCCTGTTCGGCCACGTCCTGCGGCGACCGCTCCCCCGAGTCGACCCGCCGTGCTTCCGCGACCTGTCCCGTCCCCCGACGGGAGTTCCTGTGGTGTTACGCGACCAGCTCGCCGAAGGCGAACACGGTGTCCCCGGTGCGGTTCAGCTGGTCGTCCTCGCGCAGCCGGCGCAGGGCGCGCCAGATGCTGCTCTTCACCGTGCCGACGCTGATGTTGAGGATGTCGGCGATCTCCGGGTCGGTGCGGCCCTCGTAGTAGCGGAGCACCAGCATGGTCCGCTGGTTCTCCGGCAGCTTGGCCAGCGCCTGCCAGAGCACGGCGCGCAGCTCGGTGCCGCCCATCGCGTCCGTGTCGCCGACCGTCTCCGGCAGCTCCTCGGTCGGGTACTCGGCGACCTTGCGGCGGCGCCAGGCGGAGATGTGCAGGTTGGTCATGGTGCGGCGGAGGTAGCCCCCGACCGCGGCCTTGTCGGTAATCCGGTCCCAGGCCCGGTAGGTCGAGAACAGCGCGCTCTGCAGCAGGTCCTCGGCCGCGTGGCGGTCACCGGTCAGGTGGTACGCGGTGGCGTACAGCGAGGCCCGGCGCTCCCGGACGTACGCGGTGAACTCGGCGACGTTGTCCGACGGTTCGGCCACCGGCCGCCCCGCCGCCGACTGCTCGGCGACCGGCGTGAGCCGCAGCAGCGTCGCGCCGGCGGCCTCCCGTCCGGCCGGCTCCCCCGAGCCGGTACCGGACAGGTCCCCCGTGCCCCCCGTGCTCTCCCGACCCTCGACGCGGACGGGAAGGATCCCGCGCAGCGTCAGGGTCGAGGCGGAGTCGGCCGCACTCCCCGTGCGACCGATCCCGTACAGCTCCCCCCTGCTCCCACCGCCGAGGCGGCGGGATCCGGTGCTGTGTGCGCACCCCCGTACGATCACGGCACCGGAAGTCTCGTCCGTCCGTACCTCGAAGTGCGTGCGAGACGAACGCGCGTTGTGGACGGCCGCGTTGCTGCGGGTCTTGAGCGTGGCGTTCATCGTGCACCCCCATGGGTCGGTACCAGCGGTTCCTGCCGCCCGGTACTGCGGCGACAAGGAAAATCCTGCCGGTCCCGTGTGATGGCGGTGTCCGTCGACTGTCACAGGCCTGTCACAGGCCGCACGATCCCCGCACCCGCAGTCCTGACGCCAGAACCACCGGTTCCGGTTGCAGAGGAACTGCGGCCCCGCCCCTGGTGGGTGAACAGCGGCTCCACTTGGGCCAGAATGAGCCCGTGCCTTTCCTCCTTCTGATCGAGGACGACGACGCCATCCGGACCGGCCTCGAACTCGCTCTCACCCGCCAGGGCCACCGTGTGGCCGCCGCTGCCTCGGGCGAGGACGGCCTGAAGCTCTTCAAGGAGCAGCGTCCCGACCTGATCGTGCTCGACGTGATGCTGCCCGGCATCGACGGCTTCGAGGTGTGCCGCCGGATCCGGCGCACCGACCAGCTGCCGATCATCCTGCTCACCGCCCGCTCCGACGACATCGACGTGGTGGTCGGCCTGGAGTCGGGCGCGGACGACTACGTGGTCAAGCCGGTCCAGCCCCGGGTGCTGGACGCCCGGATCAGGGCCGTGCTGCGGCGCGGGGAGCGGGAGAACTCCGACTCCTCGGCGTACGGCACGGTGGTGATCGACCGTTCCGCGATGACCGTGACCAAGGACGGCGAGGACCTCCAACTCACGCCGACCGAGCTGCGGTTGCTGCTGGAGCTGAGCCGCCGTCCGGGTCAGGCGCTGTCCCGGCAGCAGCTGCTCCGGCTGGTCTGGGAGCACGACTACCTGGGCGACTCCCGACTGGTGGACGCCTGTGTGCAGCGGCTCCGGGCCAAGGTGGAGGATGTACCCTCCGCCCCGACCCTGATCCGCACCGTGCGCGGGGTCGGCTACCGGCTCGACCCGCCGGCCTGACCCCTGACGATGGTGAGCTGCTCCGTTGACTGACACCGAGACCCCGCCCCGTCCGCGCCCGGGGCGGGGGCGGCGCCTGCGCTCGCTCCGGATCCGGCTGATCGCGGTCTTCGCGGTGGTCGCGCTGACCACCGCGGTCTCGGCCTCCGGGATCGCCTACTGGCTGAACCGCGACGCGGTGCTCAAGCGCGCCCAGGACACCGCGCTGAACGACTTCCGGAACTCGCTGAGCCGGAACGTCTCGGCCCTGCCGCTGCACCCGAGCTGCACCCAACTCGCCTATCTGGCGCAGCAGGTGGCCAGCTCCGGGCTGAACTACGAAGTGGTTGTGGTGGACCCCGACCTGCCCGGCTGCGTGGCCTCCTCCGACCCGGCCGGGTTCACCGAGGCGCAGGTCCCGGCGGCGCTGCGCCGGGCGGTCGACACCCCGCGCGAGCTCGGCCCCGGCAACCCGTACACGTACCACCTCTACTGGCAGCGGGCGAACCTGAACGGCCCCTACCTGGTCGGCGGCAGCCGGGCGGTGCCGACCGGGCCGACGGCGTACATGTTCAAGTCGCTGGAGAACGAGCGGGCCGACCTGAACACCCTGGGCACCTCGCTGGCGATCGCCACCCTGCTGGCGCTGATCGGCTCGGCGCTGATCGCGCAGGCCGCCGCCGCCACCGTGCTGCGGCCGGTGAAGCGGCTCGGCGAGGCCGCCAGGCAGCTCGGCGAGGGGCGGCTGGACACCCGGCTGGAGGTCGAGGGCGCGGACGAACTGGCCGAGCTGGCGCGGACGTTCAACCGGACCGCGGAGTCGCTCTCGGGCCAGGTGGCCGAGCTGAGCGCGCGGGAGGCGCAGAGCCGCCGGTTCGTCGCCGACATGTCGCACGAGCTGCGCACGCCGCTGACCGCGATGACCGCCGTCACCGACATCCTGGAGGACGAGGCGGAGTCGCTGGACCCGATGATCGAACCGGCCGTCCGGCTGGTGGTGAGCGAGACCCGGCGGCTGTCCGACCTGGTGGAGAACCTGATGGAGGTGACCCGCTTCGACGCCGGCACGGCCAGGCTGGTCGCCGACGAGGTGGACATCGCCGACCTGATCATGTCCTGCATCGACGGCCGGGCCTGGTACGACGCGGTCGAGCTGGACGCCCCGCGCGGGGTGCTCGCGGTGGTCGACCCCCGGCGCCTGGACGTGGTCTTCGCCAACCTGATCGGCAACGCGCTCAAGCACGGCGGCTCACCGGTCCGGGTGAAGGTCCGTCAGATCGACGAGACCGTGGTGGTCGAGGTCTCGGACAGCGGCCCCGGCATCCCGGAGGAGGTGCTGCCGCACGTGTTCGACCGGTTCTACAAGGCCGACAAGGGCCGGGCCCGGTCCGAGGGGAGCGGGCTCGGCCTCTCCATCGCGATGGCCAACGCCCAGATCCACGGCGGCTCGATCACGGCCGCGAACGGTACCGTCGGCGCCGTCTTCACCCTGACCCTGCCGCTCACCCAGCCCGCACCGACGCCAGAGGAGGGCCCGAAGTGACCCGCCGCACCATCCCGCTGCGCCGCGTCCTGGCCACCGCCCTGCTGGGTGCCGCGCTGAGCTCCGCGGCGGGGTGCGGCATCCGGCCGACCGCCGTGCCGGTGGACGCCGGCGCACCCGCGAGCCGGACCGCCTGCCCGACGCCGGTCCGGGTGCCGCAGGCGGCCGAGCCGACCACCGCGGAACCGGGCCCGGACGCGTCCGGCCTGCCGACCCCGGCGCCGAGCGCGCTGCCGAAGCGGCCCGGCAACGGCTCGAAGTCGCCCGAGGTGCTGTTCAGCGCCGCCCCGAGCAGCACCGCGCCGAGCGCCACGGCCTGCCCCTGACGGTGGCGGGAGCGGCTGGAACCGTCCGTACACCGGCCCGCGTCCCTGCCGGTGTGACCGATCAGGCGAACCCCTCGCAGCCCGCACCGGAGGTGTCGCCCCGGCTGCGACTGCTGGGAGCCCTGCTGCTGGCCGGCTACCTGGGCCTGATCGGGTGGCTGATCCTGCGACCGCTCGCGGTCGGCTGGACCTACCCGGCCAACCTGACGCCGTTCGCCTCGGTCCGGGACGCGTTCACCGTCGGCGGTACCACCGGGGCGCTGCAACTGGCGAGCGGGCTGCTCCCGCTGGCGCCGCTGGGCATCCTGCTGCCGCTGGCCGGCGGCCGGGTCCGGGCCGCTTGGCTGCCCTCGCTGCTGCGGACGGCCGGCGGGTCGGCGCTGATCGCCACCGCGCTGGAGATCCTCAAGGGCTGGGCCCCCGGACACGTGCTGAACGTGGACAACATCGTCCTCGGCGTCCTCGGTGTGACGGCCTGTCACCTCGCCGTCGTCCCGGCCGTCCGGGCCCGGCTGGCCGGACGCTCCCGCCGCCGGCCCGAGCGCGGCACCCGCGGCTTCGAGCTGCACACCCCGCTCGGCGGACTCGGCGCCCAGCGCCGCTGAGCCCGGCCGCCCGGCGGTCCGGCCGCCCGGCCCGGGCCCGGCTCTCAGGGTCACCCCCGACGCCGACCCTGACCACGGGGTACCTCCCACCGGTGAGGGCTCAGGGGCCCAGATCGCCATCAGGGCTGAGGTTTCCGCAGGTCCGGGCGCCGACGATGGATACATGCCCACCGGAGAGACCGGCCCGGGCGACAGCACCCCGGAGCTGACCATGAGCGCACTCGCCCGCCCCCGACACCACCGCGTCATCGCCGGCGTCTGCGCCGGGATCGCCCAGCGCTTCGGGCTGGCGCCGTGGACGGTCCGGATCCTGTTCCTGGCGTCCTGCCTGCTGCCCGGCCCGCAGTTCCTGATCTATCTGGCGCTCTGGCTGATCCTCCCGCAGGAGCCGTGACCGCAGCGGGCCACCCGGCCCGCTCCCGAACGACCCGGACAGCCCGAAGGGCCGCCTCCCCCGCCGCGTGCGGGGAGGCGGCCCTTCGGCCGTACGGGGGCTGCGTCAGCCGCCCAGGCCCGGCAGGCTGCTGCCGCCGGGGAGGCCGCCGCCGAGCGCACCGGTCACGGTGCTCACGCCGGGCGCCTGGGTCAGACCCTCGGCACCCGGGACCGGCAGCGGCAGACCGCGCGGGGTGGCGGCCTCGGCAACCGGGGCGGTCGCCTGGTCCGTCATCGGGGCGGTCTGGTCGGTGACCGGCGCGGTCATCGGCTGGGCGGACTCCGGGGCCTGCGCCACCGGCGCGGCCACGTCGGGGTTGAGGTTGCCGACCGCCTGGGTCACCGGGGCGGTGGCGGGGAGCTGGCTGACGGTGCTGGTCGCCGCACCGGTCAGGGCACCGGACTGGGCGAGCGCTCCGGTCGGGAGACCGAGCCCACCGGGCGTGGCGGCGGAGGCGGAACCGGCAGCCGCAGCCGCGAGCGCGACGCCGAGCGCAGCGGTCCCGGCAGCCTTCAGAGTGGCCTGCTTCATGAGTTGGTCCTCGTGTCCTCGTCGGTGGCCGACGTCGCGGCAGCCGTCCGAAGAGGCCCATCGCTACGCCGTGTCAGCTCTGACTGGCACACCGTAGTGACAACGTCGCGCACAGATCAAAGGCGAGTAACTCACTTGGCCCATTAGTCAGATGAGCGCGAGGCCACGGCGAAGGCCTCGCGCTCATCCGTCCCGCTGCGGGCGGTGGTCAGCTGCCGGTCCCCGCACCCGCGCTGAACAGCCACTCCGCCTTCAGCTCGGCGTAGCCGGGCTTGATCACGTCGTTGATCATCGCGAGCCGCTCGTCGAACGGCAGGAACGCGGACTTCATCGCGTTCACCGTGAACCACTCCAGGTCGCCCAGGGTGTAGTCGAAGGCCTCCACCAGGTGGCCGAACTCCCGGCTCATGCTGGTGCCGCTCATCAGCCGGTTGTCGGTGTTCACGGTGACCCGGAACTTGAGCCGACTGAGCAGCCCGATCGGGTGCTCGGCGTACGAAGTCGCCGCCGCCGTCTGCAGGTTGGAGGTCGGGCACATCTCCAGCGGGACGCGCTTGTCGCGCACGTACGCGGCCAGCCGGCCGAGCTCGACGGTGCCGTCCTCGTTCACCGTGATGTCGTCCATGATCCGGACGCCGTGGCCGAGCCGGTCGGCGCCGCAGCACTGCAGCGCCTCCCAGATCGACGGCAGGCCGAAGGCCTCGCCGGCGTGGATGGTGAAGTGGTTGTTCTCGCCCTTGAGGTAGTCGAAGGCGGCCTGGTGGCGGGTGGGGGGGAAGCCCGCCTCGGCACCGGCGATGTCGAAGCCGACCACGCCCCGGTCGCGGTGGCGGTTGGCCAGCTCGGCGATCTCCTGCGAGCGGGCGGCGTGCCGCATCGCGGTGATCAGGGTGCCGACCCGGATCCGGTGGCCGTTGGCCCGGGCGTTCGCCTCACCGAGCCGGAAGCCCTCGTTCACCGCCTCGACCACCTCGTCCAGGGTCAGGCCGGCCTCCAGGTGCTGCTCCGGGGCGTACCGCACCTCGGCGTAGACCACGCCGTCGGCGGCCAGGTCCTCGGCGCAGTCGGCGGCGACCCGGACCAGCGCCTCGCGGGTCTGCATCACGGCGCAGGTGTGCGCGAAGGTCTCCAGGTACCGGACCAGCGAGCCGGAGTCGGCCGCCTCCTGGAACCAGGCGCCCAGCTTGGCCGGGTCGGTGGTGGGCAGACCCTCGTACCCGCAGGCCGCGGCCAGCTCGACGATGGTCTCCGGGCGCAGCCCGCCGTCGAGGTGGTCGTGCAGGAGCACCTTCGGGGCGCGGGCGATCTGGTCGGCGGTGGGGATGCGGGGGCCTGTGGTGCCCGCGATGGCAGTCTGCTTCTCCATTGCGGGAGTGTAGCCCCTACGCGCGTAGATTCACCATGCGGTTCCACACTTTTCCACCGATAGGGACCTCGCTGCTGGGCCGGTCAGCCCTTCAGCCGGTGCTTCAGCCCGAGCAGCGCCCCGGACAGGCCGTGCGGGACCAGCCAGCTCAGGTCCTCGCGGTCGGCCGCGTCGAAGCGGTACTTGTACGGCTCGGTGCCGCGGAGGAAGTCGAAGGTGGCCAACTTCCGCTCCGCACAGGCGCGGACGGCCTCGGCGATGATCGCGGTGCCGAGCCGCAGCGGGGCCCAGGCCGGATCCCAGCCGATCTGGTAGTAGGCGAAGGTGTCGCCGTGCAGGAAGCCGTACAGGCCGCCGACCACCTCGCCCTCGTGCTCGGCCAGCAGGAAGGCGGGCCCGGCGTCCGGACGGGCCCGCTCCAGCAGCCGGGCGTGCAGCGGCAGCCGTCCCGCGTCGAAGGTGGTGCCCCGGCCGAGCGCATCCCGGCGGAGCCGGTGCAGCCGCACCACGGTGTCCAGCAGCCCGGGCGGCGCCTCGCCCGGCGGCACCCAGCGGAAGGTCACCCCGGCGGCGGCCAGCTTGCGCCCGTACCGGCGCAGGTCGGCCCGGAACTGGCGGGAGCCGAGGGCGTCGAAGCCCCCCGACAGATCGGCCCTGGGGCAGGACTGCCGGGCCACCGCGCGGCTGCCGGGCGGCAGCAACCCGCCCAGCAGCGGGTCGACATCGGGGAACCAGAGGGTCTCCCGTCGGGCCAGCCCGGCCAGCCACTCGCGCACCTCGGCCACCCGCTCGGGGCGGACCGCGAAGCCGCCGTGGTCGGCTGCCCCCGGGCCGGCGCCGAGCGCCGTCCGGCACCCGACCGTGAACGGGAGCGCCGGGTGCAGCCGCAGCCGGGTGCGGACCAGCGGCACCACGGCCTCCACCGCGCCGTCGGAGCCGCGCCAGAACGCGATCTCGGCCGGACCGCGGCCGCCCAGCGTCTCCCACCAGGACAGCACCCAGTCGGGGGTCAGGAAGAACGACCCCCGCTCCCCCAGCCCGGCCACCAACTCCCGCCAGCCGTCCACCAGTTCCGGCGTCAGCTGGTCAGGCGCCAGCTGCTCGGGCGTCAGCTGCTCGGCCATCTGTGCTCCCCCCGGGTCAGCAGCCGCCGCGCAGTCGGTGCACGGTCGGGTGCAGGCCCGAGAGGATTGTGTCGAACCGGGCCCTGCTGGTGTCGGAGTTCACCCGAAGTCGGCTGATCCGCAGGGGATTCGGCGGCAGCAGCGCGTCCTGCCGGTGGTCGAAGAGGAAGCCCAGCCGGTAGCCCAGCTCGCGCAGCACCGCGTCGGCCCGGGCGTCGAAGTTGCCGTTGGGGTACGCGAACGCGGTCGGCGCCGCGCCCAGCCAGTCGGTCAGCAGCCGGTGCGCCTGCTCGACCTCGGCCCGGACCACCCCGTCCGTGCACCGGTCCAGGCAGGGGTGCCCGAGGGTGTGGTTGCCGACCGCCACCCCGGCGGCGACCAGGTCCAGCAGCTCCAGCGCGGAGAGCTGCTGCTGCCGCGCCGCAGGACGGGGCGCACTGGCCCGCAACTCCTCGATGGCGCCCCGCCGTTCGGCGTCCGGCAGGGCCTTGAGCCGGCCGACCGCCGCACCCGGTGCGCCCGGCGCACCGTCGGACAGCACCCGGGCACTGCCGCCGATCGCGACCAGTTCGGCGGCCTCGCGCCACCAGAACGGCTGGTCCCCGTCGATCAGTTCGGCCACCACGAAGGCGGCGGCCGGGATCCGCAGCCGGTCGAGCACCGGGAGGCCCCGGGTGAGCAGCGTCCGGTCGCCGTCGTCGAAGGTGACCAGCACGCTGCGCGGCGGCAGCGGACGCCCTTCGGCCACGGCCCGCTCGACGGCGGCGAGCGGCACCGGGGTGGCGCCCCGGACCAGCCGCTCCATCTGCGCCGTGAAGCTCGGCAGGTCGTCCACCCCGTGGTACGCGAGCACCGAGAGGCGGCGCGCGGCCCGGACCCGGAAGAACGGCTGGAGCGGCGAACGCCTCATCAGCCGGTCCAGTCGGCTCCGCCGGGCGTCGGCCGGCGCACCGTCGGCTACGCGCGCGGCCGTGTCCTGATCCGACACGATTCCCCCTGGTTCGTTCCTTGCAGCGGTGCCTGCATCCCCCCATCAATATCCCTCAGTTTGGTAAAGAGCGGTATAAGTTCGGGAAGTTCACCGCCGTCCTGGCCGGAATCCGATGCCCGCCACTGAGGTGCGGGAACGAACGGATCAGGACCGCCCCGGCGCCGGTTCGGCGCCGCCCGGGCCGGTGAAGACCCGGTGTTCCCAGCGAACTCCCAGCAAGCACTACCCGCCCCGGACGACCTCAACCAGCGGAGCCAGCTCCGGCACCAGCGCCGCGTCCGCCAGCGCCGCCGCGAGCGCGCCGTCGTTGGTCGGACGGGCCTGCGCCAGCAGCTCCAGACCGGCCGCCGAGACGTCGGTGTAGATGCCCCGGCGGTCGGTCGGGCAGAGGTAGCGGGCCAGCAGGCCCCGGTCCTCCAGCCGGGAGACCAGCCGGGTGGTCGCGCTCTGGCTGAGCACCACCGCCTCGGCGACCTCGCCCATCCGCAAGTGACCGCCCTCGCCCGGGTGCTGACGGCTCAGCACGTCCAGCAGCGAGTACTCCCGCACGCTCAGCGCGTGCGCCGCCTGGAGCTCGCGCTCCACCCGGGCCTCGATCCGCCCGTGCAGCGCCGAGAGCGCGCACCAGCCCTGCGCGAACCCGCGCCCCGTCACCTGCTCGGCACCGCTCACCGCTCGGACCTCCTGTCCCTGGGGGTTCCAGGATACCGACTCCCCGCAATATCCCGCGTTTGCAAGTATCCAGCGTCTGCATTTATTGTCGAAGCATGCAATCAGCCACCGCAAGCACTCCCCGCAGCAGCCTGTTCGCGCTGCTCGCGCTCGCCGTCGGCGCCTTCGGCATCGGCACCACCGAGTTCGTGATCACCGGGCTGCTCCCCCGGGTCGCCGCCGACTTCGACGTCACCATCCCGACCGCCGGCATCCTGGTCACCGGCTACGCGCTGGGCGTGGTGGTCGGCGCCCCGCTGCTCACCGCCCTCGGCACCCGGATCCCGCGCAAGCGGATGCTGATGCTGCTGATGGGCCTGTTCGTGACCGGGAACCTGGTCTCCGCCGTCGCCCCGAGCTTCGAACTCCTGCTCGCCGGACGGGTGGTGGCCTCGCTCGCGCACGGCGCCTTCTTCGGCATCGGCTCGGTGATCGCCGCCGACCTGGCCGCCCCGGACCGCAAGGCCGGCGCGATCGCCACCATGTTCACCGGCCTCACCGTGGCCAACCTGGTCGGCGTCCCGCTCGGCACCCTGATCGGCCAGCAGATCGGCTGGCGGGTCACCTTCGCCCTGGTCGCCGCCGTCGGCGTGGCCGGCCTGGCCGGGATCGCCCTGCTCGTCCCCGACCTGCCCCGCCCGCAGGCGGCCGCCCGGCTCCGGCAGGAGCTGGCCGCCTTCCGCAACGTCCAGGTCGGCCTGGCGATGGCGATGACCGTGCTCGGCTTCGGCGGAGTCTTCGCCGCCATCACCTACATCGCCCCGATGATGACCGGCCCGGCCGGCTTCGCCGACTCCTCGGTCACCTGGCTGCTGGTCCTGTTCGGCCTCGGCATGGTGATCGGCAACCTGCTCGGCGGCCGGTACGCGGACCGGGCGCTGATGCCGCTGCTGTACGTCTCGCTCGGCGCGCTCAGCCTCACCCTGCTCGCCTTCACCTTCACCGCGCACAACCAGCTCGCGGCGATCATCACCGTGCCGCTGCTCGGCGCCTTCGGCTTCGCCACCGTCCCGCCGCTGCAGAAGCGGGTGCTGGACCAGACCGCCCAGGCACCGACACTGGCCTCCGCCGTCAACATCGGCGCCTTCAACCTCGGCAACGCGCTCGCCGCCTGGCTCGGCGGCGTGGTCATCTCGGCCGGGTACGGGTACACCGCGCCCAACCTGGTCGGTGCCGCGCTGACCGGGTCGGCGCTGGTGCTCGCGGTGGTGTCCGCCCTGCTGGAGCGGCGCACCGCAACGGTCGGCGTCCCGGCGCTCGGCTCGGCGGGCTGACCGGCCCGCTCGGCCGGGCGGGTCAGTAGGGCGGGTCAGTCGTGGTCGAGCAGCCGGCCCCGGCGGGACAGCACGAAGTCCCGGAACGCCGCCACCGGCGGGGTGAGCGGGCGTCCGGTCACCCAGGCCAGGCCGATCGCCCGCCTGGTCCGCGGCGAGGTGACCTCCAGCTCGACCACCCCGGGCCGGGGCACCAGCGCGGGCGGCAGCAGCGCCACCCCGAGCCCGGCCGCCACCAGCCCGCGCAGGGTCTCCGCCTCCTCCCCCTCGAAGGCGATCCGCGGCACGAACCCCGCCTCCGCGCAGAACCCGTCCGTGATCACCCGCAGGCCGTACCCCTCCTCGACCGCGACGAACGGCTCCTCGGCCACCTCCGCCAGCCTGATCCGCCGCCGCCCGGCCAGCCGGTGGTCGGCCGGCACCGCCAGGTGCAGCCGCTGCTCGTCCAGCGGACGGGCCGTCAGGTCGGCCGCGTCCGGCAGCGGCGAGACCAGGCAGAGGTCCAGCTCCCCCGCCCGCAGCCGCTCCAGCATCGCCGCCACGTAGTCCTGCACCAGCTGGAACCGCACCTGCGGATGCCCGGTCCGGAAGCCCCGCAGCAGCGCGGGCACCGCGTCCGACCCCATCGTGTGCAGGAAGCCGAACGCCACCCGCCCGACCGCCGGGTCCGCCTCGGCCCGGGCCGCCTCCGCCCCGCGCTCCAGCTCCGCCAGCGCCCGCTCCACCGAACCGAGCAGCATCCGCCCGGCCCGGGTCAGCCGTACCGTCCGCCCCTGGCGGGCCAGCAGCTGCACCCCGAGCTCCGCCTCCAGCCGGGCCACCGAGCGGGACAGCGTCGGCTGCGGCATCCCGAGCAGCTGGGCCGCCCGGGTCACGTGCTCCAGCCGGGCCACCGCCGCGAACTGGGCCAACTGCGGTGCGAGCAGGGCGAGATCGGTCCCGGGGCCGAGTTCGGCCGGGGTCGGCGGCGGTGAGCTGCTCTCATACGGCATGGCATCGATTATCGATGATCCATGTATTGGACGCATCAGTGGCCGACCCCCTAACTTCACTTCCATGCCGCCTGCCAGTACCGGGGCATCCGCAGCCGAGCTGCCGGGTGCCCTCACCCCGTCGTCCCCTGCTGCTCCTACGGACACCCGGCACCGCCCCGGTGACCGCGCCTTCCGGCGCGCCAACCTCGCGCTGTTCGCCGCCGGGATCGCCACCTTCGTCCTGCTCTACTCCACCCAGGGCCTGCTGCCGCTGCTCTCCGCCGACCTCGGCCTGACGCCGGGCCAGGCCAGCTGGACCGCCTCGGTGGCCACCCTCGGCCTCGCCCTGGCGCTGCTCCCGGCCAGCGCGCTCTCCGACCGGTACGGGCGGACCGCGGTGATGACCGCCTCGATGCTGGCCGCTGCCGGAATCGCCCTGGTCCTGCCGTTCGCCCCGAACCTCACCACCCTGGTGGTCCTGCGCGCGGTCCAGGGCGCCGCCCTCGCCGGGCTCCCCGCCACCGCGATGGCGTACCTGGCCGAGGAGATCCACCCGAGCGCGCTCGCCTCCGCGATGGGCCTGTACGTGGCCGGCAACAGCATCGGCGGCATGGGCGGGCGGCTCGCCTCCGGCTGGGCCGGCGCGGCCTGGGGCTGGCGCTGGGGCCTGGCCGTCTCGGCCGTCCTCGCCCTGCTCGCCGCACTCGCCTTCCGGCTGCTGATCCCGCCGGCCCGGCAGTTCCGGCGCACCCCGCTGGACGCCCGCGCGCTGGCCCGCACCGTCACCGGCCACCTGCGCAATCCGCTGCTGCTCCGGCTCTACGCCCTCGGCCTGCTCTTCATGGCCGTCTTCGGCGCGGTCTACAACACGGTCGGCTACCGCCTGGTGGCCGCCCCGTTCGACCTGCCCGAATCGGTGGCCGCCTCGATCTTCGTGGTCTACCTGGTCGGCACCGTCTCCTCGGCCGGCGCCGGCCGCCTGGTCGGCCGGCTCGGCCGCCGCGGCACCCTCTACGTCGCGATCGGCACCACCGCCGCCGGCCTGCTGCTCTCGCTCTCCGACACCCTGGCCGGCGTCCTGCTCGGCCTGGTCCTGATCACCGCCGGCTTCTTCGCCGGCCACGCCACCGCCTCCTCCTCGGTCGGCCGCACCGCCACCGAGGGCCGCGCCCAGGCTTCCGCGCTCTACCTGATCGCCTACTACCTCGGCAACAGCCTCGGCGGCACCCTCGGCGCCGACGCCTACCACTCCACCGGCTGGCCGGGCGCCGCCACCGTCGGCCTGACCGCCATGACCCTGGCCACCGGCGTCACCCTCTACGCCACCCGCAAGGCCGTCGCGACCCGCAGGGCCGTCAGTACACTCCGGGTATGAGCATCGATCCGGCCACGTACGTCCGGCTCCGCGAGATCGCCGATCAGCTGCCGGCCGTTCCCGGGATAGGCAAGGTCGAGATCGCGAACGGCGAGATCGTCATGATGATGTCCCCGGTGCGACGGCACGAGCTCGCCGTGCTCAGGCTGGCGCGGCAGTTGAACGCGCAGCTTCCCGGTACCCATCCCGGCCACATCGCGCACCCCGGTGCCGACTTGGAGGATCCCGGGCTCGGTCGGCTCCGCTGCCCGGATCTGATGGTCTTCGCCGAGGCGGCGCTGGAGAGCACCGCACCTGCGCTCCACCCGCACGAGGTGCTGCTGGTGGTCGAGATCGTCTCCAAGTCCAATCCCGAGAACGACTACGAGAACAAGGTCCACGACTACGCGGCGATGGGCATCCCGCTCTACCTGCTGGTGGACCCGCGCGAGGGCACGGGCATCGTGCACTCCCAGCCCGGCTTCGCCCTCCGCGAGAAGTTCGTGTTCGGCGACACCATCCCGGTCGGCCCCTGGACGATCGACACCAGCGGACTGCTCACCTACGGCTGAGGCCGGGTGGTGCTGGGTAGGCCAACGGGTGTCGCCGCGCCGAGAGTTGGGACCCACTGTGCACCGGAACCAGGACCGCACCGCCGAGCTGGACGCGTTCATCGGGTTCGTCGCCGGGTTGGTCACCGCGCTGCTGACGGCGCTGGCGCTGGCCGGGGTGACGGCGGGGCTGCCGGTCGGGCCGGGGCTGCGGCAGCTGGGGTACGGGGTGATCACGGTGGCCGGACTGGCCGGCACGGTGACCACGTACCTGCGGCTGCGCGCCCGCCGCCCCGACGCCCGCTGACCGGGCGTCGGGGCGGGCTGCGTCAGGCGATCCGGTCGAGCACGATCGGGGTCGGGGTGAAGGCGGTGCCCTCGGGGGCGATGGTGATGCCGCCGGCCAGGGCCTCGATCGCGTAGTCGTAGCGCTCGGGGGTGTCGGTGTGCAGGGTCAGCAGCGGCTGACCCGCCGTCACCCGCTCGCCCGGCTTGGCGTGCATCTCGACGCCCGCGCCGGCCTGCACCGGGTCCTCCTTGCGGGCCCGGCCCGCACCCAGGCGCCAGGCGCAGACGCCGACGGCGTAGGCGTCCAGGCCGGTGAGCAGGCCGGAGGAGGAGGCGGTGATGACGTGCTGCTCGCGGGCGACCGGGAGCGGGGCGTCCACGTCGCCGCCCTGGGCGGAGATCATCCGGCGCCAGTGGTCCATCGCGGAGCCGTCCCGGAGCGCGTCGGCCGGGTCCTTGCCGTGCACACCGGCCGCCGCGAGCATCTCGCGGGCCAGCGCCAGGGTCAGCTCGACCACGTCGGCGGGGCCGCCGCCGGCCAGCACCTCGACCGACTCGCGGACCTCCAGCGCGTTGCCCGCGGTCAGGCCGAGCGGGGTGGACATGTCGGTGAGCAGCGCGACCGTGTTGACCCCGGCGGCGGTGCCCAGACCGACCATGGTGCGGGCCAGCTCCTGCGCGTCGGCCAGGTTCTTCATGAAGGCGCCGGAGCCGACCTTGACGTCGAGGACCAGGGCGCCGGTGCCCTCGGCGATCTTCTTGGACATGATCGAGGAGGCGATCAGCGGGATCGCCTCGACCGTGCCGGTCACGTCGCGCAGGGCGTAGAGCTTCTTGTCGGCCGGGGCCAGGCCGTCGCCGGCGGCGCAGATCACCGTACCGGCGGAGCCGAGCACGGCCATCATCTCCTCGTTGGAGAGCAGCGCCCGCCAGCCGGGGATCGACTCCAGCTTGTCCAGGGTGCCGCCGGTGTGGCCCAGGCCGCGGCCGGAGAGCTGCGGGACGGCCGCGCCGCAGGCGGCGACCAGCGGGGCCAGCGGGAGGGTGATCTTGTCACCGACGCCGCCGGTGGAGTGCTTGTCGGAGGTCGGGACGCCGAGCGCGGAGAAGTCCATCCGGACGCCCGAGCGGATCATCGCGTCGGTCCAGCGGCTGATCTCGCGCAGGTTCATGCCGTTCAGCAGGATCGCCATCGCCAGCGCGGACATCTGCTCGTCGGCGACCTCGCCGCGGGTGTAGGCGTCGATCACCCAGTCGATCTGGGGGTCGGTCAGCTCACCGCGGTCGCGCTTGGTCCTGATGACGGAGGGGGCGTCCATGAGGGTTCTCCAGAAGGTTCGAAGAAAAGGCGAAGAGTGCCGCGGGGGAGCTGATCCCCCGCGACACTCTACGCGCGTAACTACAGCAGTTGCCAGAGCCGCTCCGGCCCGATTACCGCAGGTGCTCCGGGCCGAACGCGTCCGGCAGCACCTCGCTCATCGGCCGCAGCCCGGACGGCAGGTCGACCAGCAGCTCGGGCCCGCCGTGCTCGTACAGCAGCTGGCGGCAGCGGCCGCACGGCACCAGCAGCTCGCCGGCCCCGTCCACACAGGTGAACGCCACCAGCCGCCCGCCGCCGCTCGCGTGCAGCGCCGAGACCAGCCCGCACTCGGCGCACAGCGCGAGCCCGTACGAGGCGTTCTCCACGTTGCAGCCGGTGACCACCCGGCCGTCGTCGACCAGGGCCGCGGCGCCGACCGGGTACTTGCTGTACGGGGCGTACGCGTGCCCCATCGCGTCCCGGGCGGCGGTGCGCAGTTGCTCCCAGTCGACCGGCCGGACGGCCTGGGCCGCCGTCACTTGCCCTGCCCGCGCCGGTAGATCTGCCCGTCCGCCTTCGGCATCCGGAGCCGCTGCGAGGCCAGTGCGAGCACCACCAGGGTGATCACGTACGGCGTGGCCACGATCAGCGGACGCGGCACCGAGTCGGTGGTGGCGTACCAGAGCGCCAGGCCGGCGGCGACCACGAAGGTGACGGCCGCGCTGTTGAACTTGCGCCGGTACAGGTTCCAGAGCGCCAGCAGTGCCATCGCGATCGAGACGGTCAGCAGCAGCACGTGCACCGAGTCGGCGTCGCGCAGCTGGAGGCTGTCGGTGAAGCCGAACAGGCCCGCGCCCATCGCCAGGCCGCCCGGCATCCAGTTGCCGAAGATCATCGCGGCCAGACCGATGAAGCCCCGGCCCTGGGTCATGCCGTCCTTGTAGAAGTGCGCCGCGACCAGCGAGAGGTACGCACCGGCCAGGCCGGCGAACGCGCCCGAGGTGATGACCGCGAGGTACTTGTACTTGTAGACGTTGACGCCCAGCGACTCGGCCGCGGTCGGGTTCTCGCCGCAGGAGCGCAGCCGCAGGCCGAAGACCGTGCGCCAGAGCACGAAGTAGCTCGCCACGATGAAGACCGCGGCGATCACCACGACCACCGAGAGGTTGGAGACCAGACCGCCGAGGATGCCCGCGACGTCGGAGACCAGGAACCAGTGGTGCGCCTCGATCTTGTCCAGCCAGTCGGCCAGGCCGGGGATGTTGATGTACGGCAGCGGGTCGGCCGGCGGGGACTGGTTCGCCCCGGCGCCGAAGGCCACGTAGTCGCGGTAGTAGATCCGGTTGACGTAGGCGCAGATGCCGGGGATCAGCAGGTTGATGCCGACACCGGAGACGATGTGGTCCACGCCGAAGGTGACCGTGACGACCGCGTGCAGCAGGCCGCCGAGCGCACCGCCGAGCATGCCGGCCAGCAGGCCGACCCAGGGGTTGACCAGGTATCCGGCCCAGGCGCCGCAGAAGGTGCCCGCGACCATCATGCCTTCGAGGCCGATGTTGACCACGCCGGCCCGCTCGGCCCAGAGGCCGCCGAGGCCGGCCATCGCGATCGGCACCGCGGCGCCGAGCGCGGCGGTGATCTGCCCGGAGGAGGTCAGGCCGTGGTTGCCGGTGGCGGCGCCGACGGCGGAGAACAGCAGCAGCGTGCCGGCGATCAGCAGCAGCACCACCGGCCAGGTGAGCTTGCGCTTCTTGGCGGGGGAACTGCCCGGCGACTTCGGCCGGGCGGCAGTGGCGGTGCTCATGCGGCCACCTCCTTCTTGGCAGCGGCGGCGGCCTGGGCGGCCAGCTCGGCGCCGACCTTCTGCTGCTGGCGCTTGAGGCCGTAGCGGCGCACCAGCTCGTAGGCGACGACGACACAGATGACGATGGTGCCCTGCATGACGTTGACGATCTCCTGCGGGTAGTCACCCTGGAGCGGCAGCTGGGTGCCGGAGACGTCGAGGAAGGCGAACAGCAGCGCCGAGAAGGCGATGCCGATCGGCGAGTTGCGGCCGAGCAGGGCGACCGAGATGCCGATGAAGCCCAGACCGGGCTGCACGTTCTGCCCGAAGTAGTAGGAGCTCTGGGTCAGTTCGGGCAGGCCGATCAGACCGGCGATCGCACCGGAGACCACCATCGAGGTGATCACCATGCGCTTGACGTTCACGCCCGAGGCGGTGGCGGCGCTCTCCGAGCGGCCGGTGGCGCGCAGGTCGAAGCCGAACCGGGTCCGGTTCAGGGTGAACTGGAACACCACGCCGATCAGCACCGCGATCACGATGAAGCCCCACAGGGTGCCACCGGCGGTCTCGATCGAGAAGAAGTGGCTGGACTCCGAGATCGGGCTGGTCTGCACCGAGTTGGTGGTGGTGCCCTTGTCCGGCGCGAAGACGCCGGGCACCAGCAGCAGGCCGACCACGGCGGTCGCGATGGCGTTCAGCATGATGGTCGAGATGACCTCGCTGACGCCCCGGTAGACCTTGAGCAGACCGGCGATGCTCGCCCACAGGCCGCCGACCAGCATCGCGGTCACCAGCAGCAGCGGGATCTGCAGCACGGTGGGCAGGTCGACCTGGCTGCCGACGAACGCGGCGAACAGCATGCCGAGCTTGTACTGGCCGTCCACGCCGATGTTGAACAGGTTCATCCGGAAGCCGAACGCGGCGGCGGCACCGGCGATGTAGTACACGGTGGCCCGGTTGAGGGTCAGCACCTGGCCGTCCGAGGCGGTGCCGTAGTCGAACATCACCTGGAACGCCTTGAACGGCTCCTTGCCGGAGACCGCCAGCAGGACGGCACAGATGACCACCGAGAGCAGCACGGCCAGCACGGGTGCGGCCAGGCCGAGCGCGATCTTCTCGGTGTCGAACCGCTTCGCCAGTGGCTTCTTGGCCACGGGGTTGGGACTGGTCATCGGGTTTACTCCCCCGCCTGGGTGTCGTCGGTCGGCAGCCCGGCCTCGGTGATCTCGGCCACGAAGGCCTGCGCCTCGGCCACCGCCTCCGGGTCCGACTCGATGTGGCCGCTGGCCGCACCGGTCATCGCGGTCCCCAGGTCCTCGGCCGTCACGGTGGCCGGGTCGGCGTCCGCGACCAGCCGGCCGCGGTAGATCACCCGGATGGTGTCGGAGAGGCCGATCAGCTCGTCCAGGTCGGCGGAGATCAGCAGCACCGCCAGGCCCTCGCGCTGGGCGGCCCGGATCTGCTCCCAGATCTGCGCCTGCGCGCCGACGTCCACACCGCGGGTCGGGTGCGAGGCGATCAGCAGCTTCGGCCGGTGGCTCATCTCGCGGCCGATGATCAGCTTCTGCTGGTTGCCGCCGGAGAGCGAGGCCGCGGTGACGTCGATGCCGGGGGTGCGGACGTCGTACTCCTCGACGATCCGCAGGGTGTCCTTGCGGGCCCCGGCCGGGTCCAGCAGCATGCCCTTGGAGTTGGGCCGCTCGGTCACGTGGCCGAGGATCCGGTTCTCCCAGAGCGGGGCCTCCAGCAGCAGGCCGTGCTTGTGCCGGTCCTCGGGGATGTAGCCGATGCCGGCCTCGCGGCGGGCCCGGGTCTGAGTGCCGGTCAGGTCCTTGCCGTCCAGCGTGACGGCGCCGCCGTCCAGCGGCAGCATGCCCATGATGGCCTCGACCAGCTCGGCCTGGCCGTTGCCCTCGACCCCGGCGATGCCGAGGATCTCGCCCTTGCGGATCCGCAGCGAGATGTCGTCCAGCACCACGCGCTCGATGCCCTCGGCGTCCGCCTTGGCGATCCGCAGCGCGTCGACCAGGAGCATCTCGGTCTCGGTGACGGTGGACTCGCGGCTCTCCGGCGAGGGGAGCTCGGCGCCGACCATCAGCTCGGCCAGCTGACGGGCCGTCACGGTGCGCGGGTCGGCGTCGCCGACCGTGGTGCCGCGGCGGATGACGCTGATCGCGTCGGCCACCGAGAGCACCTCGTGCAGCTTGTGCGAGATGAAGATGACCGTGACGCCCTCGGCCTTGAGCTCGCGGAGGTTCGCGAAGAGCGCGTCCACCTCCTGCGGCACCAGGACGGCGGTGGGCTCGTCCAGGATCAGGATCTTGGCGCCCCGGTAGAGCACCTTGAGGATCTCCACCCGCTGGCGGTCGGCCACGCCGAGGTCCTCGACCATCGCGTCCGGGCGGACGCCCAGGCCGTACTGGTCCGAGATCTCGCGGATCTTCGCCTTGGCCTTGGCTCCTATCCCGTGCAGCTTCTCGCCGCCCAGGACCACGTTCTCCCACACCGTCAGGTAGTCGGCCAGCATGAAGTGCTGGTGGACCATGCCGATGCCGCGCGCGATGGCGTCGCCGGGGGTGTTGAACTCGACCTGCTCGCCGTTGATGGCGATGGTGCCCTCGTCCGGCTTCTGCATGCCGTAGAGGATCTTCATCAGGGTCGACTTGCCGGCGCCGTTCTCACCCATCAGGGCGTGCACGGTGCCGGGGGCGACGGTGATGTCGATGTCGTGGTTGGCCACGACGCCGGGGAAACGCTTGGTGATGCCGCGCAGCTCGACGGCCGGTGTCGCCGTCCCCGCGCTGGGGTTGCCGCCCGCGGGGGTCGGGGCGGGTTCGGAAGCGGTGATGGCGATCTCCTGGTGGTCACAGGGCGCGTCGTTGCGCTGGAGAAGGCTTGGGGGAACGGATGGGGCCCGGCGGCGCGCGTCACGCGCGCCCCGCCGGGCCCCGCCCTGATGCTCTGTCAATCATGCGCGCTGCCCCGGAGGAGCAGCGGCAGGCTGAGCGAGTGTCAGCCGATGGTGGTCGGGATCTTGGTGGCACCCGAGGTGATGGCCGTGGTGGCCGCGTCCAGCTTCGCCTGGATGTCGGAGATGTAGCCGCCGGTGGTGGCCAGCGACACGCCCTTCTCCTTCAGGTCGAAGTTCTTGGCGCCCGTGATCGGGGTGCCCTTCTTGATGGAGTCGACGTAGGAGAACACCGCGGTGTCGACGTTCTTCACCATCGAGGTGAGGATGCGCTCCTTGTACTTGGCCAGGGCGGGCTGGGCGGCCTGGTCCGAGTCGACGCCGATGGCCCACTTCTTGGCGTTGAAGACGGCCTCGATGGCGCCGTTGCCGGAGGAGCCGGCGGCGGAGTAGATGACGTCCGCGCCCTTGTCGATCTGGCCCTGCGCCGCGTCCTTGCCCTTGCCCGGGTCGTTGAAGCCCGAGAAGTCCGGCGGGGTGGTGAGGTAGGTGGTCTCGATCTTGATGTCCGGGGTGACGGACTTGGCGCCCGCGGCGTAGCCGGCCTCGAACTTCTTGATCAGCTCGGACTGCACGCCACCGATGAAGCCGATGTGCTTGGCCTGGCTCTTCGAGGCGGCGGCGACGCCGGCCAGGTACGAGCCCTCCTGCTCCGAGAAGGTCAGCGAGGTGACGTTGACCGGCTGGGTGGTGGAGCCGGAGTCGATGATCGCGAACTTGACGTTCGGGTTGTCCTTGGCGACCTTCTCGACGGCGGCCTGGTAGACGAAGCCCACCGCGATGATCGGGTTGTAACCACCGGTCACCAGGGTCTTGAGACGGGTCTCCTTGTCGGCCTCGGCCTCACCGGTCTTGGCCTCGGCCTCGGTGGCCTGCACGCCGAGGTCGGACTTGGCCTTGTCCAGACCGCGGGCGGCGGAGTCGTTGAACGACTGGTCGCCACGGCCGCCGATGTCGTACGCCATGCCGACCTTGATGCCGGAGGCACCGGCGGCGGGGCTGGAGTTGGTCTCGTTGCTCTTTGCGCCGCAAGCGGCGAGCGAGGCCATGCCCAGGGAACCCGTGAGCACAACCGCGGCGAGCTTCATTGAACGGCGCAAGGGAGTTTCTCCTTCTCACACACCCGTTTGGCGTGGTCGAGCGCCACCGTAACGCGCGTAGAACACGGTTGTGTTACGGGCGGGAAGGCCATTCGGGTTGTTATCAAAACGTGGTGCTATGTCTGGACGAATCAGACATATGCCCAAGCTTGCCACATCCGAACGTCACTACTCCCTGGTAGTGCGCCGCCACTCTACGCCGAACCCGCCCTGATCACGTCAGACTCGGCCGTACTCCAGTGCCAGTGAGGCGAACAACTCGACCCCGATCGCGATCGCCCGCTCGTCCACGTCGAAACGTCCCTGGTGGAGGTCGCGGACGGTCGGGTCGTGCGGGCTCTTCACGCCGAGCCGGGCCAGCGCGCCGGGCGCGTGCTCCAGGTACCAGGAGAAGTCCTCGCCGCCCAGGCTCTGCTCGGTGTCCTCGACCACCGGGCCCGTGCCCGCCGCGAACCGGCCGGTCATCGCCGCCTCGAACTGGTCGATCGAGACGTGCTCGTTCACCACCGGCGGCACGCCCCGGCGGTAGTCCAGCGTCCACTTGGCCCGGTACAGCTCGGCCAGCTTGGCGGTCAGCTCGTGCAGCGCGTCCGGCGCCTCGCGCCAGCCGGCCAGCTCCAGGCACCGGACGGTGCCCTCCAGCTCGGCGTGCTGCGGGATCACGTTGGAGGCGGAGCCGGAGGCGATCCGGCCCCAGACCAGGCTGACGCCCCAGCGCGGGTCCATCCGGCGGGCCAGCGCCGGCGGCAGGTCGGAGGCCAGCCGGGCCACCGCGGTGATCAGGTCGGTGGTCAGGTGCGGGCGGGCGGTGTGGCCGCCGGGCCCGTCCAGGTGCACCAGCAGCTGGTCGCAGGCCGAGGTGATGGCGCCGACCTTGAGGCCGATCCGGCCGACCTGGACCTTGGGGTCGCAGTGCACCGCGAAGATCCGGCCCACCCCGGCCATCCCGCCCGCCTCGATCACGTCCAGCGCACCGCCGGGCATCATCTCCTCGGCGGGCTGGAAGATCAGCCGCACCGGCTGCTTCAGCTCCCTGGTGCGGACCGCCTGGGCCAGCACCAGCGCGGTGCCCAGCACCACCGAGGTGTGCACGTCGTGCCCGCAGGCGTGGGCCCGGCCCGGCAGGGTCGAGCGGTACGGCGCCTCGGTCTTGGCGTCGTCGATCGGCAGCGCGTCGATGTCGGCCCGGAAGGCCAGGAAGGGGGTGCCCGGCTTGCAGTCGACCGGCACGATGTCGACCGTCATCCCGGTGCCGCCCGGCAGCACCTTCGGCGTCAGCCCCGCGGCCAGCAGCCGCTCCCGGAGCAGCCGGGTGGTGCGGAACTCCTGCCGGCCCAACTCCGGGTGCCGGTGCAGGTCGCGGCGGAAGGCGACCAGCTCCGCCTGGTAGGCCCGTACCCGTGCGCGCAGGTCGGAGCCGGGGCGGGCAGGGGTGAGGGCGGCCTGAGCGGCGGGCTGAGGATCGTTCACCTCAACAAGACTAGGCCGGTGGTGGGGATTTGGCCCGACTTCCGGAGAAGTGGTCCCCGGATGGGCGCATACCGGCCCCGCAGGTGGGTATGACATACCGTTTCAGCCGCCTTCCCGGTGCTCGCTGACCTGTGCAACGAGCGGTCGGTGGGCAAGACACGGCGTGGGGCCCGCGGCGCGCGCCCCACGTTCAGCTGACGCCGGGTCAGAACCGCTCCGCCGGGGTGTACATGCCCCAGACCTCCGCAGTGGGCGGTGAGTTGGACCCCGGCGGTCCGGGTGTGGAAGCGCAGCATCTGCGACTTCGGGTTCCTCGCCGACCAGTTGGTACAGCAGCAGGAGCACCGGCGCGTCCGGGTCGGCAGGCCGAACGCGACGGGTGGACGGGTACTCCCCCGGCCGGGGGCGGTTGAGATGATCGGGGGAACGACCGGACAACAGGGGAGTGCAACATGACCGAGCGGAAGGTGGCCGTGGTCACCGGCGCCAGCAGTGGCATCGGTGCGGCGACGGCCCGACGGCTCGCGGCGGACGGCTTCGAGGTGGTGGTGACGGCCCGCCGCACCGAGCGGATCGAGGTCCTGGCCAAGGAGATCGGCGGGCGGGCCTACACCGTCGACGTGACCGACCGGGCCGCGGTGGACGCCTTCGCCGCCGAGGTCGGCCCGGTGGACGTCCTGGTCAACAACGCGGGCGGCGCGATCGGCGCGGAGAGCGTCGAGGCCGGCGACCCGGCCGACTGGCTGGCGATGTACCAGGTGAACGTGCTCGGCGTGCTGCACGTGACCCAGGCCCTGCTGCCCGCCCTGCGGGCGAGCGGCGACGGCACCGTGCTGGTGCTCAGCTCGACCGCGGCGCTGACCGCGTACGAGGGCGGCGGCGGGTACGTGGCGGCCAAGCACGCCGCGCACACCATCGCGGCCACGCTGCGGCTGGAGCTGTGCGGCGAGCCGATCCGGGTGATCGAGATCGCCCCCGGCATGGTGAAGTCCGAGGGCTTCGCGGTCACCCGCTTCCGCGGCGACGAGGAGAAGGCCGCCGCCGTGTACGCGGGCGTGGCCGAGCCGCTCAGCTCCGAGGACGTGGCCGACACCGTCTCCTGGGCGGTCACCCGCCCGCCGCACGTCAACATCGACCTGCTGGTGGTCCGGCCCCGCGCCCAGGCCGCCAACCACAAGGTGCACCGGGGCTGACGTCCGTCCGTCGGAGGGGTGGCCGGGCGGGTGGCCACCCCCTCCGAACATGACAACGTCACGACTTGATAGCTCGATCGAGTGAATTCGACGCGACCCCTCCTCAACTGACGAACGCTCAACTACCGTGGTGCCGCTGCCCGGGCGGTCCACGAGATGCCTGGTTCCGGGCCTCGCCGATCGGTCCTTCGCGCCACCGCAGACCACCTACGTTTCGTCTCTGGAGCATCTCCCCCTTCCCGCCCTCACGAGGAGGACCCGCTGTCCAGTGACATCCCGCCGCAACGGTTCGACCTGCCGCTGCTGGTGCCGTCCCTGCTCGGGCTTCACCGTTTCAACGAGGCCGACCCCGGCGCCGCCGAGGAGGCCCTGCTGGCCTGTTGCGGCAGCCACCGCTGGGCGCTTCGGCTCACCGCCCACCGCCCCTACCCCGACATAGAGTCCCTGTTGGCCGCCGCCAGCGAGGCCTCCTACGACCTGCGCCCGGCCGACCTGGCCGAGGCGCTGGCGGACGAGAGCTGGATGCCGCAGCCGCTGGTCGGCATGCGCGCACCCGGCAGCCAGGCCGCGCACACCGCCCTGCGGGCCGCCCACGCCGCGTACGAGGCGCGCTTCGGCCACGTCTTCGTGGTCTGCCTGGACGGCGTCGACCCGGAGGAGATGCTCGACACCGTCCTCACCTCGGTCCGGACCAGGCTGGCCAACGACCCGGACGAGGAGCGGCTGGTGGCGGCCGACGAGCTCCGCCGGATCGCCCTGACCCGGCTGGAGCACCTGGTCGCCGCCGCCACCACCCGGTCGAGCAACTGACCGCCGGTGTCAGGCGGTTGACCCTGCCGCCGTGACCACGGCAGCACCGTCGCCCGGCCCGGCCGCCCGGATCCCCGGGTGGTCGGCCGGCGGCCGGTCGCCCCGGGCGCCGGCCGCCGCCGGCAGCGCCAGCAGGACCGCCACCGCCATGCCGCCGGCGAACCAGCCCGAGGCGCCCCGCTCGGCCAGCCAGGTGGCCGAGGCCGGCCCGGCCGCGCCGAGCACCGCCGTGGTCAGGGCGTACGGCAGACCGATGCCCAGCGCCCGGACCTCCGGCGGGAAGGACTCGGAGAGGATCTTGGGCAGCACCGTGGTGACGCACATCAGGTAGACCACCCCGCTGCCGTAGGTCACCAGCAGGCTGAACACCTCGCCGCTCAGGGTCAGGTAGGTCCAGGAGCCCGCCACCGCGAAGCCGCAGCTGGCCACCACCAGCAGCCGGACCGCGCCGATCCGGTCGGCGAGCAGCCCCAGCGGCACCGCCGCCAGCATCATCACGCCGGTGACGCAGACCACCACCCAGAACATCGTGCCCGGCGCGGCCAGCCGCTGGCCCGTCGCCGGGATCACCGCGGTCCAGGTGTTGCCCACCGCGCCCACGCCCGCGACGAACAGCACCGAGCGCAGCACCCGGCGCCAGTGGCTCCGGGCCAGCACCCGCAGCGACCCTCGGGACGGCCGGGTCAGGACCTCCCGCCGGAACACGTCCGTCTCGCTGAGCCGGTTCCGGAGCAGCAGCAGGACCAGGCCGAACACCCCGCCCACCAGGAACGGCACCCGCCAGCCCCAGTCGGCCAGCGCCCCGGTGCCGAGCGCGGCGGTCAGGGCGCCGCCCAGCAGCGACGCGGTGAAGGCGCCGGCCACCGTACTGAGCGCGAACAGGCTGCCGTGGAAGCAGCGGCGCTCCCGGGGTGCCAGCTCCATCAGGTAGGCGACCGCGCTCGGCCACTCGCCGCCGTGCGAGACGCCCTGGGCGATCCGGGCGAGCAGCAGCACGACCGGCGCCGCCAGCCCGGCCTGCTGATAGGTCGGGGCGACACCGATCAGCACCGACCCGCCGGTCATCAGCGCGATCGACAGCATCAGCGCCCGGCGCCGGCCCCGGCGATCGGCGAAGCGGCCGAGCAGCACCCCGCCCAACGGCCGCGCCAGCACACCGATTCCGAGTACCGCGAACACCCCGAGCAGGGCCGTGACCGGGTTGGCGGACGGGAAGAACTTCACCGCGAAGATCGGCGCGAACAGCCCGTAGCCCAGCCAGTCGAAGGACTCGACGAAGTTGCCCACCACCGTGGCGGCGACCGAACGGCGGTCCGGCCCCGGCGGCTGCGGAAGGTGCGGGGCGGAGTGCTGCGGCATGGGTGCTCCCGAGGTGTGCCAGGGGTGGGCCGGGCGGCCGGGGAACACAGTCGGGGGCCTCGGCGAAGCGTGTCTTCTTCCATCGTGCCGAGCTCCGGAAAACCTCGAAGTAGCTGCTTTCCGGCGGAAGTTGACGGCAATCTGGAAGAGGCGCGACCGGGTGCCGCCCCAGCAGGATGACCCGGTTGTCCCCGACCGCGAAGCCGACCGTCGAAGGAGAGTCGATTCCATGCCGCACATCGCGATCCCGGGCCGCCGCCCGGGGATCGGTGGCCTGATGGCGAGCAAGCCCGCCTCGGGGCGCCTGCTCAGTGAGCTCGCCCAGCAACTGCTCCGGGGCGACTCCCCGCTCAGCGTGGGCGAGCGGGAGCTGATCGCCGCCTACGTCTCCTCCCGCAACGAGACCCGTTACTGCACCGGCTCGCACAGCGCGGCGGCCGCCCATGCCCTGGGCGGTGACTACGAGTTGGTGGACGCCGTGAAGAAGGACCCGGCCACCGCGCCGGTCGACGAACGGACCCGCGCGCTGCTGGCGATCGCCGCCAAGGTGCAGGGCGACGCCCGGAACGTCACCGCGGAGGACGTCGCGGCGGCCCGGGCGGCGGGCGCGGACGACGAGGCGATCCACGACGCGGTGCTGGTCGCGGCGGCGTTCTGCATGTTCAACCGGTACGTCGACGGCCTCGACGCGATCCTCCCGGAGGACTCCGCCGACTACGACGAGATCGGTGCGGCCCTGGTGACCCGGGGCTACGTCGCCGGGCGGGACTGGACGCGGGACTGAAGGCGGCCGGGGCGGAGCCGTCACCTCGCCGGATTCATTCGTCAGGGTGAACCCGACGGCCGCATCGGCTCCCGCCCCGCCGCCGCCCCGGTGCGGCAGGTGAGTCGGCGTCAGGAGGGCGGCCGCCGCAGCGCGGGCGATCGTCACGCAGTGTCACAATCGGGGCGCCGATTAGGCCGTGCGTGCCTGATTGATCACACCTGACACCCCCGGAGGCGGTTGGCCACGGCGCGTCGATAGGATGCTGGCGGCCGGAGGACCGTACCGGCCGGGCTGACCGACACCGAAGCCGGCCGAGCCCCCAATCGCTTCCGGAGGGTTTTCCGTGCCGGCTGGAACGCTGTACCGCGGCCGGGAAGGCATGTGGAGCTGGGTGGCTCATCGAGTCACCGGTGTCCTCATCTTCTTCTTCCTGTTCGCCCATGTCCTTGACACCGCCTTGGTGCGGGTGTCGCCCGAGTCCTACGACACCGTCATCGAGACGTACAAGAACCCGCTGGTGAACCTGATGGAGTACGGCCTCACCGCCGCCATCCTGTTCCACGCGCTCAACGGTCTGCGGGTCATCGCCGTGGACTTCTGGTCCAAGGGCCCGAAGCTCCAGAAGCAGATGCTGTGGACCGCTGTCGGTGTCTGGGTCGTCCTGATGGCCGGTGCCTTCTACCCGATCCTCCAGCACACTCTTCGCACCTGGTTCGGGGGCTGATCCGCGATGGCTACTGAGACCAACGAGACCCTGGTGGTCCCCTCGCTCCAGGCCCACACGGGCCAGGGCCTGGGTACCGGCAACCCCGCCGACGCCTTCGTCGTCGAGCCCCCGCGTGCGCGTACCAAGAAGACCCCTCGGCGTACCCGCACCAACTTCGAGATGCTCGCCTGGCTGTTCATGCGCCTGTCGGGTGTCCTGCTGGTCGTGCTGATCCTCGGTCACCTGCTGATCATGCTGGTGCTCGACGGCGGCGTGTCGAAGATCAACTTCGCCTTCGTGGCCGGTCGCTGGGCCTCGCCGTTCTGGCAGGGCTGGGACCTGCTGATGCTGTGGCTCGCCATGCTGCACGGCAGCAACGGCATGCGCACGGTCATCAACGACTATGCGGAGAAGGACTCCACCAGGCTGTGGCTGAAGACCCTGATGGGCGCCGCGACCGTCTTCACGGTCCTGCTCGGCACCCTGGTGATCTTCACCTTCGACCCGAACATCTAATCGGCCAGCCAGAGGCGACGAAGACCCCATGCAGATTCACAAGTACGACACCGTCATCGTCGGCGCCGGTGGCGCAGGCATGCGCGCGGCCATCGAGTCGACCCAGCGCAGCCGCACCGCGGTGCTGACCAAGCTTTACCCCACCCGGTCCCACACCGGCGCGGCCCAGGGCGGCATGTGCGCCGCCCTCGCCAACGTCGAGGAGGACAACTGGGAGTGGCACACCTTCGACACGGTCAAGGGTGGTGACTACCTGGTCGACCAGGACGCCGCCGAGATCATGTGCAAGGAGGCCATCGACGCCGTTCTCGACCTGGAGAAGATGGGTCTCCCCTTCTCCCGCACCGAGCAGGGCCGGATCGACCAGCGCCGCTTCGGCGGCCACACCCGCAACCACGGTGAGGCGGCCGTCCGCCGCTCCTGTTACGCGGCCGACCGCACCGGTCACATGATCCTGCAGACGCTGTTCCAGAACTGCGTCAAGCACGGCGTCGAGTTCTTCAACGAGTTCTACGTCCTGGACCTGCTGATCAACGACGGCAAGACCGCGGGCGTCGTCGCCTACGAGCTGGCCACCGGCGAGATCCACGTCTTCCAGGCCAAGTCGGTCGTCTTCGCCTCCGGCGGCACCGGCAAGTTCTTCAAGGTGACCTCCAACGCGCACACCCTCACCGGTGACGGCCAGGCGCTGGTCTACCGCCGCGGCCTGCCGCTGGAGGACATGGAGTTCTTCCAGTTCCACCCGACGGGCATCTGGCGGATGGGCATCCTGCTCACCGAGGGCGCCCGCGGCGAGGGCGGCATCCTGCGCAACAAGGACGGCGAGCGCTTCATGGAGCGCTACGCCCCGGTCATGAAGGACCTCGCGTCCCGTGACGTCTGCTCGCGCGCGATCTACACCGAGATCCGCGAGGGTCGCGGCTGCGGTCCGGACGGCGACCACGTCTACCTGGACCTGACGCACCTTCCGCCGGAGCAGCTCGACGCCAAGCTCCCGGACATCACCGAGTTCGCCCGGACCTACCTCGGCATCGAGCCCTACACGGACCCGATCCCGATCCAGCCCACCGCGCACTACGCCATGGGCGGCATCCCGACCAACGTCGAGGGCGAGGTGCTGCGCAACAACACCGACGTGGTGCCCGGCCTCTACGCGGCCGGCGAGGTGGCCTGCGTCTCGGTGCACGGCGCCAACCGCCTGGGCACCAACTCGCTGCTCGACATCAACGTCTTCGGCAAGCGGGCCGGCATCGCCGCCGCCGACTACGCGCAGACCGTCGAGTACACCGAGCTCCCCGACAACCCGGCCGAGAAGGTCATCGGGATCATCGAGGGCCTCCGCGACTCCGAGGGCACCGAGTCGGTCGCGCAGATCCGCAAGGAGCTGCAGGAGACCATGGACACCAACGCCATGGTCTACCGCACCGGCGAGACCCTCAAGCAGGCCGTGGCGGACATCGCCGGGCTGCGCGAGCGGTACAAGCACGTGGCGATCCAGGACAAGGGCCAGCGCTACAACACCGACCTGCTGGAGGCCGTCGAGCTGGGCAACCTGCTCGACCTGGCCGAGGTGCTGGCCGTCTCCGCACTGGCTCGTGAGGAGTCGCGCGGCGGTCACTACCGCGAGGACTTCCCGACCCGTGACGACGTGAAGTTCATGCAGCACACCATGGCGTACCAGGAGGTCGCCGCGGACGGCACCACCTCGATCCGCCTCGACTACAAGCCGGTCGTCACGACCCGCTACCAGCCGATGGAGCGTAAGTACTGATGAGCACTCCTACCGTGGAGAAGCACTCGGCCGCTCTGGACGCGGTCGAGGCCGGCGGCGACAAGCTGATCACCGTCACCATCCGGATCCGCCGGTTCAACCCGGAGGAGCTGCCGGACCCGGTGTGGGTCGACTACCAGCTGGAGATGGACCCGAAGGAGCGCGTCCTGGACGCGCTCAACAAGATCAAGTGGGAGCAGGACGGCACCCTCACCTACCGCCGTTCCTGCGCGCACGGCATCTGCGGCTCCGACGCGATGCGGATCAACGGCCGCAACCGGCTGGCGTGCAAGACCCTGCTGAAGGACGTCAACCCGGAGAAGCCGATCACGATCGAGGCCATCAAGGGCCTGACGGTCCTCAAGGACCTGATCGTGGACATGGACCCGTTCTTCCAGGCGTACAAGGACGTCATGCCGTTCCTGATCACCAACGGGAACGAGCCGACCCGCGAGCGCCTGCAGAGCGCCGAGGACCGCGAGCGGTTCGACGACACCACCAAGTGCATCCTGTGCGCCGCGTGCACCTCGTCCTGCCCGGTGTTCTGGAACGACGGCCAGTACTTCGGCCCGGCGGCCATCGTCAACGCGCACCGCTTCATCTTCGACTCGCGCGACGAGGGCGGCGAGCAGCGCCTGGAGATCCTGAACGACCGTGAGGGCGTGTGGCGCTGCCGCACCACCTTCAACTGCTCCGAGGCCTGCCCGCGTGGCATCGAGGTCACCAAGGCGATCCAGGAAGTGAAGCGGGCCCTGGTGACCCGCCGCTTCTAGTCGCCACGTGCCGAGGGCCCGTCCGGTGTTCCGGACGGGCCCTCAGCTTTTGGCTACTTGAGCAGCCCGCGGTCCTTCGGGTTGGTCACCCCGGTGAAGGTCAGCAGGTGCCGGTCGGCGGTGACGGCGTAGAGGTTGCCGTCGGCCGAGCTGTCCAGGGTCGGGTACGCGGCGACCGGGAAGGTGCCGACCACGGTGCCCGCCGCCGGGGCGGCCAGGGCGGTGAAGTCGTACGTGCCGTCGGCGGCCTTCGGGACGGCGTACTCCCGGAGCTGACCGGTCGCCAGCTCGCGCGAGCGCAGGGTGAGCGACCCGTCGGCGGCGACGGCCGGCTCGATCACCTGGTAGCCGGCCCAGGCGGCGCCGGTGCTCAGCTTCTTGGACGCCCAGAAACGGTTGTTCCCCGGCTCGGTGAACAGCAGGAGGTCGCCGTCCTCAACGCTGAGCACCGAGGAGCCCGGATACTGGTCGAGGGTGCCGAGACCGGCCAGCTGGGTGGCGTGGCTCCAGTTGGACGCGATGCCCGGGGTGTCGGTCGGGCGGCGACCACCGAGTACAGGTCCGTTCGAGAACTCGCCCAGGTCGAAGTTCCGGTAGAAGTACAGGGACCCGTTGCCGGGAGACAGTGCCAGCAGATCACTGACCGGGTAGTGGTTCTCGTAGCCCCGGTTCACCACCTCGGCCCCGGCCCAGCTCACCCCACCTGGTGACCTCTGTGCCGCGATGAGCGACGACGGCGTGGTGCCGGTGCCGTCCGTGCTGATCACCTGGAGGTTGCCCGCCAGGTCCGGCAGCAGGATGTCCGGGACGCCGTCGCCGTCCACGTCGCCCGGGGCGCTCACCGGGTTCGGGTTCGACGGGGCGTAGAAGGTGTAGCTGACCGGCTGGGCGACGTTGCCCGCGTCGTCGGTGGCCTGGACGGTGAGCACGTTGGTGCCCCACTGCCTGGGCTTCAGCTGCACGGTGAGGCTGCCGTCCGGGCCGGCCGGGGCCTGGCACGGGGAGCCGACGCTGAGGGTGCCGTTCAGGACGTACTGGTAGCAGGTCGCGCCCTCGGCCCGGAAGGTGAAGGAGCCGGTCTGCCCCGCGTACTTCTGCGGGGTCTGGCCGCTGTTCGAGGCCGGGAAGTCGGTGGAGGAGACCACCGGGCCGGTGGGGGCGCTGACGTCCACCCGGAAGTGGCACTTGGGGGTGGGCTTGCCGCCGCCTGCGGGCCAGTAGCGCCAGGCGTAGGTGTGACCGTCCGTCAGACCGGTGGGGGCTGCGGAGAGCAGGCCGTCGACGGCGGGGACGGACTGGTCGAAGAGCTTGCCGCCGCTGGTCTCGTCCCAGAGCGCGTAGCGGGCCTGGGTCCCGGTGGTTCGGGCGGTGAGCACCGGTGCGGTGGTGCCGACGAAGCCGGGCACGGTGGTGTCGTCGCAGGCGTCCGTACGGGCTCCGGTGGAGGCGAAGCCGGGTGCGGGGACGGCGTGCGGTTCGGTGACGGCGGAGCCGGCCGCGGAGGCGGCCGGTGCGGAGAGCAGACCGGCCGCGAGGGCGACGGCGGCGGCGGAGGTCAGCAGCCGTGCGGAGTACATCTGGATAACCCACCCCTGGAGAGGAATTGGGGTGCGTCGTGTACGCCCCCCGGCGGGATCCTGGCAGTCCCGCCGGGTGGGGGCAACGGTATTTCTCAGCCGCGGCGCAGGGTCCGCAGACTGCGCACGCCGATGCCGCCGACGGCGAGGCCGAGGGCCAGCGAGGTGACGGTCAGCAGGAGGTGGACCCAGAAGAAGGCGGTCGGGCGGGAGTGGTCGCCGTCGGTGAAGGCCTGGCCGCCGGAGTCCTTCCAGAGGTTCTTCAGGAAGGTGGTCCAGATGATCACCGACCAGACGCCGAAGGCGGTGAGGAACCAGGAGGTGCGGCGGCCGAGCTTCATGCGGGTGAGTCCTTTCCGGGGGTCGGGTCCAGTATGCGGAGTGGGCCGGTCGGCCCAAGCAGCGGCACTCGTCCGGAGGACGATGGCGGCGCGGCGGGCCGGTGGCCGAACGTCCGGGTACGGTCCGTGGGTGCCCACACACCGTCACTTCGTCCACCGGTGCGCCGCGGTGGCCGCCGTCGTCTCGCTCTGCTCCGCCGGGGTGCCCCGGCAGGAGCCGCCGCCGGTGTCCGCAGTCGGCGGCGAGCGGCTGGGGCAGCCGGGAGTGCAGCTGGCGCCGCTGGCCGGGGCGCCCGCGCTGCCGGCCGCGCTGACCGGGCAGTCCTGGGTGGTGGCGGACGCGAAGAGCGGCGAGGTGCTCGCGTCGAGCAACGCGCACCTGCGGCTGCCGCCGGCCAGCACGCTGAAGATGCTGTTCGCCGACACGGTGCTGCCCAAGCTGGACAAGAACACCGTGCACCGGGTGACCGACGCCGAACTGGCCGGCATGGGCCACGGCAGCAGCATGGTGGGGATCAAGGAGAACCTGGACTACCGGGTGGAGGACCTGTGGCGCGGGGTGTTCCTGAGCTCGGGCAACGACGCGGTCCGGGTGCTGGCGCACATGAACGGCGGCATCGCCGCGACGGTGGCCCAGATGCAGGCCAGGGCGAAGGCGCTGGGGGCCGAGGACACCCAGGTGGTGACGCCGGACGGGTACGACACCGACGGGCAGGTCTCCTCGGCGTACGACCTGACGCTGTTCGCCCGGGCGGGCCTGGCCAACCCGGACTTCCGGGTCTACTGCGGCACCCGGGACGCGCAGTTCCCCGGCCTGGTGGACAAGGCCACCGGGCAGCGCGGCAGCTTCGGCATCGCCAACACCGACCGGCTGCTGGGCAAGTACCAGGGGCTGATCGGGGTGAAGAACGGCTACACCACCAACGCCGGGGCCACCTTCACCGGAGCGGCCGAACGGGGCGGGCGGACCCTGCTGGTGACGGTCATGCACCCGGCCGGCTACCAGCAGGTCTACGACGAGACGGCGGCCCTGCTGGACTGGGGCTTCGCCGCGGCCGGGAAGGTCACCCCGGTCGGGCGGCTGACCGACGCCTCGGGCGCCGCGGCGGCGGCGCCCGCCGAACCGCCGCAGGCCGCCCCGGTGGAGCCGTCGGACCAGTCGGGGCGGGCGGACCGGGCCGGCCAGGAGGGCCAGCAGCTGCAGGCCGTGCACGCGGTCGGGGGCGGCATCGGCTGGCCCGGCTGGCTGGCCGCCGGGCTCTGCCTGTCCGCCGTGGCCGCGGCCGTGCTCTGGATCAGGCGCCCGCGCCGATCGGGCCCCGCCGCCTGATCCGACTGGCCCGGCTGATCCACCTGATCCGGCGTCAGCCCGGCTCGGCCGCGCTCTCCAGCATCGCGTCGGCCTTCGCCCTGGTCCTGGCCCGGGCGGCGGCCGGATCGGCCAGCGCGGTCCAGGAGGCGCAGAACAGCAGCAGCCGGCAGACGAAGTTGATCCAGAGCAGCAGCGCGACCGGGACGCCGAAGGCGCCGTACAGGCTCTTGCCCGCGACCGAGCCCAGGTAGGACGAGAGCAGCAGCTTGAGCAGCTCGAAGCCGACCGCGCCGATCAGCGCGCCCTCGAGCAGGGATCGGCGCCGCTGCTGCTCGGTGATCCGGGGGAACGGGCCGAGCAGGTAGGCGAACAGCAGCAGGTCGGCGCCGACCGCGATCAGGAATCCGATCACACTCAACAGCCAGCCCACGCCGTCGAGTTCGAGCCAGTCGGCGGCCCGCCGGGCCAGCGTGGTGGCCAGTGCGGAGGCGCCCAGCGAGACCGCCGAGACCAGGCCGAGGCCGAGCAGTACGGCGCAGTCCCAGAGCTTGCGGAGCACCATGTTGCCCGGCTCGGCGGGGAGCCGCCAGACCTCGCGGATCGACCCCCTTATGGTGTCCACCCAGCCCAGGCCGGAGATCAGCAGCAGCACGCCGCTGATCAGTCCGACCGTCCCGGCGTTGGCCACCAGCGAGGGCAGGTCGAGCGAGTCCGCCAGGCCGGGCAGCTGGTCGGCGATGTCCTGCTGGAGCTGCTCCACCCGGCTGTCCGTCAGGGTGGCCACCGCGATCGCCAGGGCCACGGTGAGCAGCGGGAAGAGCGCCAGGAAGCCGAAGAAGGTGACCGCCCCGGCCAGCCGATTGCCCTGCACCTCGGTGAAGTGCGCGTACACCAGCCAGGGGCGGCTGCGCAGCAGCCGGGCGGCGATCGGGCCGATCACCGGGAGCTTGGTCAGGAATTCCACGGTCACCCTTGCCGGTCGGGTCCGGATCGTCCGGTCCCCTGTATACCGGTCGGAGCGGCCGGGCGAGCGGAAACGCTCCGGTCGACGGGGGCTCAGTTCCCCCGGCGGGCCCGCCGGACGGCCGCGGTGACCACCGGCGGCAGCAGGTCGGCGGCCATCCGCTTGGCCACCGCAGCGGGACGGCGGGCGGCGGCGGCCTTGGCCCGGCGGACGGTGAGCTGCTCGGCCGCCTCCTGGGTGGCGCGGGCGGCGGCCTCCCGGGCGAGCCGGTCGTGGTGCCGGGAGACCGGGAAGTCCCGGATCCGCTCGGGCTGGCCGGCGAGCCTGAGCACCCGCTGTCCGGCGATGGTGTCGACCTGGACCAGGCAGCCGGGGGCGCCGCCGGAGCTGGCCAGCAGGGCCTCCTGGGCCGGGAGCGGGTCGCCCCAGGTGCCGTAGAACTTGCACTCGGTCAGCAGGATCGGCCGCAGGCCGTGGTTGAAGACCGCCTCCCAGGTGGCGGCCGCCACGCCCGGGGTGTGCGCGGAGCGGTAGTCGTCCAGCACCAGCACCCCGGCCTTCGCCAGTGCGGCCCGGGCGACCTTGATGTCCCCCGCCACGTGCTCGTACAGGTGCGAGGCGTCCACGTGCGCGAACCGGCAGCTGCCGGCCGGGATCCGGTCGTCGGCCAGCACCGAGGTGGGGGCCTGGATCAGCTCGGGCAGCCGGTCGTGGAAGGCCAGGTAGTTGACCTCGAAGGCGTCCCGGGTGAGGGTCTTGCGGTAGGACATGGCCATCTCGGCCGAGTTCTCGTCGTCCGGGGCCTCGGAGTCGAACAGGTCGCAGACCGTGAACCGCTCGCCGGGCTGGAGGTGACGGCCCATCACGATCGCACTGCGGCCGAGGTAGGCCCCGAGCTCCAGCAGGTCGCCACCGGTGCCGGCCTCCCGCTGACGGTCCAGGAACCACTCGAAGGCGTGTCGGTCCAGATCCCAGAACCAGCCCGGCACGTCGCCCAGGACTGCCGGTTCGACGATTCCGGGGGTCTCGGTGGTCGCGGTGCTTCCGGTCATCGGGTACTCCTCACAGCTGCACGGCCGACCGCCACGGACGGCCCAACCGGAGCAACGAGACGGGTCCCTCCGGGTGACCGCCCGTACCGGGTGAGCTTCGGTACGGGCGGTTGACCGGGTTCACCCGCGGCAGCGCGGGTTCACCCGGTCGGCGGCCGACCGCCGCAGTAGGCGGTCCAGTTGGCGTATGAGACGTTGCCGCACCAGATCCTGGTGTCCAGGCTGTCCTTGGGGCGGGTGTACCCGCGCGGGGCGCCGCAGCGGTGCCCCGGGGCGTACAACGGGCAGCTGCCGTCGGCGCGTTGCAGGGTGTGCGAGCGCCAGGCGTCCAGGCCCATGGTGAGCCGCTCCGGGCCGACCGGCATGTAGCGGTTGGCCGACCAGGAGCCGGCCATCGCGCCGAACAGCATCAGCCCGCCGAGCGAGCCCGCCGCCAGCCGCCGCCCGAGGTGGCGGGGCAGCCGGACCGGCCGGTCCGCCGTCGACCGCCGCCAGAGCGAGCCCACCCCCTCCCCGGCCATCAGCACGGCCAGCACCAGCAGGGTGAGCAGCGTGTACAGGATCAGCCAGCTGGTGCGGGGGTACAGCATCACCGCCTGGTCGCGCTGCATGTGCCCGGCGAACCAGAACCTGAGCATCCACGCGCTGCCCAGGCAGGCCAGCGCAGCCACCACGGCCGGACGGCGCAGCCCGAGCGCCAGCGCCACCCCGACGCCCGCCAGCAGCACCAGGGTGAAGCCGCTCTGCCCGGCCAGGTCGCCGGGCGGCGGCCAGGACCCCCAGTCGGCCAGCCCGGGCCGGTCGTAGCGCCAGCCCATCACGTAGGCCGGGTCGACGTAGACGTCGAAGTAGGCGTAACGGTCCACCGTGCCAGTGCCGTTGGTGGCCATCCGGTACAGCGAGGGCCAGGCCACCGCCGCGGCGGCCAGCCCGGTGGCGCCGAGCAGGACGGCGGCCCGGGTCAGGGCCCGGCGGCCGCGCCGCCACGGGACGAGGGCGAGCACCGCGACCAGGACCCCCGGGGCGGACCAGACGAACCAGCCGGAGTAGAGCAGGTAGAGCAGGCCGAACAGCGCGCCGAGCCCGGCCCCGCGCAGCGCCGCCGCCCGGACCGGCCGCCCGGCCGCCCGGGTCAGCTCGGTGAGCAGCCGGCCGAACAGCGGGACCAGCATCACCATCACCAGGTGGCTGTACGGGCGGATCGGGTCGAGGAAGAGGATCGAGGCGGGCAGGGCCACCGCGAGCGCCCAGACCGGCCGGAGCAGACTGCGCCAGGCCAGGTAGCAGAGCGGTCCGAAGGCGGCGCTGAGCAGCAGTTGGAGGTCCTTCAGGGCGAAGCCGACCTGGTTGTGGTGGAAGAGCTTGGCCCAGCCCCCCAGCAGCACGATGAAGCCCGGCGGGTAGAGGTCGGGGATGCCCTCGCCGCGCAGGAAGGACATCGCGTAGCCCTCCAGCGTTCCGGGGTCGCCGTCCTGGCCGCCGATCCCCCAGGGCGTGCCGCGCAGGGCGACCGCGATGCCGCCCGCCACGATGCCGGTGCCCAGGCCGGCCAGTGCCGCGCAGCCGAGCCGCAGCACCAGCCGGTAGCGGTGCGGGCTCCACCGGTGCGCGGCGTACAGCACCAGGCCGAGCACCGGCAGTGCGACCAGGGCGGCCCGGAACTGCAGCCGGGCCAGCCCGCTCACCTGGCCGATCCGGATCATCGGGTCCACGTGGATGTTGCGGGCCCAGACCATGAAGCAGATCCCGACGGCCAGCGCGACGGCGCCCTCGGCCGAGACGGCGAGCAGGCGGTGGGAGCGGACGGGCGAGGGCGGCCGCGGTGGCGGCGGTTCGAGCGGGATGGCCTGGGCGGGCAGCGTGGCTGCCCCGGTGGCGGTGTCCGACATGGTGGTTCGCTTCCGGTGGGGTCGGGACCGGACTCCCGCACGGCGGCACCGGGCAGTCCTCCGGTACTGCAACCGGCGTAACGAGGCCCTCCCGGTCAGGTCACCGGGAGGGCCGCCGCTTCCACCGAACGGGGTGCCGCGCCTACCGGGTGCCGGGGACCAGCCGGGCCGCGGCCGTGCGGCCGCGGGCCAGCACGCGGACCCCCTGGTACGTCAGGTAGCGGCCGCGGCTGAGGAGTTCGGTCCTGACCCCCTCCGCACCGGGGGCCGGCCGGTAGCCGGCCGGGCGGAGCCGGGCGCAGTGCTCGGCGGCGCGCCGGAAGTACTCGCGGCGGTCGCCCGGCGGGATCCGGCCAGGCCGGGAGACCACGGTGTCGAGGTGGTGCACCATCCGCCCGTAGACCACCGGGCGCCAGCGGGCCAGGTCGGGGCGGCCGTCCAGGAAGGCGAACACCCGGTCGTACTGGTCGAAGACGTCGAAGTGCCGCCGGCTCGCGGTGGCGAGGATGTTGCCGCCCTGCCTGCGCTGGCGGTAGTGCACGCCGACCAGGTCGAGCAGGGTGATCCGGCCGGCGGCCAGCAGCGCCGGGAAGGTCCAGGGGGTGTCCTCGTAGTACCCGGCCGGGAAGGACAGGCCCTGCTCGTCCAGGTAGCCGCGGCGGTAGGCCTTGTTCCAGACCACCATCAGCAGGTCGAGCAGGTCGGGCCGCCCGTCCAGGTCGAACACCTCGGGGCCGGGACGGGAGAAGACCCCAGCGGAGGCGGAGCGGACCACCCGGCCGTCCCAGTAGGTGCGGGCGTAGTCGTAGACCAGGACGTCCGGGTCCGCGGCCGACCGCAGCCGGGCGTCGACGGCCGCCAGCAGGCCCGGGGTCAGCGTGTCGTCGCTGTCCAGGAAGACCACGTAGTCGCCGGTGGCGACCGCCAGGCCGGCGTTCCTGGCCCGGCCGAGGCCGACGTTGGCGGGGAGGTGGAGCACCCGGACCCGCCCGTCCTGCCGGGCCGCCGCGTCCAGCAGCGCGCCGCAGCCGTCGGGCGAGCGGTCGTCAACCGCGATCAGCTCGAAGTCCGCGCACGACTGGGTGAGCACCGAGTCGAGGCACTCGGCCAGGTACTCCTCGACCTGGTACACCGGGACGATCACACTGAAGCGGGGCATTTGCGGATCATTGTAGGGGGCACCGGACCGGCCCGTTTCCCCTCCGCGCGGTCCCCCGACGGGCCGCGCCGCCCCGGGTCGGGGCCCGTCCGGACGGTAGGATCGACGGAGACCTGTATCCGGATCGAAGCAGACCGGGCACAGCCGGTCGTACGTCCCCGATGAAAGGCCCGCGCAGCCGATGGCCCCCCGTCTCTCCGTCGTCGTACCGATCTACAACGTCGAGCGCTACCTCGAGGAGTGCCTGGACTCCATCGCCGCCCAGACGTTCGGCGACCTCGAGTGCGTGATGGTCGACGACGGCTCCAAGGACGGCAGCGCGGCGATCGCCGAGGCCTATGCCGCCAAGGACTCGCGTTTCCGTCTCGTCCGCCAGGTGAACCAGGGCCTCGGTGCGGCCCGCAACACCGGCTACCGGCACATCGACCCGGACACCGAGTTCCTGAACTTCGTCGACAGTGACGACACCCTGCCGCCCAGCGCGTACGAGCTGATGATCGGCACGCTGGAGGAGACCGGCTCGGACTTCGTCACCGGCAACGTGCTGCGCTTCCGGGCGGTGGGCTACTACCCGTCCGGCGGCCACCGGAAGCCGTTCGCCGAGACCAGGCTGAAGACCCACGTCACCGAGCTCCCCAGCCTGGTCACCGACCGGACCGCCTGGAACAAGGTCTACCGCCGCTCCTTCTTCGACGCGGCCGGCGTGCTCTACCCCGAGGGCATCCTGTACGAGGACGCCCCGGTCAGCGTGCCGCACCACTACCTGGCGAAGAGCGTCGACGTGCTCTCCGAGCCGATCTACCACTGGCGCGAGCGCGAGGTCGGCGAGATGTCGATCACTCAGATGCGCACCAACCCCAAGGGGTTGATCGACCGGGTCAAGTCGATGGAGCTGGTCCGGGCCTGGATGCTGGCCCGCCCCGAGCCGAAGTTCAAGGAGTACCTGCGCTCCTACGACGAGAACAACCTCGTCGAGGAGATCCCGATGTTCTTCTGGTCCGTGCTGGAGGGCGACCAGGACTACCGGGAGGCCTACCAGGAGAACGTCAGCCGGCTGCTCCGGGCGATCGGCCCCGAGCAGGTCCGCAGGCTGCGCGCGCCGCTGCGGCTGAAGTACCACCTGACGCTGCAGAACCGGATGTCCGAGTTCGTCGACCAGATGGAGTTCGAGAAGGACAGCAACGGCGCCGCCCCGGCCCGCGGCCTGCTCCGCCCGTACGCCGACTACCCGTTCCTGCGCGGCGGCCGCAAGAGCGTGCCCGCCGACGTGCTGCGGCTGGACAACGCGCTGGTCATGCGCAGCCGGCTGTACGAGACGGCGTGGGAGGACGGGAAGCTCCGGATCACCGGGCACGCCTTCCCCGAGCACCTGGGCGCCGAGAACCGGCACGACATGGTCAAGGTGCTGGTGCTGCGCGAGGCCAAGGGCCGCCGGGTGCTGGCCGTGCAGACCAAGGCGATGTACAGCCCGGAGGCCACCGCCTCCTCGCCGCACGACCTCTACAACTGCGACTGGGCCGGCTTCTCCGCCGTCATCGACCCCAAGCGGCTCAAGCACCGGGGCGAGTGGCGGGACGGCTCCTGGCGGGTGCTGATCGCCGGCGTCGGCAAGGGCGGCATCTACAAGGGCCGGATCTCCGGCGGCTGGAGCGACACCGCCGAGTACCCGCCGGTGCAGTGGGTCGAGGACGACGTCCGGATCGTGCCCTGGCTCAAGGAGAACCACGTCTACCTGCGGGTGGAGCGGGTCAGGGCCCGGGCCCTGACGGTCGCCGCGGCGCGCGGCGAGGTCACCGTGACCGGGAACGTCGGCTCCGGCGCGGACCTGGCCGGGGTGCAGCTGCGCCTGGTGCACGCCGAGTCCGACCGCGAGCTGCTCTTCCCGGTCGAGCTGGGTACGCCGGCCGGCCGCCAGGTCCCGTTCACCGCGAGCTTCCCGATCGCCGGGCTGACCGCCGTCCGCGAGGCCTGGGACGCGCTCGACCCGGCCGCCGAGGAGCGGTCGCGCGACCGCTGGGCCACCGAGCTGCTGCTCGCCGACGGCACCGCCATGCCGGTGGTGATAGACGACAGCCGGGCACCCGAGCAGATCGACGTGCCGATCCTGGACAACACCCGGGCGCTCTTCTCCAAGCCGTCCCCGAGCGGGTACCTGCAGTTCACCGACCAGGTGCTGCAGCCGGTGGTGGACAGCATCGTCCGGTCCAAGGACGCCGAGGGCTTCCTGCTCAGCGGCAGCTTCCCGCTGCCCGGCCACCACCTCTACGAGCTGGTGGTCCGGCACAACTGGCGGGAGGAGGAGCACCGCTACCCGGTCGAGATCACCGACGGCCGGTTCCGGGCCGCGCTGCCCGCCGTCCCGACCGCCTCCTTCGCCGGGAACGTGCCGCTGCACCGGGGCACCTGGGACGTCGAGTTCCGCCCGGTCGGGGCCGAGCCCGGCAGCCTGTGGCCGAACGTGCTGCTGGCCTCCTCCTGCCACGGCGAACTGCCGCTGGAGATCCAGGCCCGCGGCCGCCGGGTGGTGCTGGAGCGCCGCATCTACGACAGCCTCTCGCTGGAGTCGCACGCGGACCTGCTGCCGGAGGAGCGCAGCGGCTACCGCCAGCGCCAGCTCCGCAACGGCTTCGCCGAGGCGCAGCAGCGCCCGCTGACCGACACCGTGCTCTACGACACCGCGCTCTACGAAACCGCGCTCGGCGGCCAGTACGCGGGCTCGCCGCGCGCCGTGCACGAGGAGCTGGTCCGCCGCAGCGCCTCGCTGCGGCACGTCTGGACCAGCAGCGACATGCAGGCCGACCTGCCGCGCAGCGCCGAGGCGGTCCGGCACCGGAGCCCGGAGTGGTACGAGCACCTGGCCACCGCCAAGTACATCGTGACCAGCACCCACCTGCCCGACTTCTTCGTCCGCCGTCCCGGCCAGGTGGTCCTGCAGACCTGGCACGGCACCCCGCTGAAGCGGATCGGCCACGACTTCGAGAAGGTCTGGTTCACCGACTCCGAGTACCTCAAGCTGCTGGACCGGGAGGTCCCGCAGTGGAGCCACCTGGTCTCCGGCAACACCTTCTCCACCGCCGTGCTTCGGCGGGCGTTCCGGTACCAGGGCGAGATCCTGGAGTCCGGCTACCCGCGCAACGACGTGCTGTTCGCCGCCGACCGGGAGAAGACCGCCGAGCAGGTCCGCGAGCGGCTCGGCCTGCCCGAGGGCAAGAAGGTGGTGCTGTACGCGCCGACCTTCCGCGAGGACCGGCGCCGGCCGCAGGGCGGCTACCAGCTCGACCTGCGGATCGACCTGGCGGCGGCACAGGCCGCGCTCGGTCCGGACCAGGTCCTGCTGGTCCGGGCGCACGAGCTGATGTGCGGTCAGGTCCCGAGCGCCGGCAACGGCTACGTCTGGGACGTCGGCACCTACCCCGACATGGCCGATCTGCTGCTGGTCGCGGACGTGCTGGTGACGGACTACTCCTCGGCGATGTTCGACTTCGCGAACACCGGCAAGCCGATCCTGTTCTTCACCTACGACCTGGAGCACTACCGGGACAACCTGCGCGGCTTCAGCCTCGACTTCGAGGCGGACGCGCCGGGCCCGCTGCTGGAGACCTCGGCCGAGCTGGTCGAGGCCCTCGGCCGGGTCGACGCGGTGGCCGCGGAGCACGCCGACGCGTACGCGGTGTTCCGGCAGAAGTACTGCGACCTGGACGACGGCCAGGCCTCGGCCCGGGTGGTCGACGCACTGCTCGGTTGACCCCGCCCGAACCGGCGTCCGACCCGTTTCGGACGCCGGTTCGGCTGCGGCCACCCGGGCGGGTTGTCCCGGGGCGTTCCGGGCGGTACCGGTTGATCTCCGGCGCTATCGGGTATGTGATGGCGCTCACAGTCCGTGCCGGGTGTGTCACCTCCGGTCCGCGGTGCCTTCCCCCACGGCTCGGCCGGACTGTCGGCCGCCGCGCGGCCGACCGCCGCCCAGGAAGTCGCCCGCCATGTCCGCTGCCCTCACCCGCCCCGCCCTGCCCGCCCCCCGGCTGCCGGACCGGCCGGCCCCCGCGCTCGCCCTCGGCCTCCGGTCCGCCCGGTGGACCGGCGGCCGGCTGGAGCTGACCGGCTTCGCCCGCCGGGCCGACCGGGGCAGCGGGAAGGTCCGCAGCTCCTTCACCGTGCTGGAGCTGACCCGGCCCGGCCACCGCCCGATCCGCCTCCGCACCCGGCCGCTGCGGCTGCCCGAGGTGACCGAGGACAGCGCCCAGAGCGACCTCAACCACGACTGGGCCGCCTTCACCGTCACGGTCGACCCGGAGCGGCTGCGGGAGCACGACGCCTGGCCGGACGCCGAGTGGGAGGTCGGGGCCGCGCTGCTGCAGGGGCTGCGGCCGACCGGCCTGCGGCGCGAGCACGGGCCGCTCGGGCCGTACTGGTGCGGCTCGGGCGAGTACCCGCCGGCGCACTGGGTGGCCCCGAACGTCCGGGTGCTGCTGCACTTCACCGAGGAGCGGCTGCGGCTGAAGGTCCACCGGGTGTGGAGCCGGATCACCGCGCTCCGCCCGGTCGACGGCGGCCTGGAGCTGGCCGGCTGGGCCCACGACGTCCCGGCGGGCACCGTCTTCCGGCTGCGGCACGGGACCACCGGCGCAGAGAGCCGGCACCCGGTGGCCGCCACCGGCCGGGAGTTCACCGCCCGGCTGCCGTTCGAGGCCTTCGCCCCCGGGAGCGCGACCGGGGACGGGCAGTGGAACGGCGAACTGCTCAGACCGGACGGCTCCACCGAGCGGCCGGTCCTCGACGAACGGCCGCAGCCCGGCGGCGTGGTACTCCCCCGACCGGCCGGCGGCGCCCTGATGGTCCGTCAACTGGCGGACGGCTACCCGCAGTTCTGCGTCCAGCCGGGCGCCGTACTGATCGACCGGATCACCCCGGGCCAGGACGGCTTCCGGCTCCGGGCCCAGACCGTGCTGCCCGGCCCGGGCCCCTGGGAGCTGGTGCTCCGGCACTGCAACGGCAGCGTCGAGCTCCGGACGGCGGTCCGGCCCGGAGCCCCGGCCGAACTCCTGGTGCCGATCGCCACCACCGCCCCCGACCTCAGCCTGCGCCCGCTCCGGCAGGGCATCTGGGAGCTCCGGCTGCGTCCGGCCGGCCGGGCCGACGCCGAGCAGCCGCTGCTGCTCACCCAGCACGCCCTGGCCCAACTCCCCTGCGCGGTACGGCTCGGGGCCACCTCGGGCTTCGTGGCCGGCGGCGCCAAGCAGGCCGTGCTGCAGAGCCGCTGGCACAACACCCTGATCCTGGACTCCACCCCGGTGCTGGCCCCCGCCGAGCGCAGCCGCTGGGCCCAGCAGCGCCTGCGCGGGGTCGGCTACCCCGCCGCCCGCCGCCGGCCGCTCCGCCCCGCCGTGCTCTACGACGTGTTCGGCGGGCGTGGCTACGCCGACTCGCCCCGCGCCGTGCACGCCGAACTGGTCCGGCGCGGTGCGCCGTTGGAGCACCTCTGGACGGTGGGCGACGCCCAGGCGGTGGTGCCCGCCGGGGTACGTCCGGTCCGCACCCACAGCCCCGAGTGGTACGAGGCGCTGGCCACCTCGCGTTACCTGGTCGGCAACACCCACTTCCCGGACTTCCTCACCCGCCGCCCCGGCCAGGTGGTGCTGCAGACCTGGCACGGCTCGCTGCTGAAGCGGATCGCCCACGACGTGGAGCACCGCTGGCTGACCGACAGCGGCTACCTGGCCGCGCTGGACCGGGAGGTCCCGCAGTGGAGCCTGCTGGTCTCCCCCAGCGCGTTCGCCACCCCGATCCTGCGCCGCGCCTTCCGCTACACCGGGGAGATCCTGGAGTCCGGCTACCCCCGCAACGACCTGCTGGCCGGCCCGGCCGACGCCTCGGCGGTCCGGCGCCGGCTCGGCATCCCCGCGGGCAAGCGGATCGTCCTGTACGCCCCCACCTGGCGCGAGGACCAGCAGCGCTCCGACGGCGACGGCTACCGGCTCGGCCTCCGGCTCGACCTGGCCGCCGCCAGGGCCGCGCTGGCCGAGGACCACGTCCTGCTGGTCCGCCCGCACTCGCACGTGGCCGAGCCGCTGCCCGGCGCGGGCGACGGCTTCCTGCTGGACGTCGGCGACTACCCCGACGTCCAGGAACTCCTGCTGGCCGCCGACGTCCTGGTCACCGACTACTCCTCGATCATGTTCGACTTCGCCATCACCGGCCGTCCGATCCTGTTCTTCACCTACGACCTGGAGCACTACCGGGACACCCTGCGCGGCTTCTACTTCGACTTCGAGGCCGAGGCCCCGGGGCCGCTGCTCCCCAGCTCGGCCGAACTCCTGGCCGCCCTGCGCTCGCTGACCACCGGCACCGCCCTGACCGACCGGCACGCGGCCGCCTACCGGCGGTTCCGCGCCACCCACTGCCGACTGGACGACGGCCGGGCCGCCGCCCGGGTGGTCGACCGCCTGCTCGAACTGGGGAGCTGACCCGGTGACCGCCACCCTCACCCCGCCCCGCCTTCCGTCCGCGTCCGCCCCGGCCTCCGCCCCGGCCGGCGGGCTGCGGCTCCCGCTGCTGGTCGGCGGCGCGGTCCAGGCCGTACTGCTGCTCTGGTGGGCGTCCTTCTACCCGGGGCTGACCAGCTACGACTCGGCGGTCTACGTCCAGGAGGTGACCGGGGGCGGGGCCTGGCACTCGGACCACTCGGTGCTCTACAACGCCCTGGTCTGGCTGGCCCTGCGGCTGCCCGGCCGCCTCGCGGCGCTGACGCTGGCCCAGACCGTGCTGGCCTCGGCCACCCTGGCCTACACCTGCGTGGCGATGCGGGCCCTGGGCTGCCGCGGCCGGTGGACGGCGCCGATCGCGGTGCTGCTCGCGGCGACCGCGCCGGTCGGGGCCTTCACCGTCTTCATCTGGAAGGACGTCCCGTTCACCCTCTGCTCGGTGCTGGTCTTCGCCGCGTCCGCGCGGCTGCTCGCCCGCCGGGCCGGGCGGGCGGACTGGTGGGTGCTCGGCGCGGCCCTGCTGGGACTCGGCCTGTTCCGCAACAACGGCCTCGGGGTCGCCCTGGTGGCCGGCCTGGTGCTGACCGCGGCCCTGACCGGGCGCCGGCTCCGGGTGGCCCTGCTCACCCTGGCCGCCGTCGCGGTCTCGCTGCTCGGCCAGCTGGTGCTCTACCCGGCGCTCGGGATCACGCCGCCCTCGGTCAGCTCGGTCAACTCGCTCAACTACCACGACCTCGCGGTGGCGTACGCGGCCCAGCCGGGGCTGTACACCCCGGCCGACACCGCCGTGCTGGCCCAGGTGGCCCCGCTGGAGCAGTGGGCCCGGGGCGGCGCCAACTGCTACGTCTCGGACCAGCTGGTGCTCGCCGCCGGCTTCGACCGGGCCGCCGCCGAACGGGTCAACGACCGGCTGCTGGAGCTCTGGCTGCGCACCCTGGCGCAGCGGCCCGACCTGGTGCTGAACGCCCGGATCTGCCGGGGCCACATCGCCTGGTCCCCGTTCCCCGGCCCGCCGGAGAAGATGGCGCACACCTGGATCGCCGCGCCGCCGCCCGCCCCGGCCGACCTGTACGGCGTGGCCGCCCCGGGCACCCCGCTCGCGGCCAACCCCTACCGGCAGGCGCTGTACAGCCACCCGCTGCTGCCGCTGCTCCGCCCGGTGGCCGCGTTCTGGTACAACACCTTCCGGGTCCCGCAGCTGAACTGGCTCTGCTACCGGGGCGCCACCTGGTGCTACCTGGGCTACGCGGCGATCGCGTGGTACGGGAGGCGGCGGCGGATGCCCGCCGCGTACGCCCTCGCGGGAGTGCTGATCGGCTTCCAGCTCAGCGTCCTGGTGGCCAATCCGGCCCCGCTGTACCGCTACCTGGTGGGGCCGCTGTTCATCGCACCGTTCTGTCTCGCCCTGATCCCGGCCGTGCGGCGGCCGGATCAGCCGGTGCCGAAGGCGTAGCTGCGGCAGGGCCGCCAGACCTCGTCCGCGCCGAACCGGGAGAGGGCGAAGCCGGGCACCGGAAAGGCCGCGTGGAAGTTCCTGGCCTGGGCGTGCGCCCGGTCCAGCACGTCCTCGGGCAGGCCGTGCGCGACGGTCACGTGCGGGTGGTACGGGAAGGCCAGCTCGCGGGCGAGCGGTCCGGAGCGGACGGCGGCCTCCAGCGCGCGGCACTCCTGGGCACCCTCCTCGACCCGGACGAAGACCACCGGGGAGACCGGCCGGAAGGTGCCGCTGCCCTGCAGCAGCATCCGGAACGGGAGGTGCGCGGCGGCCACCTCGCGCAGGTGGGCCTCGACCGCGGGCAGCCGGTCGAGCGGGAGCTCGGTCGGCGGCAGCAGGGTGACGTGGGTGGGTATCGAGCGGGCCATCGGGTCACCGTGCCCGGCCCGGGCGTCCTGGATCGCGGAGCCGAAGGGCTCCGGGACGTGTATGGACACGCCGATGGTGACGGCCTCGGGGAGGCCGTCACCGACGGGGGCGGGCACGGTGCTCGACATCAGGGCTTCAGCGCTTCGGGGGCAGGAAGCCGATGCGGTCGTACACGGTGGCCAGCGTCTCGGAGGCGACCGCGCGGGCCTTCTCCGCGCCGAGGCCGAGCACCCGGTCCAGCTCCGCCGGGTCGTCCAGGTAGGCCTTGGTGCGCTGCTGGAACGGGCCGACCCAGTCGGTGAACAGCTCGGCCAGCTCGGTCTTCAGCGCGCCGTACATCTTGCCGTCGAAGTGCTCGACCAGCTGGTCGATCGACTGCCCGCTGAGCGCGGAGTGGATCCGCAGCAGGTTGGAGACGCCGGCCTTCTTCTCCTCGTCGTAGGAGACCACGGTGTCGGTGTCGGTGACGGCGCTCTTGAACTTCTTGGCGCTGACCTTGGCGTCGTCCAGCAGGTTCACCAGGCCCTTGGGCGAGGCGGCCGACTTGCTCATCTTGGCGGTCGGGTCCTGGAGGTCCAGGATCTTGGCCGTCTCCTTGAGGATGTACGGCTTCGGCATGGTGAAGGTGGGCGCGTAGCGGGTGTTGAAGCGCTCCGCGAGGTCGCGGGTGAGCTCCAGGTGCTGGCGCTGGTCCTCCCCGACCGGGACGGCGTCGGCCTGGTAGAGCAGGATGTCGGCGATCTGCAGGACCGGGTAGGTGAACAGGCCGACCGTGGTGCCCTCGGCGCCCTGCTTGCTGGACTTGTCCTTGAACTGGGTCATCCGGCTGGCCTCGCCGAAGCCGGTCAGGCAGTTCATGATCCAGCCGAGCTGGGCGTGCTCGGGCACGTGCGACTGGATGAAGAGGGTGCAGCGCTCCGGGTCCAGGCCGGCGCCGAGCAGCTGGGCGGCGGAGATCCGGGTGTTCTCCCGGAGCACCGCCGGGTCCTGCGGCACGGTGATCGCGTGCAGGTCGACCACCATGTAGAAGGCGTCGTTGGCCTCCTGCAGGTCCACCCACTGGCGCACCGCGCCGAGGTAGTTGCCGAGGTGGAAGGAGCCCGACGTGGGCTGGATGCCGGAGAGGACCCGGGGGCGGTCCTTGACCGGACCAGTGATCGCTGCGTTGACCATGGTGGCCATTGTTCCAGCTTCACCGACCGCTCAGGAAACATCAGCCCCTGGAGGATCCGCCAGTGTGACCGCACTCACCCGGATCCGTTCGATCCGGCGGCCGTCCAGTTTGGCCACCGCGAGCCGCAGTCCCTGCTCCGTGGCCACCTGGTCGCCGGTGCTCGGGAGCTTTCCCAGCTCGCTGACCAGGTAGCCGGCCACGGTCTCGTAGGGGCCCTCCGGAAGGGTGACGCCGGTCTCCTCGGCGAAGTCGGCCAGGTTGAGCAGCCCGTCCAGCTCCATCCCGCCGCCGGCCAGCCGACGGGTCGCGGTGGTGTCCTGGGCGTCGTACTCGTCCCGGATCTCGCCGATCACCTCCTCGACCAGGTCCTCCAGGGTGACGATGCCGGCCGTGCCGCCGTACTCGTCCACCACGATCGCCAGGTGGTGGCCCTCCCGGCGCATCTCGCCCATCGCCGCCAGCACCCGTTTGGTGGCCGGCAGCAGCTTCACCGGCCGGGCCAGCTCCCGGACCCGCAGCGCGTGCTCGCCGCGCGCGCCGTACAGGTCGCGGACGTGCACGAAGCCCGCCACCGCGTCGTAGGAGCCCTCCACCACCGGGTAGCGGGAGTGCGGCGAGCGGCTGGTCTCGGTGCGCACCTCGGCCAGCGGGCGGTCGGCGTCCAGGAAGGTGACCTCGGTCCGCGGCACCATCACCTCGCGCAGCTGGCGCTCCCCCGCCGAGAACACATCGGCGATCAACTCCCGCTCATCGTGCCCGAGTTCGGTGTTGGCGGCGACCAGGCCGCGGAGCTCCTCGGAGCTGATCCCGGGCTCCTCGCGGAGCCCTCGGGCGTACCCGGCCAGCCGGCCCAGCGGGCGGAGCAGTTCGGCCAGCACAGCGGTGAGCAGCAGGAGCAGGGCGAGGGTCACGGGGGGTCAGTGTACGGCGACGGCCGGGCCGCCCCCACTGGGGCGGCCCGGCCGTGTCGGCAGGTTGACCCGGACTCAGATGAGGCCGAGCTCCTTGACCGCGTCGCGCTCCTCGACCAGCTCGGCCACCGAGGCGTCGATCCGGGCGCGGGAGAAGTCGCTGATCTCCAGGCCCTGGACGATCTCGAACTTGCCGTCCTTGGTGGTGACCGGGAAGGAGGAGATGATGCCCTCCTCGACGCCGTACGAGCCGTCGGAGACGATGCCCATCGAGGTCCAGTCGCCCTCGGCGGTGCCGTTCACCCAGGTGTGCACGTGGTCGATGGCGGCGTTCGCGGCCGAGGCGGCCGAGGAGGCGCCGCGGGCCTCGATGATGGCCGCGCCGCGCTTGGCGACGGTCGGGATGAAGGTCTCGGCCAGCCACTGCTCGTCGTTGACGGCCTCGGCGGCGTTCTTGCCGTTGACCAGCGCGTGGAAGATGTCCGGGTACTGGGTGGCCGAGTGGTTGCCCCAGATGGTGAGCCGCTGGATGTCGTTGACGGTGACGCCGAGCTTCTTGGCGAGCTGGGCGACCGCGCGGTTGTGGTCCAGGCGGGTCATCGCGGTGAAGCGCTCGGCCGGCACGTCCGGGGCGTTGCGCTGGGCGATCAGGGCGTTGGTGTTGGCCGGGTTGCCGACCACCAGGACCTTGATGTCGTCCGCGGCGTGGTCGTTGATGGCCTTGCCCTGCGGGCCGAAGATGCCGCCGTTGGCCTGCAGCAGGTCGCCGCGCTCCATGCCCGCGGTGCGCGGACGGGCGCCGACCAGCAGGGCCACGTTGGCGCCGTCGAAGGCGACCGAGGGCTGGTCGGTGATGGTGATGTCGCGCAGCAGCGGGAACGCGCAGTCGTCGAGCTCCATCGCGGTGCCCTCGGCGGCCTTGAGACCCTGCGGGATCTCCAGCAGGCGCAGGTTCACCGGCACGTCCGCACCGAGCAGGTGGCCGGAGGCGATGCGGAAGAGCAGCGCGTAGCCGATCTGGCCGGCCGCGCCGGTGACGGTGACGTTGACGGGGGTGCGAGTCATTTTCTGTCTACTCCAGCGATCGCCAGCCACGCCCCACGCGCGCCCGACGCGCTGGAGCCGAGGACGGTCTCTCGACATCGAGAGATCCGGCGCCAGGTTATCGCAGCCCCGTGCTCCCGGGGGCCACCGGCCGTGGCTGATTCGTCACAACGGCGGCGGCCCCCGTCCGGCCGGAGCCGGGCGGGGGCCGCCGCCGTCGCCGGACGGGGGTGCCGGTCAGTGCCGCTGGCGGCCGATGAACTGGCCGATGTTGTCCAGCACCGAGAGCCGCAGCCACGGGTCGGGCTGGGCGATCAGGGTGAGCAGCACGATCGCCCCGCCGAGGAAGGCCAGCACGGTGACGTCGGTGAAGCGGCTGCGCACCGCCAGCATGCCGACCTCGGGCAGCACCAGCCGGAGCACCGCCCCGATCAGCACCGCCCCGCCGACCGTCAGCAGGCCGTACTTGAAGTCACCGAACCAGGTGATGCCGAGGCCGGCCGCGACCAGCCCCAGCACCATCGTTATCGGCCACTGCCGGACCGGCAGCGGGTGGCTGCGGTCCAGCGCCGCCGCCGAGCCCTCCGGCGGCAGCGTGCCGGTGGTCTTCACCGGCCGCCGGCGGGACCGGCCGGCCTTGGCCGTCACCGGCGTCAGCCGTTGGCGCGGCGCTCGGCCGCCACCACGATGTTGTTGAGCAGCATGGCGCGGGTCATCGGGCCCACGCCGCCCGGGTTCGGGGAGATCCAGCCGGCCACCTCGGCCACGGCGGGCTCCACGTCGCCCTGGATCTTGCCCTCGCCGTCGCGGCTGACGCCGACGTCCAGCACGGCGGCGCCGGGCTTGACGTCCTGGGCCTTGATCAGGTGGCCGACACCGGCGGCGGCCACGATGATGTCGGCCTGCCGCAGGTGCTTGGACAGGTCCCGGGTGCCGGTGTGGCAGAGCGTCACGGTGGCGTTCTCGGACCGGCGGGTGAGCAGCAGGCCGATCGACCGGCCGACCGTCACGCCGCGGCCGACCACGACCACCTCGGCGCCGTCCAGCTCGACCTTGTGCCGCCGGAGCAGCTCGACGATGCCGTACGGGGTGCAGGGCAGCGGGCCCTCGATGCCGAGCGCGAGCCGGCCGAGGGAGGTGGGGTGGAGGCCGTCGGCGTCCTTGTCCGGGTCCATCAGCTCCAGGACCGGGTTCTGGTCCAGGCCCTTGGGCAGCGGGAGCTGGACGATGTAACCGGTGCAGGTCGGGTCGGCGTTGAGCTCGCGGACGACGTCCTCGACCTGCTGCTGGGTGGCGGTGGCCGGGAGCTCGCGCTGGATCGAGGCGATGCCGACCTCGGCGCAGTCCTTGTGCTTGCCGTTGACGTACCAGCGGCTGCCCGGGTCGTCGCCGACCAGAACGGTGCCGAGGCCGGGGACGATGCCCCGCTCCTTGAGGGCCGCCACGCGGACGGCGAGTTCGGACTTGATCGCGGCCGCGGTGGCCTTGCCATCGAGAATCTGGGCAGTCATGGCGCCATTGTCCCGGATCGCGCCCGGTGCTCGGCACGTGCCACCCGGGTTGCGGTTGCGCCACAGTTCGGTCCGGGTCCTGACCGTCGCTGGACAGCGCGGGGGGCACCCGCCCACGATATGACCGGGACGACCATGCCCCGGTCGGCCGGTGACGGCCCGTCGGAGCAGCACGGGGGAGAACAGAGCTCGGGGGGACCGAAGAACAGTGAGCAATCCGTACCAACAGCCGCCGCCCGATCCGTACGGGTCGTACGGGCCGCCGCCGCAACCGGCACAGCCGCCGTACGCCGCGCCCCAGTACCAGCAGCCCGGGTACGGCTACCCGCAGCCGGTCCAGCCGGCCCCGGTGCCGAACAACCTGGCCGTCGCCTCGATGGTGCTGGGCTTCCTGAGCGTCCTGGTCTGCTTCTACGGCGCGCTGCTCGCGCCGGTCGGCCTGGGTCTCGGCGTGGCCGGCCTGGCCAGGGCGCAGCGCACCGGCGTCGGCCGGACCCAGGCGATCGGCGGCCTGGTGCTGTCCGTCCTCGGCCTGCTGATCGGTATCGCCGCAGTGGTCCTCTACGAGACGACCGCCGAGAACCACCTGCCGTGAAGCACGAGTTGACGGCTCGCTGGACGAGCACGGCCGGAACGCCACTGGGCGGCGCGCTGCGGATGGTGCTGCGCGGGGCCGGTGCGGCGGTGGTCGCGCTGACCGTCGCGGCACTGCACGACGTGCACGACCCCGGCGCGCTCTGCCCGTTGCGCCGGTTCACCGGCATGCCCTGCCCCGGCTGCGGGAGCACCACAGTCTTCATCGAGGCCGGCCACGGTGCGTTCGGCGCCGCGCTGCTGGCCAACCCGGTGACCGTGCTGGTCGGGCTCGGCCTGCTGGTCGCGCCGCTCGGACCGGGGCGCTGGTGGTGGCAACTGTCCAATCTGCACCGGAATGTCGTGATCGGCACTGCATTAACGGTGTCCTGGCTCTGGCAGTTGCACCGCTTCGGTGTCGTACTGCCCTGAGCCTGACGCTTTCTGACGACAACTGACCTTCGCGGTGTCACCGCGTTCCGCTAATGTCCCACCGGTCGGCACCTCAACTGCCTGTCCGTCCCAGGGTCTTCCTGCCCAGTCCCACCACCTCACCATCCTGCCCGGAGGCACTGATGAGCTACCCGCCCGACCCGAACAACCCGTACAACAAGCCCCCGCAGCCGCCGCAGGGCCCGCCGCAGGGTGCCCCCGGCTACGGCTACCCGCAGCAGGGCCCGCCGCAGGGCGCCCCGGGTTACGGCTACCCGCAGCAGGCCCCGCCGCCGCAGGGTGCCCCCGGCTACGGCTACCCGCAGCAGCCTCCGCAGGGCTACGGCATCCCGCCGCAGCAGGGCTACGGCCACGGCGGCCAGGTGCAGAACTTCTACGCGAGCTGGGGCTCCCGGGTCGCCGCCACGCTGGTCGACGGCCTGATCATCGGCATCCCGGCGAGCATCTTCTACGGCATCGGCTTCGCGGTCGGCTACGAGGCCCCGGTCTGCACCACCAGCCGCTACGCCGCCTCGGCCTGCACCGGCGGCGGCTTCTCCGGCGCCGGCCTGGCGCTGGCCGGCCTCGGCTGGCTGATCGGCGTGCTCGGCGGCTTCTGGCTGATCTACCAGGTCGGCAAGACCGGTCAGACCCCCGGCCGCAAGATGGTCAACATCCGGGTGGTCCGGGAGACCGACGGCCAGCCGATCGGCTTCGGCATGGCCTTCGTCCGCCAGCTCTGCCACATCGTCGACGAGTTGGTCTGCTGCCTCGGCTTCCTGTGGCCGCTCTGGGACGCCAAGAAGCAGACGCTCTCGGACAAGATCGTCGGCACCGTGGTCGTCAAGTCCAACTGACCGCACGGCAGATGCCCCGCACACCTGGTGGTGTGCGGGGCATCCGTCGTCACCGGGGCCGTCGCCGGCCGCGGTCACCGTGCACCGGTCAGTGGAAGAAGTGCCGGGTCCCGGTCAGGTACATCGTCACGCCGGCCGCCTTCGCCGCCGCGACCACCTCGTCGTCCCGGACCGAACCGCCCGGCTGCACCACGGCCTTGACGCCGCCGTCGAGCAGCACCTGGAGGCCGTCGGGGAACGGGAAGAACGCGTCCGAGGCGGCGTACGAGCCCTGGGCCCGCTCGCCGGCCCGCTCGACCGCGAGCTTGGCCGAGTCGACCCGGTTGACCTGGCCCATGCCGACGCCGACCGAGGCACCGCCCTTGGCCAGCAGGATGGCGTTGGACTTGACGGCCCGGCAGGCCCGCCAGGCGAAGGACAGCTCGGCCAGCTCGGCCTCGGAGAGCGCGTCACCGGTGGCCAGGGTCCAGGTCGACGGGTCGTCACCGGCCGCGTCCACCCGGTCGACCTGCTGCAGCAGTGCGCCGCCGGAGATCGGGCGGACCTCGACCCGGTTGGCCGGGGCCTCGGGGGCGCGCAGCACCCGGATGTTCTTCTTCCGGGCCAGCACCTCGACCGCGCCGTCCTCGAACGCCGGGGCCACCACGACCTCGGTGAAGATCTCGGCGATCTGCTCGGCCAGCTCGACGGTGACCGCGCGGTTCACCGCGATCACGCCGCCGAACGCGGAGAGCGGGTCACAGGCGTGCGCCTTGCGGTGCGCCTCGGCCACGTCCGCACCGGTGGCGATGCCGCACGGGTTGGCGTGCTTGATGATCGCGACGGCCGGGTCCGCGTGGTCGTACGCGGCCCGGCGGGCGGCGTCGGTGTCCACGTAGTTGTTGTACGACATCTCCTTGCCGTGCAGCTGCTCGGCGCCCGCCAGGCCACCGGTGCCGTCGGTGTAGAGCGCCGCCTGCTGGTGCGGGTTCTCGCCGTAGCGGAGCACGTTCTCGCGCTCGTAGGTGGCACCGAGGAAGGCCGGGAAGGCCTCGGTGTTCTCGGTGTAGCCGGAGCCCTCGAACCAGGAGGCGACCGCCACGTCGTACGCGGCGGTGTGCGCGAACGCCGCGCCGGCCAGCCGCTTGCGGGTGATCAGGTCGAAGCCGCCGCCCTGAACCGCCGTCAGCACGTCCGCGTAGCGGGCCGGGTCGACCACGACGGCGACCGACGGGTGGTTCTTGGCCGCCGCGCGGACCATCGACGGGCCGCCGATGTCGATCTGCTCGACGCACTCGTCCGGGGTGGCGCCGGAGGCGACCGTGGCGGTGAAGGGGTAGAGGTTCACCACCACCAGGTCGAAGGGCTCGATCTCCAGCTCGGCCAGCTGCGCGCGGTGCGACTCCAGCCGCAGGTCGGCCAGCACACCGGCGTGCACGCGCGGGTGCAGCGTCTTCACCCGCCCGTCCAGGCACTCCGGGAAGCCGGTCAGCTCGGAGACCTCGGTGACCGGGACCCCGGCGGCGGCGATCCGACCGGCGGTGGAGCCGGTGGAGACGATGGTGACCCCGGCGGCGTGCAGGCCCTGGGCCAGCTCCTCCAGACCGGTCTTGTCGTACACGCTGATCAGCGCGCGGCGGATCGGGCGGACATTTTCCGAGACGGGGGGCGTGGTGGAGCTGGCACTCATGCCGGAATCCATACCTTTCGGTCCTCGATGCGGTGACCCTCGCGAGCCAGTCGGCCCACGACGTCGACGAGCAACTGGCGCTCGACAGTCTTGATGCGCTCGTGCAGCGCGGCGCCGCCGTCGGCGTGGTCGGCCTCCTCGACGGCGACCACACCCTGGGCGATGATCGGACCGGTGTCCACACCGCCGTCCACCAGGTGGACGGTGCAGCCGGTCACCTTCACCCCGTACGCCAGTGCGTCGGCCACGCCGTGCGCGCCGGGGAAGGCGGGCAGCAGGGCGGGGTGGGTGTTGACGATCCGTCCGGCGAAGGCGGCGATGAACTCCGGGCCGAGGATCTTCATGAACCCGGCGGTGACCACCAGGTCGGGCCGGTACCCGGCGACCGAGGCGGTCAGCGCGGTGTCCCAGGCGGCGCGGTCGGCGTGGTCCTTGATCCGGTGCACGAAGGTCGGCAGCCCGGCCAGCTCGGCCCGTTCCAGTCCGGCGATGGCGTCCCGATCCGCACCCACGGCGACGATCTCCGCCCCGAAGGCCGGGTCCGCGACGGTGTCGATCAGGGCCTGCAGATTGGTGCCCGAGCCGGAGACCAGCACCACCAGCCGGGCCGGGCCCGGGGTACGCGGCGCAAAGACCTGGGTGTGAGCGGGCTGGGCGGAAGCGGCGGCCACTGCGGGACTCTCCGTACGTCTTGCGCCCGCTGGTACGTCCACCGTCGGTGGGGCCACTACGGGCGGCGCCAGGTCGAGTCGGGAGGCGGCGGGGCTGCTCCGAACTGCTGACCGTCACCACGATAACGGCTGGTCGGAGGGCTCCTGTCACCTGATGGCAACGCTACGCGCGTAGTTGAGGCGCGGGCCACACCGGAGCGCCCGGGGCGCCACGTACGGCGGGTTCGCCATACCCGTGTGACTCTCGTACACCCCTGCGGGATCATTGAGCAGGCCCGACCACCGACGAAGGATTGGCTGACCGATGAGCAGCGGAGACAACACCGGCGAGCGCAACCCCTTCGCGCCGCCGCCGGCGGATGCCCCCGACCAGCCCTGGCAGCCGCGTACCCCGCAGCAGCCGCCCGCCGACCAGCAGCCCGACGGCTCCGCCGACGGCACGTCAGGGGCACCGGGCGAGGGGGGCGACCGGCCGCAGGTGCCGCCGCCGCACCCGTGGAGCCCGGGCTACCAGGGCGGCTGGTCGCCGCAGCCGCCGCCCGCCGCCCCGAAGTTCGACCCGAACGACCCGGTCCAGCGCCGCTCGCGGTACGCGCTGAGCGCGGGCATGGGCGGCCTGTTCTGCGTGGTGCTCGGCATCCCGTACGTGGCGCTGCTGCTCGGTGCGCTGGCCGCGTACTGGGGGATCAGCGCGCTCCGCTCGCCCCGGCCGAACGCGGGCACCGGCACCGGCGGCTCGGCCCAGCCCGGCCCGCAGCCGGTCCGGCCGCAGACCCCGGCCGCGATCGGCGGGCTGGTCACCGGCGGGGTGACCGTCCTGTTCGTGCTCGCCTCGCTCGGCATCACGCTCTACTACCAGGACTACGTGACCTGCGTCAGCGAGGCCCTCACCACCCAGGCCCGGGACAGCTGCGACAACGCCCCGGACTTCCTGGTCAACCTGTACAGCCAGGACCGCTGACCGCCGGTCAACCGTCCCTCCGCCGGGGCGGCAGCCGGTCCGCCGCGAACACCAGCCCCTGGTGGACGGCCCGGCGGGCCCGGCCGAGGTGACGGCCGGTCAGGCCGCGCAGACCGGCCGGGCCGGTCAGGGAGGTCCACCAGCGCGGCGGGACCACCCACCAGCGGACCAGCAGCGCTCCCGGCACCCCGACCAGGGCGAGCCAGACCGCCGCCGCCGGGCCCGCCGTCCACGGCACCGGCCCGAGCTCGGCCATCCTGCCCCCGGCCAGCGCTCCCCCGGCCGCCCAGGCGCAGACACCCGCGCCGAGCCCGGTCAGCACCGAACCGCCCAGCGCCGCCAGGGCGGTGGCCACCGGGTGCCAGCGGGCCCCGGCCGCCGCCCGGCCGATCAGCACCGCCGGGACCAGCCCCGCCAGCAGCGGCAGCACGCAGGCCACCGGCCACCAGGGCGCCCCGCCGGTCTCCGGCAGCAGCGCGAACAGCGGGAAGTCCGGCACCGGGCCGACCCGGGCCCCGGTCGGCGCCACCACCGTGCCGCTGCCGACCCGGAACCCGGGGCCGAGGGCGTACGAGGCCGCCCAGAGCACGGCGTTGGGCACCAGCAGCAGACAGGCCAGCGCCAGCCCGCCGACCGCGGCCGCACCGCCGCCCAGACCCGCCACCGACCGGCCGACCGCGTCCAGGCCGAGCACCGCGGTGACCGCGAACACCGCACCGCCCGCCGCCACCAGGCCGAAGCCGCCGGCCGCGGCCGCCCGTCCCACCACCGGGGCACCACCGGCGGGCCTGGCCCAGTCCGGCACCCGGGCCGTCCACTGCCCGGGCAGCGCGGGGCGCACCCCGAGCGCCGACCAGAGCCCCGCGCCGACCGAACCGGTCACCACCAGCGCGACCACGAGCAGGTCGAGCACCGGGGCGGCCCGCAGGGCGCCCGCGCCGGAGCACTCGGCGACGGCCGCCAGCGCGACCGCAAGATACCCGGCGCACACGGCCAACGGTGCGCGCCAGTAGAGGCGTTCACGCCCTCCGAGCCGGCGGCCGGTGCGGAACAGCAGCACGGTGGTGACCACGGTGAGCAGCAGCGGGGTCAGCGTCACCGGCGCACCGGTCGCGCCCCTGGTCAGCGGGGCGCCGTGGCCCAACAGCCAGAGCGCGCAGGCCAGCCGCCCGGCCCCGGCGGCGGTGTCGTCCGCGTACGGGGTGAGCACCCAGAGGGCGAGGACCGGGACGGCGATCACCGCCAGGGTGAGCAGCGCGGCCCGGACACCGGCGAGCAGGTCGGCGAGGAACGGGCGGACTCCCAGTTCGCCCGGCAGGCCCAGGATCGGACGGCCCATCAGCTGAGTCATGGGCCTCATGCTCCCAAGATCACCCGTTGTGCCCCGTGAAGAGGCGAAGCTCCGCCGTGTCCCGGATTATCTGCTTATGTGCCTACTTTCAGCCCGCCTGCCCCGGGCGATCCGGTGACCTCGCCGGCGCCCGCGCGCCCGCACGCCGATCCCGCCCGGCTGCTCCGGCTGCTGACCCCGCGCGAGGCCCAGGCACTGGCCCTGCTGGCGACCGGCCTGGACACCGGGGAGATCGCCGCACAGCTGGGCATCTCGCCCGGCACCGCCCGCACCCACCTGCACCGGGCGATGCGGAAGCTCGGCGTCCGCAGCCGCGCGGAGGCCGTCGCCCTGACTGCCCCGGCAGCTTCCGCCGTGGCCGAGGTGGCACCCGCACCCGTCGCCGAGGCGGTGACCGCTGAGACGGCGGTGGCCGCCGAACCCCGTCCCGAGAGCTTCGACGAACTCTGCACCCGCGCCCACACCCGCCTGGTGCAGCAGACCTTCCTGCTCACCGCCTGCCGCCACCGCGCCGTGCACGCCGTACGCCTGGCGCTCTCCGCCGCCGGACGCCGCTGGCCCGAGGTCTCCGCGCTGCCCGATCCGGAGGGCTGGGCCCGGGAGTACGCGTTCGAGACGGCCCAGGCGTTCTGGCACCGGGGCGGACCGCGCCGGTCCCACCTCCGGCAGCTGCCGCACCGCCGCATCCAGGTGCACCCCCTCCCCGACCGGCCGCCGGGTCCGGGGCAGGACCCGGAACAGGACCGGCTGACACCACGGGACCGGGACCTGCTGAAGGCGCTGAAGCGGCTCACCCGGCCGCAGCGCCGTGCCCTGGTGCTGCACGACGCGCTCGGCCTCCCGGCGGAGCAGGTGGCCGCCGAGGTGCAGTCCACCACTGCCGCGGCCGCCGGACGGGTCCTCACCGCCCGGGCGGCGCTGGCCCGGTCGGTCCCCGACCTGGTCGGAGCCGACCCGGCCGAACCCGGCTTCGGCGCCCGGCTCGGCGCGCTGCTGCACCAGGCTGCGGTGCACGGCTGCCCGGCACCCCGGCCACCCTCGGCGCGGCTGCTCAAGGCCCGCGGCCGAACCAGGGCCGGGCTGGCCGCCGCGGCCGCCGGGGCGCTCACGCTGGCGATGACGGCGGCGATCGCGGCCACCCTGGCCGGTAACGGCCCGTCAGAGCTGTTCCGCCCGCCCGGCCTCGGCCCGGGGCAGGTCTGCTCGGCCGCCGACAGCGGCAGTGCCGGGCCGGCCGCGCCGGGTGCGGCGGCCTGGCCGGGGCTGCGCAGCCACTGGTGCGGTCCGACCCCGGGAAAGCCGGTGCCGCACGGGCCCGCTCCGGTTCCCGTCCCGGCCGCAGCCACCGCCGCAGCCGGAGCCGCCCGACCGGTGGTCGAGGCACTCCGGCCGGCGGCCGCACGCCCGGCACCGGTGGCACCGCGGCTCCCCCCGCTGCCGGTCGCGGTGCCGGCCGCGCCCTGCTCCGGGCTGCGGCTCTGCCCGGGGGTACCGGGTGCGGCTGGTGCGGTGGCGGCGCTCCCGCTGGAGCTGCCGTTCCGTTGAGACCTGACGGAACGTCTGAGGCCCCTCACCCGCAAGCGGGTGAGGGGCCTCAGACGCGAATGCCGAGCCTTAGTTGGCGATCAGCTCACGGGCCAGGCGGGCGGTCTCGGACGGCGTCTTGCCGACCTTGACGCCGGCGGCCTCGAGGGCCTCCTTCTTCGCCTGGGCGGTGCCCGAGGAGCCCGAGACGATGGCGCCGGCGTGGCCCATGGTCTTGCCCTCCGGGGCGGTGAAGCCCGCGACGTAGCCGACGACCGGCTTGGTGACGTGCTCGGCGATGTAGGCCGCCGCACGCTCCTCGGCGTCGCCGCCGATCTCGCCGATCATCACGATGATCTTGGTCTCCGGGTCCGCCTCGAACGCCGCGAGGGCGTCGATGTGCGTGGTGCCGATGACCGGGTCGCCACCGATGCCCACGGCCGAGGAGAAGCCGAGGTCACGCAGCTCGTACATGAGCTGGTAGGTCAGGGTGCCCGACTTGGAGACCAGGCCGATCGGACCGGTGGTGGTGATGTCCGCCGGGATGATGCCCGCGTTGGACTGTCCGGGGGAGATCAGGCCGGGGCAGTTCGGGCCGATGATCCGGGTCTTGTTGCCCTTGGCACCGGCGTACGCCCAGAAGGCGGCCGAGTCGTGGACCGGGACACCCTCGGTGATGACGACCGCGAGGCCGATCTCGGCGTCGATCGCCTCGACGACGGCGTCCTTGGTGAACTTCGGCGGCACGAAGATGACGGTGACATCGGCACCGGTCTTCTCGATGGCCTCGGCGACCGAGCCGAAGACGGGCACATCGGTGCCATCGACGTCCACGGAGGTGCCGGCCTTGCGCGGGTTCACGCCACCGACGATCTGGGTGCCCGAGGCGAGCATCCGGCGGGTGTGCTTCATACCCTCGGAGCCGGTCATGCCCTGGACGATGACCTTGCTGTCCTTGGTGAGGAAGATAGCCATGATTAAGTCCTCTTCCTTACTTGTTGGCCAGCTCGGCGGCGCGGTCGGCCGCACCGTCCATGGTGTCCACCTGCTCGACGAGCGGGTGGTTGGCGTCGGTCAGGATCTGACGACCCAGCTCGGCGTTGTTGCCGTCGAGGCGGACGACGAGCGGCTTGGTGACCGCCTCGCCCTTCTGCTCGAGCAGCGCGAGCGCCTGCACGATGCCGTTGGCGACCGCGTCGCACGCGGTGATGCCACCGAAGACGTTGACGAAGACCGACTTGACGTCGGCGTCGCCCAGGATGATCTCCAGGCCGTTCGCCATCACCTCGGCGGAGGCGCCGCCACCGATGTCGAGGAAGTTGGCGGGCTTGACGCCACCGTGGTTCTCACCGGCGTAGGCGACCACGTCGAGGGTGCTCATGACGAGGCCCGCGCCGTTGCCGATGATGCCGACCTGGCCGTCGAGCTTGACGTAGTTGAGGCCCTTGGCCTTCGCCGCCGCCTCGAGCGGGTTGGCGGCGGCCTTGTCCTCGAGCTCGGCGTGGTGCGGCTGGCGGAACTCGGCGTTCTCGTCCAGCGAGACCTTGCCGTCGAGCGCGATGATCTTGCCGTCACCGGACTTGATCAGCGGGTTGACCTCGACGAGGAGCGCGTCCTCGGCGATGAAGACCTTCCAGAGCTTCACCAGCACGTCGGCGACCTGGTCGGCGATCTCGGCCGGGAACTTGGCCGCGGCGACGATCTCGGCGGCCTTCTCCGGGGTGCAGCCCTCGTTGGCGTCGACGGCGATCTTGGCGAGCGCGTCGGGGTTCTCCTCGGCGACGACCTCGATCTCCACGCCGCCCTCGACGCTGGCCATGGCCAGGAAGGTGCGGTTGGTGCGGTCCAGCAGGAAGGAGACGTAGTACTCCTCCTTGATGTCCGCCGTCTGAGCCAGCATCACCTTGTTGACGGTGTGGCCCTTGATGTCCATACCGAGGATCGCCTCGGCCTTGGCGACGGCGTCGGCGGGGTCGGCGGCGAGCTTGACGCCACCGGCCTTGCCACGGCCACCGACCTTCACCTGAGCCTTGACGACGGCGCGTCCGCCGAAACGCTCGGCGATGGCGCGAGCTGCTTCGGGGGTCTCGATGACATCCCCGTCAAGCACGGGCACACCGTGCTTGGCGAAGAGGTCCCTCGCCTGGTACTCGAACAGGTCCACGTGTGTTCGTCCTTGTTCGTGGTCGCGGATTGTGTCTCTACGAGCGTGCCACGGCAGGATCTTCGCTGCGGGTCGTCGAGGCTGGGCGGGTACGCAGAGATACGGCCTTGCGGCCCACACAGCCACGGGCGCACACGTCAACCAACACGCGCGTCACGTCCGTGTGGCAGGTTATCCCCGGACGACGGGAGTGTTTCGCCCGGGGCCCGCTCGGCTTTGGTGAGAACCGTCACAACGGGTCTCCCCGGGCGCGCCGCCCGCCCAGCTCACCCCCGGTGTGCGGCGGCGGTGAGGTCGCCGGCGCCCTGCTCCGCGCGTCGCACGTCCGGGTGAATCCGCCCCAACACTCCGTCAGCTCCCCGGCTTCCCTCCTTCGAGTACGCACCGCACTGCCGGACCGTCAGCCCTCGGGGACCGGCAGCGGACGGCGCTCGATCGCGGCGGCCATGATCTCCGGGAAGGCGTCCGGGGTGCAGGCGAAGGCAGGCGCACCGAGGGCGGCCAGCGCGGCGGCGTGCGCGTGGTCGTAGGCCGGCGCCCCCTCGTCGGAGAGCGCGAGCAGCGCGACGAACTGCACGCCCGAGGCCTTCATCGCCGCGACCCGCTTGAGCATCTCGTCCCGGATGCCGCCCTCGTAGAGGTCACTGATCAGCACCACCACGGTGTCCGCCGGGCGGGTGATCCGGGACTGGCAGTACGCCAGCGCCCGGTTGATGTCGGTGCCGCCACCCAGCTGGGTGGCGAACAGAACGTCCACCGGGTCGGTGAGCTGCTCGGTCAGGTCCACCACCGACGTGTCGAAGACCACCAGCCGGGTGGAGAGGCTCTTCATCGAGGCCAGCACCGCGCCGAACACCGCCGAGTGCACCACCGAGGGGGCCATCGAGCCCGACTGGTCGACGCAGAGGATCACCTCCTTCTTCACGGCGCGCTGCGCCCGGGCGTAGCCGACCAGCCGCTCGGGCACCACGGTGCGGTACTCGGGGAGGTAGTTGGTCAGGTTGGCCCGGATGGTGCGGCCCCAGTCGATGTCCTGGTGGCGGGGGCGGCTGACCCTGGCGCTGCGGTCGAGCGCCCCGCCCAGGGTCGCCCTGGTCCGGTCGGCGAGCCTGCGCTCCAGGTCGGCGACCACCTTGCCGACCACCGCCCGGGCGGTCTCCCTGGTGGTCTCGGGCAGGGCGTGCCGGAGCGAGAGCAGGGTGCCGACCAGGTGCACGTCCGGCTCGACGGCCTCCAGCATCTCCGGCTCCAGCAGCAGGCGCTCCAGCCCGAGCCGGGTGATCGCGTCCTGCTGCATCACCTGGACCACCGAGGTCGGGAAGTACTCCCGGATGTCCCCCAGCCAGCGGGCCACCTGCGGGGCGGAGCCGCCGAGCCCGGCGGACCGGGAGCTGCCGGACCGGCCGGACGGCGCGGCCGGGTCGGCGGAGCGGTAGAGCGCGGCCAGGGCGCCGTCCATCGCGGCGTCCCGGCCGGCCAGGGTGCAGCCGGTGCCGTCGGACTCGCCGCCGAGCACCAGTCGCCAGCGGCGCAGCCGCTCCTGGTCGAGCGGGTCGGTGCCGGTGGGGAACTGAGTGGTGGTCATCCGGCGCTCCTGCGGTCGGTCTGACGGGGGATCCGGGCACGGGTGGTGGTGGCGGTGGAGCCGGCGGGGGCGGGAGCCCCGCCCAGGCCGAGCAGCAGGGCGAGCACCGGCAGTGCGGCGTCGGCCCGCTCGACGTCCGGCTCGACGGCCGCCGAGCCGGGGCGGGGGCCGGGTGCGGTGCCGTCCAGCGGGCCGGCGGCGACCCGCTCGCCGACGGTGCGGCGGACGCCCGCCTCCAGCGCCGAGAACGTCCGCCTGAGCAGGGGCAGGACGTCGGTGAACACCTCTGCGGGCACCCCGCTCAGCCAGCGGTCGAGCAGGCCGAGCAGGGCCGGATCGTGCAGCAGCAGGACGCCGCTGCCGGCCAGGAAGCCCTCCACCCAGCCCGCCGTGTCCGCCGGGTGGTTGGCGTGCGACAGGACCAGGCCGAGCCGCTGCCCGGCCTCTGCGGAGTCGATCCGCCCGCCGTCCAGCAGCAGCCTGGTCGCCCGGCCGCGGAGCAGCCCGGGGATGCCGGTGCCCGCCGCGGCCGGGGGCTGACGCCGGGCCAGCGAGCGCAGCGTGGCGGCCCAGCGCCCGCCGAGCGAGTCGGACGGCGCTGTCCCCTCCGTCGGCCCGTCCTCTCCCGCTGCCGCCGGCCCGTCCTCTCCCTCGCCCGCTGCTGCCGGCCCGTCCGTCTCCAGCAGGCCGATGGCGGTGTGCACGCTGTCCAGGTGGCCGCGCAGGACGCCCGCCCGCTCCGCGTCCAACCCGACGCAGGCGGGCGGCAGGCCGACGCAGATCCGGTCGGCCAGGCCGTGGGCCACGCCCTCCAGGGCGGCGCTGTCGGTGCCCCGGACGTCGCCGTACCGCAGCGCCCGGACCAGGGCCGGGAGCGCCTCGGCGAGCTGGACCACATCGGTGTCGAGGGCGGCCCGGTCGGCCAGCGCCCGCATCACGGCGGGCAGCGCCGCGGGCAGCCCGGCCAGCAGGCAGTGCTCCACCAGCTCGGTGAGCTGCGGCAGCGCCGTCGCCCGGGCGGCCTGCTCGACCGCCCGGCCGGTGGCGGCGGACTCGACCGTGGTGCCCCACTGGGCCGCCACCGCGATCCGGACCGCGAACTCCGGCTGCCAGCGCAGCCGCCAGCTCTCCCGGAAGGTGCCGGTCGAGTTGACGGTCGAGCGGGCCGGGCTGCCCCAGTCCACGCCGAGCAGCCGGAGCCGGTGCAGCAGCAGCGAACGGGCGGCGTCGTTCTCCTTGCGCAGGTCGAGGACGAGCTCGCGCGGCTCCGGCTCGGGCTTGAGCCGCAGACTGCGCTGAAGCCGGGTCAGATCCCGCTGGAGCGGCACCGTCGGTGCGGACTCGGGGACCTCGCCGAGCGCGTCGCCGACCACCAGCCTGTCCCGGACCAGGGCGAGCGCGACGTCCGAGCCGTCGCACATCACGGACCGGACCGCGTCCAGCGTCTCGGCCAGCCCGGCCAGCGGCCGGCCGCGCATCGCCGCCAGCGTCTCGGCCAGCCGGACCGCCTCGATCACGTGCGCGGAGGAGACCGGGTGGTCCTCGGCCCGGAGCAGCTCCGCGACCCTGGTCATCCAGTGCGCCAGCCCGCGCGAACCCCCCGCCCCCGCAGCGCCGTTGGTGAACAGGTGGTGGTACCAGCCGGGCGAGTCGATCCCCGCGCCGTAGCCGGTGTGCTGGGAGAGCCTGCGGTGCGTCCAGGGCACCCAGGTGATCTCGGTCCTGACCTTCTTCGGCAGCCCGGCCAGCAGCGCCCGGTCGTGCGCGACCGTCGTCCCGGCGCTCAGCGCCGGGACGTGCCAGGCACCGCAGACCACCGCGATCCGGGCGTGGCCGGCCCGGCGGGCCGCCCGCACCGCCTGCCGCATGTACGCCTCGCGCAGCTCGTCCCGGGGGCCGGTGGTGCCCTGCTCGCGCAGGGCCGTCATCGCCTCGGCGACGGCGACGAACGGGGCCAGCGCGTCGGCCCCCGGGTCGGTGGACGGGGCCCGGTGCTCGACCACGTCCTCCCACCAGGCCTCGGAGTCGGTGTGACCGGCCGCTGCGGCCAGCTGCCCGATCGGGTCGGGCCCGGACCCGGACCCGGCGGTCGGCCCTTCGGGTGCGGAAGTGCCCCCCGGCACTTCCGCACCCTGACCCTGCGCCAGGCCGTACGCCGCCGGCAGGTCGATGAACCGGACCGGAACGCCCCGGTCGGTCGCGTGACGGATCGCCACCCACTCCGGGGAGAAGGCCGCGAACGGCCAGAAGGCCGCCTGCGCCGGGTCGTCCACCGCGTGTGCCAGCAGGGCGACCGGCGGCACCATGCCCGGCTCCGCCGCCAGCCCGACCAGGGCGTCGGCCTCCGGCGGGCCCTCGATCAGCACCGCGTCCGGCTGCAGGTGCTCCAGTGCGGCGGCCACCGCCCGGGCCGAGCCGGGGCCGTGGTGCCGGATGCCCAGCAACGTCACCGCTGCGCCGCTCATGCCGTGCTCCCCTCGAACGAGTCCTCGTACTGCCTGCGCGTCAACCGTGGTGCGGTCAGCGGGAGTCGTCCCGACTGGCGCGGTAGAAGTCCTTCCAGCCGTCCCGCTCGCGGAGCACGCCCTCGACGTACTCCTGCCAGACCACCCGGTCGGTGGCCGGGTCGCGCAGGACCGCGCCCGCGACGCCGGAGACCACGTCGCTCGCGCGGAGCACGCCGTCGCCGAAGTGGGCGGCCAGGGCGAGGCCGTTGGTGACCACCGATATCGCCTCGGCGGTGGAGAGGGTGCCACTGGGCGTCTTGACCTTCGTCCGGCCGTCGGTGGTGACGCCGTCCCGCAGCTCGCGGAAGACGGTGACCACCCGGCGGATCTCCGCCGCGCCCTCGGGCAGGGCCGGCAGGTCGAGCGAGCGGCCGAGCTGGCCGACCCGGCGGGTGACGATGTCGACCTCCTCCTCCAGCGAGGCCGGCAGCGGGAGCACCACGGTGTTGAACCGGCGGCGCAGCGCGCTGGAGAGCTCGTTCACCCCCCGGTCCCGGTCGTTGGCGGTGGCGATCAGGTTGAACCCGCGCACCGCCTGCGTCTCCAGCCCCAGCTCGGGGATCGGCAGGGTCTTCTCGGAGAGGATGGTGATCAGGCTGTCCTGGACGTCGGCCGGGATCCGGGTGAGCTCCTCGACCCGGGCGATCTGCCCGTCCGCCATCGCCCGCATGATTGGGGACGGCACCAGGGCGGCCCGGCTGGGGCCGTTGGCCAGCAGCTGGGCGTAGTTCCACCCGTACCGGACCGCCTCCTCGGGGGTGCCCGCGGTGCCCTGCACCAGCAGGGTCGAGTCGCCGCTGACGGCGGCCGCGAGGTGCTCGGAGACCCAGGTCTTCGCGGTGCCGGGGACGCCGAGCAGGAGCAGCGCGCGGTCGGTGGCGAGGGTGGTGACGGCGACCTCGACGATCCGGCGCGGGCCGACGTACTTGGGCGTGATCACGGTGCCGTCGGGCAGCGTGCCGCCCAGCAGGTAGGTGGCCACCGCCCAGGGCGAGAGCAGCCAGCGCTCGGGGCGCGGCCGGTCGTCCTGCGCGGCCAGTGCGGCGAGCTCGGCGGCGAAGGCGTCCTCGGCGTGCTCGCGGAGCACCTCGCCGGTCTCGGGGGCACTCGTGCGAGTGGTCATCAGGGCTCCTTCGGATCAGCCGCAGGGCAGAGCTGTGGCAGGGGACGGAGAGGTCGTGGGTGACTGGGCGCAGGCGTCTTACCAGTGCGGACAGGCCCCGGTTCGGACACACGTTCCCGGGCTGCGAGAACCACCATGCACCCCGGCACCGACAATCCGGGGCCCGGCCGTGACAGATCATCAGTTCGAGTGAACGGACCGCTCCGTTGTCAGTGCCTGCTCCTAGCGTCAGCGGCATGGAGGAACGCTGGAGCACCGAGCACGTCCTGTCCCTCGCCCCCGACCAACCGTCCCGCAAGGCCGCGGGCAAGCTGTCCGCACCCACCCCCTGGTCCGGCACCGGCCAGGGCGGGGGCGCGCTCTGGGGCCTGTGCAAGGGCAGCGGGAGCACGCCGTACCGGACGGTCGTCGAGCTCACCACGCCCGCCTACTCGTGCACGTGCCCCAGCCGGAAGTTCCCGTGCAAGCACGCCCTGGGCCTGCTGCTGCTCTGGAGCGGCGACCTGCTGGCCCTCACCGCCACCGAGCCGCCCGACTGGGCCGCCGAGTGGCTGAGCATCCGTCAGCAGACCGCGGTCCGCAGGGCGGCCGCCCCCACCGCTCCGGTCGATCCGGTCGCCGCCGCCCGCCGCGCGGCCCGCCGCTCCACCCGGATCGCGGCCGGTGCGGCCGAGCTGCGGCTCCGGCTGGCCGACCGGGTCCGGCACGGCCTGGCCGACGAGGCCCCCGGCGGGTGGGAGGAGGTGGCCGCCCGGATGGTCGACGCCCAGGCACCCCGACTCGCCGCCCAGGTCCGCGAGTTGGACTACCTGCCGGCCCAGGAGCGGCTGGCCGAGTACGCCCTGCTGCACCTGCTCGCCGGCGCGGTCGGCCGGGCCGACCGGCTGCCCGAGGAGCTCGCCGCCACCGTCCGCAGCCGGGTCGGCGTCCCCGCCGACACCGCCGAGCTGCTGGCCGGCCCGACCGTCCGGGACCGCTGGCTCGTGCTCGGCTCCCGCGACACCGCGGACGACCGGCTCACCACCCGCCGGATCTGGCTCCGGGGCGCCAAGACCGGCCGTCCCGCCCTGCTGCTCGCCTTCGGCGGTCCCGGCCGGGCCCCCGACCTCGCCCTGCCCGTGGGCCAGTTGCTGGAGGCCGAGCTCGCCTTCCACCCCGGCGCCCGGCCGCTGCGGGCCGTGCTCGGCCCCCGCTACGGCGGGCCGGAGCCCGACGCCTCGGTCCCGGACGGCGTGACGCCCGGGGAGGCCGTGGCCGAGTACGGCCGGGCGGTCGCCGAGGACCCCTGGGTGGAGTCCTGGCCGACCGTGCTCACCGGTGTGGTGCCCGTCCTCGGCAGCGACGGCTGGCGCCTGACGGACGGGCAGCACAGCCTGGCCGTCCGCACCGGCAGCTGCCCCGAGCCCGCGCTCTGGCGTCTCGCCGCCGTCTCGGCCGGCCATCCGCTCACCGTCTTCGGCGAGTCCGGCCACCGCGGCTTCGCCCCGGTCACCGCCTGGTCCGCCGACGGCCGCGCCACGCCCCTCACCTGAGCCCCCGTCCGGCGCCGGCCAGGACGGAACTGCCCGATCGCAGCAGCGACTTGAACGCTCCTGAGCCCGCCCTCGCCGTTCCCCGGGCTCGTCCCGTCCCGTCCGAATCGTGTGCCCTGACTGCATGGAGTCCCGATGACCACCGACACCTGGCAGGAGCTGCACACCACCGCCCTGCTCGGCACCGACCGCCGCCCGCTGCCGCCCGCCCCGGACGGCCCGGCCGCCGAGGTGGACCGGTCCGACCCGGCCACCGCCCTGCTCGACCTGGCCGCCCTGGAGACGGTCCGCCGCCGGGCCGGGGCCAGGCCGGAGCCGGCGGTCGAGCCACCCGCCCCGGCCGCCGCCGACTCCCGCCCCGAGCTCCCGGCCGCCGCCGGCCGGCGCCTGACCGTGCTGCTGGGCGGCCACCACACCGGCACCGCGAATCTGGGCGAGCTGCTCCCGCAGTGGCTCGCCGCCGCCCGCCGGTACGACTACCGGGCCCCGGCCGCCGCCGTGCCCGCCCTGCTGGACACCGCCCGGGCCCGCAGCGAGCTGCGCCCCGACGTGGTCGCGCTGGCCGGTCCGCTCGGCCGCTGGCTCGCCCGGCAGAACCCGGACTGGAAGTACGTCCACCGCACCGCCGTCGAGCACCCGGTCGGCGGAGCCTCCGAGTCGGTCGAGTCCGACCGACTGCTCTGGCAGGAGGGCCTGTTCGCCGAGCGGGTCACCCTGATCTCCCGGCTGCGGCGGAGCGGCTCGCCCACGGCGCTGGAGCTGCTGGCCGGTACCTGGTCCACCGAGCGGGCCGAGGACCGGCTGCTCTTCCTGGACGCCCTGCACGAGGGCCTGTCAGCCGCCGACGAGAGCTTCCTGGAGGCCGCGCTCGGCGACCGGAGCAAGAACGTCCGGGCCACTGCGGCCGAGCTGCTCTCGACCCTGCCGGAGTCGGCCCTGGCCGCCCGAATGGCGGAGCGCGCCCGGTCCGCCGTGCAGCTGGACGGGGCCGGCCGCACCGCCCGACTCGCCGTCAGCCCGCCGGTCGAGTGCGACGCCGGGATGCAGCGCGACGGGATACCGCCCAAGTCCCCCACCGGCCGGGGCCAACGCGCCTGGTGGTTCGGCGAGGTGATCGCCGCCGCCCCGCTCACGGTCTGGACGACGGAATCCGGGCTCGCTCCGGAGCAGTTGCTCCGGCTCCCGGTCGCCGACACCGACCCCGACGGGCCCGACTGGACCGAGGACCTGCACGAGGCCTGGGCCCGCGCGGCGGTCCGTCAGCGGGACGTCGGCTGGGCCCGGGCCCTGCTCGGCCCGGCGCCCCGACGCGCCGCCGGCCGACCGGGCGGCCCCACCCCCGGCGCCCCGGCCCGGCTGCTCGCCGTCCTGCCGGAGGACGAACGGGCCGCCTGGACGGCCGCGTTCATCCAGGTCAACGGGCTGGGTGAGGCGTTCCAACTGCTCGGTTCCTGTGCCACGCCCTGGACACCGCCGCTGAGCACCGCGGTCGTCGCCGCGCTGGAGCGGGCCGCCGCCTCGGGGGCGTACCCGTGGAGCCACAGCGGCGTGCTGGGGATGACCGAGCGCGCCCTCGCGCCCGGGACCGCCCCGGCGGTCGCCGCCCTGGCCGCCGACGCGACTCCGAACTCGGCCTGGGCCGACACCCTGGCCCGGCTCGCCGAGACGCTCCGCTTCCGGGCCGCCATGCTCGCCGAACTGGCCGGCTGATCCCGGACTCCAGAGCCTCCGGACCTCGGGAGCTCCGAACCTCAGCCCGCCACCCGGAGGTTCGCCTCGACCCAGGCGACCACGTCACGGGTCGGGGTGCCGGGGGTGAAGATGTCCGCGACGCCGATCCGCTTGAGCTCGACGATGTCGTCCTCCGGGATGATCCCGCCGCAGAAGACCTTGATGTCCATCGCGTCGCGCTCCTTGAGCAGCTCGATCACCCGGGCGCAGAGCGTCATGTGGGCGCCCGAGAGGATCGACAGGCCGATGCCGTCCGCGTCCTCCTGGATCGCGGTGTCGACGACCTGCTCGGGGGTCTGGTGCAGACCGGTGTAGATGACCTCCATGCCGGCGTCCCGCAGCGCGCGCGCGATCACCTTGGCACCCCGGTCGTGGCCGTCGAGCCCCGGCTTCGCGACCACCACACGGATCGGCCCTGACACACCCATGACTGCCTCCTGGACCACGCTGTCCCGCCGCGTGCGACCGACCTGGCCGGATGCACGCGGTTAACGACCGATAACCAATCTGAGGGGAGGTTAGCGCCCCCGGAGGCGGTTGGCGGACCCCCCTCTCCAGAGGAGGGGAAAATCACAACCCCAACAGCCCCGACCGCCCCTGGCCGCCGCTCAGGCCACCCCGTCGAGCAGCTCCCGCAGCGCCTCCTCGAACAGCCGGACCCGCGCAGTGGCGCCGTCCGCCCGCCGGTGCAGCCGCCAGTGCAACGGCGCGGCACCGTCCAGCCGTACGTACCGGACGTCCGGGCGCGGGTGGTAGCGGCGGACGTGCGCCCCCACCGGACATACCCCCTGCCCGGCGCCCACGAACGTCAACACCTCCTGCAGGCCCGCCTCCGGATCCAGCACCCGGACGCCGTCGAGCTCCGCCACCGGGACGGACTCCCGCCCCGCCAGCCGGTGCCCGGCCGGCACCGCCAGCAGCTGCGGCTCGGTCACCAGCACCGGCCCCGCCGCCAACCCGTCCACCTCCAGCCGGAGGCAGGTGAGCAGCAGCTCGACCTCACCGCCCAGCAGCCGGGCCGCCGCATCGGCGGGCTGCACCTCCCGGATCACCACCTCGCACCCGGGCTGCCGCGCCCGGCACAACTCGGCCGCATCCACCAGCAGTTGACCCCCGGGGGTCCCGGTGAAGCCGACCCGCAGCTCCCCGTCGAAGCCCCGCCCGGCCCGGACGGCCCGTTCGAGGCCCGCCCCGATCGCCTCCCAGGCGGGCCGCAGGTCCTGCTCCAGCCGGCGCCCGATCGCGGTCAGCTCCACCCGCCTGCTGGTGCGCCGGAACAGCAGCGCCCCCACCCGCCGCTCCAGGGCGCCGATGATCTGACTGACCCGCCCCGTGGAGACGCGCATCCGCTCGGCGGTGCGGCCGAAGTGCAGCTCCTCCGCCAGCGTCAGGAACGCCTCCAGCTCGTGCCGCTCCAGCATCTCCCTCTCCCCCACCGTTGAGCCCGGCTCAACGGTCCTTGCGCAGAAGCGCGTTGATCGGACGGGCGTCCCGCCCGAGAGTGGAACCACCGCCGAACGGAGGAGCCCCCGATGTACGTCACCACCGACCGAGCCCTGACTGCCACCGCCGCCGAGGCCGGCGACCTGCTGCGGGAGCTCCGCGACCGCACCGAGATCGTGGATGCACTGCTCCGCTTCGGCCTCGGCCAGGACCTCCAGGACAAGGAGCTGTTCGCGTCCTCCTTCACCCCCGACGCCGAGCTCGACTTCCGCCCCGCCGCCGCCCGTTGGGGCGCCGAGCCACCGGTGCTGGCCGGGCGCGAGACGATCACCGGCACCATCCTCGGCATGTTCACCGGCCGGGTCGACACCAGCCACGTGGTGACCAACCCCCGGATCACCGTGACCGGCGACACCGCCCGGCTGACCGCGCTCGTCGAGGCCCAGCACCTGCTCTCCGCCGACCACTCCACCCGGGCCCTGCTCAGGAACCGCTATGCGGTCGAGCTGACCCGGGACGGCTCCCGCTGGCTCATCCACCGCCTGCGGATCGAGAACGTCTGGTACACCGGCGACCCCACCGCGATCTTCGGCGGCTGAACTCCGAAGAGCCCAGCCGCCGCACCGCAGCAGCGATCAGAGCTTCTCGACCGGCGCGTACCGCAGCAGCAGCTGCTTGCGCCCGGTGGCCCCGAAGTCCACCGTCGCCTGCGCCTTGTCCCCGACACCGGAGGTCGCCACCACCGTGCCGAGCCCGAAGCTGTCGTGGGTGACCCGGTCGCCGACCGCCAGCGAGACGGCCTCCCGCTCGGTGACCCGCCGGGCCGACTGCCCCCAGCCCGCCTTCGGCGAACTCGCCGCCGTACCGGCCGACTTCCGGCCGCCGGAGCCGGAGCCGTAACCGGAGCCCGACCCGGAGGACGAGGAGAACCCGCGCGAGACCGGCACCGCCGAGGCACCCGTGCGCTTCCACTCCACCAGCTCGGTCGGGATCTCCTCCAGGAACCGCGAGGCCGGGTTGTACGAGGGCTGCCCCCACGCGCTGCGCAGCACCGACCTGGTCAGGTACAGCCGCTGCCGGGCCCGGGTCAGCCCGACGTACGCGAGCCGCCGCTCCTCCTCCAGCTCCTTGACCTGGTTCAGTGCCCGCATGTGCGGGAAGATCCCGTCCTCCATGCCGGTCAGGAACACCACCGGGAACTCCAGGCCCTTCGCGGTGTGCAGCGTCATCATCGTGATGACGCCCGCGCCGTCCTCGTCGTCGGGGATCTGGTCCGAGTCCGCGACCAGCGCGACCCGCTCCAGGAAGTCCGCCAGCGAACCCACCGGCGGGGTGCCCTCGTCGTCGCCCTCCGGCCGCTCGCCCGGGTCCTGCTCGTACTCCAGCGCGACCGAGGCGAGCTCCTGGAGGTTCTCCACCCGGGTCTCGTCCTGCGGGTCGGTCGAGGCCTGCAGCTCGGCCAGGTAGCCGGTCTCCTCCAGCACCGCCTCCAGCACCGCCGCCGGGCCCGCGCCCGACTCGACGATCTGCCGCAGCCCGGCCATCAGCTCGTTGAACTTGCGCACCGCGTTGGCCGAGCGCGCGGCCATCCCGTACGCCTCGTCCACCCGCACCAGCGCCTGCGCGAAGCTGATCCGCTCGCGCTGCGAGAGCGCGTCGATCATCGCCTCGGCCCGGTCGCCGATCCCGCGCTTGGGCACGTTGAGGATCCGGCGCAGCGGCACGGTGTCCTCGGGGTTGGACAGCACCCGCAGGTACGCGAGCACGTCCCGGACCTCCTTGCGCTCGTAGAAGCGCACCCCGCCGACCACCTTGTACGGCAGGCCGACCCGGATGAACACCTCCTCGAACACCCGGGACTGCGCGTTCGTCCGGTAGAAGATCGCCACGTCGCCGGGCCGGGCGTCGCCCGCGTCGGTCAGCCGGTCGATCTCGTCAGCGATGTACTGCGCCTCGCCGTGCTCGTCGTCCGCGACGTAGCCGACCACCTTCTCGCCGTGGTCCCCGGCCGTCCAGAGCTTCTTCTCCCGGCGGCCGGTGTTCCGCTCGATCACCGCGTTGGCGGCGCTCAGGATGGTCTGGGTGGAGCGGTAGTTCTGCTCCAGCAGGATGGTGGTCGCGTTCGGGTAGTCCTCCTCGAACTGGAGGATGTTGCGGATGGTCGCACCGCGGAAGGCGTAGATCGACTGGTCCGCGTCACCCACCACGCACAGCTCGGCGGGCAGCAGCTCGGACAGCTGCCCGGCCGCCGGGTTCACGTAGTCGCCGTCGACCGTGCGCTTCGGCTGCGCGGCCACCGAGCCGCCGCTCAGCTCCCGCACCAGCATGTACTGGGCGTGGTTGGTGTCCTGGTACTCGTCGACCAGGATGTGGCGGAACCGGCGCCGGTAGTACTCGGCCACGGCCGGGAAGGCCTGGAGCAGGTTCACCGTGGTCATGATGATGTCGTCGAAGTCGAGCGCGTTCGCCTCGCGCAGCCGCCGCTGGTAGAGGAAGTACGCCTCGGCGAGCTTCTTCTCCATCGGGTTGGCCGCCTGGTCGGCGTACGTCTCCTCGTCGATCAGCTCGTTCTTCAGGTTGCTGATCTTCGCGGTGAACGACTTCGGCGGGAACTGCTTCGGGTCCAGGTCGAGGTCGCGGCAGACCAGGGCCATCAGGCGCTGCGAGTCCGCCGAGTCGTAGATCGAGAAGCTCGACGTGAAGCCGAGCACCTTGCTCTCCCGGCGCAGGATCCGCACGCACGCGCTGTGGAAGGTCGACACCCACATCGCCCGGGCCCGCGGCCCGACCAGCGCCTCGACCCGCTCGCGCATCTCGCCGGCCGCCTTGTTGGTGAAGGTGATCGCCAGGATCTCCCCCGGCTGCACCCCGCGCGCGCCGAGCAGGTACGCGATCCGGTGCGTCAGCACCCGGGTCTTCCCCGATCCGGCCCCGGCCACCAGCAGCAGCGGCGAACCGGCGTGCTCCACGGCCAGCCGCTGCGGGTCGTTCATCCCCTCCAGCAGCTGCGCCGGGTCGATCACCGTCCGGGCCGCGCCGTTGCGGTAGAACGCGTCCCGCTCCGCCTCGGCCGCGTGGTCGGTCTGGAACAGCCCGTCCGGCACCGACTCCTCGTAGGCGTACGGAACGTCGTCGTACGGGGCGTCGTCGTACGGCGGCGGCTCCTCCTCGGCGAACGGGGGCTCGTCACCGGGCGGCTGCTGCTTCGACCCGGCCGAGGACGGAAGCTCGAAGCCGGGGAGCGGAAGGTCGTCAAAGAGGCTAGTCATGGCCCTACGAGTCTATGGGCCCGCACCGACAGCTCCGGGGGGAACGGACCGATCCCGCCGCGCTCAGGGGGCGTCGGGGTAGACGAAGGCCAGGTAGCCGCCGTAGAAGGCCGAGCAGACCGCCGCCGTCGCGATGACCAGCACCACCGAGGCCTGCTTGCGCACCCGCCCCAGCCCCGCCGCGACCGGGAGCAGCAGGCCGAAGGCGGGCAGCAGGAAGCGGGCCCGGGAGTTGAAGTACGCGGCGTCGCCGAGCGCCAGCACCACCATGGCGGCGCTGTAGAGCAGCAGCACCGGGGGCTGCCGCTGGACCGCCGAGATGGCGAGCAGCAGGACGCTGGCGATCAGCACGGCGGCGACCGTGACCTGGGAGAACCAGACCCGGTCGCCCTCGGCCACCAGGTCCTTGAAGGAGTAGAAGGTGGAACGGCCGAAGTCGAAGTGCGACTCCCAGGCGTCCTGGACCCGGAAGTAGCCGTCCCAGCGGCCCTTCTGCAGCCCGACCCAGCCGAGGTACCCGACGAACCCGAGCGGCGCGAGCACCGCCCCGAGCGCCGCCCGCCACCCCCCGCGCCCGCGCAGCAGCTCCCACGCCGCCACGGCGGAGACCGCCGCCGCCAGCGCGATGCCGGTCGGCCGGCTCAGCCCGGCGAGCAGGCAGAGCACTCCGGTCCGGATCCAGTTGCCCTGCAGCGCCGCGTACACCGTCCAGGCCGCGAGGGCGGTGAACAGCGACTCGGAGTACGCCGAGCTCTGCACCACCGCGTACGGGAGCACGCCCCAGAGCACGGCGGCCAGCACTCCGACCCGGCGCCCGTAGAGCCGGTCGGCGACCGCGAAGATGCCCCAGGCCGCCGCCAGCGAGGCGACCCACGCCACCAGCAGGGCCGCGTAGTTGACGGACAGCGGGGTCAGCCCCTCCACCGCCCGGATCAGCGCGGGGTAGAGCGGGAAGAAGGCGTACGCCTCGTACGGCCCGTGCGGCCCGGGCACCGGGGCGGTGCCCGCGTAGCCGTGCGCCGCCAGGTTCTGGTACCAGGACGCGTCCCAGAGCGTGCTCAGCCGGTACAGACCGGCGCCCTTCCAGGCCGGGGTCACCAGGACGCCGACCGCCCGCACCGCCAGGTATCCCAGCAGCGCGGGGGCGGCGTGCCGCAGCAGCGCCCCGATCGGGGCGGTCCGGCGGGTGAGCGCGAGCGGGTACGGAGTCACGGCGCCATCATCCCGTACTCCGCTCCCGGCCATGACAGCACGTCAGACCCGGTCGGCGCCGGACCGGACCCGCCGGACCGTCAGACCAGCCGGCGCGCGGTCGCCCAGCGGGTCAGCTCGTGCCGGTTGCTCAGCTGCAGCTTGCGCAGCACCGCCGAGACGTGGCTCTCCACCGTCTTCACCGAGATGAAGAGCTGCTTGGCGATCTCCTTGTACGCGTACCCGCGCGCGATCAGCCGGAGCACCTCGCGCTCGCGCTGGGTCAGCCGGTCCAGGTCCTCGTCGACCGGCGGGGTGTCGGTCGCGGCGAACGCGTCCAGCACGAAGCCGGCCAGCCGGGGCGAGAAGACCGCGTCGCCGTCCGAGATCCGGAAGATCGCGTTGACCAGGTCGGTGCCGGTGATGGTCTTGGTGACGTAGCCCCTGGCCCCGCCCCGGATCACGCCGATGACGTCCTCGGCCGCGTCGGAGACCGACAGCGCCAGGAAGCGGACCCCGTTCGGGTCGGACATCAGCGGGGCGGACCGGCGCAGCACCTCGACCCCGCCGCCGCCCGGCAGGTGGACGTCCAGCAGCACCACGTCGGGCCGGGTCTCGGCCACCACCTGGACGGCCGACTCGACGTCGTCGGCCTCGCCCACCACGTCGATCCCGGTGACCTCGGTGCGCCCGATCTCGGCCCGCACCCCGGTCCGGAACATCCGGTGGTCGTCCACCAGCACCACCCGGGCGATGCGCTCCGGACCCGCCTCGACGGCCCCTGACACAGCGTCAGTCATCTGCTCTCTCCATCTCCAGCTCGACCTCGGTCCCGCCGTCCGGCGCGGGCCGCACCCTCGCGGTGCCGCCGTTGCGCTTCATCCGGCCGATGATCGACTCCCGTACGCCCATCCGGTCCTCCGGCACGCTGTCCGGGTCGAAGCCGGGCCCGTGGTCGCGTACGAACACCGACACCGTCCGTCCCTCCACCTCGGCGTAGACCTGGACCGGTCCCCCGCCACCGTACTTGGCGGCGTTGACCATCGCTTCCCTGGAGGCCTGGATCTGGGACGCGATCCGCTCGTCCATCGGGCAGTCGCCGACGCAGACCAGCTCGACCGCCACCCCGTGCAGGTCCTCCACCTCGGCCACCACCGAGCGGATCCGCTCGGCCAGGGTGTCGGGGGCGGCCTCGGCGGCGGCCTCGGGGCGGTACAGCCAGAGCCTCAACTCCCGTTCCTGGGCCCGGGCGAGGCGGAGCACCTCCTTGGCGTCGTCGGCGTTGCGCTGGATCAGGGTCAGCGTGTGCAGCACCGAGTCGTGCACGTGGGCGGCGATCTCGGCCCGCTCCTGCGCCCTGATCCTGGCCGTCCGCTCGGTGCCGAGGTCCTGCCACATCCGCAGCGCGTACGGGCCGACCAGCACCAGCACCCCGGCCAGCACCGCGAGCGAGGCCTCGATCACCGAGGCCACCGTGGAGCCGCTGCCCTGGAGGATCAGGAAGCCGACGGTACCGGCAACCACCAGCAGCACCCCGGCGCCGACCCTGGTGTACGCGCCCCGCCGCCGGGGCCCCTCCTCCAGGCCGAACCAGCGCTGCCAGCGCGAGTCGTCCGCCTGCCGCCAGACCAGCGCGACGCCGACCCCGACCGTCAGCAGCGGCCAGATGTACGGCTTGGCGGTCTGGATGTGCAGGGCGCTCAGCAGCGCCATGATCCCGACCACCAGCAGCAGCAGCGCGAACAGCTGGCCGAGCCCGCCCCGGACCGGTCGCGCCTCGCCCGCCTCGGCACCGGGCAGCAGGGCCTCCCCGCCGGCCACCGCCGCCTCGCCGTGGAAGGTGCGCTGGAGCAGGTCCCGCAGCCGGCCGATCCGGCGCGGCCTGCCCTTGCGCAGCTCGCTGCCGCCGACCACCGCGTCGGCCGGGACGAACCCGCCGTTGACGTAGGCCCAGCGCGGTCCGCCGCCCGGCGCGGGCTGGCCGATGCCGATCGGCACCACGAACCAGAACGCCGCGTACAGCAGCACCCCTATCCCCTGCGCGAAGAACAGCAGCACGAAGGCGACCCGGACCCAGGCGACCGGCAGTCCGAGGTGCAGCGCGAGGCCGTGCGCGACGCCGCCGAGCATCCGCCCGTGCGGGCTCCGGTAGAGCCGGCGGTACGGCGGGCGCTCCACCCCGGGGTCGGCCGACGGGGCGTCAGGAAGGCGCGTTCCTTCGGGTGCGAGGGGTCTGGGATCGGTACCGGGGGCTGCCACGCCACCGATGGTCACACGTCCGGCGCCCCCGGCGCATCAGGGTGCCGACCCCGATCCTTCTCAGGGAGAGATCAGGGTCCGTACCGGGCACCGGAAGGTTGGGCCCGGGCGGCCGGACCAGCAGGATGGAGGGCATGACGGACGAGCAGATCACGGCACCGGGCCCGACCGGCGCACCGACCGAGCCGGAGCGGCAGCGCCCGCCGCTGACCCGCAGCGAGCGGCACCGGGTGGTGGCCGGGGTGTGCGGCGGTCTCGGACGGCACCTGGACATCGACCCGGTGGTGTTCCGGGTGGTGGTCGCGGTGCTCTGCCTCTCCGGCGGTCTCGGCCTCTTCCTGTACGGCCTGGCCTGGCTGATCGTGCCGCGCGAACCGGTCGCGGACCGGCCGGGCCGGACGGAGCTGCAGCGGGTGCTGACCGGCCGGGTGGACGGGCAGTCGATCGGCGCGGTGCTGCTGACCCTGATCGGCACCGGCGTCTTCTTCTCCTCGATGGGCGACGGCGGGCAGCTGTTCCCGATCCTGCTGCTGGGCGGGCTGATCCTGCTGGCCGTCCGGTACGACCCCGAGCGCCGCCGCCGCAGCCGCCTGGGCCGGCACTTCCACCGGCGGGACGACCTGCCCGGCGGCCCGTACGACCGGCCGACCGACGGGAGCGGCCACCCGTACGACCTGGGCGGCGCACCGGCCGACTGGCGGGACCAGGCCGCCGCTCAGCACGCCCGGGAGCGGTCGGCGGGCACCGTCCCGGCCGACACCCCCGCCCCGGGCCCCTCCGGCTACCTCTGGGACCCGCGGCACCCGGAGCGCAACCCGTACGGTGCCTCGTCGCCGCAGGCCCCGCAGCCGCCGCTCGCACCGCAGGCCCCGCGGGCGCCGCACCAGGCCCAGCCCTGGTGGCAGCGCCCCGACCTCCCGGAGGGCGACCCGCTGCGCAAGGGCGCCCCGTCGGCTCCACTGCCCCCGCTGCCGCCGGCCACGGCCACGGTGGTGAGGCACCGTCAGCGCTCGTTCCTGGCCCCGGCCGGGCTGCTGCTGGCGGCCGGTGCGGGTGCGCTGGCCTGGTGGCTGACCCGCGGTCAGGGGGACGCCGCGCCGCTGTCCACCGTGCTGGCGGCCGCGCTGCTCGGCCTCGGGGTGGCGATCCTGATCGGCGCCCGGTACGGCCGGGCCCGCAGGCTGGCCGTACCCGCCCTGCTGCTGACCATCGCGCTGGGCGCGGTCTCGGGCACGGACGCCACCCTGGAGGGCAGCGTCGGCGACCGGCTGTGGGCACCTGTCGCGGTCGCCGAGGTGCAGGCCGACTACCGCCTCGGCGCCGGTGACGCCACCCTCGACCTGTCCGCGATCGACCCGGCGGGCGGCACCGTCACGACCACGGCCAAGCTCGGCGCGGGCGATCTGAAGGTGTCCGTCCCCGGCGACGTCGAGGTCCGGCTGACCCTGCACAGCGGCCTGGGCAGCCTCCGGGTCGGCGACCGGACCCTGTCCTCCGGAGTGAACAACCGGGTGGAGTACCAGCTGCACCCGACCAACGGTCAGCCGTCCAAGGGGACGCTCGACCTCGATCTCACCGTCGGCCTCGGCGACCTCAAGGTGGAGCAGTCATGAAGAAGCACCGGCTGGACCCCTTCTCCCTGATCACCGGCACCCTGTTCACCGTGGTCGCCGCGCTCTACCTGATCGCCTCACTGAACGACCGCGCGGTGAACGGTCGGATCGTGCTCCCGGTCACCTTCATCGTGCTCGGCGCGGCCGGCCTGGTCGGCGCGGTCACCGCGATGAGCCGCCGCGGCCGACCCGACTCACACGATTAGCTCTGGACCGCGCCCAGGTCCAGCTGGTCGCCGTTCTTGGTGACGGTGTACTTGGGCAGCGGCTTGGTGGCCGGGCCGTTGAGCACCGCGCCGGTGGTGGCGTCGAACCTGGAGCCGTGGCAGGGGCAGTACATCTGGTTGTTCTTCGGGGCGTCCACGGCGCAGCCGGAGTGGGTGCAGACCGAGGAGAAGCCGCAGTACTGCCCGGCCTTGGGCTGCACGATGTAGACCGCGTCGCCGGAGGCCGGGTCCTTCACCTGCGCCGAGCCGCCGACCGGCACGCTCGCCGCGGCGACCGAGACCTTGGCCCCGCCGGCCGGGGTCGCACCGGCCGTACCGGAACCGGACGGCGCGGGCGTGGGAGCGGGCGTGGGCGTCGCGGCGGGGGTCTTGGTGTCCCGCCCGAAGGTGGCCGTCAGCGAGCCGGCCAGCAGGCCCGCGCCGCCCAGCGCGACGGCCGCGATACCGCCGTCCACCAGCGCCCGACGGCGGACCTGGTCCTCGGCCAGCCCGCGGTCCCGGTCCCGGCCGGAGCGCCGGGCCAGGTAGCCGTCGACCGACAGGTACGGCGTGCCCGCCAGCACCAGCGGCAGCCAGGCCATCAGGTAGACCAGGTCGTTGCCGTAGTAGTACGGGGAGACGTTCCAGCTGACGGTCAGCCAGAGACTGAGGCTGATCAGCGCGCCGCCGGTGGCCGCGATCCGGCCCCAGAGGCCGAACAAGGTGCCGAGGCCGACCGCCAGCTCGCCGAAGGCGATCATCAGGGCGAAGAAGGTCGGGTAGTCCAGCGCCGGGCCGAGCGCCCAGCCGATCGGGCTGTTCGGCTTGAGCAGGGTGGTCTGCGCCACGAACGAGACCGGGTCACCGGCCCCGGCCAGGTAGTGCGAGTCGGAGAGCTTGTCGAACGCGGCGTAGACGAAGGTCAGCCCGAGGAACAGCCGGAGCGGGAGCAGTGCGTACCGGGTGCCCAGCTCCCGCCGCTGCGCCGCTCGTTCCGCTCTTCCCGACTGTTCCGGCCCACCATGCCCCACCGCCATGTGCCGACACCCTTCGCTCACGGCCCGTCAACTGCTGACAGGTCCGGTCCGATTCTGCCCGTTGTCCCGCACTTTCGGTGGCACGGCCCCGTACCGAGACGGCCGCGCCGCCGCTCCCCGGGTACGGGAGCGGCGGCGCGGCCGTTCGGTGCTCGGTGGGGACTACTCCCACTCGATGGTGCCCGGGGGCTTGCTGGTGACGTCCAGCACCACCCGGTTGACGTCCTTGACCTCGTTGGTGATCCGGGTCGAGATCTTCGCCAGCGCCTCGTACGGCAGCCGGGACCAGTCGGCCGTCATGGCGTCCTCGGAGGAGACCGGACGGAGCACGATCGGGTGGCCGTAGGTGCGGCCGTCGCCCTGGACGCCGACGCTGCGAACATCCGCCAGCAGGACCACCGGGCACTGCCAGATCTCGCGGTCGAGACCGGCCAGGGTGAGCTCCTCGCGGGCGATCGCGTCGGCCTCGCGGAGCAGGTCGAGCCGCTCCTTGGTGACCTCGCCGACGATCCGGATGCCCAGGCCGGGGCCCGGGAACGGCTGCCGCTGGACGATCTCCTCCGGCAGGCCGAGCTCCTGGCCGACCATCCGGACCTCGTCCTTGAACAGCTTCCGCAGCGGCTCGATGAGCTTGAACTGCAGGTCCTCGGGCAGGCCGCCGACGTTGTGGTGCGACTTGATGTTGGCGGTGCCGGTGCCGCCGCCGGACTCCACCACGTCCGGGTACAGGGTGCCCTGGACCAGGAACTCGACGTCCTCGCCGTGCTCGCCGGCCTCGGCGATGATCTCGGCCTGGGCCTGCTCGAAGACCCGGATGAACTCGCGGCCGATGATCTTGCGCTTCTCCTCGGGGTCGGTGACCCCGGCCAGCGCGGACAGGAAGCGCTCCTGGGCGTCGACCACCTTGAGCTGGATGCCGGTGGCGGCGACGAAGTCCTTCTCGACCTGCTCGGTCTCGCCCTTGCGCATCAGACCGTGGTCGACGTACACGCAGGTCAGCTGCGAGCCGATGGCCCGCTGCACCAGCGCGGCCGCGACCGCGGAGTCCACGCCGCCGGAGAGGCCGCAGATGGCGCGCTTGGAGCCGACCTGCTCGCGGATCAGCGCGACCTGCTCGTCCACCACGTTGACGGTGGTCCAGTTCGGCGCGATCCCGGCACCCCGGTAGAGGAAGTGCTCCAGGATCTGCTGGCCGTGGGTGGAGTGCAGCACCTCGGGGTGGTACTGGACCCCGTAGAGCTTCTTCTCGTCGTTCTCGAAGGCGGCGACCGGCACCACGTCGGTGGACGCGGTGACGGTGAAGCCCTCGGGGGCGGCCGAGCAGGCGTCGCCGTGCGACATCCACACCGACTGCTCCGCCGGGGTGCCCTCGAACAGGGTCGAGCCGGCCTTGGCGACGTGCAGCTCGGTCCGGCCGTACTCGCGGGCACCGGAGTTGTCGACGGTGCCGCCGAGGGTGATGGCCATCAGCTGGAAGCCGTAGCACATGCCGAAGACCGGGACCCCGGCCTCGAAGATCGCCCGGTCCAGGCGGGGCGCGCCGTCCTCGTAGACCGAGGAGGGGCCACCGGACAGGATGATCGCCTTCGGGTTCTTGGCGAGCATCTCGGCCACCGGCATGGTGCTCGGGACGATCTCGCTGTAGACCCGGGCCTCACGCACCCGACGGGCGATGAGCTGGGCGTACTGGGCGCCGAAGTCGACCACCAGTACGGTGTCGAGCTCGGGGGCGGACTGGTCGGGAGTAGCAGAGGACACGGACGGCCTTCCGGCAGCGAAACGGAGGTGCCGCGCGCAGCGCGACCTTGGAAGGGTGGTGGCGGGCGGCGGGTGGGGGTGTCACCGGCGATTCTACCGGCCGACGCGGTTGCCCCGGTTCACCCGCTTGCCCGGGTCGAACGGCGTGACCGGCGCCGCGCAGGATCGTTGCTCCTCACGACCGCACCTTCCGGGTCGTGCCCGCCAGGCGCGAGGCCGGCGGGGTGGTCGACCCGACCCATGCGCGTGGATCTCTCAGTCCACCGGCGCGCGTGGCGCCGCCGCTCCCGCTCCGGGAACGGCCCGCCGTGGGACCGTGCGCGGGTGGTGTGACCGGATCGGCAGGGGACAGCCGCCCGGGCACGACTGAACCAGTGAAAGAGGTGCGGCGGCCTGCGTCCGGGACGCCGGGCTCCGGCCGCCGTACCTCTGGACCGTCCGACCCCGTCCCGCTTGCCACTACTACGGAGCGTAGTCGACCTCGCGGTCCGATCCGACCGCCCCCGAACCGTCGGGGCAGGGTACGCCGGTCCGACCGGGTACGAGACGGACTGTACCGAACTGCGTCGAACCGGTTGCAGAGCCGGGGCTCTTTCCAGCACGATGCTGGATGCGGGGTTGACCTGTCGTCAGCCTGAACATCACGCTCCGTTAAGGGACGCCCTGCACCCGGACCATCCTTCCGGACGGCGCTCATCCCCCGGCGCCGTCACTGCAGCACCGGTGCAGCCCTGACGCCCGGTGCTGAACGACAAAGGGCCCCGTTCCCCCGCGGGGCCCTTTGCCCGTCCCGGGCACCGCTAGCGCGGCAGGTCCGGCCCGTGCGAGTCCAGCACCTCGCCGGTGAACGGCACGTACGTGGGCTTCGGCGGCAGCGCCGACGGCTCGTCGGCCGGTGCTGCGGCGGCTTCCGACGCACCGTCAGCCGGCCCGGCCCCGGACAGCCGGCCCAGCAGCGGCGCCAGCACCAGGGCGCCGAGCGCCGTCCAGAGCAGCAGTGCGACCAGGGCCGGCACCGGTGCCAGGCCGAACGAGATCCCGTCGGTCCTGGCCAGCGCCGCGGGGTCGAATCCGGGCTCGCCCCCGTGCATCTCCATGGTGGTCCGCTGGGAGATGGTGGCGAGCAGCGTCAACACGCTCGCACCGCCCCAGAAGACGCCGGCCGCCCGGAGTCGGCCGCGCAGGTCGAACCGGCGCACCAGCCAGCCGAGCAGCAGTGCGACGGCCACCGCGAGCAGCACCGACCACCACCACTGGCCGCTCTGTCCGGCCGGGTCGAAGAGCGAGTACTCCTGGTTGAGTCCGTCCTGCAGGTCGCTGTCGGCCACACCGGTACGGTCCCGCCGGATCCCCGCCGTGGCGCCCGAACCGAAGCCGAGCAGGATCAGCCCGACATTGGGCAGCGCCACCAGGGCGACCAGGGTCACGTCCAGCGGAGCCAGCGACCCGAGCAGGACCAGTGCCACCGCGCCGGCCAGCAGGACCGTCAGCAGCAGCGCCCGGCCGGCCGCGGCCGCGCTCGCGGCCCGGTCGCCGAGCTTCCGGCGCAGCCACGGGGCGGCGTACACCCCGGCGGCCAGGGCGGTGGCCAGGACGGCGGTGCCGAGCGCGGACCAGCCGGTGCCGGCCGACACCTCCACGTGCCTGGCGTAGCCGAACTGGAACAGCAGGCCCAGCGGTCCGGTCGGTTCCACCCGCCCGCGCCCGGCCGTGTGTTCGGCCCCGCCGAGCAGGCCGAGCGCGACCGTGACCGCGACGGCCAGCAGCACCGGGCGCCCGGCGTCGGCGAGTTGCTGCCGCCCGGTCGACCCGGCGGCCAGGCGCCGACGGGCCGCCCGCAGGCCGTATCCGAACAGCAGCGCCCAGAGCAGCGTGATGGTCATCGGCAGCAGCCAGAACTGGTTCACCAGCTCGGGGAAGGAGCCCTCCCCGTCGGTGAAGCGGGAGCGCACGCCGACCGGGCCGCCGAAGGCGGTCAGCGCCAGGGCGAGCGCACCACCGAAGCGGGTCCCGAAGCCGACGCCGTCCTGCTCGCCGTTGGCTCCGAACGCCAGCAGCAGCGGGACGACCAGCAGCAGGGCGGTCGGCGCGGCCACCGCCCGCAGCGCCGGGCGCCAGTCCGCGTCGGTGAACCAGCGCACGGCCGCGGGCCGCGGCCGGGAGGCGACCACCACTCCGGCGCCCCAACTGCCCTGCTGCTCCGGCGCCTCGGTCCCGCCGTCGCCGAACTCGACCGCTCCGATCGCGAACGACCACCCGCAGGCCGCGCAGCGCGCCGCCCCCTCGGCCGATGCCGCCCCGCAGTCACCACAGATCGCCATACCGTCCCCCTCGTCAGGGGCCGTTTATCCCACCGCTGTCGCGAGGGTGTCAAACAGACTTCCTGGGCACCTTCGGGACCGGGAGCAGCAGTTCGCCGAAGGCTCCCTTCGGGACGGCCGGGGTCCGCGGGGTGACGGCAGCCACCCGGCGGTACTCCTCGCCCTGCTCGGGGCGCTGGTCCGCCTCGCCCTTGTTGGGCCACATCGACACCGCCCGCTCCGCCTGGGCGGTGATGGTGAGCGAGGGGTTGACGCCCAGGTTGGCCGAGATGGTGGAGCCGTCCATCACGCTGATGCCGGGGTAGCCGTAGAGCCGCTGGTAGGGGTCGACCACGCCGCCCTCGGGGCTGTCGGCGATCGGGCAGCCGCCGATGAAGTGGGCGGTCATCGGGATGTCGAAGATCTCGCCGACCGTGCTGCCGGGGAAGCCGTTGATCGACTCGGCCAGCGCCCGGGCACCCGCCTCGGCGGCCGGGATGTACGTCGGGTTGGGCGCGCCGTGGCCCTGGCGGGAGGTCAGTTTGCCCTTGCCGAGGCCGGACTTCTTCAGCGAGACGGTGATCGAGTTGTCCAGGGACTGCATCACCAGGCCGATGATGGTCTTCTCCGACCAGCGGTGCTGGTTCATCGACTGGGCGAAGATCACCGGGTGCCGGGCCGCCGTGACGGCGTACCGCAGCCAGCGCGGCCCCCGGCCGACCCCGGGCACCTGCTGCACACTGAGCGCGCCCATCGCGTTGGAGCCCTTGCCGTACCTGACCGGCTCGATGTGGGTGTTCGCGTCCGGGTGGATCGAGGAGGTGATCGCGACGCCCTTGGTGAAGTCGACCTTCTCGCCGTACCGCCGGTCGGTGGTCGAAGCACCCACCAGCGCCTCGGAGTTGGTCCGGGTCAGCTCGCCCAGCCGGGCCGAGATGTCCGGCAGGAACCCGCCGTCGCGCATCTTGTGCAGCAGGGTCTGGGTGCCGTAGGTGCCGGCCGAGACCACCACCCTGGCGGCGGTGATGGTCCTGGCGCCGGCCTTCTCCCGGTCCTTGGAGCGGGAGTTGGTGCGCCGGACGTCGACCGCAAAACCGCTGTCCCCGTCGGCGCCCTCGACCTGGCGCAGCCGCTCGACCGTGGTGAGCGGGTGGATCTCGGCGCCGTTCCGCTCGGCCAGGAAGAGGTAGTTCTCGGTCAGGGTGTTCTTGGCCCCGTGCCGGCAGCCGGTCATGCACTCGCCGCACTCGATGCAGGCCTTGCGGCGCGGCCCGGCCCCACCGAAGTACGGGTCCTCCACCTCGGTGCCGGGGGCCGTCCTGGCCTCGCCGTCGCCGTCCCGGCCGTCGCCGAAGAAGACGCCGACCGGGGCCAGGTGGAAGGTGTCGCCGACGCCCATCTTCTCGGCGGCGGCCTTGAGGTGGACGTCGGAGGGGGTGACGGTCGGGTTGGTGCGCACCCCGAGCATCCGCTGGGCCTGGTCGTAGAACGGGCCCAACTCCTCCTCCCAGTCGGTGATGTGCTGCCACTGCCGGTCCTCGAAGAACGGCTTCGGCGGGACGTACAGGGTGTTGGCGTAGTTCAGCGAGCCGCCGCCGACCCCGGCCCCGCCCAGCACCAGCACGTTGGCCAGCAGGTGGATCCGCTGGATGCCGTACAGGCCGAGGGCGGGGGCCCAGACGTAGTTCTTGGTGTCCCAGGAGTTCTTCGGCAGCTCGTCCGCGGTGTACCGGCGCCCGGCCTCCAGCACCGCGACCCGGTAGCCCTTCTCGGTCAGCCGCAGCGCGGCCACCGATCCGCCGAACCCCGAGCCGACGACGACCACGTCGTAGTCGAACGTTCCATCCGTCATTCTCAGCACTCCTAGAGAGAACGCTCTACTTGAACCGCAGGACCTTCATCGCCTTCAGGCTGGAGGTGAACAGCGCGGCGAACCGCTCGTCGTCCAGGCCGAACGACGGGGCGATCGGCAGCATCCGCTGGGTCGCGATGGTCTGCGCCTCGGTGTAGCGCAGGATGCCGTCCGAGCCGTGCCGCCGGCCCAGGCCGGAGTCGCCCATCCCGCCCATCGGCGCGGCGACCGAGCCGTAGGCCGCGGCGTACGCCTCGTTCACGTTGACGGTGCCGGTGTGCAGCCGGGCCGCGACCGCCCGGCCGCGCCGGGCGTCCTTGGTCCAGACGCTCGAATTGAGGCCGTACGTGGTGGAGTTGGCCGCCTCGACGGCCTCGTCCTCGGTGTCGAAGCGGTAGACCGAGACCACCGGGCCGAAGGTCTCCTCGTCGCAGACCGCCATCCCGGGGGTGACCCCGTCCAGGATGGTCGGCTCGAAGAACAGCGGGCCCAGGTCGGGCCTGGCCTGACCGCCCGCCAGCACGGTGGCGCCGCCCTTGACCGCCTCCTCGACGTGCCGGGTGACGGTCTCCAACTGCCGGTCGGAGACCAGCGATCCCATGTCGGCGCCGTAGGCCAGCCCGCCGCCGAGGCGCAGCGCGGCGGTCCGCGCGGCGAACCGGCGGAGGAACTCGTCCGCCACCGAGCGGTGCACGTAGAGCCGCTCGATCGAGATGCAGAGCTGCCCGGCCGAGGAGAAGCAGGCCCGGACGGCGCCTTCGGCGGCCTTGTCCAGGTCGGCGTCGGCGAGCACCAGCAGGGCGTTCTTGCCGCCCAGTTCGAGCGAGGCGCCGACCAGTCGGGCGGCGGCGCGCTGGGCCACGTCGCGGCCGGTGCGGGTGGAGCCGGTGAAGGAGACGTAGTCCGCGTGCTCGACCACGGCGGGGCCGATCACCGGGCCGTCGCCGATCACGATCTGCCAGAGGTCGGCGGGCAGCCCGGCCTCGATCAGCAGCTCGCGGGCCCAGAGTGCGGTGAGCGCGGTCTGGGTGTCCGGCTTGTTGACCACCGCGTTGCCGGCCACGAAGGCGGGCAGCGCGTCGCCGACCGAGAGCTCCAGCGGGTAGTTCCAGGGCGAGATCTGGCCGATCACGCCCTTGGGGCGGCGGGCCTCGATCGCGTGCGTGAGCACCGGCACCGCCCCGCCCCGGCGGCGGTCGCGCAGGTAGGACGGGGCCTTGCGGCCGTAGTGCCGGGCGGCCAGCGCCGCGCCGAGCACCTCCTCGAAGGCGTGCAGCCTGGCCTTGCCGGTCTCGGCCTGGATCAGGTCGAGCACCTCGTCCTGACGGCGCAGCAGCAGGTCGTGGAAGCGCAGCAGCACCCCGGCCCGGCGGCGGACCGGCAGTGCTGCCCAGGCCTTCTGCGCCTTCCGGGCCAGCTGGTAGGCGATCTCGACGTCGGCCGGTGTGGACCGCGGCAGGGTGGCCAGCCGCTCGCCGGTGAGCGGGGCGGTGGTGTGCACGAGCTCGGGGTCACCGGTGGCGGTGACGCCCTGCGCGAGCCGGGCGACCAGTGCCGCCGGGACCGCCGAGGCGACCGTCCGGGCTGCGCCGGGGGCGGCGGGGTTGCGTCCGCTGGTCTGTCCGACTGCCGTGGTGTCCGTCATGGGGCGCAGCCTAGGCGCTCGACCGGCCGAACGGTACCCGTCGGTAACAGAAAAATATCTGTGGCAGATCCTTATCGCGTCGGTACGAACTCGTTCAGTACCGTGGTGAGGATGCGCTGACCCGCGACCCAGTCCTTGTCGTTGTCCGGCACCCCGACCAGCAGCGTGTACGAGGTCCCCTTGGCATCGCGGAACTCCACGTCCTTGACGTGCCGCCGGACGCCGTCCTTGAGGTAGGTGAACTCCCAGACCGCCCCCTCGTCGCCCTTCACGTCCACCTTGGTCAGCGCCACCTGCCGGTAGTCCTTGCTGACCTTGCTGACCGAGAGCTCCAGCTCGCGGAAGTGCGCGATCGGCTCCAGCGGCTGGCCGACCGCCACCGCGAACTGCAGGTAGCGCTGCCGGTTGTCCGGCGAGTAGTAGATCTGGCCGTTCTCCACCGAGCGCACCCAGGTGCCGCCCTCGGTGGGCAGCAGGAACCGGAACCCGGCCGGGTCGTCGGTCCAGCGGAAGCCCTTCGGCGCCGGCACCGGTGCCGCACTGCTCTGCTGCTGCGGCGACGGGGTCGGAGCATCACTCCGGTCGACCGTCATCGCGTACGAGGCCGCCCCGGCCAGCAGGCCCGCCGCCAGCCCGGCCAGCAGCACCCGGGGCCAGAACCGACGGCGCTTCACCTGCACGGTCGGCGGCTCCGGCAGCGGCAGCGGCTCCGGCTCGACCGGTCCGGGCCGGTCCACCACCGGAACGGGCTGGGTCGGCTCCACCTGCGGCCGGGGTTCCGGCGCGGCCTTGATCGCCAGGGTGTGACCGGCCGTCACCTCCGCCAGCATCCGCAGCGCCTCGTCCGCCCCCGGCCGGTCGGCCGGGTCCTTGGCCATCAGCGCCGCCAGCACCGGCCCGAGCGCACCCGCCCGGCGCGGCTCGGGCAGCGGATCGCCGACCACCGCGGCCAGCGTGGTGATCGGCGAGCTGCGCCGGAACGGCGAGTCGCCCTCCACCGCGGCGTACAGCGTCGCGCCCAGACCCCACAGGTCCGAGGCGGGGCCGGGCCGTTCACCCTGGGCCCGCTCCGGCGCCAGGTAGTCCGGCGACCCCACCAGGTCCCCCGGCCTGGTCAGTTCGGTCGAACCCTCGAAGGTGGCGATGCCGAAGTCCAGCAGCACCACCCGGCCGGTGCCGTGCTCCAGCAGCACGTTGGCGGGCTTCACGTCCCGGTGCAGCACCCCCAGTTGGTGCCCCCGGTGCAGCGCGGCCAGCACCTGGGTGCCGACCTCGGCCGCCTCCCTGGGCTGCAGCGTGCCGTCCTGGCTGATCACGTCGGCCAGCGAGCGCCCGTCGATCAGCTCCATCACGATCCACGGCCGGCCGTCCTGCTCCAGCACGTCGTGGATGGTGATGACCCCGGGGTGCTTGATCCGCGCGGCCGCCCTCGCCTCGCGCTTCATCCGCGACTGGAGGATCTCCAGTTCCTCCTCCGGCAGGTGGCTGACCGTCAACTCCTTGACCGCCACCTCCCGGTCCAGCATCTCGTCCCGGGCCCGCCAGACCGTTCCCATGCCGCCCCGGCCCACCCGCTCGCCCAGCGCGTATCTGCCCGCCAACAGCCGCCGACCGTCCCCTGCGTCCACAGTGGCTGCTCCCCCAGTACCAGGCGTTCGAATCACATTCCCTGCACAGGTTAGATCAGCCCCCGAACGCGACCACCGCCGCCAGGGCTGCCACCAGCAGCACCAGCACCCCTCCGACCAGCACCGGCCCCAGCAGCAGCGGGCTGATCCTCCGTCCGGACCGCCCGGGACGCTCCGCCGGGACCTTCGCCCGCTGCCTCGGCACCACGGGTCCGCGCGGCCGGACCACCGGCAGCAGCGGGCCGACCCGCTCGAACGGCTCCGGCGCCGCCGCCAGGAACGCGGCCAGCCAGAGCCGCAGTTGCCCCAGCGCCAGCCGCCCGGACAGCAATCCCTCCACCACCGGCCGCAGCGGCCCGCAGCCCTCCGCCGGGGCGTACCTGCCGTCCCGCACCGCCGCCAGCAGCTCGCCCAACTCCCGCTCCGGATAAGGCGGGTAGCCGGTCAGCAGCCGGTACATCAGCACCCCGAGCGCCCAGCCGTCCCCGGCCGGTCCGCCCATCGGCGCCCAGCGCTCGGCCCGCACCCCCAGCAGCACCGCCCGCGCCTCGTACACCCGGCGCGGCACCGGTCCGCCCAGCTCGGCGCAGAACGCCTCCTCCGCCGCCCCGGACACCTGCCCGCCGAGCAGCGCCGCCCCGTCCTCGCCGACCAGCACCGACGCCGCAGAAACGTTCCCGTGCACCAGGCCGGCCCGGTGCAGCGCCCCCAGCGCCCCGGCCAGGTCCGCCGCCAGCTCCGCCACCCGGTACGGCGACCACGGACGCTCCGTCAGCTCCGCCAGCGGCACCCCGGCCGGCAGCTCCTCCGCCGACCAGAGCCACCGCCCCTCGACGAACGCCTCGAAGCCCCGCAACAGCCTCGGGTGCACCGGCACCCCCGCCAGCCCGGCCGACACCCGCCCGGCCAGCCCGGCCCACGGGTCGGCCGCCTCCCAGTCCTCGTCGTCCAGCAGCTCCGGCAGCTCCAGCCCGGCCAGCCGCACCTGCTCACCGCTGCGCAGGTCCACCGCGCAGACGGCAGCACCGACCGGACGGTCCGTCACCCGGTACCGCCCGCCCACCACCTGCCCAGGGGCCAGCATGCGTCGTCCCTCCCTAGGGGTGTCACAGTACGCGGGCCACCCTCGAAAGCACGGACCGGACCGAGCTGATCGACCCGGCCTTCGACGCCCCGGGCAGTGACAGCACCAGCAGCCCGGCCCCGCACCCGGTCCGGCCGGCCGCCCTGCCGGGCGAGTCGCCGCCGGCGGCCGCCGGACGCGTCAGGGCCGGCCGACCGCTACGGCGCGGACTGGAAGCTGTCGAACGAGATCTGACGGGCCTGCACCAGCTCGGGCTTCGACCAGTCCGCGTCCGGCACGGTCCAGTAGATCGAGTAGCCGTACTTCCCGGTCACGAAGCCCCGCTCCATGGAGTGCTGGCGGACGCCCTTCTTGCCGTCGTACGTCCACTCCCAGTCGGCCGCGTTGGTCCAGGAGCGGAAGGTGAGCGCCCGGGTGCCCAGGCTCCGGTACCCGGGGAAGTTGCCCGCCGCGTCCATCTCCTCCCAGGCCTTCAGCGCGCTCGGCCCCGGCGACGCGGTCCACGCGACGATCAGCGTGATGCCGTTGCCCCGGTAGTAGAACTGGGCGCCGTCGTCGCTGACCCCCTCCGCCTTCAGCCAGTCCGGCATCCTGACGCTGAAGCCCTGCGGGCCGCGCACGTCCTGATAGCCCGGCAGCTGATCCGACGTCGCACCGGGGCCGGCACTCGGGCTCGGGCTCGGACTGGGGCTCGGACTCGGCGTCGCCGCCGGGGCGGCCGGGGTGCCCGCCGCCGGAGTGCCTGCGGCGGGAGCACTCCCCGCCGGAGCGCTCGCGGGCCCCGGCACGTTCGCCGCCGCCGTGCTCGGCGCGTCCTTGGCCACGCCGGCGGACTCGTCCTTCCACGGCTGCCAGACCGCCACCCCGGCCACCAGCGCCGCCACCACCAGCACGGCCGCCGCCACCAGCGGCCACCGCCGGGCGGGCCCCGCCACGGGTATCGCGGCCACCTCGGTGGTGGACTCCGCCTTGACCGTCCCCTCCGCGATCACCCGCCGCAGCATCGGCCGGGCGGCCGTGGCGTCCAGCCGCAGCGCCGGGTCCTTCTCCAGCAGCCCCTCGATCAGCGGGGTCAGCAGCCGCCCGGCGCACACCGGCGGCGTCAGCGGCTCGGTCATCACCGCCGTCAGAGTGGCCAGCGCCGAACCCCGGTCGTACGGCGGCCGCCCCTCGACCATCGCGTACAGCGTGCCGCCCAGCGACCACAGGTCGGCCGGCGGTCCGGGCTTCTGGCCCCGGGCCCGCTCCGGCGAGATGTACGAGGGGGCGCCGACCAGCATGCCGGTGGAGGTGACCGAGGTGTCGCCCTCCACGCTGGCGATGCCGAAGTCGGTCAGCACCACCCGGCCGTCGTCACCGATCAGCACGTTGGACGGCTTCACGTCCCGGTGCAGGATGCCCAACTCGTGGGCCTCGCCCAGCACTCCGAGCACCTCAAGGGCGATCTCGGCGGCCCGGACCGGCGTCAGCGGGCCGTCCTCCTTGATCACCTCGGCCAGCGAACGGCCGCCGACCAGCTCCATCACGATCCACGGGCGGTCGTCCTCCTCGACCACGTCGAAGACCGTCACCGCCGCCGTGTGCCTGATCCGGGCGGTCGCCTTGGCCTCGCGCAGGGTCCGGACCACCAGCCGGTGCCGGTCCTCCTCGTCGACGCCGCTCATCCGCAGTTCCTTGACCGCGACCACCCGGCCGAGCATCTCGTCCTCGGCCCGCCACACGGTGCCCATCCCGCCGCGCCCAAGCACCCCGGTCAGCCGGTAACGCCCGCCCAACAGTCGTCCGTTGGTCTCGGTCATTGCCACGTCCCCCAAAGTGCGGTCGGCCAGACCCCCATCATGTCGTGTCACCCCGCCGGAGTGTCAGCCGCCCCCGGACAGACCGGAGTTCGTACTCGACCCGTGATCGGAAATGCCTGTCCCCGGCCACATCCGCGCTGCTACCTTTCGCCATCGTCCGCCGGCGCCGTCCTGACCGATGCCGAAGGCCCCCGCCGTGTCACGGCGGGGGCCTTCGGTGCAGACGGACCGTCAGCGGTGCTGGTTCGGGTTGACCGTCACCTCGACGCGCTGGAACTCCTTGAGCTCCGAGTAGCCGGTGGTGGCCATCGCCCGGCGCAGCGCGCCGAACAGGTTCATGGTGCCGTCGGGGGTGTGCGACGGACCGGTGAGGATCTCCGCCGTGCTGCCCACGGTGCCGAGGTCGACCCGCTTCCCGCGCGGCAGCTCCTCGTGCACGGCCTCCATGCCCCAGTGGAAGCCCTTGCCGGGCGCGTCGGTGGCGCGGGCCAGCGCGGCACCGATCATCACGGCGTCCGCACCGCAGGCGATCGCCTTGGCCAGGTCGCCGCTGTAGCCGACCCCGCCGTCCGCGATCACGTGCACGTACCGGCCGCCGGACTCGTCCATGTAGTCCCGGCGGGCCGCCGCGACGTCCGCGACGGCGGTGGCCATCGGGACCTGGATGCCCAGCACGTTGCGGGTGGTGTGCGCGGCGCCGCCGCCGAAGCCGACCAGCACGCCGGCCGCGCCGGTCCGCATCAGGTGCAGCGCGGCGGTGTAGGTGGCGCAGCCGCCGACGATCACCGGGACGTCCAGCTCATAGATGAACTGCTTCAGGTTCAGCGGCTCGGCCGCGCCCGAGACGTGCTCGGCGGAGACCGTGGTGCCCCGGATCACGAAGACGTCCACGCCCGCGTCGACCACCGCCTTGGAGAACTCGGCGGTGCGCTGCGGCGAGAGCGCGGCGGCGGTCACCACACCGGACTCGCGCACCTCCTTGATCCGCTGCTTGATCAGCTCCGGGTCGATCGGCGCGGAGTAGATCTCCTGCAGCCGACGGGTCGCCTGGGCCTCGTCCGAGATCGTGGCGATCTCGTCCAGCAACGGCTGCGGGTCCTCGTACCGGGTCCACAGACCCTCGAGGTTCAGCACGCCGAGGCCGCCGAGCCGGCCGATCTCGATGGCCTGCGCGGGCGAGACCACGCTGTCCATCGGCGCCGCCAGGAACGGCAGCTCGAACCGGTAGGCGTCGATCTGCCAGGCGATCGAGACCTCCTTCGGGTCGCGGGTACGGCGGCTGGGGACGACGGCGATGTCGTCGAAGGAGTACGCCCGGCGGCCGCGCTTGCCTCGCCCGATCTCGATCTCAGTCACTTCGAGCCCTTCCTGCTGCTTGCTGGTCGCCCCAAGTATCCCGCACGTTCCCGCAGCGGGCGGACACGCCAGGGGCGCGGAGCCGCAGTGCTGCGGTTCCGCGCCCCTGGACCGGACGTTCGGGGTGGGCTCAGCGCCCGTGGTAGTTCGGCGCCTCGACGGTCATCTGGATGTCGTGCGGGTGGCTCTCCTTGAGGCCCGCCGAGGTGATCCGGACGAACCGGCCCTTGGACTCCATCTCGGCGACCGTGGCCGCACCGACGTAGCCCATGGTCTGCCGAAGACCGCCGACAAGCTGGAACAGCACCGTGGACAGCGGGCCGCGGTAGGGCACCTGGCCCTCGATGCCCTCGGCGATCAGCTTCTCGTCCGAGGAGACCTCGGCCTGGAAGTAGCGGTCCTTGGAGTACGAGCGGCCCTGGCCGCGCGATTGCATGGCGCCCAGCGAGCCCATGCCCCGGTAGGACTTGAACTGCTTGCCGTTGATGAAGAGCAGCTCGCCCGGCGACTCCTCGCAGCCCGCCAGCAGCGAGCCGAGCATCACGGTGTCGGCACCGGCGGCCAGCGCCTTGCCGATGTCGCCGGAGTACTGGAGGCCGCCGTCGCCGATCACCGGCACGCCGGCCGCCTGACAGGCCACCGCCGCCTCGTAGATCGCCGTCACCTGCGGGACGCCGATGCCGGCCACCACCCGGGTGGTGCAGATCGAACCGGGGCCGACGCCAACCTTCACGCCGTCCACGCCCGCGTCGATCAGCGCCTGGGCGCCGTCCCGGGTGGCCACGTTGCCGCCGACCACGTCGACCGCGACGGCCGACTTGATCTTGGCGATCCAGGACAGCGCGTTGTGGCTGTGCCCGTGCGAGGTGTCCACGACCAGGAAGTCCACGCCGGCGGCGACCAGGGCCTGGGCCCGCTCGAACGCCTCGGCGGAGGCGCCGACGGCGGCGCCGACCAGCAGCCGGCCCTCGGCGTCCTTGGCCGCGTTCGGGTACTTCTCGGCCTTGACGAAGTCCTTGACCGTGATCAGGCCCTTGATCCGGCCCTCGTCGTCGACCAGCGGGAGCTTCTCGATCTTGTGACGGCGGAGCAGCGCCATCGCGTCCTCGCCGGAGATGCCGACCTTGCCGGTGATCAGCGGCATCGGGGTCATGATCTCGCGGACCTTGCGGAACCGGTCCGACTCGAAGGCCATGTCGCGGTTGGTGACGATGCCGAGCAGCTTGCCCGCCTCGTCCGCGATCGGCACGCCGGAGATCCGGAACTTGGCGCAGAGCGCGTCCGCCTCGGCCAGCGTGGTCTCCGGGCCGACCGTGATCGGGTCGGTCACCATGCCGGACTCGGAGCGCTTCACCAGGTCGACCTGGTTCGCCTGGTCCTCGATCGAGAGGTTGCGGTGCAGCACACCGACGCCGCCCTGGCGCGCCATCGCGATCGCCATCCGGGCCTCGGTCACCTTGTCCATCGCGGCCGAGAGCAGCGGGATGTTCACGCGGACGTTCCGGGAGACCCGGGAGGAGGTGTCCACCTGGTTCGGGAGCACCTCGGAAGCACCGGGCAGCAGCAGGACATCGTCGTAGGTCAGCCCGAGCATCGCGAACTTCTCGGGTACGCCTGCGGCGTTGTAGGACATGAGTGGGGACCTTCCGTGGCGGCCGTCGATCTGATCGTGCCCGGTGAGGGTTCGGGCACGCTGCTCTCGAACCGGCACCAGCCTGCCACCAAGACACCCGAGGCTACTGGAGGAACCTCCAACGGAACCTCACGCGCACCCGCGAAACTTTGGCGACCTGCCCAGGCGCCGATACCCCATGGTACTGGCAACCGGTATGCCGAACTCGCGCCCCCTTGACAACAACAGGAACGCTCGATCCCTTCCAGGTCAGGAAGGGTCGGACCGGATCAGGAGGGCTCCTCGGCCAGCTCGGCCAGCGCCCGGAGCCGGCTGAGCGCCCGGTGCTGGGCGACCCGGACCGCGCCCGGGGACATCCCGAGCACCTCCCCGGTCTCCTCCGCCGACAGCCCGGCGGCCACCCGGAGCAGCACCAGCTCGCGCTGACGGGCCGGCAGGTTGGAGAGCAGCTCCTTGGCCCAGGCCGCGTCACTGCTCAGCAGTGCCCGCTCCTCGGGGCCGAGCGCGTCATCCGGCAGCTCGGGCAGGTCGTCGGGCGGGATCGCCGTGGAGCCGGGCCCGCGCATCGCGGCCCGCTGCAGATCGGCCACCTTGTGCGCGGCGATCCCGTAGACGAAGGCCTCGAACGGACGGCCCTCGTCCTTGTAGCGGGGCAGTGCGCAGAGCACTGCCACGCAGACCTCCTGGGCCACGTCGTCCACGTGGTGCCGGGCGCCGCCGGGCAGCCGGACCAGCCGGCCCCGGCAGTAGCGCAGCGCCAACGGGTGGACGTACGCCAACAGGGCCTCGATCGCCGGGCCTTCGCCCCGCACGGCCGCCGCGACCAGCACCGTCAGCTCGCCCGCCACCGATCCGGCCGTCGCCGAGGGCGGACCGCCGGCTCGGGGGGGATCGTCGTCGCGCATCGGTCCATGGTGCCTGGTCGGACCGGAAAACATGGCACCGCGTCCGGAGTTGTGCATCGGAACGTTATGCGCCTCCCCCACCGCCGCCTCCGCCCGCTGGTCCCCGAGGTGCTCCACTACTCCATGGTGCAGCCTCGGGACCGTAACGTCACACATCTGAGCGAGCGCTGGTGCCGCGGCACCAGAGGAGTCCGACCGGTGAGGGCCGGTCAGCGGACCAGGCCCCAGCGGAATCCGAGCGCCACGGCGTGCGCGCGGTCCGAGGCGCCGAGCTTCTTGAACAGCCGCCTGGCGTGCGTCTTCACGGTGTCCTCGGAGAGGAACAGCTCGCGCCCGATCTCGGCGTTGCTCCGGCCGTGGCTCATCCCTTCGAGCACCTGGATCTCACGCGCCGTCAGAGTCGGTGCGGCACCCATGTCGGGGCTGCGCAGCCGGCGCGGGGCGAGCCGCCAGGTCGGGTCGGCCAGGGCCTGGGTGACGGTGGCCCGCAGCTCGGCGCGCGAGGCGTCCTTGTGCAGGTAGCCCCGGGCCCCGGCGGCGACCGCGAGCGCGACCCCGTCCAGGTCCTCGGCCACCGTGAGCATGATGATCCGGGCGCCGGGGTCGGCCGAGAGCAGTCGGCGGACCGTCTCCACCCCGCCCAGGCCGGGCATCCGAACATCCATCAGGACGAGATCGGAGCGGTCGGCCACCCACCGGCGGAGGACCTCCTCACCGTTCGTCGCCGTGGTCACCCGGTCGACACCGGGGACCGTCGCCACCGCGCGGCGAAGCGCCTCCCGGGCGAGGGGGGAATCGTCGCAGACGAGTACGGATGTCATGACCGTCCTCCGCAGCTGATCCGCGTCACGTTGAGCCTCCTGGCTGGTACGAATCTCTCCGACACGGCCGAATGACGTAGGACTTCGATCGGACCGACGGTCTCCCGCGATCGTTCCCGACGTCCAGCGCCCGCTAACCGCCTCCGCACTTCCAACGACCGTCACTCGAATGAGTTACGGCTTTCAGGGCCATCTCCACCACTGTACGTGGCCGACCCGTTACCGATCAGCCGCATCGCGGTGCACACGCCGCGCTTTTGTGCTGCTCACACGCGTGCCGCGCACCACCGGCGCCCTCAGGCACCGCCACGCGCCCCCGGAGCAACCCGAATGCCACGCCGGTACCCGCCAAACGTCATGCCCCGTTTGTCCCTTTTTATAGCTTCTGTGCGGTCATTGACTGTTGTGCAACGCTATGAGTGACTTGTCCCAGTGGTTGCCGTAAGTCATATTTCCAGGTGTCCATACCGGCTCCGAGCAGCCTCGCCGCGCAGCCCGAGACTCCTCCAGCAGTCCATGAAGGGATACAAGAGCCATGGCAGACTTCTCCCGCCTCCCCGGCCCCAACGCAGACCTCTGGGACTGGCAGCTCTCCGCCGCGTGCCGCGGCGTTGACAGTTCGCTCTTCTTCCACCCGGAGGGCGAGCGCGGGGCCGCGCGCAGTTCGCGCGAGACAAGCGCCAAGGAGGTCTGCATGCGCTGCCCGGTCCGGACCGAGTGCGCGGCGCATGCGCTGGCGGTCCGCGAGCCGTACGGCGTGTGGGGCGGACTCACCGAGGACGAGCGCGAGGAGCTGATGGGCCGTTCGCGCAACCGGCTGGTCGAGGTGCCCCTCGCCATGCCGGCCACGATCAGGCGCTGAGCCCTCGTCAGACATCGAAGAAACGTTTCACCACCAGGCCGCGGCCCGGCGCTAGCGGTCGGCCGCCGCCCCGGCGAGCTGGTCCAGCATCAGCGCCACGGCCGGGACCTCGGCCAGGTCCGGCAGGGTCAGCGCCACCACCCGGCGCACCGCCGGGGCGCCCGACGCCGCCCTGACCGGTACCGCGGCCACCCCCGAGTGCCGCACCGCCTCCAGTGCGAGGCCGGGCAGCACCGCCACCCCGAGTCCGGCGGCCACCAGGCCGACCACCGCCGGGTAGTCGTCGGTGGCGAAGTCGATCCGGGGCTCGAAGCCCGCCGCCGCGCACAGCTCCACCAGATGGCCCCGGCACTGGGGGCAGCCCGCGATCCACTGCTCGCCCGCCAGCTCCGCCAGGTCGACCGGCCTGCTCTCGTCCCGGGCCGCCAGGGGGTGGCCGGTCGGGAGCAGGCCGATCAGCGGGTCGTCCAGCAGCGGCCGGACCACCAGGTCCGACCAGTCGTTCGCGGCCTGGCTGGCGGCCGCCTCCAGGGTCGCCTCGGCCCGCGCCTCGCGCGCCGTGGCGTGCGGAGCCGGCACCGCCGCGCCGCCGTGCGAGTCGGGGTACCGGAACGCCAGGGCCACCTCGCACTCACCGCCGCGCAGCATCGCCAGCGACTCCGGCGGCTCGGCCTCCACCAGCGACACGCGGACGCCCGGACGGGCGCCCCGCAACCGGGCGACCGCCGGCGGCACCAGGGTGGAGCTCGCGGTCGGGAACGACACCAACCGCACCCGGCCGGCCCGCAGCCCGGTGATCGCGGCCACCTCCTCCTCCGCGGCGGACAGGCCGGAGAGGATGCCGTTCGCGTGCTTCAGCAGCACCTGGCCGGCCTCGGTGAGCTGCATCCCCTTGCCGGAGCGCGCCACCAGCGGGGTGGCCACCGACTTCTCCAGCGCCTTCATCTGCTGGCTCACGGCGGGCTGCGTACAGCCCAGCTCCCGGGCGGCGGCGGAGAACGAACCGGTCCGGGCCACGGCACGCAGGACACGGAGATGGCGGGCCTCGATCATGCCTCAGTTATAAGCCATCCTTTGAGGCGACCGCGAATGTCGGACCCCGAGCCCCTGGGCGGCGAACGCCGAAGGCCCGGCCCCGCAGTGCGGGAACCGGGCCTTCGGTCAGGCGTGACGGAGCGTCAGTGCGAGTGGCCGTGGCCGCCGTGGCCGTGGCCGGCCGGCTCCTCGTCCGCGGGCTTCTCCACCACGAGGGTCTCGGTGGTGAGGAGCAGCGAGGCGATCGAGGCCGCGTTCTCCAGGGCCGAGCGGGTGACCTTGACCGGGTCGATGACGCCGGCCTTCAGCAGGTCGCCGTACTCGCCGGTGGCCGCGTTGAAGCCGTGGCCGTTCTCCAGCTCGGCGACCTTCGAGGTGATGACGTAGCCCTCGAGGCCGGCGTTCTGGGCGATCCAGCGCAGCGGCTCGGCGAGCGCCTTGCGGACGACCGCGACACCGGTCGCCTCGTCGCCGGTCAGGCCGAGGCTGTCGTCGAGCACCTTCTGGGCGTGCACGAGGGAGGCGCCGCCACCGGCGATGATGCCCTCCTCGACCGCCGCGCGGGTCGCCGAGATGGCGTCCTCGAGACGGTGCTTGCGCTCCTTGAGCTCGACCTCGGTGGCCGCGCCGACCTTGATCACGCAGACGCCGCCGGCCAGCTTGGCCAGGCGCTCCTGCAGCTTCTCGCGGTCCCAGTCCGAGTCCGTGTTGGCGATCTCGGCCTTGATCTGGTTGACCCGGCCGGCGACGGCCTCGGAGTCACCGGCACCGTCGACGACCGTGGTCTCGTCCTTGGTGATGGTGATCCGGCGGGCGGTGCCGAGCAGGTCGAGACCGGCCTGGTCGAGCTTGAGGCCGACCTCCTCGGAGATGACGGTGGCGCCGGTGAGGACGGCCAGGTCGCCGAGGATGGCCTTGCGGCGGTCGCCGAAGCCGGGGGCCTTCACCGCGACGGCGTTGAAGGTGCCGCGGATCTTGTTGACCACCAGGGTGGAGAGCGCCTCGCCGTCGACGTCCTCGGCGATGATCAGCAGCGGCTTGGAGGTGCCGCCCTGCAGGATCTTCTCGAGCAGCGGGAGGAGCTCCTGGATGGAGGAGATCTTGCCCTGGTTGATCAGGATGTACGGGTCCTCGAGGACCGCTTCCTGACGCTCGGCGTCGGTGACGAAGTACGGCGACAGGTAGCCCTTGTCGAACTGCATGCCCTCGGTGAAGTCGAGCTCCACGCCGAAGGTGTTCGACTCCTCGACGGTGATGACACCGTCCTTGCCGACCTTGTCGATCGCCTCGGCGATCAGGTCGCCGACCTGCTGGTCCTGGGCGGACAGGGACGCGACGGCGGCCACGTCCTCCTTGCCCTCGATCTCACGCGCGCTGGCGAGCAGGTGCGCGGAGACGGCGGCGACGGCCTTGTCGATGCCCTTCTTCAGGGCGGCCGGGCCGGCGCCGGCGGCGACGTTCCGGAGACCCTCGTTGACCAGGGCCTGGGCCAGCACGGTGGCGGTGGTGGTGCCGTCGCCCGCGACGTCGTTGGTCTTGGTCGCGACCTCCTTGACCAGCTGCGCGCCAAGGTTCTCGTACGGGTCGTCCAGCTCGACCTCACGGGCGATGGTGACACCGTCGTTGGTGATGGTCGGCGCGCCGAACTTCTTGTCGATGACGACGTTGCGGCCCTTGGGACCGATGGTCACCTTGACGGTGTCGGCCAGCTTGTTCACGCCACGCTCGAGCGAGCGGCGGGCGTCCTCGTCGAACTGCAGGATCTTCGGCATGATTCCGTTTCCTAAAGGGGTCTACTGACGACGGCGTGAGCCAACAACCGCGCCCCGGGCCCCTGTCACTGGTGACAAGAATCCGGGGCGGGCTGGTACGTCTTACTTCTCGATGATGGCGAGAACGTCGCGCGCCGAGAGAACCAGGTATTCCTCACCCTGGTACTTGACCTCGGTGCCGCCGTACTTCGAGTACAGGACGATGTCGCCGACGGCGACGTCCAACGGGAGACGCTGGCCGTCCTCGAAGCGACCCGGGCCGACGGCCAGGACGACGCCCTCCTGGGGCTTCTCCTTGGCGGTGTCCGGGATAACCAGGCCGGAGGCCGTGGTGGTCTCGGCGTCGAGCGGCTGGACCACGATGCGGTCCTCGAGCGGCTTGATGGCAACCTTGCTGCTGGCGGTCACGTCCGAGCTCCCCTTCGGAGATTACGGGGTTGTTCTTCAGGTAGGTGGCGATGAGTACGGGTCTGCCGTCGCGGGGGTCAGACTCGCTTCATCGCGTTAGCACTCACCCGGTGGGGAGTGCCAGGAACGACCATAGGCGGCCGTTAGCACTCAGTCAACCAGAGTGCCAACGGCGTGGCTCGGAGAACCGCCGGAAACGAGTACCGGTACTCATGTGCGAGGCCGCTCCCGGTGGGCAGAATTGCCGTCATGCCCGCTGCCGAGCGCCCCCGCCCCGACCTCGCGACCGACCTGGTGTCGGCGTTCCTGCTCCTGCTGCTCTCGGTCGGCGGAGCGTTCTACGCGGGGCTCACGCTGGGCCTGCGCGCCTGGGCCGCCTCCTCCTCCGGGGTCAAGCCGACGGGCTCCTCCGCCCTCCCTCCCCCGCCGCCGCCGTACGACTGGGTGCCGGTGCTGACCGTCGGCGCACTGGCGCTCTGGCTGCTGCTGGTCACCGGCTTCGCCTGGTACGGCCGGCTCCGGGTGACCGCCGTGCTGCACGGGCTGCTGCTCGCCGCGGTGCTACTGCTCGTCGGGGTCGCCCAGGTCCAGGAGCAGCGGAACACCCCGCCGCCCAAGCCCGCCCCGCTGCCCTCGGACTACCACCCCTGCTTCAGCGGCAGCGGCCGGTGCAACTGACCCTCCGGTCCCGGGGACGGAGCCGGAGCCGGGCGGACGCCCCGCCCCCGAGCGGCACAATGGCCCCGTGGAGATCGAATCGTTCCGGGCCCTGCTGACCGACCAGGGACAGGCCCTGCTGGCCGAGCTGCGGGAGTTCAGGCCCGGTGAGGAGCTGGTGCTGGCCACCCGGCTGCGCAAGCAGCACCCGGCCGAGCTGGTCCGGGCCGCGCTCGCGCAGGCCGGGCTGCGGCAGCGGGCCCGGGCCAAGTTCGGCGACGACGCGGACGCGATGTACTTCACCCCGAACGGGGTCGAGCAGGCCACCCGCCGCAGCGTGGCCGAGTGGCGGGCGCAGCGGTTCGCCGGGCTCGGGGTGAAGCGGCTGGCCGACCTGTGCTGCGGGATCGGCGGCGACGCGATCGCGCTGGCCCGGGCCGGGGTGCAGGTGCTGGCGGTCGACCGCGACCCGCTGACCTGCGCGGTGGCCGGGGCCAACGCCGCCGCCCTGGGCCTGGCCGACCTGATCGAGGTACGGCAGGCGGACGTGACCGAGGTGGACGTCACCGGGTACGACGCGGTCTTCACCGACCCCGCGCGGCGGACGGCGCGCGGCCGGGTCTTCGATCCGGAGGCGTACTCCCCGCCGCTCTCCTGGGCGGTCGAGGCGGCCCGGCGGACCCCGTACGGGGCGCTCAAGGTGGCGCCCGGCATCCCGCACGCACTGGTGCCCGAGGGCGCCGAGGCCGAGTGGGTCTCGGACCACGGCGAGGTCAAGGAGGCGGTGCTCTGGTTCGGCACCGGCGCCACCGAGCCGCACCGGGCCACCCTGCTGCCCGGTCCGCACAGCCTGACCGGCGGTCACCTGCCCGACCCGGCGCCCGGCCCGGTCGGCCGCTACCTGTACGAGCCGGACGGCGCGGTGATCCGGGCCCACCAGGTGGCCGAGGTGGCGCAGCAGGTGGACGGCCGGCTGATCGACCCGATGATCGCCTACCTGACCTCGGACCGGCTGGTGGCGACCCCGTACGCGCACGCGTACGAGCTGACCGACGTGCTGCCGTTCCAGATCAAGAAGCTCAAGGCCCTGCTGCGCGAACGCGCGGTCGGCACCGTGGTGATCAAGAAGCGCGGCATCGCCGTCACGCCCGAGGACCTGCGCAAGCAGCTCAAGCCCAGCGGCCCGAACAGCGTCACGGTGATCCTCTGCCGGACCGACCGGGGACCGCTGATGATGCTGGGTCAGCCGGTGACGGCGGGTCAGCCGGCCGGGGCCTGGATGTAGTCCTCCAGCCGGGCCACCGCGAAGCCCTGCTCCTGGATCCGGCGCAGCATCTCGGCGAACATCTCGGTCATCGTCTCGCCCTTGAGGTCCTTGGGACCCCGGAAGTGCGCCAGCACGATGTCGCCGGCCTTGAGCTTCTTGTCGGCGGCCTGGTACTGCATGTCGTGGATCTGCATCGACTCGCGCCAGAGCACGATCGCGCGCGGGCCGCACTGCTGCACCGAGGTGTTCAGCTGCGGGGTGTGCGCGCCGTCGCCGTACGGCGGGCGGAACAGCAGCGGGGCCTTGCCGTACTGCTGGGTGAGCGCGGTCTGGGCGTCGCAGACCTCGGACTTCTGCTTCTCCGCCGAGACCTTGCTGAGCTGGGCGTGGTCGGTGGTGTGGTTGTGCACGTGGTTGCCGAGCGCCTGGAGCGGCTTGAAGTAGCCGTAGTCGTCCTTGACGATGTCCCGGGTCAGGAACATCGAGACCGGCACCTTCAGGTCGGTGAGCATCTCGACGAACTTCGGGTCCTTCTCGGCCCCGTCGTCGATGGTGATGAAGACGACCTTGTCCTTGGTGGGCACCTCGCTGAAGACCGGCACCGGCCCGCTCGCGGTCAGCTTGACCGGCTTGTCGGCCGGGGCGGCCGGGGCCGCCGGCAGCGCGGTCAGCCCCCACTTGGCCCAGTTCCCGGCCGCTCCCTGCGGAGCCGACGGCGTCGGCGAAGGAGCGTCAACAGCCTTGCTCGGAGCGGGAGTCGAGGCCGGTGGACTGGCCGGCGACCGGCCTGCGGCACTGCTGCATCCGGTCACCAGCACCAGGGCGAGCGCAGCCACCCCGTACGTCTTCTTCACCGTGCTCCCCGTCGTTCAGCGAACTCCCAGGAAGGCTACTCGACCCACTCGCTGGTGAACCCCCACCGATGGACGGGGCGCGCCAGCAGCCCGGCCGGCGGGTCGGCCACCGGCACCGGCTCGCCGTCCCACCAGCTGATCAGCAGCACCCGGTCGCCCGGGGCGCTGAACAGCTCCCGGCGGACCGCTCCGCGCAGCTCGGGCAGCGCGAACTCCCGCACCCAGGCCGAGAGTTCGGCGCCCCGGCCGTCGGCGGCCCGGGCCTCCCACATCTGCGCGACGGTCACCGCAGCGCCTCGTGCGCGGCGGCGTGCAGGTCGGTGTGCGGGACGGAGACCTCGGTGACCGGCAGCGAGGAGTCGGCCGACAGGTCGAAGGACGAGGGCGCCCGGTCGCGCCAGACCATCTCGGAGCCGAGCGCCGCCACCATCGCGCCGTTGTCGGTGCACAGGCCCGGGCGGGGCACCCGGAGCACGATGCCCGCCTTGTCGCAGCGCTGCTGGGCCATCTCCCGCAGCCGGGAGTTGGCCGCCACCCCGCCGCCGATCATCAGGTGGTCGACGCCGTTGTCCTTGCAGGCCTTGACCGCCTTGCGGGTCAGCACATCGGTGACCGCCTCCTGGAACGAGGCCGCCACGTCGGCGACCGGCACCGTCTCACCGGCCCGGCGCTTGCCCTCCACCCAGCGAGCCACCGCGGTCTTCAGACCGGAGAAGGAGAAGTCGTACTCGGGGTCCTTCGGGCCGCTCAGGCCACGCGGGAAGCGGATCGCCTTCGGGTCGCCGTCCCGGGCCATCCGGTCCACCACCGGGCCGCCGGGGAAGCCGAGTCCGAGCACCCGGGCGATCTTGTCGAAGGCCTCACCCGCCGCGTCGTCGATGGTCGCGCCGAGCGGGCGGATGTCGGTGGTGATGTCCGCGCTGAGCAGCAGCGAGGAGTGCCCGCCGGAGACCAGCAGCGCCATGGTCGGCTGCGGCAGCCGGCCGTGCTCCAGCTGGTCCACGCAGATGTGCGAGGCCAGGTGGTTCACCCCGTACAGCGGCTTGTCCAGCGCCCAGGCGTACGCCTTCGCCGCCGAGACGCCGACCAGCAGCGCGCCGGCCAGGCCGGGGCCCGCGGTGACGGCGATGCCGTCCAGGTCTGAGCCCTTGATCCCGGCGGTGTCCAGCGCGCGCTGGATGGTCGGGACCATCGCCTCCAGGTGCGCCCGGCTGGCGATCTCCGGCACCACGCCGCCGAACCGGGCGTGGTCGTTCACGCTGGAGGCGACCGCGTCGGCCAGCAGGGTGGTGCCGCGGACGATGCCGACACCGGTCTCGTCGCAGGAGGTCTCGATACCGAGGACCAACGGTTCGTCAGCCATCGGCCGGCTCCTTGGGGTTGTCGAGACGCATCACCAGTGCGTCCACGTTGGCGGGTTGGTAGTAGCCGCGGCGGATGCCGACCGGCTCGAAGCCGAAGCGCTCGTACAGCCGCTGCGCGCGGGGGTTGTCCATCCGCACCTCCAGCAGCAGTTCGGCGCACTGCCGCCGGGCGGACTCGGCCACCAGGTCGGCGAGCAGCCGGGCACCGAGCCCGGCGCCCTGGTGGCCCTCGGCGACGGCGATGGTCTGCACGTCGCCCTCCGCTCCGACGGCCATCAGCCCGGCGTAGCCGACGATGCCGCCGTCCGGGGCCACCGCCACCGTGTAGTGCCGGGTGCCGCCGGGGCCGGTGTCGGCCAGTTCGGACCAGTACATGCCGCGCGACCAGGCGTCCTCGGGGAAGAGCCGGAGCTCCAGCTCCATCACCGGCTCGATGTCCCACCAGCGCATCGACCGCAGCCGGGCGGCGGTCATGCCGGGAGCACCGCCTTGTAGCCGGCCGGGACCTGGGCGTCCGGGCGACGCAGGTAGAGCGGCACGTTCGGCAGCAGCTCCCGGCCGGCCCGCAGTTCCTGGGCCGCGTAGTCGGCCAGCCAGCCGGCCGACACGTGCTCGGGCCCGGTCACCTGCGGGAAGCTCTCGGGGTACAGCAGCGCACCCGCGCCGACCGCCACCGGCTCGGGCGTCAGCTCGGCCGCCTTGGCGACGTCGGGGCCGGCCGTGCGGCGCTTGTCGGCGTCGTACGAGGCCCAGTAGACCTCCTTGCGCCGGGCGTCGGTGGCGACCGTGAACGGTCCGGCCACCTCGGCCTGGTGCGCGATTGCGTCCAGCGTGCAGACGCCGTGCACCGGCAGGCCGAGCGCGTGGCCGAGGGTGGCCGCGGTGACCAGGCCGACCCGCAGGCCGGTGTACGGGCCCGGGCCGACGCCGACGGCGATGCCGGTCAGCGCGTGCTTGTCCACACCCGCCTCCCGCAGCACCCGGTCGATCGAGGGCAGCAGCAGTTCACCGTGCCGTCGGGCATCCACCTGGTGGGCCTCGGCCAGCACCTGGGTGCCGTCGTGGACGGCGGCCGTGACGGCGGGGGTGGCGGTGTCGAAAGCAAGCAGCAGCACGGGGTCAAGGTTAAGGGGTGCGCCGGGGTCGGTATTTCATACCGGGCCGGAACACACGGCCGCGACGGTCCGGACGGACCTGTCGGACCTGGCACGATGGGCCGGAAGAGCACGAGCGGGTACGAGCCTGGCGGGAGCAGACGTGTCACGTCCTGGAGTGGTGGTCACCGGTCTCACCCTGGCGGCACTGGCGGCGGTCGGCCTGCTGGCCTTCCAGGCCAACGGCGCGGCCACCCGGACCACCGAGGCCGGGCCCTCCACCAGCTCCTCCGGCTCCCCGAGCCCGAGCGCCTCCGCCAGCCCCTCCGCGCCCGCCCTGCCCGCCTCCTCCGGCTCCGGGCGGCGGGTGGTCTACTCGATCGGCAGCCACGCCGTCTGGCTGGTCGACCCGAAGCGGACCCCGCCGACCCAGGGCGCGTTCACGGTCACCCCGGGCTCGGTCGAGCCGGCCCCCGGCAGCTACACGGTCTACAGCCGGACGCCCTCGGGCACCGGCACGGACGGGCGCCAGATCGAGCACGTGGTGCGGTTCGCCCAGCAGAACAACGTGGTCTTCGGCTTCAGCGCCGCACTGGACGGAGCCACCCCGGCCCCGTCCCCGTCCCCGGCCCCGAGCGCCGACCCGAAGGCCAAGACCGGCGGCATCCGCTCCGGCCGGACGGACGGCCAGCTGCTCTGGGACTTCGCGCCGAACGGCACCAAGGTCGTGGTGGTCCCCTAGGACCACGCCCGGCGGGGGCTCAGGCGGCCTTGGCGGCCCTGGCCCCGGGCTCCGCGAGCTGCTCGGGCTTCGGCGGGGTGGAGACCGCGCGGGCGGCCGCGGCGGCGGCGAGCAGGGCCCGCATCGGGGCCTGCGGGTCCGGCGTCGGAGCTGGCTTCGTGCTGGACATGATGTGTCTCCCTAGTTAGGCACACCTAACCGCAGAGGCCATCCCATCACACCCGGGACCCCGCCGACAACATGTTGCCGACACTCCGTCGGAAACTCAGATCTCACCCAGCCGGGTGAGATCCACCCCGGCCCAGCGCGACCCCACCCCGGTCAGCCGGACCTGGCGCGGGTCCGCGTCCTCCTCGGCCGCCCCGCCGATCGCCCGCTCGATCCGGACCTCCAGCCGGTCGTCCGTCAACTGCTCGACCTTGCCCTCACCCCACTCGACCACCACCACCGACTCCGGCAGCGAGACGTCGAGGTCGAGGTCCTCCATCTCGTCCAGGCCGCCGCCCAGCCGGTACGCGTCGACGTGCACCAGCGCCGGGCCCCCGGTCAGCGACGGGTGCACCCGGGCGATCACGAAGGTCGGCGAGGTGACCGCACCGCGCACCCCCAGGCCCTCGCCGAGGCCCCGGGTCAGCGTGGTCTTGCCCGCGCCCAGCTCCCCCGAGAGCAGCACCAGGTCGCCGGGGCGCAGCACCCCGGCCAGCGCGTACCCGAGCCGGTTCATCCGTTCGGGGGTCTCCACTGTGATCACCGCGCTCATTCCTTCCCTCCGGCGGCGGCCAGCAGCTCCGTCAGATGACGGTCCACCAGCTCCGGCCGCTCCAGCATCACCAGGTGTCCCGCGTCCGGCACCAGCACCAGCTCCGCCCCGGGCAGCGCGGCGGCGATCGCCTCGCTGTACTCGGGCGGGGTCAGCAGGTCCTTCGTCCCGGCCAGCACCAGGGCGGGCCGGCCGGCCATCGCCACCAGCGCGGCCAGCTTGTCGTGCCCGCTGAACGCCGGGTAGAACTCGGCCACCACGTCGAACGGGGTGGCGTCCAGCATCTGCTCGGCGAACCGGGACACCCCGGGATCGACGTCCGCGCCCCCGAAGGAGTAGCGCCGGTAGAGCAGCGCGGTCACGTCGGCGCCGACCCGCTTGGTCGCTTCCACCAGGGCGGCCTGACGGCCCAGCAGCTTCACCACCCCGGGCGCCATCCGCTTCATCGGCCGCACCAGCGCGGCGGGCAGGCCGAGCGGGACCGCGTCCCAGCCGGCCGCCAGCGTGCCGATCAGCGCCACCCCGGCCACCCGGTCCCGGAACAACTCCGGCTCCTGGGCGGCCAGCGCCATCACGGTCATCCCGCCCATCGAGTGCCCGACCAGCACCAGCGGCCCGGTCGGCGCGACGGCGTCCAGCACCGCCTTCAGGTCCGCACCCAGCAGGTCGATGCTGGCGGCCTCGCCCGCCAGGTAGGAGCGCGAGCGCTCGGACCGGCCGTGGCTGCGCTGGTCCCAGAACACCAGCCGGGCCCGGTCGCGCAGCGCGGCGCGCTGGAAGTGCCAGCTGTCCTGGTTCAGGCAGTAGCCGTGGCTGAACACCACCGTCAGCGGCGCGTCCTCGGCCCCGTCCACCTCGACGTACAGCTCGGTCCCGTCCGCTGCGGCCACCTTGACCGGACGGCCGCGCAGCGAACCGTACGGGGCGGCGGCGTCCAGCTCCTCGCGGGCCCGCCGCCGGGTCGCCCGGCCCACCGTCAGCCGCTCCACCGCGACGCCGGCCGCCGCACCGGCGGCCAGCAGGCCGACCGAGATCCCGATCAGCCCGGCCGCCCGGCCGACCCCGGGCGTCCGCTCGGTCACGAGGACGCCCCCAGGTAGCGGCGCGGAACCCGGGAGCCGATCCGGGTGACGATCTCGTACGAGATGGTGCCGCAGGCCCGGCCCCAGTCCTCGGCCGTCGGCTCGCCGTGCTCGCCGTTGCCGAACAGCAGCACCTCGTCGCCGGCCCGCGCGGTCTCGCCGCCGAGGTCGATCACGAACTGGTCCATCGCCACCCGGCCGGCCACCGTGTACCACTTGCCGCCCACCTGCACCGGGCCGGTGCCGCTGGCGTGCCGGGGGATGCCGTCCGCGTAGCCGACCGGTACCAGGCCGAGCGTGGTCTCGCCCGAAGTCGTGTAGTGGTGCCCATAGCTGACGCCGTGTCCGCCCGGGACGTGCTTCACCAGGGCCAGCCGGGCGGTCAGCGCCATCACCGGGCGCAGCCCGAAGTCCGCCGGGGCGCCGACCTCGGGCACCGGGGACAGCCCGTACATCGCCAGGCCGGGGCGGACCAGGTCGTAGTGCGACTGCGGCAGCAGCAGGGTGGCCGGCGAGTTCGCCAGGTGCCGCACCTCCGGGCGCAGCCCGGCCCGCTCGGCCTGCGCCAGCGCCTCGGCGAAGGAGTCCAGCTGGAACTGGATGGACGGGTGGCCCGGCTCGTCCGCGGCGGCGAAGTGCGACCAGACGCCGACCACCTTCAGCAGGCCCTCGGCCTCGGCGGCGCGGGCGCTCGCCACCAGCTCGGGCCAGTCCCGGGGCTGGCAGCCGTTGCGGCCCAGACCGGTGTCGGCCTTCAGGTGCACCCGGGCCTGGACCCCGGTCTCCCGGACGGCCGCGAGCAGCTCGTCCAGCGCCCACCGGCCGCTCACCGAGATGTCGATCTCGGCCCGCAGCGCCTGCGCCCACGGCCCGCCCGGGATCCACAGCCAGCACAGCACCCGGGCCAGGTCCGCCCCGATGCCCGCCGCCCGCAGCGCGAGCGCCTCCTCCGGCGTCGCCGTCCCCAGCCACCGGGCGCCGGCCGCAACGGCCTCCCGCGCACAGCTGACCGCGCCGTGGCCGTAGGCGTCCGCCTTGACCACCGCCATCAGCTCGGGGCCGCGGGTGCGCTCGCGCAGCGCGGCGAGGTTCCCGCGCAGGGCAGCCAGGTCAATGGTCGCCTCGGCGCGCACCCCGTCGGTGAGCAGGGCCGTCCCGGTCGTGTTCGCAGTCGTCATCGCCTATCAGTCTCCCAGACCAGCCCATAAGCCTCTGCATTCGGCACATGGTTCGGAAGACATGGGCTCGGGGAACGGCACTTTCGCAGCGACCCGGACGCCGGACCTAGAAGCTCACCGCCGCTGCCACGTCCATGGCCGTGACCGGGGTCCCCCGCTCCGCGGCGTGCCGCCCCGCGAGGCCGTGCAGGTAAGCGGCGACCGAGGCGGCGTCGAAGGGGCTCAGGCCGGCAGCCAGCAGCGAGCCCAGCAGCCCCGCCAGGACGTCGCCGCTGCCCGCCGTGGCCAGCCACGGGGTACCGGTCGGGTTGACCCGGCAGCGGCCGTCGGGGTCGGCGACCACCGTGGTGGAGCCCTTGAGCAGGACCGTCGCCCCGTACAGCTCCGCCAGCCGCCGGGCCGTGGCCAGCCGGGCGGCCGCCAGCTCGGCCGCCGCCCGGGGCGGCTGCCCCGTCGCCCCGGCCAGCAGCCGCGCCGCCTCCCCCGTGTGCGGGGTCAGCACCAGCGAGGCGCCGGCCACCGGCCCCCGCCGCGCCAGCTCGGTCAGCCCGTCCGCATCGACCAGCACCGGCACGCCCGCCCCGAGGGCCTGGTCCAGCACCTCGCCCACGCCGTCCCCGCCACCGGGACCGACCACCCAGGACTGCACCCGCCCGGCCGCCGTCAACCCCTCGTCGCTGACCACCACCTCGGGGAACCGTCGCACCACCTCGGGCGCCGCCGACCCGACGTACCGGATCAGCCCGGCCCCGCCCCGCAGCGCCCCCGCCACCGAGAGCACCGCCGCCCCGGGGTACTTCGCCGACCCGGCCGCGATGCCGGCCACCCCGCGCCGGTACTTGTCGCTCTCCGCGCCGGGCACCGGCAGCAGCGCCCGGACGTCCGCGTCCTGAAGGACCGTCACCGCCGCCTCCGGCAGGTCGAGCCCGAGGCCGACCAAGTGCACCACCCCGGCGTACGAGGCCCCGGGGTCGACCAGCAGGCCGGGCTTGTGGGTGCCGAAGCAGACCGTCACGTCGGCCCGCAGCGCCGCGCCCGCCACCTCGCCGGTGTCCGCGTCCACGCCGCTCGGGACGTCCACCGCCACCACGGTGCCCCGCCGGGACGCCCCGGCGAACCAGGCCGCCTCCGGCCGCAGCCCGCCCCGGCCGCCGATGCCCACGATGCCGTCCAGCACCAGATCGGCCCGGCCGAACTCCGCCTGATCCGCCGTCACCCGCCCGCCGGCCGACCGCAGCGCCGCCAGCCCGCCCGCGTGCACCCGCTCCGGCGACAGCAGCAGCGCCCGCACCCGGGCCCCGCGCCGGGCCAGCAGGGCGCCCGCGTACAGCGCGTCGCCCCCGTTGTCGCCGCTCCCGGCCAGCACCAGCACCCGGCTGCCGTACACCCGGTCCAGCAGCCGGACGCAGACGGCCGCCAGGCCGTACGCGGCTCGCTGCATCAGCGTCCCCTCGGGCAGCCGGGCCATCGCCGCGGCCTCCGCCGCACGTACCTGTTCCACCGTGTGGGCGTACCGCATGCGACAACCTCCGGGCTCAGCCTTCCGCGATCACCACGGCCGACGCTACGCCCGCATCATGACTCAGCGACACATGCCACGACCGGACGCCCAGTTCGGCCGCCCGGGCCGCCACCGTCCCCCGCACCGTCAGGATCGGCCGCCCGGCCTCCCCGACCTCGATCTCGGCATCCGTCCAGCGCATCCCGCCCGGCGCACCGAGCGCCTTTGCCAGCGCCTCCTTCGCCGCGAACCGCGCCGCGAGCGAAGCCGCCCCGCGCCGCGCCCCGCTCGGCAACAGCAACTCCCCCGGCGTGAACAGCCGCTCCGCCATCCCGGGCGTACGCACCAGCGCCGCCCCGAACCGTTCGATCTCCGCCACGTCGATCCCGACCCCGACAATCACCGCGAACCGCTCCTCTCTCTCGCTGCCCGGACCTTACGGCACACTTTCGAGTGAGAACCGCTTCGATCCCCTCCGGGTGTCGGCCCGCAGACCTAACCTGTCGCGCAGACCGACCCCACCAGGAGGGAGAAGGGCCATGGTCGCCATGCCAGCCATCGAGCACCCGGTGTCCGGGGACGATCTCCTCCAGACCTTCCTCAACCTCGACACGCCCCCGGGCTACAAGGCCGAACTGATCGAAGGGGAAATCGTCGTGACCCCACCCCCGGACGGCGACCACGAGGACGCCATCGCCCGGTTCTCCCGCGCGGTGGCCCGCCATGCTGCTGCGGACCTGTACGTCAGCGGCGGAAAGGGCCTGATCACGCCGGGTGGCCGGTTCATCCCGGACGCGACCGTGGCGCCGCTCGGGCACTTCCGTGCGCAGGACTCCTGGGCTCAGCCGTCCGGTGTCCTGCTCGTGCTGGAGGTGACCTCCACCGGCCCGCAGAAGGACCGTGACGTCAAGCGGCGGGGCTACGCCGCTGCCGGCATCCCCTGCTACCTGCTGATCGACCGCAGCCGCGCCGAGGCCGTGCTCTTCACCGACCCCGTCGACGGCGACTACGCCGCGCTCATCCAGGTCCCGTTCGGCAAGCCGCTCGACCTGCCCGCCCCGTTCTCGTTCGCCCTGGACACCGCTCCCCTGCAGTGACGGATCACCACAGGGGAGCGGCGCGCCTCACTCCACCGTGACGGACTTCGCCAGGTTGCGGGGCTGGTCGACCTCGTGGCCCTTGGCGGTGGCCAGTTCGCAGGCGAAGACCTGGAGCGGCACCGTCGACACCAGCGGCTGGAGCAGCACGGGCGTGACGGGGATGCGGATCAGGTGGTCGGCGTACGGGACAACGGCCTCGTCGCCCTCCTCCGCGATCACGATCGTCCTGGCGCCACGGGCCCGGATCTCCTGGATGTTGGAGACGATCTTGTCGTGCAGGATCGAGCGGCCACGCGGCGAGGGCACCACCACGACCACCGGCAGGCCCTCCTCGATCAGCGCGATCGGGCCGTGCTTGAGCTCACCGGCGGCGAAGCCCTCGGCGTGCATGTATGCCAGCTCCTTGAGCTTCAGCGCACCTTCCAGCGCCACCGGGTACCCCACGTGCCGCCCCAGGAACAGCACCGACTTGGCATCCGCCAGCGACCGGGCCAGCTCTCGGACCGGCTCCATGGTCAGCAGCACCTGCTCGACCTGCTTGGGGGCCTCACGGAGCTCACGGATGACGCTCTGGATCTCGTCACCCCATTTGGTGCCGCGCACCTGACCCAGGTACAGGGCGACCAGGTAGCAGGCGACCAGCTGAGTCAGGAAGGCCTTGGTCGAGGCGACCGCGACCTCAGGGCCGGCGTGGGTGTAGAGGACGGCGTCGGACTCGCGCGGGATGGTGGAGCCGTTGGTGTTGCAGATCGCCAGCACCTTGGCGCCCTGCTCACGGGCGTGCCGCAGGGCCATCAGGGTGTCCATGGTCTCGCCGGACTGCGAGATCGCGATCACCAGCGTCCGGTCGTCCAGGATCGGGTCCCGGTACCGGAACTCCGATGCCACCTCCACCTCGCACGGAATCCGGGTCCAGTGCTCGATCGCGTACTTGGCGATCATCCCGGCGTGGAACGCGGTGCCGCAGGCGACGATCACCACCTTGTCGACCTGCCGCAGCTCGGCGTCGGAGATCCGCAGCTCGTCCAGCGTCAGCTGCCCGTCCGCACCGATCCGGCCCAGCAGGGTGTCCGCGACCGCCTTCGGCTGCTCGGCGATCTCCTTGAGCATGAAGTAGTCGTAACCGCCCTTCTCGGCGGCCGACGCGTCCCAGTCCACGTGGTACTCGCGCACCTCGGCGGTCCGGCCGTCGAAGTCGGTGACGGTCACCGACTCCGCGCGCAGCTCGACCACCTGGTCCTGCCCGAGCTCGATCGCCTCCCGGGTGTGGGCGATGAATGCCGCCACGTCCGAGGCGAGGAAGTTCTCGCCCTCGCCGCGGCCGACCACCAGCGGGGAGTTGCGCCGCGCGCCGACCACCACGCCGGGCTGGTCCGCGTGCACCGCGACCAGAGTGAACGCCCCGTCCAGCTGACGGCACACCACCCGCATCGCCTCGGCGAGGTCACCCTCGAACGCCTCGCCCAGCAGGTGGGCGACGACCTCGGTGTCGGTCTCCGAGCGCAGCGTGTGGCCCCGTTCGGCGAGCTCGGCCCTCAGCTGGGCGAAGTTCTCGATGATGCCGTTGTGCACCACCGCGACCCGCCGCGCGTCGTCCAGGTGGGGGTGGGCATTGGCGTCGGTCGGGCCGCCGTGGGTGGCCCACCGGGTGTGGCCGATACCGGAGGTGCCGGCGGGGAGAGGGGTCTCCGCCAGGGCCTTCTCCAGGTTGACCAGCTTGCCCGCGCGCTTGTCCGTGGCAAGGCTCCACTGCCCGTCGGCGCCTCGCGTCTGGACGGCCACGCCCGCGGAGTCGTAACCCCGGTACTCGAGCCGTCGCAGACCTTCGATCACTACATTCTGGGCTTCAAGAGAGCCCACATAACCTACGATTCCGCACATCGCGCCAGGATATCGGCGCTTCCCCGGAGCCCACGCCAGGCCCTGGTGACCGACACCACAGCACCCCCGGGGCCCGGAACGGCCCACAATGGAGCCTGTGCTGACCGAACTCTGTACGAGGGGCGCCCCCGCGACGCCCACCCCCTCCCCGTACGTGGATCTGAGCCGGGCCGAGTGGAGCGCCCTGCGCGAGCGCACGCCGCTCCCGCTGACCGCCGAGGAGGTGGAGCGGCTGCGCGGCCTGGGCACCGCCCTCGACCTGGACGAGGTGCGGGACGTCTACCTGCCGCTGTCCCGGCTGCTGAACCTCTACATCCACGCCACCCACGAGCTGCGCAGCACGGTCGGGACCTTCCTGGACACCCCCGACACCGAGCGCATCCGCACCCCGTTCGTGATCGGCGTGGCCGGCTCGGTGGCCGTCGGCAAGTCCACCACCGCCCGCCTGCTCAAGGCCCTGCTGGCCCGCTGGCCGGAGCACCCCCGGGTCGAGCTGGTCACCACCGACGGCTTCCTGCTCCCCAACGCCGAGCTCCGCCGCCGCGGCCTGATGGCCCGCAAGGGCTTCCCGGAGTCGTACGACCGCCGGGCCCTGATGCGCTTCGTGGCGGACGTGAAGGCCGGCAAGGAACGGGTCACCGCCCCGGTCTACTCGCACCTGGTCTACGACATCGTGCCGGACGAGCGCCTCACCGTGGAGCGCCCCGACATCCTGATTGTCGAGGGCCTGAACGTGCTCCAGCCCGCACTGCCCGGCACCGACGGCCGGACCCGGCTCGCGGTGGCCGACTACTTCGACTTCTCGATCTACGTCGACGCCCGCACCGACGACATCGAGAGCTGGTACCTGTCCCGCTTCAAGAAGCTCCGGGACACCGCCTTCCAGGACCCCAACTCCTACTTCCGCCGCTTCACCGAGGTGCCGGAGGAGGAGGCGATGGAGTACGGCCGCCAGGTCTGGCGCACCATCAACAAGCCCAACCTGCTGGAGAACGTCCTCCCCACCCGCGGCCGGGCCACCCTGGTCCTGCAGAAGGGTGCCGACCACAAGGTCCGCCGCGCGCTGCTGCGCAAGCTCTGACACACCATCGGCATCACGACTTCGTTCCGATGTCCGATCAGCCCGGGGGGGCAGTCCGTAATGCCCGTTTCGACCCGATTCACACTTTCACGAGCCGACTATCATCAGATCGGCCTAGTCAGTGTGCAAGCAACTATTCGAGACGGTACCGGGGGACATGCTCGCTTTTCTGCTCCAGCTCCGCCAATGGTGGACTGTCGGCGCGGTGTACCCCTTCGCCGTCTTCATGAGCGTCGTGTGGATCCTCTGGTTCGTCAGGCTCGGCCTGGCCCGCCGCTACAAGCCCTGGACGCGACCCTACTCCGTGACCACCTCGGTGATCATTCCGGTGGTCGACGAGCCGGCGGACCTCTTCTACTCGGTGCTCGACCGGATCATCGACCAGCAGCCGACCGAGATCGTCGTGGTCATCAACGGCAAGCGCAACGAGGTGCTGGAGCAGGTCTGCGACGGGCTCGGCGTCTACTGGCTGTGGACCGAGGTCCCCGGCAAGCGCAACGCACTGAAGGTCGGCCTTGAGGTGTGCACCGGCGAGATCGCGGTGCTGGTGGACTCCGACACCGTGTGGACCCCCACCACCCTGCGGGAGCTGGTCAAGCCGTTCCGCGACGAGAAGGTCGGCGGGGTGACCACCCGTCAGCGCATCCTGGAGCCCGGCCGCTCGGTGCTCACCCGCTGGGCGGACTGGCTGGAGAGTGTCCGCTGCCAGTACTCGCTGCCCGCGATGAGCGTGCTCGGCACCGTCGGCTGCCTGCCCGGCCGCACCATCGCCTTCCGCCAGAAGATCCTGACCGACTGCATGGACGACTTCCTGTCGAAGAAGTTCCTCGGCGTCTTCCTGGAAGTCAGCGACGACCGCACCCTGACCAACTACGCCCTGAAGCAGGGCTACCGCACCGTGTACCAGTCCAGCTCGCTCGTCTACACCGACGCGCCGCTGAAGCTCGGCAAGCTGACCAAGCAGCAGTACCGCTGGGCTCGCGGCTCGCAGTACAACACGCTGCGGATGCTGCCGTGGATGCTGCGCCACGCGAAGATGCTGGCCCTGTTCTACGTGGTGGACATCCTGGTGCCGTTCGTCCTGCTCGGCTCCTTCGCGTCCTGGGCGAAGGCGCTGTGGCGGCACACCGGCCCGAGCCTGTACCTGGATCTGCCGCTGCCGGCCGTGCAGTGGAAGGCCATCGCCACCATCCTGGTGCTCGCCGCGGCGATGTCCGTGCTCTCGCTGGCCGTCCGGTTCGGCCGCCACTTCGCCTACCGCTCGCAGGACTTGGTCTTCCTGCCGGTGTTCATGGTGATCAACACCTTCATCCTGCTCCCGGTCCGGCTGCTGGGCTTCTTCCGAATGGGCCACAACGCCTCCTGGGGCACCCGCAAGGACAGCTTCGCCGGCGAGAAGGTCCGCAGTCCGAAGGTGGCCATTCCCTATCTGCTGGGCAGCGCGATGCTGATCGGCTCGGTGATGATGAGTGTCTGAGACAGTCGTGGAAGTCAACGCCCAGAGCGGCTCGAACGCCACCTCCCGGCGCAAGAAGAAGATGCACTGGTGGTCCCGTGGCAGCGGGATCCGGCTGCGGATCTGGATGACCGTCAGCATGCTGCTGCTGGCCACCCTCTGCTGGGGCGTCATGGCCGCCCTGGAGCTCGACGCCAAGGGCCCCCGCTACGCGGGCCTCGGGCAGGCCGCGGGCGTGCCCGGACTGCAGCAGCTGCTGCACCCGGCGCCGCCGCCGGTGCCCGACAAGTCGCTGTTCAGCGCTCCCGACGGCAAGTACTTCGGGGTGGCCACCCCCGAGGCGCCGTGGTCCTCGGGCGAGGTGGACGCCATCGCCGACAAGGCCGGCACCCGCCCCACCATGACCGAGTACTTCATCCGCTGGAACGCCGACTTCAACCCGAAGGCGATATCCCAGGCCTACGAGCACGGCACCCTGCCCGTGCTGTCCTGGGAGCCCTGGGAGGGCGAGGACGCCGGCCACACCGACCAGCCCGCGTACAAGCTGTCGACCATCATCGACGGCTCCCACGACGAGTACGTGCGCCGCTTCGCCCAGCAGGTCGCCGCCCAGAAGTGGCCGGTGGCGATCCGGTTCGCGCACGAGATGAACGGTGTCTGGTACCCCTGGTCGGAGAGCCAGAACGGCAACCAGAAGGGCCAGTACGCGCAGGCCTGGCGGCACATCCACGACCTGTTCACCGAGGCCGGCGCGACCAACGTGATCTGGACCTGGAGCCCCAACATCCTGCGCCCGGTGCCGAACACCTCGCTCAGCGCGCTCTACCCGGGCGACGACTACGTCGACTGGATCGGCATGACCGGCTACGGCACCAAGGGTGAGAAGACGGCCGAGGACACCTTCGGGCCGACCATCGCCATGCTGCGCGGCCTCACCAAGAAGCCGTTCCTGATCACCGAGACCGGCCGCGAGCCGAGCACCGCGCTCAAGGCGCAGTGGATCACCGACTTCTTCGTCTGGCTCAACCAGCAGCCCGACGTGGTCGGCTTCATCTGGTTCGAACGCGACACCGACCACGGCGCCAAGTCGGACTGGCGCTTCGACGAGACCCCGGAGACCCAGAGCGCCTTCCGCTCCGGCATCGCCACCGTCAAGCTCGCCGACGGCCTGCCGGACTGACCTCGCGGAACAGGAACGACAGACGGGCCCGGAGCACAACGCTCCGGGCCCGTCCGCCTTTCCTGACCGCTACTTCCAGCTGAGCTTGCGGCGGACGAACTCCCGCTTCAGCTGCTCCTCCAGAGCCGGGACCAGGGTCTTCACGTAGGTCGCGGTGACGTGCGAGCCGTCCCGGTAGATCAGCGCCGAGCCGATCACCGCGGGGCAGTGCTTGGCCGGGCAGATCAGCGGGTTGAGGTCGATGACGCCCACGCCGAGCTTCTTGGCCAGTTCGGTCTGCAGGTCCGCGGTCTGGTAGTCCGGCGTGCCGAACGAGCACGCGGACAGCTTGGACTTGTTCTTGGCCACGCACTCGTAGACCGGCGAGGGCACGCCGTTGACGTTGTTCAGCACCACCGTCACCGGGATGCCGGCCTTCTGCAGCTTGGTCCAGCTGCGCTCCATGCCGTCGCGCATCGGCGGGACCTCGCCGGGGCCGGTCGCCGAGGCGTTGGTCAAGGCTCGGGCGGAGTTCTGCGAGGTGAGCACCAGAGCCGGGTGCAGCTCGATGATCTTGGCCATCGCCTTCTTGTTCCAGTCGACGCAGGTCTTGTAGGCCTTGTCGTTGAGCACCGCGACGGTGTCGGCGAACGCGCAGGTGGACTTGGTGACGGTGACGACGTGGATGCCGTGCGCCTTGCCGATCGCGTCGAGGGCCGGCTGCCACTGCAGCATCTTCGAGTCGCCGACCATCACGACCACGGTGGCGGCCGAGACGTCACCGAAGTCGCAGGAAGCCACCTCGGAGGTCTCCTGCTTGGCCTGGCAGCCCTTGCCGTAGGCCTCCGGCACGTCCGCCGTCGCCTTCAGCGGGTCGGGCCGGACGGCCGGGTAGCTGTTCACCTTCCACAGGTCGCCCTGCTGCTTGGCGCTCATGCCGGTCAGCGAGGCAGCACCGGCGACCGGGCCGCCGTCGTCGCTGCCCGAGGCGATGCCGACCAGCAGCAGGCCGGAGGCGACCGCGAGCGCGGTGAACGGCAGGCCGACGGCCCAGGCCGCCTTGAACGGCTTGGCCAGCGCGGCGGAGGAGCGGATCGGGTTCTCCACCAGCTTGTGCGAGAGCCAGGCCGGGACGACGGACGCCAGTACGGCGAGGACGCCGACCTTGGTCCCGTCGCCCCACTCGGCCTGAGCCGCGATCAGCAGCGGCCAGTGCCAGAGGTAGAGCGAGTAGCTGATGCCGCCGATCCACACCAGCGGCCGGAAGGCGAGCAGCTGCCCGGCGCCCCGCGGACCGTTGATCCCGCCGACCAGCACGGCGGCGGCGCCCAGGGTGGGCAGCAGCGCCCAGTACCCGGGCCAGGCGAAGGTGCCGTCGAGGAAGTAGCCACCGCCCAGGATCACCAGCAGGCCGACCGCGGCGAGCGTCGCGCTGACGCCCCGTCCGAGCACGGCCAGGCGCGGTGCGGCCAGGGCGACGATCGCGCCGACGGCCAGCTCCCACAGGCGGGTCGGGGTGACGAAGAACGCCTCCGCCGGGGATGCCGCGGTGTGGACCACCGAGTAGGCCAGCGACGCACCGGCCACCAGCGTGATGACCACGGCCAGCACCCGGCGCACCGACCAGCGGATCTTCGGGGCGAGCCAGAGCGCCAGCACGATCAGCACCGGCCAGACCAGGTAGAACTGCTCCTCCACCGCCAGCGACCAGAAGTGCTGGACCGGCGAGGGCAGCACATCCGCGGCCAGGTAGTCCACGGATCGGTCGGCCAGCCGCCAGTTGACGGCGTAGACGGCCGCGGCCACGATGTCGCCGCCGAAGGTGGAGCGCTGCGTGACCGGCAGGTAGAGGTAGGTCAGCACCGCCGCGGTGAGCAGGGTGAGACAGGCGGCGGGCAGCAGTCGCTTCGCCCGACGGGCGTAGAACCCGGTCAGCGAGATCCGGCCGGTCTTCCCTATCTCGTGCACCAGTAGCGAGGTGATGAGGAATCCGGAGATGACGAAGAAGACGTCGACCCCGATGAAACCGCCGGGCACGAGCGCCGGTGCGGCGTGGAAGGCCAGCACCAGCAGGACCGCCACCGCCCGCAGACCCTCGATGTCGAGCCGGAACTTCCCCCCGCCCCGCCCCTTGCGTCTGGCCGCTCTTCGGCCGCCGCTCCGAGGCGGCACCGCGGCCTCGGTCTCCTGGTCGGTCCGCACAGCCGTCGCGAGGTCCCCCTGGACGGGCTGGTGGTAACTGCTCATGAAGTCTCTCCCTGGCCTCCGGTCCTCGAACGAAGCAGTTCGCCGAGCCGCCGAAAGTGCTCCCCTGGTGCTGATCCGGCTCCAGATCATATGGGTGCGGCGTGCACGACACGTGTGCGGGCCCGGAGCTGGTTGCTCGGGCCCGCACACGTGTCGTCAGCTGACGAACCGTCAGCGCATCGGCCCCGGGGCCAGCAGCAGCGACGCCAGACCGTCCTGGAAACCGCGCTGCGCCTCCGGCGAGGTGGTGAACCGCCAGTCGTAGCGGGAGCCGTCGGCGTCGGAGAACTGGAACCAGACGAACCCGATCACCCGCGGGTGCTTCGACAGCCAGGAGAAGAAGTCCCGGATCAGCGCCGGCTTGACGGCCGTCGGCCGGACCCCGGCCTCGCCGATGAACAGCGGCTTGTCCGACAGCGCGACCAACTCCCGGTAGGTGGCGCCCAGCAGCTGCTCGGCGGTGGTCTCCCCGTCGGTGCTGTACGCCTCCGTCCCGATCCAGTCCACGTAGTCGTCACCAGGGAAGTAGCGGGACAGCGGGGACTTCTCCGGGCTCTGCAGGTCCGGGCACCAGAACCAGACCACGTTGGTCACGCCCTGCTGCTCGAACACGTCGTGCACGTGCCGCCAGGCCGCGATGTAGTCACCGCGCCGGTTGCCGTTGCGGTCCTCGGACCAGGTGTACCAGGGCTCGTTCATCTCGTGCGCGAAGCGCAGCACCACCGGCCGGCCGGCCTTCTTCACGGCCTGGGCGAACCGCTTCACGTAGCCGTCGTGCGCCCCGGCGGCGATCTTCGCCAGCGCGAACTCCGGCTGGTCGACCGCCTTGTCGCCGCCCGACCACGGCTCCCAGGTCAGCAGCGGCACCCCGCCGAGCCGGTACGACTCCTCGAAGGCTTCCTGGTCGAAGCTCTGATCCCACTTCAGGAAGTACTCCTGGACGGTCGGCCGCACCCCGACGATCTGCGCCATGTTCGCGGTCTCCTCCGCGTGCGGCGCGCTCGGCGTGGCGATGCCGAACAGCAGCCCCGGCGGGCTGATCAGCTGGTCCCGCCGGGCGGCGGTGCCGGGCTTCTCCGGCGGGGCGGCGGAACCGGCCGGGGTGGCCGAACCGGTCGGCGCAGCGGGACCTGCCGCCGCCCGGTCCGACGACGTGCCGTCGGCCAGCAGCAGCGCGGTGCAGCCCAGTACGAGGACGATCGCCAGACCCGCCCGCGCCAGAGGCGGGCAACTGCGCCAGAGCCGCGCCGCCGGGAGCGCCCGCAACCGCGCGGGCCAGAGCCGGAACTGCGGCGTACGGGGACGCCGGAAACGCTTAACCGGCATTCGACAGGGCAGCCTGACCACGGGCCTTCAGGTCGTCCAACACCTGCTTGGCCACTGCCGCAGCGGCCTGCTTCGTCGCCGGGGTGCCCTCGGTCACCGGGGTGCCGTCGGCGTTGCCCGCCGTGGTGAACACCATGTACCGGCCGAACGCCTTGTTGGAGAACGCGCACTGGGACAGGTCCGGGCAGAACCGCGGGGTCTGCGCGGAACGCAGCGGCTTGATGTTGCCGACGACCTTGGCCTGCGCCCGGTCGGCCTGCGTCTTGGCGTCGAACAGCACGATGCCGACGGTCACCGCGGCCTTGTCGGAGAGGTAGGTGGCCAGGTAGATGTCCCGGCAGTTCTCCTTCTCCAGCACGGTGCCCAGGCCGTTGACGGTGCCCGAGGCGCACTCGTCGCCGTGCTCGGTCACCACCTTGTTCAGCACCTGACCGTCGACGGTCAGGGTGGCCTTCGGGAACAGCGTGTCGACCGACATCGGTGCCTTGTCGGTGGCGCCCCGGCTCAGCGCCTCTTCCGGGTTCTTCGACTTCGCCGTGGTGGACGCGGACGGAGTGCCCGAGGCCTTGGCCGACGGCGACGCGCTCCCCGAAGCGACGACGACCGGGTCGGTCGGCTTGTCCTTCGAGTTGAGCAGCACCGCGGCGGTGACGATGCCGCCGACCAGCACCAGGCTGCCCAGCACGCTGAGCAGCACCATGGTGCGCTTGCGCCGGCGCCGCTCGTCCTCGTGCCGGCTCGCCATCGCCGACCAGTCCGGCTCCTCGGCGTCGTGCTGGAAGGTGCCCGGTCCGTAGCGGCCGTGCGGGATCGGCTGGGGGGCGATGGGCGGGTACCCGTACCCGCCCTGGTTGTACTGGTCCTGACGGACCGCCGGAGTCGTCGGCGGGCCGCCGTGCGCCACCGGCGGGAAGCCCTGGACCGGCTGCTGCGGTATCGGCGGTTGCGGTATCGGCGGCAGCGGTGCCGCCTGCTGCTGCGGCGGCACCGCCTGCGGGGCCTGGCCCTGCGCCTGCGGAACCGCCGGCTGCCCTTGCTGCTCCTCGGACATCAGAGCCCCCTCCACCTTTCGTTCACGTGACCGAATAGTAGCGGTAGTTGGATCAGGCATTCACAACTGTCGGCCACCGCGCCGAGACATTTGTCATTCCGCAACGGAACCGTACCCGTTCCCCGTACAACCAAGGCCGGGTGACGGGATTTCAGGCCAGGTGGGTACGGACCGCGGTGGCCAGCCGCTCGGCGATCGCCTGCGCCTGCACCTGGTCGGCCGCCTCCACCATCACCCGGACCAGCGGCTCGGTCCCCGACGGACGGAGCAACACCCGCCCGGTGGCGCCGAGTTCGGCCTCGGCCTCGGCGACCGCGGCGGCCAGCTCGGCCGAGCTGTTCACCTTCGTCCGGTCCACACCCTTGACGTTGATCAGCAGTTGCGGCAGCCGGGTCATCACGGCGGCCAGGTCGGCCAGCGACTGCTTGGTGGCGGCCAGCCGGGCGCCGAGCATCAGGCCGGTCAGGGTGCCGTCACCGGTGGTGGCGTGGTCCAGCAGGATCACGTGGCCGGACTGCTCGCCGCCGAGCGCGAAGCCGTGCTGCTTCATCTCCTCCAGCACGTACCGGTCGCCGACCGCGGTCTGCACCAGCTCGATGCCCTCGCGCTCCATCGCCAGCTTGAAGCCGAGGTTGGACATCACGGTGGCCACCGCGGTGCCCCGGCGCAGCGTGCCGGCCTCCTTCATCGCGACGGCGAGGATGGCGAGGATCTGGTCGCCGTCCACCTCGTTGCCGTCCGCGTCGGCGGCCAGGCAGCGGTCGGCGTCGCCGTCCAGGGCGATGCCCAGGTCGGCCTTGTGCTCGCGCATCGCGACCTGGAGCTTGTCCAGGTGGGTGGAGCCGACGCCGTCGTTGATGTTCAGGCCGTTCGGCTCGGCGCCGAGGGTGTAGACCACCTCGGCCCCGGCCCGGGCGAACGCCTCGGGGGCGACCCGGGCGGCCGCGCCGTGGGCACCGTCGATGACGACCTTGACCCCGTCGAGGCGGTTCGGCAGCACGGCGACCAGGTGGGCGACGTACTTGTCGAAGCCCTCGGTGTACTGGCGCACCCGGCCGACGGCCGCGCCGGTCGGGCGCTGCCAGTCCTCGTTCGAGCCGACCCCGTAGCGGTGGTAGTGCGTCTCGATCGCGTCCTCGATCGCGTCGTCCAGCTTGTGCCCGCCGCGGGCCAGGAACTTGATGCCGTTGTCGGGCATCGCGTTGTGGCTGGCCGACAGCATCACGCCGAAGTCCGCGCCGAGCGCGCCTGTGAGATACGCCACGGCCGGGGTGGGCAGCACGCCGACCCGCAGGACGTCGACGCCCGCGCTGGCCAGACCCGCGATGACGGCGGCCTCCAGGAACTCCCCGGACGCCCGGGGGTCGCGCCCCACCACGGCGACCGGCCGGTGCCCGTCGAAGGCACCCGCGTCACCGAGCACATGGGCCGCCGCGACCGACAGGCCGAGCGCCAGCTCGGCCGTCAGGGTCTGGTTGGCCACACCGCGCACGCCGTCCGTACCGAAGAGTCGTCCCACAGTTTCCGTCCTCCGTCGCCGTTCCACAGGCAAGAAATCTCTCGCGGCTCCCCGGCTGCGAACAGGCGTACGGGGAGGGAAAAACAAGACACCCCGGAGCACACGGGGTGCTCCGGGGTGTCCAAGCACACCCCGGGGGTGCGAACCATCGCGATGGTACGCCCCCCGGTGGGGTGATTAGCGCTTGCTGTACTGCGGGGCCTTACGGGCCTTCTTGAGACCGGCCTTCTTGCGCTCGACGGCACGCGCGTCACGCATGAGGAAGCCGGCCTTCTTGAGCGCGGCGCGGTTGTTGTCCACGTCCGCCTCGTTCAGCGCACGGGCGACGCCGAGGCGCAGCGCGTAGGCCTGACCGGAGACGCCGCCACCCGAGATGCGGGCGACAACGTCGTAACGGCCGTCGAGCTCGAGGAGCTTGAAGGGCTCGTTCACGGTCTGCTGGTGCACCTTGTTGGGGAAGTAGTTCTCCAGGGTGCGACCGTTGATCTTCCACTTGCCGGTGCCCGGAACGATCCGGACGCGGGCAATGGCCTCCTTGCGACGGCCGAGGCCGGCGCCGGGGATGGCCTCGCCGAAGCGGCCGGCCAGCGACTCGGAGGTGTAGCTCTCCTCGGAGGTGAACTCTTCGACGGTCTCGTCGAAGTCGACCTCAAGGGTGTTCTCGATGGCAGTCTCGGCCACGGTGTTCCTCAGCTTCTCAGTGATGGGGCTTGGTGGCCGGAATTACTGCGCGACCTGGGTGATCTCGAACGGCACCGGCTGCTGCGCAGCGTGCGGGTGCTGGTCGCCCGAGTAGACCTTCAGCTTGGAGAGCATCTGGCGGCCCAGGCTGTTCTTGGGGATCATGCCCTTGATGGCCTTCTCGACGGCCTTCTCCGGGTTCTTGTCCAGGAGGTCGTCGTAGCGGACCGAGCGGAGACCGCCCGGGAAGCCGCTGTGGCGGTACGCCATCTTCTGGGTCTTCTTGTTACCCGACAGGTGCACCTTGTCCGCGTTGATGATGATGACGAAGTCACCAGTGTCAACGTGCGGCGCGTAGATCGCCTTGTGCTTGCCCCGGAGGAGGTTGGCGGCCTGGGAGGCCAGGCGGCCGAGCACAACGTCTTGCGCGTCGATGACGTGCCACTGACGCTGGACGTCGCCGGGCTTGGGGCTGTACGTACGCACGGTCGTAGCCTTCGCTTTTCAGTGAGTGAGTCCTGACAGGAGCACCTGGGGCGAGAGATCAGCCTGGTCCCGCTTGGACGCAATTCAAGTGGGAGCCGCTGGTCATCGGCCTGGTATCTCCGGCGTACCGACCTCTCACGTGAGATGGAGCGAGCCAATACGCACAACAAGGGCCCAGCCTACCGGCCGGGTCCGTACGGGTCAAAAACGCTCACCTGTCGCGCTGCACGCGGGTCTCGTCCCAGACCGGTTCGGTGGACTCGTAGACCCGTCCGTCGGCCCCGAAAACGAGGAAACGGTCGAAGGTCTTGGCGAACCAGCGGTCGTGGGTGACGCACAGCACGGTGCCGTCGAAGGCCTCCAGACCCTGCTGGAGCGCCTCGGCGCTCTCCAGGTCCAGGTTGTCCGTCGGCTCGTCCAGGAGCAGCGCGGTGACGCCGGTGAGCTCCAGCTTGAGGATCATCAGCCGGGCCTGCTGCCCGCCGGAGAGCGACTCGAACTTCTGCTCCTCCTGGCGGTCCAGCTCGTACCGGCGCAGTGCGCCCATCGCGGCGCCGCGGCTGAGCGCGTGCTCCTCCTCGATGATCGACCTGACGGTCCGTCCGAGCAGCTCCGGGTGGGCGTGGGTCTGCCGGAAGTGGCCGGCCACCACGCGGGCGCCGAGCCGGAAGGTGCCGGTGTGGTTGACGGTCGAGTCGCCCGAGAGCAGCCGCAGGAAGTGCGACTTGCCGGAGCCGTTCGAGCCCAGCACGCCGACCCGCTCGCCGTAGAAGACCTCCAGGTCGAAGGGCTTCATCAGGCCGGTGAGCTCCAGCTGCTCGATGGTGAGCGCCCGGACGCCGGTGCGGCCGCCCTTCAGCCGCATCGAGATGGACTGCTCGCGCGGCGGCTCCTCCGGCCGGCCGGCCTCCTCGAACTTCTTCAGCCGGGTCTGCGCGGCCGCGTAGCGGGTGGCCAGCGCGTGGCTGATCGAGGCGGCCTGACGGAGGTTCACCACCAGCTTCTTCAGCTTGGCGTGCTCCTCGTCCCAGCGGCGGCCGAGCTCCTCGAACCGGGCGAACCGGTCCTTGCGGGCCTCGTGGAAGGACTCGAAGCCGCCTCCGTGCACCCAGACGCTGCTGCCGGCCGCGCCGGACTCGACGCTGATGATCTTGTCGGCGCAGGTGGAGAGCAGCTCGCGGTCGTGTGAGATGAACAACACGGTCTTGGAGGTGGCCTTGATCGCCTCCTCCAGCCAGCGCTTGCCCGGGACGTCCAGGTAGTTGTCCGGCTCGTCCAGCAGCAGCACCTCCTCGGGGCCGCGCAGCAGCGCCTCCAGCACCAGGCGCTTCTGCTCGCCGCCGGAGAGGGTGTTGAGGCCGCGGAACTGGGCCCGGTCGAACGGCATCCCCAGCGCGGCCATGGTGCAGACGTCCCAGACCGTCTCGTAGTCGTAGCCGTCCGCGTCGGCCCAGTCGGCCAGCGCCTGGGCGTACGCCATCTGCGACTTCTCGTCGTCCTGCGCCATCATCGCCAGCTCGGCGGCGTCCACCGCCTTGGCGGCGTGCGCGATCCGGGTCGGGGCCACCGAGACCAGCAGGTCCCGGACCGAGGCGTCGGCGGCCAGCGCGCCCGGGGTCTCCCGCTGGTCCTCGCGGCCGGTGGTGCCGACGAACTGACGCATCACGCCGAGCCCGCCGCTCACCGTCACCGAGCCGCCGTGCGGCTGGGTGTCCCCCGCGATCATGCGCAGCAGCGTGGTCTTGCCGGCCCCGTTGGCGCCGACCAGTGCGACGGCCGACCCTTCGCCGACCCGGAAGGACGCGTCGTCGAAGAGCACCCGTCCGTCCGGCAGGTAGTACTCAAGGTGCGAAATCTCGACGTGTCCCATGCCGGGAATTGTGCCAAGGCCCGGGCGGTCGGCCCAAACCGTTTAGCCGACCACCCCGGGCAGGGTCCGCATCCGCCGCGCCAGCCGGTTCCGCTCGGCCAGCTGGTCGTCGGCCGGGTAGCCGACCTCCTCCAGCGTCAGCCCGTACGGCCGGACCACGTTGACCGCCGAGTTCCGCACCCGGCCCGCCAGTACCTGGCCGGGGAACTCCACCGGCCGGTGCCCGTCGCCGACCAGCAGCATGGCGCCCACCAGCGCGCGCACCATGTTGTGGCAGAACGCGTCCGCCCGCACCGTGGCGACCGCCAGGGTGCCCTCCTGGGCCGCGTACGGGTCCGCCGGGACGCGGTCCCAGTGCAGTTCGAGCAGGGTGCGGATGGTGGTCGCGCCCTCGCGCTTCTTGCAGTACGCGGCGAAGTCGTGCTCGCCGAGCAGCAGTCGGGCCGCCTCGTTCATCTTCTCGACGTCCAGCGGCCGGTCGTGCCAGAGCACGTGCCCGCGCAGCAGCGGGTCCACCCCGCCCTGGTGGTCGGCCACCCGGTAGGCGTACCGGCGCCAGATCGCCGCGAACCGGGCGTCGAAGCCCGCCGGCGCCTCGGTCAGCCGGTACACCCGGACGTCGGCGGGCAGCCGCCCGGCCAGCCGCCGGAGCAGCTTCTCGCCGTGCTCGGCCCAGAGCTCGACCGGCAGGTCGACGTGCGCGACCTGGCCCCGGGCGTGCACCCCCGCGTCGGTCCGGCCCGCCACCGTGAGGGCGAACGGCTCGGGGTTGCGGGTGACCACCTGCAGCGCGCTCTCCAGCTCCTCCTGGACGGTGCGCCGGCCGCGCTGGCGGGCCCAGCCGGAGAACTCGGCGCCCTGGTAGGCGAGGTCGAGCCGGATCCGGACCCGGCCCTCCGCCGGACCGTCCTTGACCGGGGGCTGCTCGGCGCAGTCGTTCAGCACATCCACTCCAGAAAAGAAGGAACGGGCCCGCTCCCCGGGAAGGGAAGCGGGCCCGAACGAACACCTAGAGGTGTCAGGCCTTGTCGGCCTCGACCTCGTCGGCGACGACCTCGGTCTCGGCAGCCTCGGTGGCCTCGACCTTGGCGTCGGCCTCCTTGACGGCGCGCTTGGTGGCGCCCTCGGCCTCGCCGACGGCGGTCTGCGCGACGGTCAGCGCCTCGACCAGCTCGATCACGGCCATCGGGGCGTTGTCGCCACGACGGGGACCGATCTTGGTGATACGGGTGTAGCCACCCGGGCGGTTCTCGTAGCGCGGCGCGATCTCGGTGAAGAGGGTGTGCAGCACGGAGACGTCGGTGATCGTCTTGCGGACGATGCGACGGTTGTGGATGTCACCGGCCTTGGCCTTGGTGATCAGACGCTCGGCCAGCGGGCGCATCCGACGGGCCTTGGCCTCGGTCGTGGTGATGCGGCCGTAGGTGAACAGCTCGCGGCACAGGCCGGCGAGCAGCAGCGGCTCGTGGTGCGGGCCGCCGCCGAGGCGGGCGCCCTTCGTGGGACGGGGCATGATTGCTCCTTGTATCTCCGAACCCGGCCGTATCAGGTACCGGGACGGGCGTACCGGCACTGTTGCCGGTACGGCTTTCCTTCATCGAACAGGAGCGGCCCCGAGGGGCCGCCCCGTCCAAACTCTTAGTACTGCTCGGTCTCCGCGTAACCCGCGTCGTCCAGGTCGTCGGCGCCGAAGGCGTCGGCGGCGGCGGTCGGGTCGAACCCGGGCGGGCTGTCCTTGAGCGCCAGGCCCATGCCGGCCAGCTTCGCCTTGACCTCGTCGATCGACTTCGCACCGAAGTTGCGGATGTCGAGCAGGTCGGCCTCGGAGCGGGCCACGAGCTCACCCACGGTGTGGATGCCCTCGCGCTTGAGGCAGTTGTACGACCGAACGGTGAGCTCGAGCTCCTCGATCGGCAGGGCGAGATCGGCGGCCAGGGCGGCGTCCGTCGGGGACGGGCCCATGTCGATGCCCTCGGCGTCGATGTTCAGCTCGCGGGCGAGACCGAACAGCTCCACCAGGGTCTTGCCGGCCGACGCCATGGCGTCACGCGGGCGCATGGCGGGCTTGGTCTCGACGTCGACGATGAGCTTGTCGAAGTCGGTCCGCTGCTCGACACGGGTGGCCTCGACCTTGTAGGTGACCTTCAGCACGGGGCTGTAGATCGAGTCGACCGGGATCCGGCCGATCTCCTGGCCGGAAGCCTTGTTCTGCACGGCGGAGACGTAGCCGCGACCGCGCTCGACGGTCAGCTCCATCTCCAGCTTGCCCTTGCCGTTGAGCGTGGCGAGGACCAGCTCGGGGTTGTGCACCTCGACACCGGCCGGGGGCGCGATGTCGGCGGCGGTGACCACACCCGGGCCCTGCTTGCGCAGGTACATCACGACCGGCTCGTCGTGCTCCGAGGAGACGACCAGCTGCTTGATGTTGAGGATGAGGTCGGTGACGTCCTCCTTGACGCCCGGCACGGTGGTGAACTCGTGCAGGACACCGTCGACCCGGATGCTGGTGACAGCGGCACCGGGGATCGAGGAGAGGAGCGTGCGGCGGAGCGAGTTGCCGAGGGTGTAGCCGAAGCCCGGCTCGAGCGGCTCGATCACGAACCGCGAGCGGAACTCGTCGACGACCTCTTCGGTCAGCGAGGGGCGCTGAGCGATCAGCATGTTTTCAGATCCTCCAGTTGGAACTCGGCACCCACTATTTGATGCCGAACAGAACCAGCGTACGGGGTCCCGTCAGAAACAGGACCCCGTACGCGGTTTAAAACACCGAGCTGCCCGAAGGCGCTGCGTCAGACGCGGCGGCGCTTCGGCGGACGGCAGCCGTTGTGCGGGGTGGGGGTGACGTCCTGGATCGAGCCCACCTCCAGGCCGGTGGCCTGGATGGAGCGGATCGCGGTCTCGCGGCCGGAGCCCGGACCCTTGACGAAGACGTCAACCTTGCGCATGCCGTGCTCCTGCGCGCGGCGAGCGGCCGACTCGGCGGCCATCTGCGCGGCGAACGGGGTGGACTTGCGCGAGCCCTTGAAGCCGACGTGACCGGCGGAGGCCCAGGCGATCACGTTGCCCGAGGGGTCGGTGATCGAAACGATGGTGTTGTTGAACGTGCTCTTGATGTGCGCGTGGCCGTGAGCGACGTTCTTCTTTTCCTTGCGGCGGATCTTCTTCGCGCCGGCAGCCTGACGACCCTTGGGGGGCATAAGTCTGTTCTCCTACTGAGGTGGTCGGTCCGCTAACCCGCGGGCCGGAGGGAAGTCCGGTTAACGGGCGGACTACTTCTTGCCCGGCTTCTTCTTGCCGGCAATCGCGCGACGCGGGCCCTTGCGGGTACGCGCGTTGGTGTGGGTGCGCTGGCCGCGGACGGGGAGACCCCGACGGTGGCGCAGACCCTCGTAGCAGCCGATCTCGACCTTGCGGCGGATGTCAGCGGCAACCGCGCGGCGGAGGTCACCCTCGACCTCGAAGTTCGCGTCGATGTACTGGCCGAGCTTGACCAGGTCGTCCTCGGTGATGTCGCGGACCCGGATGTCCGGGTTCACGCCGGTCTCCGCGAGCGCGAGCTGCGCGCGGGTGCGACCGATGCCGTAGACGTAGGTGAGGGCGATCTCGATGCGCTTCTCACGCGGGAGATCAACGCCTGCGAGGCGTGCCATTCAAGGCTCCTGTTTTTCTTCAGAGGTCTGACGTGCTACCTACTCCGACACCTCTCGGTGTGGGAGCCCCGGCCTCTGACCGGGGGTGGCAGTCCGTCCGCGAGGACGGATCGGGTAGCCCGCTTATGACGATGTTCTGCGTCGCGCGAGGCAGTGCTCACGCAAAGACTTACGAGAAATGCGGGGTGAAGCTGCTCAGCCCTGGCGCTGCTTGTGGCGCAGGTTGTCGCAGATCACCATGACCCGGCCGTGACGGCGGATCACCTTGCACTTGTCGCAGATCTTCTTGACGCTCGGCTTGACCTTCATGATTCAGGTACTCCGGGTCTAGATCTGGCAGTTGCTTACTTGTACCGGTAGACGATCCGACCGCGAGTCAGGTCGTAAGGGCTGAGCTCAACGACCACGCGGTCGTCCGGGAGGATACGGATGTAGTGCATCCGCATCTTGCCGCTGATGTGCGCGAGGACCTTGTGACCGTTCTGCAGCTCAACCCTGAACATGGCGTTCGGAAGAGACTCGATCACGGTGCCCTCGATCTCAATGGCGCCTTGCTTCTTTGCCATGAACTGCGAGATCCACCTTCCGGGGACGGCTACCGTATGCGGCACGCTCGTGCGAACCTGGGTTCACCACTGCCCGACCGGGCAGAGGGCGCGCTGAAGCACGCTACGAGTGAGCCGACGGTCCATCGTACGCCACCGCCCGGTCCCGGACCAAAACGGGCTAGAGCGCCACCGGGATCAGCGGCTCGACGTGCGCGGTGCAGGCCGAGCAGCGGCGGGCCGCCTCCGGTATCTCGGTCAGGCACTCGGGGCACGGGCGCTTGGTGACCTTCGGCTTCTTCGGCAGGTAGCGGGCGGTCGCCTTGGTGACCGGCAGCACCACGAAGAAGTAGAGGACGGCAGCGGTCAGCAGGAACGCGATCAGCACGTTCAGGAACTGGCCGTACGGGAAGGTGACCCCGACCACGTCGAAGCTGTATGAGCGGAAGTCGCCGGCCGCGCCGACCACCACGCCGACCAGCGGGGTGAGGAAGGCCGCCACGAAGCCGGTCACCACCGCGGTGAAGGCCGAGCCGATGACGACACCGACCGCCATGTCGATCACGTTGCCGCGCATCATGAAGTCGCGGAATCCCTTGAGCACTTGCTGGTCCCTTCGAAGCCGTTGTCAGCTCCTAAAAATAGGACAAAGGACCTGGAGGACGAAACCTCCAGGTCCTTGACGGCCCGTCAACCCCGGCCGGACGGCTGTGCTAGCCCAGCGGGTCCGGCGCCGCCACCACGCCCAGCTTGGCCAGCTCCGCCTTGCCGCCGTCGAAGGCGGTCAGCACCAGCGGGCCCTGCTCGGTGATCGCGACCGAGTGCTCCCAGTGCGAGGCCCAGGTGCCGTCGTTGGTGACGACCGTCCAGTCGTCCTCCAGCACGGTGGTGTGCGGGGTGCCCAGCGAGACCATCGGCTCGATCGCCAGCACGGTGCCGGGGATGAGCTTCGGGCCCTTGCCGCGGCCGCGCTCGACGTAGTTCAGCACGTGCGGCTCCATGTGCATCGCGGTGCCGATGCCGTGGCCGCCGTACCCCTCGGTGATGCCCCACTTGCCCTTGGGGGGCAGCGGCTGGCGGCGGATGAAGCCTTCGATCGCCTTGGAGACGTCGACCAGCCGGTTGTTCTTCTTCATCTGGGCGATGCCGGCCCACATCGAGCCCTCGGTCACCCGGCTGAGCATCTCCACCTCGGGCGCGACCTCGCCGACCGCCACGGTGATCGCGGCGTCGCCGTGCCAGCCGTCGACGATCGCGCCGCAGTCGATCGAGATCACGTCACCCTCGACCAGCACTCGGTCGCCCGGGATGCCGTGCACCACCTCGTTGTTGACGGAGGCGCAGATCACACCGGGGAACCAGAGCCCGCCGTGGTCCGCGCGGAAGTTGGAGGTCGCGCCGTGGTCGGCGATCACCTTGGCCGCGATGTCGTTCAGCTCCTGCGTGGTGACGCCCGGCTGCACCGCCTCGCGGGCCGCCTTGAGCGCCTCGGCGACGACCAGCCCGGCCACCCGCATCTTCGCGATCTGCTCGGGGGTCTTGATCTCCACCATCTGGTCCACGCCTTCCACTGTCCGAATGCCCGTCCGGGCCTTGCCGGGGGGCCGTACTGCTTGCCTGTCCACCGTACGACGCCGAGACGGCCGGGACTCCCCCTGCGGGGTGTCCCGGCCGTCTCGTCGGTCTCAGCTGCTCTTCTTGCTCTCCAGCGCGGCCACTGCGCGCTCGGTCACCTCGTCGACCTTGCCCAGCGCCGGGATGGTGACCAGCAGGCCCTGCTGGTTGTAGTACTCGATGATCGGCTCGGTCTCCGTGTGGTAGACCTCCAGCCGCGTCCGCACCTTCGCCTCGGTGTCGTCCGAGCGCTGGTACAGCTCGCCACCGCACTCGTCGCAGACGCCCTCGGCCTTCGGCGGGTTGTAGACCACGTGGAACACGTGGCCCCCGTCGTTGCGGCAGAGCCGGCGACCGGCGATCCGCTTGACCACCTCGTCCTCGGGGACCTCCAGGTCCAGCACGCCGTCGAGGGCGATGCCGAACTCGACCAGGATCTCGTCCAGGGCCTTGGCCTGTCCGAGGTTCCGGGGGAATCCGTCCAGCAGGAAGCCGTTGCCGGCGTCGGGCTGCGACATCCGGTCCTTGGCCATCCCGATGGTGACCTCATCCGGTACCAGACGACCCGCGTCCATGTACGCCTTCGCCTCGAGCCCCAACGGGGTGCCCTGGCTGATGTTGGCGCGGAACAGGTCTCCGGTGGAGATGTGGGGAATGGACAGGGTCTTGGCCAGGACGTGCGCCTGAGTACCCTTCCCGGCCCCGGGAGGTCCGACGAGGACGATACGCATCAGCGGAGGAACCCTTCGTAATTACGCTGCTGGAGCTGGCTCTCGATCTGCTTCACAGTTTCGAGTCCGACACCGACGACGATGAGCACGCTGGTGCCACCGAACGGGAAGTTTTGGTTCGCGTTGAAGGCGACCAGGGCGATCATCGGGATCAACGCGATCAGGCCCAGGTAGAGCGACCCCGGCCACGTGATACGGGTCAGCACGTAGTTAAGGTACTCGGCCGTCGGTCGGCCGGCCCGGATGCCCGGGATGAAGCCACCATACTTCTTCATGTTGTCGGCAACTTCTTCGGGGTTGAAGGAGATCGCGACGTAGAAGAAGGCGAAGAACACGATCAGCACGAAGTACGTGGCCATGTAGATCGGGTGGTCACCGCGGACGAAGTTGTCGCGGATCCAGGTGGCCCAGCCGGCCTGGCTGTTCGTCAGCTGGGCGACCAGGGCCGGGATGTAGAGCAGCGACGAGGCGAAGATGACCGGGATCACACCGGCCTGGTTGACCTTCAGCGGGATGTAGGTCGAGGTCCCGCCGAACGCCTTCCGGCCGATCATGCGCTTCGCGTACTGGACCGGGATCCGGCGCTGGGCCTGCTCGACGAAGATGACCAGGACCACCACGATCACGCCGATCGCGATCACGCTGAGGAACTCGACCCAGCCGTCACCGATCTTGCCCGAGAGCTTGATCGCCCACATCGAGCCCGGGAAGCCGGAGGCGATGGAGGTGAAGATCAGGATGGACATGCCGTTGCCGATGCCGCGGTCGGTGATCAGCTCACCGAGCCACATCACCATCGTGGTGCCGGCGGTCATCGTGATCACCATGGTGGCGATCCGGAAGACCGACTGGTCCGGCACGACCTGGTTGGCGTACTGGCAGCCCGAGAACAGGGCACCGCTGGAGGCCGTCGCGACGATGCCGGTGCCCTGGAGCACGGCGAGCGCGATGGTCAGGTAGCGGGTGTACTGGGTGATCTTGGCCGTACCGGCCTGGCCCTCCTTCTTCAGCGCCTCGAGCCGCGGGATCACGACGGTGAGGAGCTGGAGGATGATGCTGGCCGTGATGTACGGCATGATGCCGAGCGCGAAGATCGTCAGCTGCAGCAGCGCGCCACCGCTGAAGAGGTTCACCAGGCCGAACAGGCCACTGGGAGTGTCCTTCAGGCACTGGTTGACCGCGACGAAGTCGACGCCCGGTACGGGAACGTGGGCGCCCAGCCGGAACAGCACCATGATGCCCAGCGTGAACAGCAGCTTCTTGCGCAGGTCGGGCGTCTGGAACGCCCGCGCGAACGCACTGAGCACGGTGCCTCCTGCGCCTCCCGCACGTCGTCGGCGGGAGGGTCGGTCCTGAATGGGGGGTGGGGAGTACAGCCCCTTGGAGAGTCCGGCAACCGGACGGCACCAGGCAAGCCTGGGCGCAGCCTACAAGGGAACTCCACGGACTCTAACAGTGTGTGGCCACCCGAAAGAAGCGTGCACAGCCCCTCCCCCACGCACGGGGGACGGGATGCCCGTTTTTCACCACATACGACCGAGGAAAAGCACGAGCCCCGTACCTCCCAGGAGGGAGGTACGGGGCTCGTGGAAAAGTCAGCCAGCTCAGAGGAGCTCGGTGACCGTACCGCCGGCGGCGGTGATCTTCTCGGCGGCGGAGCCGGAGACGGCGTCAACCGTCACCTGCAGCGCAACCGCGATGTCGCCGGTGCCGAGGACCTTGACGAGCTCGTTCTTGCGAACGGCGCCCTTCGCGATCAGGTCGGCCACGGTGACCTCGCCACCCTGCGGGTAGAGCTCGGCCAGCTTCTCCAGGTTCACGACCTGGAACTGCTTGTGCGCCGGGTTCTTGAAGCCCTTGAGCTTCGGCAGACGCATGTGGAGGGGCATCTGCCCACCCTCGAAGCGCTGCGGAACCTGGTAGCGGGCCTTGGTGCCCTTGGTACCACGACCTGCGGTCTTACCCTTGGAACCCTCACCACGGCCGACACGGATCTTGTCGGTCTTGGCGCCGGGGGCCGGGCGCAGGTTGTGGATCTTGATCGGGGCGTTGTCAGCCATTTCAGTCCACCTCCTCGACCGTGACGAGGTGACGAACGGTGTGGACCATGCCGCGGATCTCCGGGCGGTCCTCCTTCACCACGGTGTCGTTCAGCCGCTTCAGGCCGAGCGAACGCAGGGTGTCACGGTGGTTCTGCTTGCTGCCGATGTACGACTTGGTCTGAGTGACCTTCAGGCGAGCCATCAGGCACTCACCGCCGCGGTCCCGGCCGCGCGAGCGCGGAGCAGAGCAGCGGGGGCCACGTCCTCCAGCGGCAGGCCACGGCGGGCCGCGATCTCCTCGGGGCGCACGAGGCCCTTCAGAGCAGCCACGGTGGCGTGCACGATGTTGATCGCGTTGTCCGAGCCGAGCGACTTCGACAGGATGTCGTGAACGCCGGCGCACTCCAGGACGGCACGCACCGGGCCACCGGCGATAACGCCGGTACCGGGGGACGCCGGCTTCAGGAGCACGACGCCGGCGGCCTTCTCGCCCTGGATCGGGTGCGGGATGGTGCCCTGGATACGGGGGACCTTGAAGAAGTTCTTCTTGGCCTCCTCAACACCCTTGGCGATGGCGGCCGGAACCTCCTTCGCCTTCCCGTAGCCAACACCTACGGTGCCGTCACCGTCGCCCACCACGACCAGCGCGGTGAAGCTGAAACGACGACCACCCTTGACAACCTTGGCAACACGGTTGATCGCAACGACACGCTCAACGTAAGCAGTCTTCTCGACGGCGGGGGCGTTGCCCCGGTCGTCGCGCTTACGGTCACGCCGCTCGCCGCCACCGCCGGTGCCGCCGCCGGCGCCGCTACCGCGGCGCTGGGGTCCAGCCATTGGAATTACCTCTCTCGATTACGTCCGTCGACTGAGCCGACGAGCGGCTTAGAAGTCGAGCCCGGCCTCACGAGCAGCGTCCGCCAGGGCGGCAATGCGCCCCGCGTAACGGTTGCCCGCGCGGTCGAAGACAACCGTCTCGATGCCGGCGGCCTTGGCGCGCTCGGCGACCAGGGCTCCGACCTTCTTGGCCAGCTCGGTCTTGTCGCCCTCGTTGCCACGGATGGAAACATCGAGGGTGGACGCCGACGCGAGGGTGTGACCCTTGGCGTCGTCGATGACCTGGGCGACCATGTGGCGGTTCGAGCGGGTCACGACCAGACGAGGACGAACCTCGGTGCCGGTGACGCGCTTGCGAACGCGGATGGCGCGGCGCTTGCGGGCAGCGTTCTTGTAGCCGTTGCCCTTGCCGATCTTCACAGAAAGACTCATGGCTTACTTACCGCTCTTTCCGACCTTGCGGCGGATAACCTCGCCCGCGTACTTGACGCCCTTGGCCTTGTACGGGTCGGGCTTACGCAGCTTGCGGATCTTGGCCGAAACCTCGCCGACCAGCTGCTTGTCGATCCCGTCCACGTGGAACTTGGTGGGCGACTCGACCACGAAGGAGATGCCCTCCGGGGCCTCGATCAGGATCGGGTGGCTGTAGCCGAGCTGGAACTCCATGGAGGAGCCCTTCGCTGCGACTCGGTAACCAACACCGCTGATCTCCAGCGACTTGCGGTATCCCGCGGTCACGCCGGTGATCATGTTCGCCACCAGCGTGCGGGAAAGGCCGTGAAGGGCCTTCGACAGACGCTCGTCGTTGGGGCGGGTGACGAGCAGGGTGCCGTCCTCGCCCTTGCCGATCTCGATCGGCGCGGCGACAACGTGGGTGAGGGAGCCCTTGGGGCCCTTCACCGAGACTGCCTGGCCATCGATGGTGACGTCCACGCCGGCGGGAACCGGGATGGGCAGCCGTCCAATGCGCGACATTGCTGTACCTCCGTTTCCCGAATTACCAGACGTAGGCGAGAACTTCTCCGCCTACGCCCTTCTTGGCGGCCTGCTTGTCGGTGAGGAGACCCGAGGACGTGGAGATGATCGCCACGCCCAGGCCGCCGAGCACCTTCGGCAGGTTGGTGGACTTTGCGTAAACGCGCAGACCCGGCTTGCTGATGCGCTTGATGCCGGCGATGGAGCGCTCACGGTTGGGGCCGAACTTGAGCTCGATGGTCAGCTTCTTGCCGACCTCGTTCTCTTGCGGCTCCTCAACCTTCCAGGAGGAGATGTACCCCTCCTGCTGCAGGATCTCGGCGACGTGCGCCTTGATCTTGCTAGCCGGCATCGCCACGGTGTCGTGGTACGCCGAGTTCGCGTTACGCAGACGCGTGAGCATGTCTGCGATGGGGTCGGTCATGGTCATGATGGCCTCAGGCCTCTCTCGCCGTGGTTTCTCCGCGCCAGGTCCCCCCACCGCACTCGCGAGGAGTGCGGACAGGGGCACAGACGCAGGGGACCTGCGGCGTTAGTAAGACTGGGTGCGAGCCCTCATAAGAGGGTCGCGGACAGCTCTGGCTGCCGCGACAGGGGGCCCGACCCCACTACCTTACGGGATTACCGTACGGACCCCAAAAATGGGGCGTGTGGGGCCGGGCACACTGCTGATTCGCTGTGTGACGGAGCCTGGGTTACCAGGAGCTCTTGGTCACGCCCGGCAGCTCGCCGCGGTGCGCCATCTCACGGAGGCAGACACGGCAGAGGCCGAACTTGCGGTACACCGAGTGCGGACGGCCGCAGCGCTGGCAGCGGGTGTACCCGCGGACAGCGAACTTCGGCTTGCGCTCGGACTTCGCGATGAGGGACTTCTTCGCCATGAGTTACGCCTCCTTGAACGGGAAGCCCAGAGCGCGCAGGAGCGCCCGGCCCTCGTCGTCGGTCTGGGCGGTGGTCACGACGGTGATGTCCATACCGCGCTGACGGTCGACCTTGTCCTGGTCGATCTCGTGGAACATGACCTGCTCGGTCAGACCGAAGGTGTAGTTGCCACGGCCGTCGAACTGCTTCGGGGAGAGGCCACGGAAGTCACGGATACGCGGCAGGGCCAGCGACACCAGACGGTCCAGGAACTCCCACATGCGGTCACCGCGAAGGGTGACGTGGGTGCCGATCGGCTGGCCCTCACGCAGCTTGAACTGCGCGATGGACTTGCGAGCCTTCGTCACCGCCGGCTTCTGGCCGGTGATGGCGGTGAGGTCGCGGATCGCGCCCTCGATCAGCTTGCTGTCACGAGCGGCCTCGCCGACACCCATGTTGACCACGACCTTGACCAGGCCGGGGACCAGCATGATGTTCTCGAACGAGAACTCCTCCTGCAGCTGACCCTTGATCTCGGAGTTGTAACGCTCCTTGAGACGGGGGGTCACCTTCTCAACAGTCGTCTCAGACATCAGATGTCCTCACCGGTTCGCTTGGCAACGCGGATCTTGTTGCCCTCGTCATCGAAGCGGTAGCCAACGCGGGTGACGACCTTCTTGCCGTCCTTCTCCACGACCAGCTGGACGTTGGAGACGTGAACCGGGGCCTCGACGGTGATGATGCCGCCCTGGGTGCCCGGACCCGGCTTGGTGTGCTTCTTGACCCGGTTGACACCCTCGACCAGGACCTTGTTGGTGGCGGGGATGGCCTGGATGACCTTGCCCTGCTTACCGCGGTCCTTGCCGGTGATGACCTGGACCAGGTCACCCTTCTTGATCTTCATGCTGTTCGCCATGGGTTAGAGCACCTCCGGCGCAAGCGAGATGATCTTCATGAACTTCTTGTCACGCAGCTCGCGGCCCACCGGGCCGAAGATGCGGGTGCCACGGGGGTCACCATCGGTGTTCTTGAGAACGACCGCGGCGTTCTCGTCGAAGCGGATGTACGAGCCATCCGGACGACGACGCTCCTTGACGGTACGAACGATGACGCACTTGACGACGTCACCCTTCTTCACCGAACCACCGGGGATCGCGTCCTTGACGGTGGCGACGATGACGTCCCCGATACCGGCGTAGCGGCGACCGGAACCACCGAGAACACGGATGCAAAGGATTTCCTTGGCACCAGTGTTGTCGGCGACACGCAGTCGCGACTCCTGCTGGATCACAGCTTTCTCCTGATCGTCAACGAGAGTCGACGGGCCGGCCGCTGCTCACCCGGTCGCATCGCTGCACCGGGCACATACGGCCGTACCACATCGGCTTCGTTACTTGGCCTTCTCGAGGATCTCGACGACGCGCCAGCGCTTCGTCGCGGACAGCGGGCGGGTCTCCATGAGGAGGACCCGGTCGCCGATACCGCAGGCGTTGGCCTCGTCGTGCGCCTTCAGCTTGTTCGTACGGCGGATGACCTTGCCGTACAGAGCGTGCTTGACGCGGTCCTCGACGGCGACGACGACGGTCTTGTCCATCTTGTCGCTGACGACGAGACCCTCACGGGTCTTGCGGAAACCGCGCGTCTCGTTGGTGGTGTTCTCAGTCATCAGGCGTTCTCCACCGTCTCGATGCCCAGCTCGCGCTCGCGCATCAGGGTGTAGATCCGCGCGATGTCCTTACGGACGAGCTTGAGCCGTCCGTGGTTGTCGAGCTGCCCGGTCGCCGCCTGGAAGCGGAGGTTGAACAGCTCCTCCTTGGCCTCGCGGAGCTTGGCAACGAGACCCTCGTTGTCCAGCTCGCGCAGCTCAGCAGCCTTGGTACCGGCCGACATCAGCTCTCACCTGCCTCGCGCCGGACAATCCGGCACTTCATCGGGAGCTTGTGAGCAGCGCGGGTGAGCGCCTCACGAGCAATCTTCTCGTTCGGGTAGGACAGCTCGAACATGATCCGACCCGGGTGAACGTTGGCGATCCACCACTCGGGGGAACCCTTACCGGAACCCATGCGGGTCTCGGCAGGCTTCTTGGTGAGCGGACGGTCCGGGTAGATGTTGATCCAGACCTTGCCACCACGCTTGATGTGACGGGTGACGGCGATACGAGCGGACTCGATCTGCCGGTTCGTCACGTAGGCGGGGGTGACCGCCTGGATGCCGTACTCGCCGAACGCGAGCTCGGTGCCACCCTTCGCAGCGCCGCGGCGCTTCGGGTGGTGCTGCTTGCGGTGCTTGACCCGACGGGGGATCAGCATGTCGGTCAGGCCTCCGTTCCGGTGCTCTCGACAGCCGGCGCCTCGGCGCTCACCGCGGCCGGAGCCTCGGTGTTCGCGGGACGACGACCGCCACGGGCGCCACCGCGCTCGCCGCCACGGGCACCGCGCTCGCCGCCACGCGCGGGGCGGGCGTCGTTGCGGGCCGGACGGTTGCCCGAGCGGGCAGCAGCGTTCTCAGCGCGGACCTCGGCGATGTTCTTGACGTCGCCCTTGTAGATCCAGACCTTCACGCCGATACGGCCGAAGGTCGTCTTGGCCTCGAAGAAGCCGTAGTCGACGTTCGCGCGCAGGGTGTGCAGCGGCACACGGCCCTCGCGGTAGAACTCCGAACGGCTCATCTCGGCGCCGCCGAGACGACCGGAGCACTGGACCTTGATGCCCTTGGCGCCCGACTTCATGGTGCCCTGCATGCTCTTGCGCATGGCACGACGGAAGGAGACGCGCGAGGACAGCTGCTCCGCGACGCCCTGAGCCACGAGCTGGGCGTCCAGCTCGGGGTTCTTGACCTCGAGGATGTTCAGCTGGACCTGCTTGCCGGTCAGCTTCTCGAGGTCGCCGCGGATGCGGTCGGCCTCGGTGCCACGGCGACCGATGACGATGCCGGGGCGAGCGGTGTGGATGTCGACCCGGACGCGGTCGCGGGTGCGCTCGATCTCAACCTTCGAGATGCCGGCACGCTCCATGCCCTTCGTCATCATGCGACGAATGGCAACGTCTTCCTTGACGTAGTCCGAGTACAGCTTGTCGGCGTACCAGCGGGACTTGAAGTCCGTGCTGATGCCGAGGCGGAACCCGTGCGGGTTAACCTTCTGGCCCATTACCGGGTCCCTTCCTTGCTGCTGACGACCACGGTGATGTGGCTGGTCCGCTTGCGGATCCGGTAGGCACGGCCCTGGGCACGCGGACGGAACCGCTTCAGGGTCGGGCCCTCGTCAACGTACGCCTCGCTGATCACGAGGTCGTCCACGTTGGAGTGGTTGTAGTTGTGCGCGGCGTTGGCGATGGCGCTGTTGAGCACCTTGCCGACCGGCACGGTGGCTGCCTGCGGAGCGAAACGCAGGACGGCCTGGGCCTCCGTGGCACTCATGCCACGGATGAGGTCCACCACGCGGCGGGCCTTCATGGGCGTGACGCGGATGTACCGCGCCTGGGCCCTGGCTTCCATGGTTGTCCCCTTGCTGGTGTAAGTCATTGAGTCGGTACTTCGCTGGCGACTAGCGACGCTTCGACTTGCGGTCGTCCTTGACGTGCCCGCGGAAGGTGCGCGTCGGCGCGAACTCGCCGAGCTTGTGGCCGACCATCGACTCGGTGACGAACACCGGGACGTGCTTCCGGCCATCGTGGACCGCGATCGTGTGACCGAGCATGCTCGGGCTGATCACGGAGCGACGGGACCAGGTCTTGATGACGTTCTGGGTACCCGCCTCGTTCTGCGAGTCCACCTTCTTGAGAAGGTGGCCGTCGATGAAGGGGCCCTTCTTGAGACTGCGCGGCATCTGACCTGCTCCTAGCGCTTCTTGTTGGACTTGCGGCGGCGCACGATGAGAGCGTCCGAAGCCTTGTTGGCCTTACGGGTGCGACCCTCCTTCTTGCCCCACGGCGAGACCGGGTGGCGACCACCGGAGGTCTTACCCTCACCACCACCGTGCGGGTGGTCGATCGGGTTCATGGCCACACCACGCACGGTCGGGCGAACGCCCTTCCAGCGCATACGGCCGGCCTTGCCCCAGTTGATGTTCGACTGCTCGGCGTTGCCGACCTCGCCGACGGTCGCGCGGCAGCGCGCGTCCACCAGGCGGATCTCACCGGAGGGCATGCGCAGGTGCGCCATGCGACCCTCACGGGCGAGCAGCTGAATGCCCGCACCGGCGGAGCGGGCCATCTTGGCGCCGCCACCCGGACGAAGCTCAACCGCGTGGATGGTGGTACCCACCGGGATGTTGCGCAGCGGCAGGTTGTTGCCGGGCTTGATGTCGGCCGCGGGGCCGTTCTCAATCCGGTCGCCCTGGCCGACACCGCGCGGGGCGATGATGTAGCGCTTCTCGCCGTCCGCGTAGTGCAGGAGCGCGATGCGCGCAGTGCGGTTGGGGTCGTACTCGATGTGCGCGACCTTGGCCGGCACGCCGTCCTTGTCGTGACGACGGAAGTCGATCACGCGGTAGGCGCGCTTGTGTCCGCCACCCTGGTGGCGAGCGGTGATACGACCGGCGTTGTTACGGCCGCCCTTGCTGTGCAGGGGGCGAACCAGCGACTTCTCCGGCGTGGACCGCGTGATCTCTACGAAGTCGGCCACGCTGGAGCCACGACGGCCCGGCGTAGTCGGCTTGTACTTGCGGATGCCCATTTGGCTCTCTCGTCCTCGTCCTTATCGACGATCCGGACCCCGTTAGGAGGTCGGACCACCGAAGATGTCGATGCGGTTGCCCTCAGCCAGCGTCACGATGGCGCGCTTGGTGTCCTTGCGCTTGCCAAAGCCCGTCTTGGAGCGCTTGCGCTTGCCCTGACGGTTGAGCGTGTTGACGGACTCGACCTTGACCGAGAAGACCGCCTCGACGGCCTGCTTGATCTGGGTCTTGTTGGCACCCGGCGACACGACGAACGTGTACTTGTTCTCGTCGAGGAGCGAGTAGCTCTTCTCGGAGATGACCGGCTTCACCAGGACGTCACGGGGGTCCGTGAACGTCTTGCTCGTGATCTCTGCAGCCATCAGGCGGCGCTCCCTTCGAGCTCGCCCTCAGCAGCCACAGCCTTGGCGGACGCGGCCGGACCGGCCACGAAACGCTCGAAAGCAGCCTGGGTGAAGACCACATCGTCGGAGACGAGCACGTCGTAGGTGTTCAGCTGACCGGCGTCCAGGATGTGCACGTTCGGCAGGTTGCGAGCGGACTTGATGCCCAGCTCGTCCGCGCGCTCGACGACCAGGAGGACGTTCTTGCGCTCGGAGATCTTGCCGAGCAGGCCCTTCGCGGCCTTGGTCGACGGCGCCTCGGCCGCAATCACGTCGGTGATGACGTGGATGCGGTTGTGGCGGGCCCGGTCGGTGAGCGCGCCACGCAGAGCGGCGACGATCATCTTCTTGGGCGTCCGCTGCGAGTAGTCACGCGGCTTCGGGCCGTGGACAACGCCACCGCCGACGAACTGCGGGGCGCGGGTCGAGCCCTGACGGGCGCGGCCGGTGCCCTTCTGGCGGTACGGCTTGCGGCCGCCGCCTCGGACCTCGCCACGACGCTTGGTCGAGTGGGTGCCCTGACGGGCCGCAGCGAGCTGCGCCACGACGACCTGGTGCATCAGCGGGACGCTGACCTTGGCGTCGAAGATCTCGGCGGGCAGCTCGAGGCTGCCGGCCTTGTCGCCCGAGGGCGACAGGATGTCAATGGTGCTCATATCCTCACAGCCCCTTCGCCGCAGTGCGGACGAGGACGAGGCCGCCGTTCGGGCCCGGGACCGCGCCCTTGATCAGGAGCAGCCCCTTCTCCGCGTCAACGGCATGGACGGTCAGGTTCTGGGTGGTCACGCGCTCGTGGCCCATCCGGCCGGCCATCTTCATGCCCTTGAACACGCGACCCGGGGTGGCGCAGCCACCGATCGAGCCGGGCGAACGGTGCTTGCGCTGCACGCCGTGACCGGCGCCGAGGCCCTTGAAGTTGTGACGCTTCATGACACCGGCGAAGCCCTTGCCCTTGGAGGTGCCGGTCACGTCGACCTTGACACCCGCCTCGAACAGCTCAGCGGTGATCTCCTGGCCGAGGGCGTACTCGGACGCGTCCGCGGTGCGGAGCTCGACCAGGAAGCGGCGCGGGGTGACACCGGCCTTGGCGAAGTGACCCGCGAGGGGCTTGTTCACCTTGCGGGGGTCGATCTCGCCGAAGCCGAGCTGGACGGCGTCATAGCCGGCAGCGTCAGCGGTCTGGATCTGGGTAACGACATTGGGCCCGGCCTTGACGACGGTCACCGGAACGATCCGGTTGTTCTCGTCCCAGACCTGGGTCATGCCGAGCTTCTCGCCCAGGATTCCCTTAATCTGCTTTGCCATCTTCGTCGCGCCTCTCAGAGCTTGATCTCGATGTCGACGCCGGCCGGAAGGTCGAGGCGCATCAGCGAGTCAACGGTCTTCGGGGTCGGGTCGAGGATGTCGATCAGACGCTTGTGAGTGCGCATCTCGAAGTGCTCGCGCGAGTCCTTGTACTTGTGCGGCGAGCGGATGACGCAGTACACGTTCTTCTCAGTGGGCAGCGGCACCGGGCCCGCGACCTGCGCACCAGTGCGAATGACGGTCTCGACGATCTTCTTCGCCGAGGAGTCAATCACCTCGTGGTCGTAGGCCTTGAGCCGGATGCGGATCTTCTGTCCCGCCATGGCTACTCAGTAGTCCTTTGTCTCGTCTGCTGCTTCTTCTGCCGGATTCGGCCGGGTGGCTTGGTCCGGTGGCCCCTTTGGGTGGTTACCTTCCGACCCCCGCGCTCGGGCGTGTCGCCCTGACGCTTGCAAAGAACCGGGAAGGTTTCCCTTCTCGGCCTGCGGAATCGGTGAGCCTTGCACCCACCAGGTGCCGGATCGAGGCCCCGCCCACGCTTCCCGGAAGATTCCCGTACGTCCGCCCCGCAGCTGCCGCGGTGTCGACTACACACCACTGCGTCCACACACTTCACGTGGACACATGAACGGCCATCACGGGAACGACGAGTACCTGGGACTCGCTTCCAGTCCTCCCGGTGGGAGGCGCGCAGCATCGGCACTCAACCGAGCAACTTGGCTATCCTGCCACAGCACGCTGCAGGAATGCCAATCGGGGCCGGTGAGGCGTACCTCACCGACCCCGATCCGGTCGGTCCGATCAGTCCCGTCGCCAGACGACGTAGCCGTTCTGCTGCACGTTGCGGTCGATGTGCCAGCCCGCCGGAGCGTTGGGCCAGCTCTTGGCCGGGGGCGCCACCGGGTCGTACAGGCCGAACAGGGCGACGTTGGCCTCGGCCGGCGGGGTCACGCCCTTGGTCAGGTTCCTGGTCCAGACCCGGCCGTCGATCACCTCGTAGGCCAGGCCCATCCGGATCTCCCAGCGGAAGTCCGGGTCCATCACCACCTGGTCGCCGGGCCGGATGCCCGCGTCCTTCAGGAAGCCGGTCCCGTCGCCGTAGCGCCAGGCGGTGTTCGGCTTGGTGACGTGGTCGGTGATGGTCACCGTGCTGAAGGCCGCGAAGGCCGCCAGCGCCAGGCCGATCACGACGCCGGTCAGCATGGTCCGGCGGCCGCCGAGCAGCCGCAGCAGGACCACCGCGACCAGCACCACCAGGGCCACCGCCGTGGTCCTGACCAGGTGGAAGCTGCCCCAGTTGTCCTGCCAGAGGCTGGACAGGAAGGTCGCGTCCGGCAGCGCCCAGAGGATGAACCAGGACTTCCTGAACTCCCGCGAGGCCAGTTCGAGCACCACCGCCGACACCAGCAGCGTCAGCACCACCGACGACCCGCCGAGCAGCGCGACCCGCTTCCAGCTGCGGGCCCTGAGCAGGATCGCCACCGCCACCACGAAGAAGACCGGCACCAGCAGCGACAGGTAGCGGGCGTACACGATGGTGTCGATCCGGTGGTCCTCCGGCAGGCCGGCCGCGGCGGCCAGTGCGACACCGCACAGCAGACCGACCATCAGGAAGCCCACCACCCGGTCGGCCTTGCTGAACCGCGAGCTGAAGACGACGACCACGCAGGTCACGATCACCACGGCGGCCAGGCCCCAGGTGGAGGTGACGAAGTACCAGATGTGGCCGGACATCCGCATCACGGTGCGCCGGAGCAGGTCCGGCTGGGTCAGCGAGTCGATCACCACGCTGCCGACCTGGCTCGGGTGCGCGCCGTCGATCCGGGTGAGCAGCCAGGAGGTCATCAGGCTCTTGGCGACGAACATCGCCGCCACCACGGCCAGCGCCGACGCGGTGGCGATCCTCGGCGCCCAGCCGAACACCAGCACCACCAGCAGGACCAGGCCGGTCAGCGCGACCACCACGCCGCCCCGGTCGTGGGTCAGCAGGCAGTACCCCGCGCAGAAGCCGGCCAGCAGGCCGAACCAGAGCCGACGGCGGTTGGAGCCCTCCGAGAGCAGCCCGTGCACACCGATCAGCCAGCCCAGCACCAGCGCGGGCAGCGGGGTGTCGGCCATCGCGAACTGCGAGTAGAAGACGACCGGCGGCAGCATGACGGCCGCGGTCGCGAACAGGTACGACAGCGGGCGGGAGATCTGCAGGCGGCGCAGGGCGACGTACGCCAGCGGCAGCACCAGCGAGCTGATCAGGGCGTTGATGCCCATGATCAGGTGGTAGACCTGCACCGGGTCCTGGCTCAGCCGGAAGGCCGGCGAGATCAGCAGCGCGTACCCGCCGGGGAGGACCTCGTTGCCGGGGATCTCGGTGGTCGGCAGGCCGGCGAACATCCGCGCTATGACCAGGTACATCGGCTCGTCCGGCATCACCACCGGGTAGTCCTGGCCGGTGACCAGCGACAGCCGGAAGCACACCTGGGCGACATAGCCGACCAGCAGTGCGATCGGGATCACCCAGCGGGCCTTCCACCAGCCCCTGCGGGCTGCGGGGTCCGCCGAGGAGGGCTGGACGGGCTTCTCGGTCGCCGAGTCGCCGTAGCCCGACTCGTGGGCCAGGTCCGTCATATCGTTCACTTCCGTGGAGTTAACGGCGGGCCGCAGCACTGGCGGGCCGGCTCTGATTCGGCCGGCGATTACAGCGCGGCCGTGCGGTGTCCGGTCGACACACATGAGTCGTGAAGGCCACGCTAGCAAGATGTGTCGAACAGAGGTGCACGCGCCCCTGGCAGTCGGGCGTACCGGCACGGCCGTCACGGGCCCCCGTGCTGGTCACCGACCGGCCGGGTGCCATAGATTTGGCGGTCGAGGTCTGCCGTCCGGCGGCCGGAGGTCACGGCCCGGTCCCGGTGCTCTGTTCGGCACCTCACACACCCGGCGTGCTCCGCTGCCGGCCACCGCGCGACCTCCCGCACCTCTTTCCCGCCCTACCGGCCCGGAGCCCTCCTCACCATGAACCGCAAGAAGCGCAAGCCGAACCGCCTGCTCGCCGCTCCCCCGCTGGCGGAGGCGCTCGGCCGGGAGAACGGGTTCGGGCTGCTCAGGCTGACCCTGGCCCTGGCCGTGATCTTCGCGCACGCCATGCCGCTGGGCTTCGGCTCGGCCGACCTCGGCTTCACCGAATCGCGCGGCCAGACCAACGTCGGTGCGATCGCGGTGAACGGCTTCTTCGTGCTCTCCGGGCTGCTGATCACCCGGAGCGGGGTGCGGCTCAGCACCGGCCGCTTCCTCTGGAACCGCGCGATCCGGATCCTCCCCGCGTTCTGGGTCTGCCTGCTGCTGACGGCGCTGGTGATCGCGCCGCTGGTCGCCCACCGCCAGGGCCGGCTGGACGTCTTCTGGAGCGACCCGCAGGGCCCCTGGCAGTACATCAGGGCCAACTGGGGCCTCGGGGTCGGGCAGTGGGGCATCTCCGGGCTGCTGAACCACAACCCGCACGCGGGGGCGTTCAACGGCTCGGTCTGGTCGCTCGCGTACGAGGTGTTCTGCTACTTCGCGGTCGCCGCCCTCGCCGCCATCGGGCTCTTCCGCCGCAGCACCCGCTGGACCGTGGCCCTGATGGTCGCCGGGCTGTACGCGTTCATGTTCTCGATCGCGATCGACTTCGACCTGATGCGCGCCCCGCAGTACCCGCCGACCGGCCTGCCCGGGTGGCAGCTGCCCTTCCTCGGCGGGCTCGGCATGGAGATGCTGCTCCCGCTGATCCTGATGTTCGGGTTCGGCGCGCTGGCCGAGCTCTACAAGGACCGGCTGCGGATGAACGCCGTCGCCGCCGCGCTGGCCCTGGTGGTCTTCCTCGTCACGGCCAGGTACGGCGGCTTCACCATGATCGGGCTGCCCGCCTTCGCCTACCTGCTGATCTGGCTCGCCGCCCGGATGCCCCGGCCGCTGACCAAGGTCGGCACCAAGGTGGACCTCTCCTACGGCGTGTACATCTACGCCTTCCCGATCCAGCAGTGCCTGACCCTGCTGGCGCTGAACCGCCACGGCTACGCCGTCTACACCGGGCTGTCGGTGCTGCTCTCCCTGGTCGCCGCGCTGTTCTCCTGGTACCTGGTGGAGAAGCCCGCGCTCCGGCTCAAGGACATCGGGAAGAAGAAGAGCCGCCCGGCCGAGGCCGAGGCCCCCGCGGCGGCACCGGCCGCCGCACCGGCGTACGACGACCGGGACGCCCCGCTGGCCGACTCCCGCAGCTGACCGAACGGAAAAGGAGCCCGGCTCCGCCTCATCGAGGCGGAGCCGGGCTCCTTCGTACTGCGCCGGGGACCCGGTCAGACGCGCAGGCCGGCCACGTGGCTGAGCATCGCGCCGATGCCCCGCAGTCCGGCCTTCCGGCCCGCCTGCGGGATCATGCTGAGGGCGTGCAGCCGGGACGAGACGAAGCGGCGCGAGACGGCCGCCGCCCGGTGCCAGCCGAAGGCGTCCAGCCGGTCGGCCGTCTCCCGGAAGAACCGCCTGGCCTCCTCGAAGCGCTTGCCCGTGAAGGCCGTGACCGAGGACTCGCTGACCGCGTGCCGGCGGTAGCTGAAGCAGACCTCCGGGGTGACGGCCAGCGACTCGCCCGCCAGCAGCAGGTCGACGATGATCGCCAGGTCCTGGATGACGCCCAGGTCCGCGCGGAACCGCGCTCCCTTGACCGCCTCGGTCCGCCAGCAGATGGACGGGAAGTACAGCCAGTTCCCCCGCATCAGGCTCACCGCCAGCGACTCCCCGGAGAGGAGCGCGGGCCCGGTGTCCTTGGGGGCGTACAGCCGCCGCTTGACGGTGTCCGCCAGGCTGTCCGCAGGCCGGCCGTCACCGTCGATGACCGCCACGCCGGGCTGCACCAGGCCCGCCTCGGGGAAGCGGTCCAGCGCCGCCCTGACCACCGGGAGGTAGTTGGGGTGCATCAGGTCGTCGCACCCCATCAGCACCAGGTACTCGTACTCGGCCAGCTCCACGCAGCGGTTGAAGTTCCCGGTCACGCCGAGGTTGGCCTCGTTGCGGAAGTACCGCACCCGCGGGTCGGCCAGGGCCTCGAACCAGCCAGGGACCTCCGGTTCCTGACCGTCGTCGACGACGGTCAGGCGCCAGTCGTCGCCATCCTGCGCCAGCACGCTGTGGACGGCGTCCTGCATCAGCTGGACGTCGCCGTAGTAAGGCAGCAGGATCTCGAATCGGGACATCGCGTGAACCTACACCTTGCCGATGAGCTCGGGCCGGTTGACGGCCGTACGGGTGGTGGGCTGGATCGCCTTCACGTTCGCCGGCATCCGGCGGATCATCGCGAGCAGCAGCACCAGACCCGCACGGGACAGGTAGACCATGGCCTTGATCGGCGAGGCGCTGGGCGTGCCGGTGGTCCGCTCGCGCATCGCCACCGGCACCTGCCGGATGGTGAAGCCGCAGCGGGCCGCGCCGACCATGCTCTCGATGGTGTCGCCCAGGTACTCGACCGGGTACCACTGCGAGAAGAACTCGATCAGCGACTTGTTGCACGCCTTGAAGCCCGAGGTGGTGTCGGTGAGGCGGGTACCGGTGATCCGGGACAGCACCACGGAGAGCAGCTTCATGGCCCACTTCCGGGGGCCGCGCACCTTGTAGCTGCCCTCGCCGTCGAAGCGGGCGCCGATGACCAGGTCCGCCTCCTCCAGCTTGGCCAGCAGGGCGGGGACGTACGCCGGGTCGTGCTGGCCGTCGGCGTCGCACTGGATCGCGACGTCGTAACCGTGCAGGTGCGCGTAGCGGTAACCGAGCCGCATCGCGCCGCCGACACCGAGGTTGTACGGGAGCTGGGCGACCCGGGAGCCGGCGAGCGCGGCGACCGCGGCGGTGTTGTCCACGGAGCCGTCGTCCACCACGAGGGTGTCGGCTCCGGGCAGCTTCTCCTGGATCTCGCGGAGGATCTTCGGCAGACCCTCCGACTCGTTCCACGCGGGAAGGATGATCAGTACCCGCTTGCCGTCGATCATGTCCGCACCTCGGGGTCGGAAAGGCTGCTCTGGTCGGTGCTCGCCCGGGCGATCGGGAAGCCGTGGTGCTCGGCGAGGTGGGCGCGCATCATCGCGACGTCCTCGGCCAGGGTGCGGGTCTCCGCCTCCAGCCTGCTGGTCTCCCAGCTGAGGTGGACGCAGACCAGCAGGACCAGCAGGAACCCCAGGAACAGCACCAGGCTGGCGCCGGAGGCAATACCGAGACGACGGGCGGTCGAGTCGAGCACCCGGGGGAAGAACCCCAGGGGCGCGACGACCACGCCGATGCCGAGCCAGAGCGCGGCGTACTTCTCCCGGAGTTGCTGACGGCGCAGCAACTCCAGGATCCACACGAGCACCAGCACGCCGGTGATCGAGGTCAGCACACTCAACTGCACGATGGGGTTCGCCTTTCACGCGTGGGTGAGGCACATATTAGGGACGCGGAAATCACAGCGCCCTTTCGGGGGAGCGGAAAACGGGACACGGGGGCTCAGCCGGCCGGAATGCTGTCGGCGGCGAGCGGTACCTGCACCGGCCGGGACCCGGCGCCGGGCACGCTACCGCCACCGCGCAGCGCCAGCAACAGAACGCCGAGGACCACCAGCGGCCCCACGGCGTAGGCGACCTCGACCCGCACCGCCGGATCACCCGGCAGACAGGTGACGGCGAGCAACGCCAGGGTGCCGGCCAGCCATCCGAGCAGCTGTCGGCGGTGGTGACCGCGGGCGATCACCGCCTGCCCGACCACGGTGGCCAGCAGATAGGCAAGGGTACCGATGGAGAGCCAGAGGAAGTCGACCGCGCCCAGAGCATGCCGGTCGGCGTTGAACGCCAGGTGAATGATCCAGGGGCCGAGCAGCACCGCGGGCACCCCGCCGAGCACACCGAGCGCGGTCACCATGGCGCAGGTCCGGGTCAGCAGCCGGCGGAAGCCGAGCCGGTCCCCGGTGGCCACCGCGGTCGAGAGGCCCGACATCAGCGAGGCCTGCAGCGCGCCGAAGACGAACAGCGGCACCCGGCTGAGCACCATCGCAGCCGTGAACGCGCCGACCAGGACGGCCTGGCTCGGTGCGACCACCTGGATGCTGAGCACCGCGGCGTTCGCCACGAACTGCGCGAGCAGGAACGAGCCGGTCAGCAGGCCGAGGCCACTGCACAGCTCGCGCCAGCCGATCGCCGGACCCGGCCGGGCCGACCGGAGCGTGAGCGGCAGGCTGAGCAGCATCGCGAGCAGCGGCGCCACCGCCAGGATCAGGCTGTAGGCGAGCGCCGAGTCGACGCCCGCGACCATCAGCGCGATCGCGAGGACCATCCGCAGCACCCCGTCGAGGCCGAGCTGGGCACCGTACGCGGTGAACAGCCCGAGCCCCGCCAGCACGCCGCGGGTCAGGTAGCAGGCGGCCGGGCCGACGAAGGCGGCGCCGAGCGCCACCACCATGGTCCGGTCGCCGTGGAAGAAGACGTCCGCGATCTGGCCCGAGAAGACGGCGAGGCCGACCAGGACGGTCGCCAGGACCGCGCCGGTCAGCACGGTGGCCTTGCGCAGGACGGGCATCGCCCCCTGGCCGGTGGCCGCCCGGGCCGCGATCACCCGGGTGAGCTCCTGCTCGACCGGGAAGAACAGGCCGAGCCCGAAGGACATCGCCATCGTCCACAGCACCGAGACCTCGGCGAGCGACTCCCGGTCCAGCGCGTGGCCGGCTATGCCGAGGTGCACGTAGGAGGCGACACCGAGGGTGACGGTGCCCAGGGCGACGGCGAGCAGTCCGGGCGGCAGCGCCCGGGTGAGCCTGCCGAGCACGCCGGTCACGGCCGCACCGGCGGGCGCAGCTCGACGAAGGCCGGGCGCTCCAGCGCCTCGGCCAGCATGGCCGGCCACTCGGGCAGCGGCGCCAGCCCGGCGGCGGCCCAGCGCTGGTGGGCCAGCACGCTGAAGGCGGGCCGCACCGCGGGGCGGACGAACGCCGCGGAGGTGGTCGGACGGATCCGCTCCGGGTCGAGGCCGCTCAGCCGGTACGACTCACGGGCCAGCCCGAACCAGGTGGTCCGGCCGGTCGCGGTGCCGTGGTAGACCCCGGCCGGTGCCCGTCCCGCCAGGGCCGCCAGGCCGAGGGCGGTGAGCTGCCGGGCCAGGGCGCGCGACCAGGTCGGCTGGCCGTGCTGGTCGTCCACCACGTCCAGGGTGTCGCGCTGGGCGGCCAGCTTGAGCATGGTGGCGACGAAGTTCGGACCGTGCTCGCCGTACAGCCAGGCGGTCCTGACGATGTATCCGGACTCCGGCAGCAGCTCCAGCACCGCCTGCTCGCCGACCAGCTTGGACCGCCCGTAGGCGTTCACCGGCGCGGTCGGGGCGTCCTCGGCGTACGGCTCGGCGGCGTCGCCGGCCAGCACGTAGTCGGTGGACACGTGCAGCAGCCGGGCACCGGTCGCGGCGCAGGCGGCGGCGAGGTTGCGCACCCCGGTGCCGTTGACCTCGGTGGCGGCCTGCTCGGCGCTCTCGGCGCCGTCGACGTCCGTCCAGGCGGCGCAGTTGACCACCACGGCGTGGCCGGAGACCGCGGCCAGCACGGCCGCGGCGTCGGTGATGTCCAGGTCGGCCCGGCCGAGCGCGGTGACCTCGGCCCCGGCGGCGTCCAGCTCGGCCAGGACGTCCCGGCCGAGCATCCCGGCGGCGCCGGTCACCAGCCAGCGGACAGTGTCGGCGGTCACTTCTCCAGCGCCGCCTTCTGCTTCAGCGGCTCCCACCAGGCGCGGTTCTCGCGGTACCAGGCGATGGTCGCGGCGAGGCCGTCCTCGAACCGGACCTGCGGCTCGTAGCCGAGCTCGGTGCGGATCTTGCTGATGTCGAGCGAGTAGCGGAGGTCGTGGCCCTTGCGGTCCTCGACCGGCTCCACCATGTCCCAGCCGGCGCCGGCGGCCTCGAGCAGCAGACCGGTCAGCTCCTTGTTGCTGATCTCGGTGCCGCCGCCGATGTTGTAGACCTCACCGGCGCGGCCGCCGCGCATCACGAGCTCGATGCCGCGGCAGTGGTCGGCGACGTGCAGCCAGTCGCGGATGTTGCCACCGTCGCCGTACAGCGGCACCTTGCGGCCGTCGATCAGGTTGGTGGTGAACAGCGGGATGACCTTCTCCGGGAACTGGTAGTGCCCGTAGTTGTTGGAGCAGCGGGTCACCACGACATCCATCTTGTGGGTGCGGTGGTAGGCCAGGGCCAGCAGGTCGGAGCCGGCCTTGGAGGCGGAGTACGGGGAGTTGGGGGCGAGCGGCCAGGTCTCGGTCCAGGAGCCCTCGCTGATCGAGCCGTACACCTCGTCGGTGGAGACGTGCACGAAACGGGCCACACCGTGCTTGCGGGCGGCGTCCAGGAGGACCTGGGTGCCCACCACGTTGGTGAGGACGAACGGGCCCGCACCGGCGATCGAGCGGTCCACGTGGGACTCGGCCGCGAAGTGCACCACGACGTCGTGGCCGGGCATCACCTGGTCGACCGCTTCCGGGTCGCAGATGTCGCCCTGGACGAAGGAGTAGCCCGGGTGCTGGGCCACCGGGTCGAGGTTCGCCAGCACACCGGAGTAGGTGAGCTTGTCGAAGACGGTGATCCGGGCGCCCTCGTCCGCTCCGAGAAGCTGACGGACGAACTCCGAACCGATGAATCCGGCGCCGCCGGTCACGAGGATGCGCATAATGCGCGAAGTCTACCTGCGCCGCCGGGGCCGCCACGACCGGCCCGGACCGCTCGTGGGAGGGCTCACCCCCGGACCCCTCCGTCGCCCTCCGGGGCCGCCGGTGCTCGTCCCCGGGCGGTCTAAGCTGCTCGCATGCGTGGAATCCTCCTGGCCGGCGGAACCGGCTCGCGGCTCTGGCCGCTGACCCGAGCCGTCTCGAAGCAGCTCCTCCCGGTCTTCGACAAACCGATGATCTACTACCCGCTCTCCACCCTCGTGATGGCGGGGATCAGCGAGATCCTGATCATCACCACCCCTGCCGACCGCGAGCAGTTCGAGCGGCTGCTGGGCGACGGTTCGCAGCTCGGGCTGCGGCTCGAGTACGCCGTCCAGGAACGCCCCGAGGGGATCGCCCAGGCGTTCGTCCTGGGCGCCGACTTCATCGGCGACCAGCCGGTGGCGCTGATCCTCGGCGACAACATCTTCCACGGCAGCGGCCTCGGCACCCGGCTCGCGCAGCACACCGGCGCCGAGGGCGGCCGGGTGTTCGCCTACCCGGTGGCCGACCCGACCGCGTACGGCGTGGTCGAGTTCGACGCCTCGGGCCAGGTGATCTCCATCGAGGAGAAGCCCACCGCGCCCAAGTCGCGCTACGCCGTTCCCGGCCTCTACTTCTACGACAACCGGGTGGTCGAGATCGCCCGCGGCCTGAAGCCCAGCGCCCGCGGCGAGCTGGAGATCACCGCGGTCAACGAGGCCTACCTGAACGCCGGCGACCTGCACGTGACCATCCTCGACCGGGGCACCGCCTGGCTCGACACCGGCACGTTCGTCTCGATGGTGCAGGCCTCGGAGTTCGTCCGGGTCATCGAGGAGCGCCAGGGCTTCAAGATCGGCTGCATCGAGGAGGCGGTCTGGCGGGCCGGCCTGATCAGCTCCGACCAGCTGCGGGAGCTTGCCGAGCCCCTGCTCAAGAGCGGTTACGGCGACTACCTGGTGGCGCTGCTGGACGAGGAGGACGCCCGGTGAAGATCGAGGAGCTTTCGATCGAGGGGGCCTGGGAGATCACCCCGCAGCTCCACGGCGACCCGCGCGGCCTGTTCACCGAGTGGTACCGCTTCGACAAGCTGGCCGCCGTGGTCGGGCACCCGCTGCGGCTCGCGCAGGCGAACCTCTCGGTGTCCAGCCGCGACGTGGTCCGCGGCATCCACTTCGCCGACGTGCCGCCCGGCCAGGCCAAGTACGTGACCTGCGTCCGGGGCGCGGTGCTCGACGTGATCGTCGACCTGCGGGTGGGCTCGCCGACCTTCGGCCGCTGGCAGGGCGTGCGGCTGGACGAGGACGAGCGCAAGGCCGTCTACATCTCCGAGGGCCTCGGGCACGGCTTCTGCGCCCTGAGCGACGACGCGACGCTGACCTACCTGTGCTCCGAGCCGTTCAACCCCACCGGCGAGCACGGCGTGCACCCGCTGGACCCGGAGCTGGGCATCGAATGGCCGGCCGGGACGCCGCAGCTGTCCGCCAAGGACGCCCAGGCGCCCTCCCTGAGCGAGGCGCTGGCCAGCGGCCTGCTGCCCGACTACCAGGCCGTCAAGGCGTTCACCGCGGGCCTGGGCGCCGAGCGCCCCTGACCGTGCACCGAACCGTGAGGGCCCGGCAGTCGAATCGACTGCCGGGCCCTCACGTGTGCTCCGGGGCGGGCTCGGTCACTTCTTGAAGACCCAGCGCTGGTAGCCGATGTAGTTCACCACCGACAGCACGCCGAGCGTCAGGGCGCGGGCCAGCAGGAAGTACAGGCCGAGCTTGACCAGCAGACTCACCAGCAGGACGGTACCCACCCAGTTGCAGCCGGCCATGATCAGGTAGCGCACACCCTGGCCGGCCACCGGGGCCTGGCTGCCGAAGGACCAGATCCGGTTCAGCAGGAAGTTGACCGTGAAGCTGGTCAGCACGCCGGCGAAGGTCGACGGGGCGAGTGCCAGGCCCAGCACGCCGTGCAGCAGGTACAGCATCCCCATGTCGACCGAGGCACTGACGGCGCCCGCGATCAGGAAGCGCACGGCGCTGTGGCCGAACAGAGCGCGGATCCGCCCCTTCAGGGAGGTATCCGACATTTCAGTAGGGGAGTCCAGTGAAGTCACAGAGGGAATGGTAAGTGCCGCCGAACCCGCAGGCACACGGCCGTCCGATTCCGCCCCTCCACCCACCGGTATCTTGGTCGCGTGTCCTCCTATTCCCCCCCTTCCGTCCCCCAGTCGAGCCCACCGGCGCCCAGTACCGACCGCCGTAGGGCGAGGGGCCGGAAGCGCCCGTCCTTCCGGCGCAGCTGGTGGACCGCGTTCATCGGTTTCTTCCTGCTCTGCGCCGGCTGGGCGCTGGCAGGGCCGTACGACGCCAGCCCCGACGAAGCGCAGCACATCATGCGTGCCGCCGGCGTGGCCCGGGGCGAGTTCGCCCCGAAGCCGGAGGCGGCCGACATGGGCACCGGGGCGTTCCAGAACATCCCGAAGTCGCTGGTCCGCGCCAACTGCTGGTACTTCCAGCCCGCCACCTCCGCGGCCTGCGCCAAGGCGCCCGGCGGCGACCAGCAGGTGGAGCGGGTGGCGACCCGGGCCGGGCGCTACAACCCGGTCTACTACGCCGTGGTCGGCTGGCCGCTGAACCCCTGGCCCAACTGGGTGGGCGTCACGCTGGCCCGGCTGCTCAACGCGGCGGCCGTGGCCGCCCTGCTGGCGAGCGCCGCGTACAGCGCGGTGGCCTGGACCAGGCACCGGGTGATGGCGGCGGGCGTCCTGGCCGCGGTGACCCCGATGACGATCCACCTGGCCGGGTCGGTCAACCCCAACAGCGTCGAGATCGCCGCCGGGGCCGCCCTGTTCGCGGCGCTGATCCCGACCCTGCTGGACCCGGAGGCCCCGCTGCGGCGGGCCGCGATGGTGCAGATCGGGATCGCCGGCTCGGTGCTGTGCACGCTGCGGGCGCTCGGCCCGCTCTGGTGCCTGGTGATCCTCGCCGTGATGTTGATCCCCGCCAAGCGGGACCGGATCCGCCAGCTGCTGCGGTCCGGCGCGTTCCGCTGGGCCGCGCTGGCGATCTTCGTCGCCGCGCTGGCCGGTGCGGCCTGGACCGTGGTGATGCGGGTTGCCGAGCTCGGCGCGCTGGCCACGCCGCCGCCGATGACCTTCGCCCAGGGGATCCGGCAGGAGGTGGTGGTCCGCTGGCCCGAGTACGTGATCCAGATGATCGGCGTGCCGTCCTGGCTCGACACCTACCTGCCCGGCACCGCGTACCACCTCTGGCTGCTCGCGCTCGGCTGCCTGCTGCTGCTGGCGCTGGCCTGCGGCCGCTGGGTGGACCGCTGGCGGATGTTCGCGATCTTCGCAGCGGCCTTCGGCGCGACCACGCTGTCCGACGTCATCGGCGCCCCCAAGTACGGCTTCGTCGCCCAGGGCCGCTACATGCTGCCGGTGATGGTGGGCCTGCCGATCCTGGCGGCCTTCGTACTGGGCCTGCGCAACGTGCTGAGCGAGGCCAGGTCGGCCTCGCTGGTGCGGACCTTCGCCCTGCTGCTGCTCCCGCTGCAGCTGGCCTTCCTGGCCTACACGATGATCCGCTGGCAGTCCGGCGTCGGCACCGCGATCACCTACACCCCGCTCAACCCGCTGGCCGGGACCTGGCACCCGCCGGCCGGCTCGGCCACCGCGCTGCTCGCGGCGACGGTCGGCTGCCTGCTGCTCGGCGTCTGGGCCTGGGCCGGCAGCCGTCCCCTGCCCGGGGCCAGGACCGCGGCACCGGAGGCGGTCGGGCAGACCGTCTGACCCGTCGTCACCAGCCGCCGGAGGGGCGGGAGCCGAGGTCGGCTCCCGCCCCTCCGGCGTTCCCGGGGGAAGGCCAGTGCCCCGAGAGGATCCCCTCCGGAGGACGGTCCCTCCGGGAGAGCTGGCGCCACGGCTGCACTCCCCCGGAGAACGCCCGAGGGCCCCGCACACCTGTCGGTGTGCGGGGCCCTCGGGTTTGCCTGTGGTGCAGGCAGGTCAGACCGTCAAATTACTTGAGGATCTTGGTGACCTGGCCGGCGCCGACGGTACGGCCACCCTCACGGATGGCGAACTTCAGGCCCTCCTCCATGGCGATCGGCTGGATCAGCACGACCGTCATGCCGGTGTTGTCGCCCGGCATGACCATCTCGGTGCCCTCCGGGAGGGTCACAACGCCGGTCACGTCCGTGGTACGGAAGTAGAACTGCGGGCGGTAGTTGTTGAAGAAGGGGGTGTGACGGCCACCCTCGTCCTTCGACAGGATGTAGGCCTGGGCCTCGAAGTCGGTGTGCGGCGTGACCGAACCCGGCTTGATGATGACCTGGCCGCGCTCGACGTCCTCGCGCTTGATGCCACGGAGGAGCAGACCGACGTTCTCGCCCGCCTGGCCCTCGTCGAGCAGCTTGCGGAACATCTCGATGCCGGTGACCGTGGTGGTGGTCTTGGTCTCCTTGATGCCGATGATGTCGACAGTCTCGTTGACCTTGAGGACACCACGCTCGATGCGGCCGGTGACGACGGTGCCACGACCGGTGATCGTGAAGACGTCCTCGATCGGCATCAGGAACGGGAGGTCGACCTCGCGGGCCGGGGTCGGGATGAAGCTGTCGATCTCGTGCATGAGACCGACGAGCTTCTCGCCCCACTCCTTGTCGCCCTCGAGCGCCTTCAGCGCCGAGACGCGGACGACCGGCAGGTCGTCGCCCGGGAAGTCGTACTCGGAGAGCAGCTCGCGGACCTCGAGCTCGACGAGCTCCAGGATCTCCTCGTCCTCGACCATGTCGGACTTGTTCAGCGCGACAACGATGTAGGGGACGCCGACCTGGCGGGCCAGGAGCACGTGCTCCTTGGTCTGCGGCATCGGGCCGTCGGTGGCGGCGACGACGAGGATCGCACCGTCCATCTGGGCCGCACCGGTGATCATGTTCTTGATGTAGTCCGCGTGACCCGGGCAGTCGACGTGGGCGTAGTGACGGTCTTCCGTCTGGTACTCGACGTGCGCGATCGAGATGGTGATACCGCGCTGCCGCTCCTCCGGCGCCTTGTCGATCTGGTCGAACGGCGTGAAGGGGTTGATGTCGGGGTACGCGTCGTGCAGCACCTTGGTGATGGCCGCGGTAAGGGTCGTCTTACCGTGGTCAATGTGACCGATGGTGCCGATGTTGACGTGGGGCTTCGTCCGCTCGAACTTCGCCTTCGCCACTGCAGTCCTCCTGAGGACAATTCTGTACGCCGTGCTGACGTCAGTTGGTCTTTGATCGGGATTGGCACGGACGTGCCGTCCCGCGGGTGGGGGCGGAGGAGACCCGGGGAGATCCGGGAGGATCTCCCCGGGTTCGCCTCCTAATAGCCTAAGGGGTTACGAACATCCCGAATGTCGGGACGTCACTCACCCTTGGCCTTGGCGATGATGTCGTCCGCCACGTTCCGCGGAACCTCGGCGTACGAGTCGAACTGCATCGAGTAGCTTGCGCGACCAGAGGTCTTGCTGCGCAGGTCACCGACGTAGCCGAACATCTCGGAGAGCGGCACCAGCGCCGAAACGACGCGAGCACCGTGACGCTCGTCCATGGACCGGATCTGGCCACGGCGAGAGTTGATGTCACCGATCACGTCACCCATGTAGTCCTCGGGCGTGGTGACCTCAACGGCCATCATCGGCTCGAGCAGGGCGGGACCGGCCTTGCGAGCACCCTCCTTGAACGCCATCGAACCGGCGATCTTGAAGGCGAGCTCGGAGGAGTCGACATCGTGCGAGGCACCGTCGAGCAGGGTCACGCGGACACCCTGGAGCGGGTAGCCGGCGAGGACACCGAACTCCATGGCCTCCTGGCAGCCGGCGTCGACCGACGGGATGTACTCGCGCGGAACGCGGCCACCGGTGACCTTGTTCACGAACTCGTAGCCCTCGCCGGACTCGATCGGCTCGATCGCGATCTGGATCTTCGCGAACTGACCGGAGCCACCGGTCTGCTTCTTGTGCGTGTAGTCGATGCGCTCGACGGCCTTGCGGATCGTCTCGCGGTACGCGACCTGCGGCTTGCCGACGTTGGCCTCGACCTTGAACTCACGCTTCATACGGTCGACCAGCACCTCGAGGTGCAGCTCGCCCATACCCGCGATGATGGTCTGGCCGGTCTCTTCGTCGGTGTTGACCTGGAAGGACGGGTCCTCCTCGGCCAGCCGCTGGATCGCGGTGCCCAGACGCTCCTGGTCACCCTTCGACTTCGGCTCGATCGCGACGCGAATGACCGGGGCCGGGAAGTCCATGGACTCCAGGATGACCGGGTTCTTCTCGTCGGACAGGGTCTCGCCGGTGGTGGTCTGCTTGAGACCCATGACGGCGACGATGTCGCCGGCGCCCACCGACTCGATCTCTTCACGCTTGTTCGCGTGCATCCGGTAGATCTTGCCGATCCGCTCCTTGCGGCCCTTCACCGCGTTGAGGACGGCGGTGCCGGCCTCAAGGCGCCCGGAGTAGATCCGGACGAAGGTGAGCTTGCCCAGGTGCGGGTCGGACATGATCTTGAACGCCAGCGCCGCGAGCGGCTCGGAGTCCGAAGGCTTCCGGATGATCTTCACCGAGTCGTCGCCGGGCTTGGTGCCCTCGATGCCCTCGATGTCGAGCGGCGACGGCAGGTACTTGACGACCGCGTCGAGCAGGGGCTGGACGCCCTTGTTCTTGAACGCGGAGCCGCAGAAGATCGGCGTGAAGTCCGAGTTCAGCGTGCCCTTGCGGATCGCGGCGACCAGCAGCTCCTCGGGGATGTCGTCGCCCTCGAGGGCGAGCTCCATCACCTCGTCGCTGACGTTCGACACGGTGTCCAGCAGCGCCTCGCGGTACTCGGCCGCCTTGTCCGCCAGGTCGGCCGGGATGTCGACGGTGTCGTACATCTCGCCCTTGGGGGCGTCCGCGGACCAGACCAGGGCCTTCATCTTCACCAGGTCGACAACGCCGGCGAAGTCGCCCTCGGCGCCGATCGGCAGCTGCATGACCAGCGGGGTGGCGCCGAGGCGGTCCACGATGGTCTGCACGCAGAAGTAGAAGTCCGCGCCCGTGCGGTCCAGCTTGTTGATGAAGCAGATGCGCGGGACGCCGTAACGGTCGGCCTGACGCCAGACCGTCTCGGACTGCGGCTCGACACCGGCAACGCCGTCGAACACCGTCACGCCACCGTCGAGCACGCGGAGCGAACGCTCCACCTCGACGGTGAAGTCGACGTGACCCGGGGTGTCGATGATGTTGATGGTGTGGTCGCTGTCATCGAGCGTCCAGTGACAGGTCGTCGCGGCCGACGTGATCGTGATGCCGCGCTCCTGCTCCTGCTCCATCCAGTCCATGGTGGCAGCGCCATCGTGGACCTCACCGATCTTGTACGACACACCGGTGTAGAACAGGATCCGCTCGGTGGTGGTGGTCTTGCCCGCGTCGATGTGCGCCATGATCCCGATGTTCCGGGTCTTGGCCAGGTCAAGGGAGGTTGCAGCCATGGTGGCTCGTTCTCTCTCTGTCTAGTGACGGGGTTCGGACTACCAGCGGTAGTGCGCGAAGGCCTTGTTGGACTCGGCCATCTTGTGGGTGTCCTCGCGACGCTTCACGGAAGCACCGAGGCCGTTGGAGGCATCGAGGATCTCGTTGAGCAGACGCTCGGTCATGGTCTTCTCACGACGGGCGCGGGAGTAACCGACCAGCCAGCGCAGCGCGAGGGTGTTCGCGCGGCCCGGACGGACCTCGACCGGCACCTGGTAGGTGGCGCCACCGACGCGGCGGGACTTCACCTCAAGGGTGGGCTTGACGTTCTCAAGCGCGCGCTTGAGGGCGACCACGGGGTCGGCACCGGTCTTCTCACGGACACCCTCGAGGGCGCCGTAGACGATCCGCTCGGCAGTGGAACGCTTGCCGTGGAGCAGGATCTTGTTGACCAGGGAGGTCACCAGCGGCGAGCCGTAGACCGGGTCAATGATGACCGGGCGCTTCGGGGCAGGACCCTTACGAGGCATTCTTACTTCTCCTTCTTGGCGCCGTAGCGGCTACGAGCCTGCTTGCGGTTCTTGACACCCTGGGTGTCGAGCGAGCCGCGGATGATCTTGTAGCGGACACCAGGAAGGTCCTTCACACGGCCACCGCGCACCAGCACGATGGAGTGCTCCTGCAGGTTGTGGCCCTCACCCGGAATGTAGGCGGTGACCTCGATCCCGCTGGTGAGGCGCACACGGGCCACCTTGCGAAGCGCGGAGTTCGGCTTCTTCGGGGTGGTGGTGTACACACGCGTGCAAACACCGCGGCGCTGAGGGGAACCCTTCAGCGCGGGCGTCTTGTTCTTCTCGACCTTGTCCTGCCGGCCCTTTCGGACCAGCTGCTGGATCGTAGGCACCGTTTCTCCGTTTTCTGTGTGCCAAGGCTGCGTAAAACTAACCTGCGGTGACCCCAACGCTCCGACCCACGCGGTCGGGTGTGTTGAGCCTCTTTCGAGGGCGGAATCCATGAGCCGATGTGCAGCGGCGGCGCTCACGGAGTGGTGACCACTCCGGTACGGCGGCCGGTCTGCTGGCACGCACAAGGACCCGGGGACACCCCAGGCACAAGGTCAGAGCGTACCTAGCGCATCGGCGCCGGTCAAAACAAATGCAACGCCGCAGGTGGTCCCCGAAGTGGACGCCCTTCCGCCCTACCTCAGTGGCCGCCGAACAGCAAGCCGGCCAGGATCAGCAGCGCCCAGCCGCCCACGGACAGCCAGCCGAGCACCAGCCCCGCCACGGCCATCCCGTCGCCCTGCTCGTCGCTGCGGCACAGCTGACTCTTCGCCACATGACCGGTCACCACCGCGGGGATGCCGAACAGACCGAAGCTCGGGATGCAGAGCAGGCCCAGCACCAGCGAGGTGACGGCGAGCGGGTTGTGGCGCGGCCGGGGCGCGAACACCGGCGGGGGCGCCATCATCGGCGCGCCGAACGCCGGGGCGGCCATCGGCATCACGACCGGCCCGACCGGCAGGTCGGAGACCAGGTAGGCCAGCTGACCGTACGTCTTGGCCCGCTGCGCGGCGTCGAACCGGACCCCGTACTCGTCCGCGGACAGCCGCCCCTCGGCGTACGCCGCCTTGAGCACGTCCACCGCCCGCTCGCGGTCGGTGTGCCCGGCCCGCATGGCCGACTGGCCGCTGTACGGCTGCGGCTGCTGCGGTCCCCAGGACTGCATGCTCATCCGGTACACCTCCCTGTCCCATGGTGCATGACGAACGCCACACCTTCGCAGTTGCACCTTCACCCGATCGGCTGAGCAAGCCCACCTTCTGCGGGGTGCCGCTGGCGGGTCCTGCTCTGAAAAGCTGACGGTTCATCCGTAAGCACAGGAGTACCCACATGACACCTGCCGTCAGCATCCACAACCTGTGGAAGCGCTTCGGCGACCACGCCGCGGTCGCCGGACTCACCCTGGACCTGCCCGCCGGCTCCTTCATCGGCCTGGTCGGCCCCAACGGGGCGGGCAAGACCACCACGCTCTCGATGGTCACCGGCCTGCTCCGGCCCGACGAGGGCACCGTGCTGGTGCACGGCGCCGACGTCTGGACCGACCCGGTCGGGGTGAAGGCGCGGATCGGCATCCTGCCCGAGGGCCTGCGGATGTTCGAGCGGCTGAGCGGCCGTGAGCTGCTCCAGTACAACGGCCGGCTGCGCGGCCTGCCGGGTGCCGAGGTGGACCGCCGGGCCGAGGAGCTGCTGACCGTCCTCGACCTGTCCGCCGCCGCGGACAAGCTGGTCGCCGACTACTCCACCGGCATGCGCAAGAAGATCGGCCTGGCCGCCGCGCTGCTGCACAACCCGGACGTGCTCTTCCTGGACGAGCCGTTCGAGGGGGTCGACCCGGTCTCGGCCCAGACCATCCGCGGGGTGCTCAAGCGGTACGCCGCGGCCGGCTCCACCGTGATCTTCTCCAGCCACGTGATGGAGCTGGTCGAGCAGCTCTGCGACTGGGTCGCGGTGATAAACGCGGGCCAGGTGATCGCCCAGGGCCCGCTGGACACCGTCCGGGGCGACCGCTCGCTGCACACCGCCTTCCTCGACCTGATCGGGGTCCGCGAGGAGGACGGGCAGAGCCTGGACTGGCTGGGCGAGGCCCGATGAACGTCCCCTCCGACCGGGTGGTCGTCCGGACCCTGGTCTCGCTCAAGCTGCGGCTGCTCGCCAACGGGCTGCGCCGCAGCCCGGGCCGGCGTGCCGTCTACCTGATCGGCTCGGTCGTCGGCCTGCTGTTCACCGCCGCCGTCGCCACCGGCTTCGCCTTCCTGCAGGGGCACGCGGGCGCCGCCGACGCGAGCGTGATGCTCACCACCTCGCTGGTGATCGGCTGGGCCGCGCTGCCGCTGTTCCTGTTCAGCAGCGACGAGAGCTCGGACCCGACCCGGCTCACCATGCTGCCGCTGCGGCCGGCCCCGATGCTGCGCGGCACCCTGCTGGCCGCGCTGATCGGTCCCGGCCCGGTGATCGCGCTGGTGCTGCTGTCCGGTGCCGTGACCGCCGCCGCCGCGGGGGCGGTGTCGGTCCCGTTCGCCGTGCTCGGGGTGCCGCTGACCCTGGTCTGCCTGGTCACGCTCTCCCGCGCGGTGGCCGCCGGGAACGCCAAGCTGCTCTCCAGCCGCCGGGGCAAGGACTTCGCCATCTTCGGCGGCCTGCTCTTCGCGATCCTGGCGCAGGTCGGCAACCTGGCCTCGCAGAGCATCTTCGGCCGGGCGGGTGAGAGCGGGGGCCTCGACCTCTCGCCGCTGCAGCCGTTCGCCTCGGTGCTGCGCTGGATCCCCCCGGTCAGCGCCCTGGACGCGGCCCGCACCGCCGGGGACTCGGTCCCGCTGGCGCTGCTCCAGCTGGCCGCCACCGGCGCCCTGCTGCTCCTGCTGCTGCGCTGGTGGCAGCGGAGCCTGCAGGACCTGATGGTGACCGCGGACTCGTCCACCCTGATCACCACCAAGTCGGTCGCCCGGTCCTCCCGGAACCTCTTCCCGGACGGCCGGATCGGCGCCGTGATGCAGCGTCACCTCCGGTACGCCTGGCGCGAGCCGCGAGCCAAGGCGGCCGTGTTCACCAGCATCGGCATGACCCTGGTGATCTGCGTGCTCTCGATCGTCCAGGACTGGGCCACCGTGTACGTGGTGGTGATGGCCGGGCTGATGCTCGGGCTGCAGATGGTCAACCTGTTCGGCATGGACGGCTCCGCGTTCTGGATGGTCTCCAGCACGCTGGCCACCCCTGCCGACGCCCGGGACGAGGTGCGCGGCCGGGCCTACGCCGTGCTCGGCTACGCCGTCCCGCTCAGCACCCTGCTCGGCCTGGTGCTGGCCGCCGCCACCGGCCAGTGGGACCAGCTCGCCCCCGCCCTGGGGCTCACCTACGCCGCCCTCGGCAGCGGGGTCGGCCTCGGCGCGCTGCTCAGCGTGCTGGCGCCGTACGCAATGCCGGCCGACTCCAGCCCGATGCGCAACGCCGCTCCGGGCCAGAGCGGGGTGGTGCTGCTGAACACCTTCGGCTCGATGATCGGTGTGCTGCTGGTCACGGCGCCGCTGGCGCTGCTGCTGCTCGCCCTGCCGGGCTGGGTGCTGCTGCCGGCCGGCCTCGGGTACGGCGTCCTGGTGGCCCTGCTCGGCACCAGGCTGGCCGCGGCCCGGCTGCTCGAACGGCTGCCGGAGATCCTGGCCACGGCGATCGAACGGTGACCTGACCGAGCGCTGAACCCGGATGCCCGGGCCCGGACCGTCCCGGGCTCGGGCATCATTGCCAGTTCACCCCCTAACTTCTCGAGGCGATACCCCGTGGCCCAGCCGTCCGCCGCCGAAGCCCTGGTCGCCCAGGCCGCCACCCAGGTCGTCGCCGCCTCCCCCGACACCCTGGACCTCGCGCTCGACACCGCCGCCTCGATGCTCGCGGCCGCCGCCTGGCCGGAGGTCAGCCGGGCCCTGGTGGCCTGCGCCGAGCGGACCGTCACCCGCGCCTGGGCCATCGGCTGGCGCCCCGCCGACCTGGCCCGGATCGTCCGGCGCGAGCTCGGCCCGGTCCACCAGGCGCTGGCCGTCGACCTGATCGCCGCCGAGAACCGGCGCCACCCGACCGCCGCGCTGGACCGGCGCTGGCACGACCAGCTGCGCGAGCTCGGCGCCGACGTCTGGTGGCCCGGCGACGACGCGTACCTGGCCGAGTTCGCCACCCGGCAACGGCTGGACCGCTTCGCGCTGGCCACCGCCGCGCTGGAGCTGAACCGGGTCTGGGCGCTGCTGCCCCCGATCACCCCGGTCGGCCCGGCCCCCGGTCGGCCGGGCGTCCAGCGGTCGAACGGCCCGCGGCCCGGCGAGCCCCGGATGCTGTCGCGGATCCGCGCGCTGCTCAACAAGGCCGAGTCCACCGAGTACCCCGAGGAGGCCGAGGCGCTCACCGCCAAGGCCCAGCAGCTGATCACCCAGCACTCGATCGACGAGGCCCTGCTGACGATCGGTCAGCCCTCCCGGGACACCCCCGGCGCACTGCGGATCGGGGTGGACAACCCGTACGAGAGCCCGAAGGCGATGCTGCTCGACGCGGTGGCGAGCGCCAACCGCTGCCGGACGGTCTGGGCCAAGGAGTTCGGCTTCTGCACCATCATCGGCTTCGACTCCGACCTGGACGCGGTCGAGCTGCTCTACACCTCGCTGCTGGTCCAGGCGACCGCCACCATGCACCGGGCGGGCAGCAAGCACCACCGTGACGGCGCCGCCCGCACCAAGTCGTTCCGGCAGTCCTTCCTGATCGCGTACGCCGCCCGGATCCGGGAACGGCTCACCGCCGCGACCGAGCAGGCCACCACCGACGCCGCCGCCGGCCGCCACCTCAACCCGGACGGCAGCAGCGAGCAGCTCACCCCGGACGAGCGCCTGCTGCCCGCCCTCGCCGCCCGCGAGCAGGCGGTCGACCAGACCCTCACCGACATGTTCCCCAAGCTCACCTCCCAGCGCGTCCGGATCAGCAACGCCGACGGCTGGCACCAGGGGCGCGCGGCCGCCGACCGCGCGGCGCTCCACCAGGGCACCGGGGCGATCACCCGCTGACGCGGACCGGGCGGGTGCACTAGCGTCGCCCGGTGACCATTTCCCGTACCGACCGTGTGCAAGGTTCCCTGCTCGGCGGCGCCCTGGGCGACGCACTGGGCTGGCCGGTGGAGTTCCACCGGCTGGAGCGGATTCTGGAGGACCACGGCCCGCAGGGGGTGTCCGGCCTGCGGGCCGCCGAACGGCCCGGCGACCGGGCCGGGGACATCACCGACGACACCCAGATGACCCTGTTCACCGTCGAGGGGCTGCTGGCCGGCGGCACCCCGGCCGACCTGCACCGCTCGTACCAGCACTGGCTGCTGACCCAGCGCCGGCAGGGCCCGGGCCCCGCCCCCGCCTCGCCGCTGCTGGCGCACGCCTTCCTGTACGCCCGCCGGGCCCCCGGCAACGCCTGCCTGAGCGGGCTGGAGGACCACCGCGAGTTCGTGCCGCCGGTGGCCACCGGTGCGGTCGGGCCGGTGAACGGGCACTCCAAGGGCTGCGGCACGGTGATGCGCTCGGCCCCGTTCGGCCTGCTCGGCCTCGGGCCCGGGCCCGCCTTCGAACTGGCCGCCCAGTGCGCCCAGCTGACCCACGGTCACCCGACCGGCCAGCTCGCCGCAGGTGCCTTCGCGGCGCTGGTCGACCTGGTGCTGTCCGGCCTGGGGCTCCCCGCGGCGCTGGCCCGGACGGTCGAGGTGCTGGCGCAGCACCCGAACGCGGCCGAGACCGTCGAGGCGCTGGACCGGGCGGTGCGGATCGCCGCCGAGGGCCCGCCGTCGGCGGAGGCGGTGGAGCGGGTCGGGCTCGGCTGGATCGCCGAGGAGTGCCTGGCCATCGCCGTCTACTGCGCGCTGGCCGGCGCCGACGCCCGGGCCGCGCTGCTGCTCTCGGTCAACCACTCGGGCGACAGCGACTCGACCGGCGCGGTCTGCGGCAACCTGGTCGGCGCGCTGTACGGCGCGGCGGCGCTGCCCGCCGACTGGCTCGCGGCGGTCGAGGGCCGCGAGCTGATCACGCAGATGGCGGACGCGCTCGCCGGGCACCGCGCCTAGAACCGCTGCACGTCGCCGGTGGTGAGGGTGTGGCTGCTGCGCGGGGTGGCCAGGTCGCCGGGCGGGATGCCGGGGTGGTGGCGGTCGTCGGCGCCGGCCGGCGGCGGGGCGGCCTCGCCGAGGGTGATCCGGGACAGGATGCGGTAGCGGTCGCCCCGGTAGAGCGAGTGGACGTACTCGACCGGGCGGCCGTCGTGGTCGGTGGTGAGGCGCTCGAAGTGCAGGGCGGGCGAGAAGGGCGGGACGCCGAGCAGCTGGGCCTCCTTCTCGCTGACCACGGTGGGCTCGATCGACTGGACGGCCTGGTGCACCCGGACGCCGTGGCGCTCCCTGAGCAGCTCGTAGAAGTCGCCGCTCTCCATGTCGGCGGGCGCGAGACCGGGTACCAGCTCGGCCGGGACGTGCAGGTACTCGATCGCCATCGGCTCGCCGTCGACCAGGCGCAGCCGGGCGATGTAGGCGATCTCGGCGGTCGGTGAGAGGTGCAGCCGCCGGCCGACCCGGGCGCCGGCCCTGAGCACCGAGAACTCCAGCACCCGCCCGGCCCAGGAGCCGTCGGCCCGGGGTGCGGTGAAGGCGTGCTCCTCGGGGGCGGCGGTCAGCTCCTGGGTGATCTTCGCGGGGGCGACGAACATGCCCCGGCCGTGCTCCCGGACGATCAGCCCGGTGCTGACCAGTTCGTCCACGGCGGCCCTCAAGGTGGGCCGGGAGACGCTGAGTTGTTCGCAGAGTACGCGCTCGGAGGGGATCGGGTCGCCGGCCGCGCAGCCCTCCACCAGGTCCCGCAGGTACTCCCGTACCCGGATGCGCTTGAACGCCGGGCCCGCCGCCTCCGCCATCCCGTTCTCCCTGACCAGTTCACCGAATCTGACCACCTGAGCCTAGCCGGTCCTGGATCTTGTCGCCATGCCGCCCCGGCGTTTCCACCATGTTCCGGTCAGCACAAGGGTATTGACGACTCAACTGGTCTATGCCACCTTCTCTTACCACTGGCCCAACTGGTAAAACATCGCACCGAGGTGGCAAACCCCCATGCGCTCCCGTCTGCTCCCCCTCTCCCTGGCTGCCCTCACCCTGCTGACCGCAGCCGGCTGCTCCTCCTCCGGCTCCCCCGCGGCCGCCGGACCGACCGAACTGACCGTCTGGATCATGCGCGACAGCCTGACCGACGGCCTGGTCCAGCGCTTCGAGGCCGACTTCGAGGCCACCCACCCCGGCATCACCCTGAAGATCCAGATCCAGGAGTGGGACGGCATCGGCCAGAAGATCACCAGCGCCCTGGCCAGCAAGGACGCCCCCGACGTGATCGAGGTCGGCAACACCCAGGTCGCCCAGTACGCGGCCGGCGGCGGGGTCCGCGACCTCTCCGCGAAGACCGCCGAACTCAAGGGCGGCGACTGGATCCCCGGCCTGGCCGAGCCCGGCAAGGTCGACGGCAAGCAGTACGGCATCCCCTGGTACGCCGCGAACCGGGTGGTGATCTACCGCAAGGACCTGTTCGCCCAGGCCGGGATCACCGCCCCGCCGAAGACCAGGGACGAGTGGATCGCCGCCACCGAGAAGCTCAACACCGGTGGCAACGAAGGGATCTACCTCCCCGGGCAGAACTGGTTCGCCCTGTCCGGCTTCCTCTGGGACGAGGGCGGCGACCTCGCCGTCAAGGGCTCGGACGGCAAGTGGCAGGGCGCGCTGGACACCCCGCAGGCCGCCGCCGCGGTCGCCTTCTACCGCAAGCTGCAGGCGCTCGGCCACGGCCCGAAGGACTCCGACGAGGGCAAGCCGCTGCAGGCCGAGGTGGTCGCCCAGGGCAAGACCGCGCAGGTGATCTCCACCCCCGGCGGGGCGGGCGCGATCCTGAAGGCCAACCCGGCGCTCAAGGACAAGCTGGGCTTCTTCCCGATCCCCGGCAAGACCGCCGACAAGCCGGGTGCGGTCTTCACCGGCGGCTCCGACCTGGTGGTGCCCGAGGCGTCCAGACACGCCGACGCCGCCTACCAGGTGGTCAAGGAGCTGGCCGGGGAGAAGTGGCAGACCGAGATCGCCAAGGAGATGAGCTACGTCCCCAACCGCACCTCGCTGGCCGGCGTGCTGAGCGGCAACGAGGGCGCGGCGGCGATGGCGGCCGGCGCGGTGAACGGGCACGCCACCCCCAACTCCCCCAACTGGGCGGCCGTCGAGGCCAACAACCCGATCAAGCAGTTCCTCACCCAGGTGCTCACCGGAGCCGACCCCGCCGCCGGGCGCCGGGCCTCCGAGGCGATCACCAAGGCCCTCAACAGCGCCGGATGACCGCCGCCCGCGCCCGGCTGGGCGTCTTCTGGCCCTACCTGCTGGTCGCCCCGACCCTGCTGGGCGCGGCCTACCTGCTGCTCTACCCCGTGCTGCGCAACCTGCTGATGTCCGTCCAGCACTTCCGGCTGGCCGAACTCATCCGGGGCAACGCCGGGTTCGTCGGGGCGAAGAACTACACCGAGCTGCTCGGCGACCCGGAGTTCTGGGCCGTGGTCCGCCGCACCCTGGTCTGGACGGCGCTGAACACCGTCCTGATCACGGTGATCGGCACCCTGGTCGCCCTGATGCTGGTCCGGCTGGGCAAGCGGCTCCGGCTGGCGGTGCTCAGCGGCCTGGTGCTCACCTGGGCCACCCCGGTGATCGCGGCGACCACGGTCTTCCAGTGGCTGTTCCAGTCCCGGTACGGAGTGGTCAACTGGATGCTTGACCAGTTGGGGCTGCACGGCTTCCGGGAGTACGCCTGGTTCGCCCACGGCGGCCCGACCTTCGGGGTCCTGGTGACCCTGGTGGTCTGGCAGTCCGTCCCGTTCGCCGCGCTCACCCTGTACGGCGGGCTGACCACCGTCCCGGCCGAGCTGTACGAGTCGGCCCGGCTGGACGGCGCCGGACGGTGGCAGACCTTCCGGCTGGTCACCTTCCCGCTGCTGCGGCCGCTGTTCGCCCTGGTCACCTCGCTGGAGGTGATCTGGACCTTCAAGTGCTTCGCCCAGATCTGGGTGGTCGCCCAGGGCGGCCCGAACGGCGCCACCACCACCCTGCCGGTGTACGCCTTCCAGGTCGCCCAGTCGCTGCACAAGTACGACCTGGGCTCGGCCGCCGCCACCCTCACCGTGCTGATCCTGCTCGCCGCCCTGCTGGTCAACCTCCGCCGGATGTTCCGTCAGGAACAGGAAGGACAACCGTGAGAACACTCCGCCGGCTGCCGCTGACCCTGACGGCGCTGACCGTGCTCGCGGTGACGGTCTTCCCGGTGTACTGGATGGTGCTGACCGCCTTCAAGCCGGCCACCGAGATCCAGGCCGAGACCCCGACCTTCCTGCCGCTGCACCCGACCCTGGAGCACTTCCGCACCGCCGTCCAGGCGGCCGGATTCGCCGGCTACTGGCGCAACAGCCTGCTGGTCACGCTCAGCGCCGTCCTGCTCGCGCTGCTGGTCGCCCTGCCCGCCGTGTTCGCGGTCGGCCGGCTGCGCTGGCGCGGCCGGACCTCGTTCATCCTGCTGGTGTTCATCGCCCAGATGGCGCCCTGGGAGGCGCTGCTGATCCCGATGTACGTGATCGCCCGGGACACCGGCCTGCTGGACAGCCTCACCATGCTCACCCTGGTCTACTTCATGACCACGCTGCCCTTCACCATCGTCACCCTGCGCGGCTTCCTGGCCGCCGTACCGGCCGAGTTGGAGGAGTCCGCACTGGTGGACGGCTGCACCAGGCCGGCCGCGTTCCGCCGGATCACCCTGCCGCTGCTGGCCCCCGGTCTGCTCTCCACCTCGCTGTTCGGCTTCATCACCGCGTGGAACGAGTTCGCCTTCGCCAACACGCTGATCATCAAGAACCAGGACGCCCGCACCCTGCCGGTCTGGCTCTCCTCCTTCGGCAACGTCTTCGGCACCGACTGGGGCGCCACCATGGCCGCCGCCTCGCTCTTCATGCTCCCCGTCCTGCTGGTCTTCCTGGTCCTGCAGAACAAGGTCACCACCGGGATGACCGCCGGTGCCGTCAAGGGCTGACCGCCTTCCTGGCCGCCTTCCAACAGAGGACCGCTCGTGATCCTGCCAACTCCGCTCGAACTCACCCGCACCGCAGGCGAATTCGTCCTGGACCGGGACACCGCCGTGCAGGCCGGGGACGGCGCCGGGTCCGCCGCCGCCCTGCTCCGCACCCTGCTCGCCCCGGCCACCGGGCTGCCGCTGCCGCTCGCCGGGGACGGCGCGGTGCAGCTGGCCCTCACCGGCGGCACCGGCGAGGGCTACCGCCTGAGCGTCACCCCCGAGGGCGTCCGGCTCACCGCCGCCACCCCGGCCGGGCTGCGGCACGGCGTCCAGACGCTGCGTCAGCTGCTGCCGCCCGAGGCGCTCTCCCCGCACCCCGTCACCGGGACGGTCTGGCGGCTGCCCGGCGTCGAGATCACCGACGCGCCCCGGCACGGCTGGCGCGGAGCGCTGCTGGACGTGGCCCGGCACTTCCAGCCGCTGCCGTTCCTGCTCCGGGCGGTCGACCTGCTCGCCCTGCACAAGCTGAACGTGCTGCACCTGCACCTCACCGACGACCAGGGCTGGCGGTTCCCGGTCGACGCCTACCCCCGGCTGGTCGAGGTCGGCTCCCGCCGGTCCCGGTCCATGGTCGGGCAGGCCGGCTCCGCCGAGTACGACGATCAGCCGCACCAGGGCGCCTACACCAAGGGCGAGTTGGCCGAGCTGGTCCGGTACGCCGCCGTGCGCGGGGTGACCGTGCTGCCGGAGATCGGGATGCCCAGCCACACCCGGGCCGCGCTGGCCGCCTACCCCGCGCTGGGCAACCGGCCCGACCGGCAGCTGGACGTCTGGACCGAGTGGGGCGTCTGCGAGAACATCCTCGGCGTGCACGAGCCGGTGCTCGACTTCTGCCGCACCGTGCTCGGCGAGGTGACCGACCTGTTCCCGTCCCGCTACGTCCACCTGGGCGGGGACGAGTGCCCGACCGTCGAGTGGGAGCAGAGCCCGGCCGCCGTGACCCGGGCCGCCGAACTCGGGCTCGCCTCGCCGAAGGAGCTGCACGGCTGGTTCCTCGGCCAGGTCGGGTCGTACCTGCTGGAGAACGGCCGCAACCCGGTCTGCTGGGCCGAGGACAGCACCTCCGCGCTGCCGCCCGAGTTCGCCGTGATGCCCTGGCGGGACGGCGACCACGGCCTGGCGGCGGCCCGCCGGGGCCACGACGTGATCATGGCCCCGCACCGGTCCACCTACCTGGACTACCCCCAGCGCGACCACCCGGACGAGCCGGTCGGCCAGGCGGGCGTCGTGGTCGACCTGGCCACCGTGCACGCCAACGAGCCCACCCCGTCCCACTGGACCGAGGCCGAACGGGGCCGGGTGCTCGGTACCCAGGCGCAGTTCTGGAGCGAGTTCATCGCCACCCAGGACGCCTTCGACCACCTGGCCTTCCCCCGGCTGGCCGCCCTGGCCGACCGGGCCTGGAACCCGGCCTCGGGCTACACCACCGACTTCCTCCCGGCCCTGCCCGGGCACGAGCGCCGCCTGGCGGCGTTCGGGGTCAGGGCCGGAAGGTGAGCCGCCTCCCGACCCGGAGGTGAGCGGTTCCGCTCCGGCGGCCATAGCAGCCTCCGACCGCGGAACCGGGCAGGACCCGGGCGCGCCCCGACACCGCGCCCGTACGCGCAGCAACTCCCCCCACGAGGAAAGGACTCCGATGTCCGCACGACTGCGTCCCAACACCCGGCTGCGGGCGGCCCTGGCCGTCTGCGCCGCCGCCGGCCTGGCCGGCTCCGTGCTGCTCACGCCGACCGCCTCGGCGGCCGGTGAGGCGGTCACCGCCCAGTACCGGACCAGCGCGAGCGGCGCCACGGCCGACCAGGTCGAGCCGTGGCTCCAGCTCAGCAACACCGGCACCACCACGGTGCCGCTCAGCGAGCTGACGCTCCGCTACTACTTCAAGTCGGACGGCCCGGCGGTGAACTACCGCTTCGCCTGCTCCTGGGCGGTGAAGGGCTGCGGCAACATCACCGGCACCTTCGGCACCCTGGCCAACCCGACCGCCACCGCCGACCGCTACCTGGAGATCGGCTTCACCGCCGGGGCCGGCTCGCTCGCCCCGGGGCAGTCCACCGGCGACATGCAGCTGCGGTTCTACCGCGCGGACTGGCAGACCATCACCCAGTCCGACGACTACTCCTTCAGCGGCGGCCAGACCTCGTACGTCACCTGGGACAAGGTGACCGTCCAGCGCTCCGGCGCGGTGGTCTTCGGCACCGCACCGGCGGGCAACACCCCCAGCCCCTCGCCGACCCCGTCCCCGTCGCCGTCCACCTCCACACCGCCGAACCCGAACGCGCCGGTGCTGTTCGACGACTTCAACTACGCCACCAGCAGTGACAGTTCGATCCAGCAGCACGGCTGGACGGTGAAGTCCGGCCAGGGCGGCCCGGGCGTGCCCGGTGCCACCTGGTCCCCGCAGGACATCACCTTCGCCAGCGGCATCATGAACATGCGGCTCACCACCGACGGCACCGCCGCCGGCACCAAGGAGACCGAACTCCAGACCACCGCACGGAAGTTCAGGAACGGCACGTACGCGGCCCGGGTGAAGTTCGACGACACCCCGACCGGCGGCCCGGACGGCGACCACGTCAACCAGACCTTCTTCGCCTTCACCCCGCTGAACGCCCCGATGGACCCCGACTACGGCGAGCAGGACTTCGAGTACCTGCCGAACGGCGGCTGGGGCGAGCAGAGCAACATCATGTACGAGACCACCTGGGAGACCTACAACCCCGACCCGTGGAACGCGGTCAACGCCCACGGGCAGCAGCGCCAGTCCTACGACGGCTGGCACGACCTCGTGTTCACCATCGACAACACCAACGTCACCTACTGGATCGACGGCCAGATCGTCGCCACCCACGGCGAGCCGTACCTGCCCGAGACCCCGCAGTTCATCGACTTCAACCACTGGCTGATCGACCTCAACGGCCAGACCAGCAGCACCCCGCGCTCGTACGACCAGCAGGTCGACTACGTCTACTTCGTGAAGGACCAGGTGCTCAGCCCGGCCCAGATCGCCGCGAACATCGCGGCCCTGCGCTCGGCCGGCACCACCTTCAAGGACACCGTCTGACCCAACCGGGCGCCCGGGGTCGGCGGACCCCGGGCGCCCGCCCGTTCAGTCCCAGAGCGCGCCCAGCTCCAGCAGCTCGTCCCGGTACTCGATCCGGCCGACCCACTCGGCCGGCCAGGCCGCCGCACCGTGCCGGGCACCCGCGAAGGCACCGGCCAGGCAGGCGATCGAGTCCGAGTCGCCGGAGGAGAACGCACCGCGCCGCACCGCCGTGACCGGGTCGTCGGGGAACAGCAGGAAGCACAGCAGCGCGGTACCGAGCGCCTCCTCCGCCACCCAGCCCGCCCCGGTCACCGTGCAGGGGTCGGCCTCCGGCTCGGGACGGGCCAACGCCGCGTCCAGCCGGTCGAGTTCGACCAGGCACTCGTCCCAGCCCCGGTCGCTGAAGTGGCGCGGCGACGGGTCCTGCGCGTGCGCGGCCAGGTCGCCGAGCCAGTGCTCGTCGTAGCCCCGGGCCCTGGCCGCCAGCGCGTACTCCCGCAGCCGGGCCGGCAGTTCGGCCGGCTCGACGCCGTCCACCAGCAGCCGCACCGTGTACGCGGTGAGGTCACTGGCCGCCAGTGCGGTCGGGTGGCCGTGGGTCAGCGCCGACTGGAGCTGCGCCGCACCGGACCTGGCCCGGTCGGTCAGCCCCGGCAGCAGGCCGACCGGGGCCACCCGCATGTTGGCGCCGCAGCCCTTGGAACCGACGTCGCTGGCGTCCTGCCAGCGGGTCGCCTCCTTGCTGAGCCGCATACAGGCCTTCAGACAGGTCATGCCCGGCGCCCGGTTGTTCTCCGGGTCGAAGTACCAGAACACGAACTCCTCCCGGACCGGGCGGGTCAGCCGCAGCGGGGCCAGCGGGCCGCGCTCCTGGGCGGTCCGCAGACCCCGGGCCAGCGCCAGCGTCATCTGGGTGTCATCGGTCACCAACGCGGGCTTGGGCAGCGGCTGTTCGCGCCACTGCACACCCCACCGGAGCAGCTCGTCGTACTCCTGGAACTCGGTCGGCTTCCCCAGCGCGTCGCCGATCGCCAACCCCAGCAGTGTGCCCGTCGCACGCTTCATGACCCGTCCCCTCAGACCTCGACCACCAGCTCCGCCAGCCCCCGGATCACGTACCCGGGGCGCCAGTTCGGCTCGCGGACCAGCCGCAGCCCGGGCGCCCGCCGCAGCAGCGCCCCGTACGACTCGACGAGCTCCAGTCTGGCGAGCGGGGCGCCCAGACAGAAGTGGATACCGGCGCCGAAGGTGATGTGCGGGTTGTCCACCCGGCCCAGGTCGAGGCGGTCCGGGTCGGCGAACCGCTCCGGGTCGCGGTTGGCCGAGCCGAACAGCAGCGCCACCTCGGCGCCGCGCGGCACCGTCACACCGCCGACCTCGATGTCGTCCAGCACCCAGCGCTCGAACATCTGCAGCGGGGTGTCCCAGCGCATCAGCTCCTCGACCGCGGTGGGCAGCAGCGCGTCCACCGAGCCGCGCAGCCGGGCCAGTTCGCCCTCGTTGCGGAACAGCGCCCACCAGCCGTTGCCGGTGGTGTTCACGGTCGCCTCGTGCCCCGCGTTGAGCAGCAGCACACAGGTGGAGACCATCTCCTGCTCGGTCAGCGCGTCGTCGCCGTCCGCCGCCAGGACCAGCGCACTGATCAGGTCGGTGCCCGGCTCGGCCCGGCGACGCCGGATCAACTCCCGCAGGTAGTCCGAGAACTCGGTACTGGCCGCGACCGCCCGCCGGGCCGTCTCGGGCGCCGGGTCGAGCTCGAACATCGCCGTGATGTCGGCGGACCAGGGGCGCAGCAGCCCCCGGTCCGCCGCCGGTACGCCGAGCATCTCGGCGATCACCGCGACCGGCAGCGGCTCGGCCACGGCGGTGACCAGGTCACCGCCGCCGTCCTGCACCAGCCGGTCCACCAGCTCCCCGGCCAGCCGGGCCACCGTCGGGCGCAGCTCCTCGACCATCCGGGGCGTGAACGCCTTCGACACCAGCCGCCGGATCCGCCCGTGGTCGGCGCCCTCCAGGTCGAGCAGCCCGTGCTCGTTCAGGGTGTGGAACGCCTCGTACGCCGGGTCGGGCTCGGGCCGCCCGAACTCCTGGTGGCTGAACCGGTGGGTGTAGGTGCGCCCCAGCCGACGGTCCCGCAGCAGCGCACTGACATCCGCGTGCCGGGCCACCAGCCACTGCCCGGTCGGCTCGTGGAAGCTGACCGGCGCCTCCCGCCGCAGTCGCTCGTACGCTCCGTACGGATGCGCCACGAACTCCGCCGACCACGGGTCGTACTCGGTCATCGTCCACTCCCAGCTCGTCGGGAGCGCCATCGTACGCACCCGGTCAACCGGCCAGCAGCCGCCCCACCAGCGCGGGCAGGGCGGTGCCGATCGGCTCCCGGATCACCTCGGCCGCGAGCGGGTCGTACGGGGTCGGCTCGCCGTTCATGACGATCAGTCGGGCGCCGTGCTGGACCGCGACGTCGACCAGCCCCGCCGCCGGGTGCACCTGGAGGCTGGTGCCGACGGCGACGAAGAGCTCGCAGGCCTTCGCGATCGCCTCGGCCTCCCAGATCACCGCCGGGTCGAGCTGCTCGCCGAACATCACCGTCGCGGGCTTGAGCACGGCCCCGCAGTCCGAGCACGGCGGGTCCGGCTCGCCGGCCTCGACCCGGGCCAGCGCAGCGCTCATCGCGGTCCGGCGGTGGCACCGCACGCACTCCACCAGCCGGGCGGTGCCGTGCAGTTCGAGCACCTTGCGGGGCGACTGGCCGGCCGCCTGGTGCAGCCCGTCCACGTTCTGGGTCAGCACCCGGACCGGGAACCCGGCCCGCTCCAGCTCGACCAGGGCGTGGTGCGCGGCGTTCGGCTCGGCGGCCAGGGCCCCGGCGTCCCGGCGCATCAGCCAGGCCCGGCGGCGGACGTCCGGATCGGCCAGGTACGGGCCGATGGTGACCAGTTCCTGCGCGCTCGGGTCGCGCTGCCACAGCCCCTTCGGGCCCCGGTAGTCGGGGATGCCCGAGTCGGTGGACACCCCGGCCCCGGTGAGTACGGCGATCAGCGGTCGCTTGGCGTTCATGCCGACCGACGGTACGGCTCGCGCTGCGGACGGGCCACCGGATTCCCGTACGGTGGGGCGGTGAGCAGCGCCGAGCACCTGACCCGTTGGCTGAGCGGCCGGACCGTCGAACAGCTGACCGTCCTGCTGGAGCGACGGCAGCTGCCGTACGCGGGCGTGCCCGGGCTGGCCGAACCGGCCCGGCTGGCGGCCTTCCTGCTCGGCAGTCCGTCCGTCCGGCTCGCCCTGACCACGCTGAACCTGGCCGAGCTCCAAGTGCTGTCCGCCGTGGCCGTGCTGGCGGAGCAGCGGCACGGCCCCGCCCCCGCTCCCGTCGCCACCGCCCCGGCCGGGTTCGCCGGTCGGCGGCTGGGCGGCGCCACCGCGGCACCGCTCGACCCGGCCGACCGGGCGGTGCCCCGGGCCGCCCTGCTGGCCCTGCTGGGCGAGGCGGCCGAGCCGCTGCTGGACGGGCTGGCCGAGCGGGCCCTGCTGCTGCCCCCGCACGGCGACCAGCTCACCGTCCCGGCTGCGGTGCACCAGCAACCCCCGTACCGATCGGGGGAGTTCACGCCGGACCCGCCCACGCTCCCGGCCACCGTGCTGCCCCCGTACGCCGCCGGTGCGGACCGGGCGGCCGTCGCCGAGGCCGCCACCCGGGTGGAGCTCCTGCTCCGTGCGACCGCCACCACTCCCCCGGCGCTCCGCCGGGGGAGCGGCGGCCTCGTGGCCCGGGACGTCCGGCAGCTCTCCGGGGCCGCCGGGCTGACGGAGCAGCAGACCGCGTTCTGGCTCGACCTGGCCGCCAACGCCGGGCTGCTCGCCCCGTCCCCGCCACCGTTCCGACTGCTGCCCACCGCCCGGTACGACGCGTGGGCCGCCGCCGCACCCGCCGAGCGGTCGGCCCCGCTGCTGGCCGCCTGGGCGGTCACCCCGGCGGTGTTCAGCACCGCCAGAACCGTCCTCTCCACCCCGAACGACCCGACCGCCGTACCGCTGCGGCAGGCCCTGCTGTCCGCGCTGGACCGGCTGCCGCCCGGCCACGGCCGCCCGCCGCTGGACTCGCTGCTCGCCGCCGCGGCCTGGCACCGCCCACTCGGCCCCGCCGCGGAGGCCACCGCCGCCGAAGCCACGCTGGCCGAGGCCGAGCTGCTCGGGGTGACCGCGCACGGTGCGCCCACCCCCGTGGGACGCGCCGTACGCGAGCTGCTGGACACCGGGGCGGCGCACTGCTTCCCGGCGCTTCCGCCCACCGAGCGGTTGGCCGGCACCCTGGCCGGGCTGATGCCCCGGCAGGTCGGTGCCGCACGGTTCCAGGCCGACCTGACCGCCGTGGTCGCCGGACCGCCCACCGCCGAACTGGCCGGGCTGCTGGACCTGACCGCCGACCGGGAGTCGGACGGCCACGCCACCGTCTGGCGCTTCACCCCCGCCGGCGTCCGCCGCGCCCTCGACACCGGGCTGGACGCCGCCGAGCTGCTGCGCCGCCTGCGTACGGCGGGCGAACTGCCGCAGCCGCTGGAGTACCTGGTCGAGGACACCGCCCGTACCCACGGCCGGATCACCGTGGCCGGGGTCGGCTGTGTGCTGCGCTCGGACGACGAGGCCCTGCTGCTCGAACTCACCCGCGTCCGGGCGCTGTCCGGCCTGGGCCTGGTCCGGATCGCGCCCACCGTGCTGACCTCCGCCTAGGACGCCGCCACCACCCTGGCCGCCCTGCGGCAGGCGGGCTACGCGCCCGTCCCGGCGCCGGGCACCCCCGCCGTCACCGTCGCCCGGGCTCCCGCCCCGCCGGAGCGCCTCCCCGAACTCGCCGCCGACCTCGCGGCGGCCCTGCTCGCGGCCGGGGCCCGGCCTCCGCTCAGGCCGTGACCGGCCGTCCGGGCACACCCGCCGACCCGGTCAGCGGCCGCAGCGCCAGGGCGAACAGCAGCGCGCCGGGCGTCATCAGGTCCAGGTCCATCGCCATCATCACCGTGGCCACCAGCACCAGCAGCGGGCTCCAGACCGGAATCCGGCGGACCGCCGCGAACAGCAGCACCAGCAGGCCGAGGTAGAACAGCGTCGGCAGCACCGTGTAGAAGACCGGCAGCACCCCCGGCACGTCCTGGACCTCCCCGAACAGCCGCCGCTGGTCGGCCTTGTCCACCGCCACCGCACCCACCCAGAGGTCGATCAGCGTCTGCCCCACCGAGGCCGCGAGACCGGTACCGGCCACCGTCAGGGCGACCGTGCTCAGCAGGCGGGAGGCGACCCGGCGGCGCAGCTCCAGCAGCACCGGGACGAACAGCAGCAGCCCGGCCAGCAGGGCCGCGTGCCCGAGCAGCCAACCCGCCTCCGGCTCCTTGCTGCCGGGCAGCAGCCGGATCGCGCCGTAGAGGCCGACCAGCAGCGGGGCGGCCAGGGCAGGCTGGTACGTCTTCATCTCAAGTCCCTTTCGGAGCAGTTCGGTTCGATGCCTGAATCCTGCTCCGCCCACCCCTCCCCCGGATCGCCCGTACCGGCGAAAAGGTCCACTCCCCCGTACGGGGGAAGGGACCTCTCGGGGGCAGACCCTAGGGGGTCACTCCTCGCCGGCCACCACCGCGCCGGACTCGTACGCGAACACCACCGCGTGCACCCGGTCCCGGAGTTGGAGCTTGGCCAGCACGTTGGAGACGTGCGTCTTCACGGTGTGCTCGCTGACCACCAGCTCGGCCGCGATCTCGGCGTTGGAGTGCCCCCGGGCCAGCAGCCGCAAGGTCTCCGCCTCCCGGCCGGTGAGCTGCTCCAGCAGTCGGGACGGTGCCCGGACCGACTGCGGGCCGCTGCCCTTGCGGGCGGCGAACTCGGCGATCAGCCGACGGGTCACCGAGGGCGCCAGCAGCGCCTCGCCGGAGGCCACCATCCGGACCCCGTGGGCCAGGTCGTCCCGGCGGACGTCCTTGAGCAGGAAGCCGCTGGCACCCGCGTACAGCGCGTCGTAGACGTAGTCGTCCACGTCGAAGGTGGTCAGCATGATCACCTTGGTGTCCGGATGCTCGGCACAGACCCGGCGGGCCGCCTCCAGGCCGTCCATCACGGGCATCCGGACGTCCAGCAGCAGCACGTCCGGGGCGTGCACGCGCACCGCCTCGACCGCCTCGGCGCCGTTCGCCGCCTCGGCCACCACCTCGATGTCCGGCTGCGCGTCCAGGATCATCCCGAACCCGGCCCGCACCAGCTCCTGGTCGTCCGCGACCACCACCCGAATCGTCATGCGCTCCCTCTCAACTCCCCAACGGCAGCGTGGCCGTGACCACGAAGCCCCGACCACCGGGGCCGGGACCTGCCTCGGCCCGGCCGCCACAGGCGGCGGCCCGCTCCCGGATGCCGACCAGCCCGCGGCCGCCCGACCAGACACCTGCCACCGCGACGGGCACGCCCGCGCCGTCGTCCTCGACCACGACCTCCAGCACCTCCCGCACCTTCGTCACCCGCACCACGGCCCGGTCCGCGCCGGAGTGCTTCACCGTGTTGGTGAGCGCCTCCTGCACGATCCGGTACGCCGCCGCCTGGACGTCGGCCTGGCCGTGCTCCTGCAGCGTCAGGTCCACCCGCAGCCCGGACTCGCGCACCCGCTCGACCACCGCCGGGAGTTCGGCCAGGGTCGGCTGCGGCGCCAGCTCGGGGCCGGCCCCCTGCTCCTTCAACACACCCAGCACCCGGCGGAGTTGGATCATCGCGTCCCGGCCGGAGTCGGCGATGGTGTCGAAGGTGCGGATCGCCCGGTCCGGGTCGCTGCGGACCACCACCGGGCCCGCCTCCGCCTGGATCACCATCAGCGAGACCGCGTGCGCCAGGATGTCGTGCATCTCGCGGGCGATCCGGGCCCGTTCCTCCGCCACCGCCCGCGCCGCATCGGCCGCCGCCCGGCGGCCCACCTCGTTCGCCCGGCTCGCCTCCACCCGGGCCAGCCGGCGCAACTCCCGTACCAGCGAGCCGAAGACGAACGGTCCGACCGAGCTGAGCAGGCTGAACAGCATCCCGTTCACCGAGTGGGTGCCCAGCACGTTGGCGACCACCACCGAGCTCAGCGCCAGCCAGCGCTGCCACTCCCGGCCGAGGTCCGCCACGGTGTAGATCGCCACCACCATGCCCAGCGGCAGTTGCGGCATCGCCGAGTGGGCCCCGACGCTGAGCACCCCCGAGGCCAACCCGCTGACGCAGAACACCCGGAACGGCGCCTGCCGCCGCCACGGCAGCGGCAGCGCACCGGCGGCCGCCAGCGCGTACACCCACCAGGACCAGGACGGCTCGTCGTGCCACACCGTCCAGAGCGAGACCGCCAGCGCGGCCAGCGCCAGCAGCACGTCCACCACGTACGGGTCCACCTTGGCGAACCGCGCCTGCACCCGTGCGCCCAGGCCCGCTGCCCAGACCTGCCCCCGCGACATCATCTCCACGTCGGCCCCACCCCCGTGGAGATGATCATGCCGCACTCCGGGCCGCTCAGCCACCACTGACCGTGACGTCACCGGTCGCCGCCCGGGCCACGATCTTCCGCTCCGACAAGGTCCGGATCGGGACCTGGACATCGACGCTGCCGACGCCCGCGGCCGCCTCCACCGCGTACTCCTCGCCCTTCGGCACCGTCACCCGCACACTGCCCGTCCCCGCCTTCACCCGGACGTCGGTCGGCGCCACCGCGAACCCGGCCTTCACGTCACCCGTCCCGGCGGTGAGCTCGACCTTCGCCGAGCCCAGCCGCTCCGCCCGGATCCCGCCCGTCCCGGCCGACGCCGCCACCTCGCCGGTCAGCCCGACCAGCCGCACGCTGCCGGTCCCCGCCTTCACCCGCACCACCGTCCCGGCCGGCACCCGCACCTGGTAGCTCACCCCGCAGTCGTCGCCCGGGCACCGGTACGACAGCGTCAGCGTCCCGTCCACCATCCGGTGCTCCGCCGCCGGCGCCGCCCCCCGGTACGACTGGTGCTCGGTCACCCGCACCTCCGAGCCCTCCCCGACCACCTCGACGTCCCCGGTCCCGCCGTCCACCACCAGCGTCCGCACCGCCTCGGTCACCCCGTATGCGACCTCCCGCTCCTCCTGCCCCGCACACCCGGTGGCCCCGGCCGCCACGACCACCGCAACCCCGATACCCGCCAGTACCCGCTTCACGACGAACTCCCCTCGCTGCACACCTTCTGACAGTGAGAAGCCTGCCGCCCCACCCCACCCGCCCGGATCCCTCCCCGGAGCGGTTGTGCCCCCTCCCCCGCCGGAGGGAGGAACGCCGCAGGGCGGTCACCCCGTACGGGGTGACCGCCCTGCGATCAGGTGACCGTGACTCAGCCGGTGTACGGGCCGTAGTCGTAGTCGTCCAGCGGCACTGCCTGGCCGGAGCCGGCGCTGAAGGGCGACAGGTCGTAGTCGTCGTAGCCGACGGCCGAGTACATCGCGGCCTTGGCCTCCTCGGTCGGCTCGACCCGGATGTTGCGGTAGCGGGGGAGACCCGTACCGGCCGGGATGAGCTTACCGAGGATGACGTTCTCCTTGAGGCCAAGGAGCGGGTCCGACTTGGCGTGGATCGCCGCGTCGGTGAGCACGCGGGTCGTCTCCTGGAAGGAGGCGGCCGACAGCCAGGACTCGGTCGCGAGCGAGGCCTTGGTGATACCCATCAGCTGCGGACGGCCGGAGGCGGGGTGACCGCCCTCGGAGACCACGCGACGGTTCTCGGTCTCGAAGCGGCCGCGCTCGACGAGCTCGCCCGGGAGCAGCTCGGCGTCGCCCGACTCGATGATCGTCACGCGGCGGAGCATCTGCCGGATGATGATCTCGATGTGCTTGTCGTGGATCGACACACCCTGCGAGTTGTAGACCTTCTGGACCTCGGCCACCAGGTGGATCTGGACGGCGCGCTGACCCATGATCCGCAGGACGTCGTGCGGGTTCATCGTGCCGGCGGTCAGCTTCTGGCCGACCGCGACCGCCTCGCCCTCGGAGACCAGCAGCTTGATGCGCTTGGAGATCGGGTAGGCGATCTCGTCGCTGCCGTCGTCGGGGGTGACGACGAGCTTGCGGGTCTTCTCGGTGTCCTCGATCCGGACCCGGCCCTGGGCCTCCGAGACCGGGGCCACACCCTTGGGGGTACGGGCCTCGAAGAGCTCGACGACACGGGGCAGACCCTGCGTGATGTCGTCACCGGCCACACCACCGGTGTGGAAGGTACGCATGGTCAGCTGGGTACCGGGCTCACCGATGGACTGGGCGGCGATGATGCCGACCGCCTCACCGATGTCGACCAGCTTGCCGGTGGCCAGCGAACGGCCGTAGCAGAAGGCACAGGTGCCGACCGCCGACTCGCAGGTGAGGATCGAGCGGGTCTTGACCTCGCTGATGCCGTGGCGGATCAGCTCGTCGATCAGGACGTCGCCGAGGTCCGTGTTGGCCGTGGCCAGCAGCTTGCCGTCGACGGTGATGTCCTCGGCCAGCATGCGGGCGTAGACGCTGGTCTCGACGTCGTCCGTCTTGCGCAGGACGCCGTTCTCGACCGTGCCGATCGCCAGCTTGAGGCCGCGCTCGGTACCGCAGTCCTCCTCGCGGATGATGACGTCCTGGGAGACGTCAACCAGACGACGCGTCAGGTACCCGGAGTCGGCGGTACGCAGCGCGGTGTCGGCCAGACCCTTACGGGCACCGTGGGTGGAGATGAAGTACTCGAGGACGGTGAGGCCCTCACGGAACGACGCCTTGATGGGACGGGGAATCGTCTCGTTCTTGGCGTTCGACACCAGACCACGCATACCGGCGATCTGACGCATCTGCATCATGTTTCCTCGAGCGCCCGAGTCCACCATCATGAAGATGGGGTTCGTCTTCTCGAAGTTGGCGTTCATCGCCTCGGCGACCTCGTTGGTCGCACGGGTCCAGATGCCGATGAGCTCGCTCTTGCGCTCCTCGTTGGTGATCAGGCCGCGCTCGTACTGACGCTGCACCTTCTCGGCCTGGGCCTCGTAGCCCTCGAGGATCTGCGGCTTGTTCGGCGGCACCACGACGTCGGAGATCGACACGGTGACACCCGAGCGGGTGGCCCAGTGGAAACCGGCCGCCTTCAGGTTGTCCAGGGTCGCCGCCACGACGACCTTGGGGTAGCGCTCGGCCAGGTCGTTGACGATCGCGGAGAGCTGCTTCTTGCCCACCTCGTAGTCGACGAACGGGTAGTCCTCGGGCAGCAGCTCGTTGAAGAGCGCGCGGCCCAGGGTCGTCCGCAGGCGGAAGGACTCGCCCTCGAACCAGGTCGACTGACCGTCCTCGTCGACCGGCGGGGTCCAGCCACGGGGCGGGACGGTGCCGATCGGCAGGCGGATGTCGATCACGGCCTGGACGTCGATCTCCTTGGCGTCGAACGCCATCACGGCCTCGGCCGCGGAGGTGAAGGAACGGCCACCGCCCTTCACCTTCTCCCGGTCCGAGGTCAGGAAGAAGAGACCGAGCACCATGTCCTGGGTCGGCATGGTGACGGGGCGACCGTCGGCCGGCTTCAGGATGTTGTTCGAGGACAGCATCAGGATGCGGGCCTCGGCCTGCGCCTCCGCGGAGAGCGGCAGGTGGACGGCCATCTGGTCACCGTCGAAGTCCGCGTTGAACGCGGTACAGACGAGCGGGTGGATCTGGATGGCCTTGCCCTCGACCAGCTGGGGCTCGAAGGCCTGGATGCCGAGGCGGTGCAGGGTGGGTGCACGGTTCAGCAGCACCGGGTGCTCGGCGATGACCTCTTCGAGGACGTCCCAGACGACCGGGCGGGCGCGCTCGACCATGCGCTTCGCCGACTTGATGTTCTGCGCGTGGTTCAGGTCCACCAGGCGCTTCATCACGAACGGCTTGAAGAGCTCCAGCGCCATGGCCTTCGGCAGACCGCACTGGTGCAGCTTGAGCTGCGGGCCGACGACGATGACCGAACGGGCCGAGTAGTCGACTCGCTTGCCGAGCAGGTTCTGACGGAAACGACCCTGCTTGCCCTTCAGCATGTCGCTGAGGGACTTCAGCGGACGGTTGCCGGGGCCCGTGACCGGGCGACCGCGACGGCCGTTGTCGAAGAGGGCGTCGACCGCCTCCTGGAGCATCCGCTTCTCGTTGTTCACGATGATCTCGGGGGCACCGAGGTCGAGCAGGCGCTTCAGGCGGTTGTTGCGGTTGATCACGCGGCGGTACAGGTCGTTCAGGTCGGAGGTCGCGAAGCGGCCACCGTCCAGCTGCACCATCGGACGCAGGTCCGGCGGGATGACCGGGACGCAGTCCAGCACCATGCCGTTGGGCTTGTTGGTGGTCTGCAGGAAGGCGGAGACGACCTTGAGGCGCTTGAGCGCACGGGTCTTCTTCTGGCCCTTGCCGGTGCGGATGATCTCGCGCAGCCGCTCGGACTCCTCGGCCAGGTCGAACGTCTCCAGGCGGTCCTTGAGCGCCGCGGCGCCCATCGAGCCGGAGAAGTACGTGCCGAAGCGGTCGCGCAGCTCGCGGTAGAGCAGCTCGTCGCCCTCGAGGTCCTGGACCTTGAGGTTCTTGAAGCGGGCCCAGACCTCGTCCAGACGGTCCAGCTCGCGCTGCGCACGGTCGCGCAGCTGCTTCATCTCGCGCTCGGCACCCTCGCGCACCTTGCGGCGCACGTCGGCCTTGGCGCCCTCGGCCTCGAGCTCGGCCAGGTCGGTCTCGGCCTTCTTGGCCCGGGCCTCGAGGTCGGAGTCGCGGCGGTTCTCGATCTGCTGCCGCTCGACCGAGACATGCGCCTCCAGGGACGGGAGGTCGCGCTGGCGACGCTCGTCGTCCACCCAGGTGATCATGTAGGCGGCGAAGTAGATGACCTTCTCGAGGTCCTTCGGCGCCAGGTCGAGCAGGTAGCCGAGGCGGCTGGGCACACCCTTGAAGTACCAGATGTGGGTGACCGGCGCGGCCAGCTCGATGTGGCCCATCCGCTCACGACGCACCTTGGCGCGAGTGACCTCGACGCCGCAGCGCTCGCAGATGATGCCCTTGAAGCGGACGCGCTTGTACTTGCCGCAGTAGCACTCCCAGTCCCGGGTGGGGCCGAAGATCTTCTCGCAGAAGAGCCCGTCCTTTTCCGGCTTCAGGGTGCGGTAGTTGATGGTCTCCGGCTTCTTGACCTCGCCGTGGGACCACTGGCGGATGTCGTCGGCGGTCGCGAGGCCGATGCGGAGCTCGTCGAAGAAGTTGACGTCAAGCACTGGTCGTCAAGCCCTCTTTCGTAAGTCGAAAGGTGTTCATCTGGTCTGAGGGGGCCTGGGGGCGGGCCGACCGCTCGGTGGAGCGGCCGGCCCAACCTCCGTCAGACCTCTTCGACGCTGCTCGGCTCGCGCCGGGACAGGTCAATGCCGAGCTCCTCGGCGGCACGGAAGACGTCCTCGTCGGAGTCCCGCATCTCGATGGACTGGCCGTCCGAGGACAGCACCTCCACGTTGAGGCAGAGCGACTGCATTTCCTTGATGAGCACCTTGAAGGACTCGGGAATGCCCGGCTCGGGGATGTTCTCGCCCTTGACGATGGCCTCGTAGACCTTCACCCGGCCGAGAACGTCGTCGGACTTGATGGTGAGGAGCTCCTGCAGCGCGTAGGCCGCGCCGTACGCCTCAAGGGCCCACACCTCCATCTCACCGAATCGCTGACCACCGAACTGCGCCTTACCACCGAGCGGCTGCTGGGTGATCATCGAGTACGGACCGGTCGAACGGGCGTGCAGCTTGTCGTCGACCAGGTGGTGCAGCTTGAGGATGTACATGTAGCCGACCGAGACCGGCATCGGGAACGGCTCGCCGGAGCGGCCGTCGAACAGCCGGGCCTTGCCGGTGGAGTTCACCAGGCGCTCACCGTCACGGGTGAGGGTGGTGTGGTCCAGCAGGCCGGTGATCTCGTCCTCGCGGGCGCCGTCGAAGACCGGGGTGGCGAGGTTGGTGCCGCCCTCGACCTTGTCCGCGCCGATCACCTGCAGGCGCTGGGCCCACTCCTCGGCGAGGCCGGAGACGTCCCAGCCCTGCTTGGCGAGCCACCCGAGGTGGATCTCCAGGACCTGGCCCGGGTTCATTCGGGACGGGACACCCAGCGGGTTGAGGATGATGTCGACCGGGGTGCCGTCCTCCAGGAACGGCATGTCCTCGACCGGCAGGATCTTCGAGATGACGCCCTTGTTGCCGTGACGGCCGGCCAGCTTGTCACCGTTGGTGATCTTGCGCTTCTGCGCCACGTAGACGCGGACCAGCTGGTTCACGCCCGGGGGCAGCTCGTCGCCCTCTTCGCGGTCGAAGACGCGGACGCCGATGACCTTGCCGGACTCACCGTGCGGCACCTTCAGCGAGGTGTCGCGGACCTCACGGGCCTTCTCGCCGAAGATCGCGCGGAGCAGGCGCTCCTCCGGGGTCAGCTCGGTCTCGCCCTTGGGCGTGACCTTGCCGACCAGGATGTCGCCGGTGACGACGTCCGCACCGATGCGGATGATGCCGCGCTCGTCGAGGTCGGCGAGGACCTCCTCGGAGACGTTCGGGATGTCCCGGGTGATCTCCTCGGGGCCCAGCTTGGTGTCACGGGCGTCGACCTCGTGCTCCTCGATGTGGATCGAGGAGAGGACGTCGTCCTGCACGAGGCGCTGCGACAGGATGATCGCGTCCTCGTAGTTGTGACCCTCCCAGGACATGAACGCCACGAGCAGGTTCTTGCCGAGCGCCATCTCACCCTGGTCGGTGCACGGGCCGTCGGCCAGCACCTGGTTGACCTCGACCCGGGCGCCCTCGTCCACGAGCACCTTCTGGTTGAAGGCGGTGCCCTGGTTGGAGCGGGTGAACTTGGCGGCGCGGTACGTGGTGTAGGTGCCGTCGTCGTTGGCCACGGTGACGTAGTCGGCCGAGACCTCCTGGACGACACCCGCCTTCTCGGCCACGATCACGTCGGCGGCGTCGACCGCGCAGCGGTACTCCATGCCGGTGCCGACCACGGGCGCCTCGCTGCGGAGCAGCGGCACGGCCTGGCGCATCATGTTCGAGCCCATGAGCGCGCGGTTGGCGTCGTCGTGCTCGAGGAACGGGATCATGGCGGTCGCGACCGACACCATCTGGCGCGGCGAGACGTCCATGTAGTCGATCTCGGTGCCCGGGATGTAGTCGATCTCGCCACCACGGCGGCGGACCAGGACACGCGGCTCGGCGAAGGTCAGCTCGTCGGTCAGCGGGGCGTTGGCCTGCGCGATGACGTAGCGGTCCTCCTCGTCTGCCGTGAGGTAGTCGACCGCCTCGGTCACGACACCGTCGATGACCTTCCGGTACGGGGTCTCGATGAAGCCGAAGGCGTTCACCCGGCCGTAGGACGCGAGCGAGCCGATCAGACCGATGTTCGGGCCTTCGGGGGTCTCGATCGGACACATGCGGCCGTAGTGCGAGGGGTGCACGTCACGGACCTCGAAGCCGGCCCGCTCACGGGACAGACCACCGGGGCCGAGCGCGGACAGACGACGCTTGTGGGTCAGACCCGAGAGCGGGTTCGTCTGGTCCATGAACTGCGACAGCTGGCTGGTGCCGAAGAACTCCTTGATGGAGGCGACGACCGGCCGGATGTTGATCAGGGTCTGCGGCGTGATCGCCTCGACGTCCTGGGTGGTCATGCGCTCGCGCACGACGCGCTCCATACGGGCGAGACCCGTACGGACCTGGTTCTGGATCAGCTCGCCGACGTTGCGGAGGCGACGGTTGCCGAAGTGGTCGATGTCATCGACCTCCACGACGATGTCGCGGCCCTCGTCGTCGCGCCAGTCGGTCTCACCGGCGTGCAGCTTCACCAGGTACTTGATCGCACCGATGATGTCGGGCTCGGTGAGGACGCCGGAGTCCAGGGACTCCGCGTTGCCCAGCTTGCGGTTCACCTTGTACCGGCCGACCTTCGCGAGGTCGTACCGCTTCGGGTTGAAGTACAGGTTCTCCAGCAGCGTCTGGGCGGCCTCGCGGGTCGGCGGCTCGCCCGGGCGCAGCTTGCGGTAGATGTCGAGCAGCGCGTCGTCCTGGCCCTGGGTGTGGTCCTTCTCCAGGGTGGCGCGCATCGACTCGTACTCGCCGAACTCCTCGAGAATCATCTCGTTGGTCCAGCCGAGCGCCTTCAGCAGCACGGTGACCGACTGCTTGCGCTTGCGGTCGATGCGGACACCGACCATGTCGCGCTTGTCGATCTCCATCTCCAGCCAGGCACCACGCGAGGGGATGACCTTGCAGGAGAAGATGTCCTTGTCGGACACCTTGTCCAGGGTGGAGTCGAAGTACACACCCGGGGAGCGGACCAGCTGCGAGACCACGACACGCTCGGTGCCGTTGATCACGAAGGTGCCCTTGTGGGTCATGAGCGGGAAGTCGCCCATGAAGACCGTCTGAGACTTGATCTCACCGGTCTCGTTGTTGGTGAACTCGGCCGTGACGAAGAGCGGGGCCGCGAAGGTGAAGTCGCGGTCCTTGCACTCGTCGATCGAGTTCTTCGGCGGCTCGAAACGGTGGTCGCGGAAGGTCAGCGACATCGACCCACTGAAGTCCTCGATCGGGGAGATCTCTTCGAAGATCTCCTCCAGACCGGACTTCGTGGGGACGTCCTGACCACTCTCCAGGGCCGCCTCGACACGAGACTTCCAGGCCGCATTGCCGAGGAGCCAGTCAAAGCTCTCGGTCTGCAGGGCCAGGAGGTTCGGGACCTCGAGGGGCTCCTTGATCTTCGCGAAGGAAACGCGGAGCGGGGCGGTGGAATTAGCGTTGTTCGAGGCGTTGCGCGGCGCGGCCAAGAGGGGGGTCCTTCCGAGGGCTCGGAGCTCACTGCGCGCGTACCGGCCGGCCTCGACGGGTTTGGTCCCACCCCCGGCGCCGTGGGTCTCAGCCGGGAGGATCTCCCAGGTCAGAGCCGCTTTGCGGAGGCAGTGCCAGACCCCTTCAGGGCAATGCGAACTCCGGGCGACGAGTCACGGAGCAGCTAACAGGCAGCGCAAAGGGACAGTGTAGCCAAAAGGCACACTGCTGACAAGCTCTGATTCGGAGACCGAATCGGAGACTCCCCTCATACCGCTCCGCCGTGCCCCGGACGCTCCGGGCCACCGCACCTCACGAAGAGTCAGTTCCCGTCGGGGCCACCGAATATGCATCCGGAGCCACACCGACCGGTTGGACTCGCCTCCTGTGGGGCGCGCCTTGAGAATCGCGCGCCCGGTGGAGTTCGTCAAGGCCCTCACCGGAGTGCGGACCTCGTGCTGTTCATCGTCCGAGCAGGCCACCGCGTTACAGATGACGTGGTGGGAGCCGCTCCCGACGACAGCGATCACCCTACCGGCCCCTGCCGACAGTGGCCCAGTACACAGTCACCTCGGGCGCCGGGGGCCCGGCCGGCGCCGGGATCCGGGCAGCAAAAAAGCCGGGCCGACCACCCGCAAGGGTGATCGGCCCGGCTCCGCGCCCCCTCAGAGGGGGCACTGAGTCACTTGACGGTGACCTTGGCGCCAGCGGCCTCGAGCTGAGCCTTGGCCTTCTCCGCGGCGTCCTTGGCAACCTTCTCCAGGACGGTGGCGGGGGTGCCGTCAACGAGGTCCTTCGCCTCCTTCAGGCCGAGGGAGGTGAGGGCGCGCACCTCCTTGATGACCTGGATCTTCTTGTCGCCAGCGCCCTCGAGGATGACGTCGAACTCGTCCTGCTCCTCAGCGACCTCGGCAACGGCGGCCGGGCCGGCCGGGCCCGCGGCGACGGCCACGGCGGCGGTGACGTCGAACTTCTCCTCGAACGCCTTCACGAACTCAGAGAGCTCGATGAGGGTCATCTCCTCGAACTGCGCGAGCAGGTCGTCCTGGGACAGCTTCGCCATGATGGCGTCCTTCCACTAAATCGGCAGGTGGTGCCGGATGTACGGATTGGCGGGCGTACGGGCCCGCAGCGAGGGCGTGAGCCCACCGATTACTCGGCGGCAGCGTCCTCGGCGGCGGGAGCCGGCGTACCGGCACCGCCCTGCTCGGCCTTCTTCTCGCGAAGCGCGTCCACGGTACGGACGAGCTTGGAGGGCAGGGCCTGGAAGACGGCAGCAGCCTGAGACGGCTTGGCCTTCAGGGCACCCGCCAGCTTGGCGAGCAGCACCTCGCGGGACTCGAGGTCCGCGAGCTTCTTGATCTCATCGGCGGACAGCGCCTTACCGTCAAGGACACCGCCCTTGATGATGAGAGCGGGGTTCTCCTTGGCGAAGTCACGCAGAGCCTTCGCCGACTCCACCGGGTCACCGGTGACGAAGGCGACAGCCGTCGGACCTGCGAACAGGTCGTCCAGCTCGGAGATCCCGGCCTCATTGGCCGCGATCTTGGTCAGCGTGTTCTTCACCACGGCGTACTGGGCGTTGTCCCCCAGCGAGCGACGCAGGGTCTTGACCTGCTTCACCGTGAGACCGCGGTACTCGGTCAGCAGCGCCGCGTTCGAGGTACGGAACTTGTCCGTGAGCTCAGCGACGGCAGCAGCCTTGTCGGGCCTTGCCATAGGCTTACGCCTCCTTCCGTGATGTCGAAGTCAGGCCGACCTTGGAACAGTCGACCATTCAACGCCTCAAACCACCGGCCAGGAAGCTCTGCAGAAACAGTGAGAGCCCCGGTGCGCAGGCGCACGGGGCTCTGAATGACCTCAACGATCAGGCGGCAAGCCGCACGGACCGGAAGTCCAAGCTCCAAACACTCCTGCGCGGGCTGCCCGCGATCACTCGCGGATCCTTCGGTCGTCAGCACCCTTGCGGGCGCGGCCGACAACCAGCGGTCTTTGGCAGCCCCCACCGTACTCGACCGGCCGCGAAACGGCCAAATCCGTCAGGAGAGCAGCGGCGGCAGGCTCCGGCCGCCGGCGTCCACGGTGTCGTTCTCGGCCGGGGCCTGCACCGAGAGCGCGCCGCCGAGCTCCTTGTACGCCAGGGTGTCCTCCGGCCCGCCGGCGCCGCTGCGGCGGAGCTGGACCAGCTGGTCCTTGTCGTTCAGCCAGAGGTCCAGGGTGAGCTCCCGGACGCCGTCCTCGGCCAGCGCGGCCCGCAGGGCCTGCTGCCGGGCCGGGGTGAGCTGGGTCTGGGCCGCGACGTACCGGTCCGTGCTCAGCAGCACCCGGTAGTGCTGGGCGGTGCTCTCGCCCAGGTCCTCCTCGCCGAGCAGCCGGGGCTGGTCGGCGGCGACCGCGGCGGTCAGCGCGACCATCGGGTTGATCCGGTCCACCAGCCCCGCGTACGGGATCTCGCGCTGGCCGCCCGGGGAGCTGAACTTCTCCCAGTGCCGGCCGCCGGTGCGGTCGGCGGTGGCCCGGTCGCCGCCCCGGTAGGCGGTGGTGTCCAGCACGATGAGCTGCTCGTCGCTGTGCGGGTACTTGAGCTTGAGCACCGTCTTCGGCGCCCAGAACAGCATCCCGCTCGCCTGCTCGCCGTCCAGCCGGTAGGAGAACTCGGCCCGGCGCGCGGCGGTCATCGCCAGCTGGGCGGAGAGCAGCACGCCGCGCGGCGAGCGGTCGGTGGGGGTCGGCAGGCCGGTCGGGGAGCTGCTGGCCGAGGGGCTGGCGGTCGGCCGGTCGGCCGGGCCGCCACCGCAGCCGGCCACCCCGGTGAGCAGCAGCACGGCGACCGCCGCGGCCATCGACCCCCGACCTGCCGTCATCCCGTCCTCCTGCTGCCGCCGTTGCCCCCGCCACCCTGTCACGGGCCGGTCAGCCCCCGAAGCCCTTGAGCAGATCTGCGACGTCGAACACATCCGCGGCCGGCGGGGCGGCCACCTCGGGCGCCTTGCCGAGCTCGGTGTAACGGACCGTCATCTCGGCGGCCCGGACCGGAGTGAGGTCGGCGGTGCGGAGCTGGACCAGTTCGTTCCGGCCGTTGATCCACAGGTCCAGGGCGATGTCGCCCCGGCCCAGCACGGCCAGCGCCTGGTTCTTCTGGTCCTCCGTCAGCCCGAGCATCGCGCCGACCAGGGCCTGGCCCACCCCGGTGGCCCGGTAGTGCACCGCCTCGGCCCCGTTGACCTGCTCGACCCCGGCCTTGGCCAGCCCCGCGCTGGCCGCGCCGACCGCCAGCGGTACGGCGGGGTCGAGGGCCTTCATCAGCACGGCCAGCGCCCGGGCGTCCTCGCCGCCGGCCGACAGGCCCGCGCCGTTGGCGGGGGCGGCGGCGTCCACCTTCATCCAGTGCCGGCCGCCGGCCAGTGCGGAGGTCTCCGCCGGGGCGCCGACGTAGCTGACGCCGCCGGCCGAGCGCAGCTTGGCGTCCTGCCCGTCCACCTTGAAGCTCAGGTCGGCGGCGGCCGGCTGGCCCCAGCGCAGCGCACCGCCGCCGCTCTCCGCTCCCCCGGCGCTGACCACCAGGCCGGCGCTGCCCGCCTTCGCCATCACGGCGGCGGCGGCCAGCAGGACGTCCTTCGGTGCCCCGGTGGGCGCCGGGGCCTGGCCCGCGCCCGGGGTGGCGGTGGCCGGGGCGGAGGCACCGGGTTCGGGCGCCGCCGTACCGGTGGCCGCCGTGCTGCCCGAGGGCGTGGCCGACACCGACGGCTTGGCCGCCTGGTCCGACGCCCCTCCGCTCGCGCCACAGGCCGTCAGGCCCCCCAGCAGCAGCGCCGCGACGGCAATGGTCCGCAAGTCCCGCATGGCAGTCCCCCTCGTTCGGATCTCGGCATGCGGACTCTAATTGATGTACATACGCCGACGGGCCCGCACCCCCCTCGAAAGGGAGTGCGGGCCCGTTGAACACGGTTACCGCTGGAGCTCGGAGGCTCAGACGGCGGCCGGGTCCTCCTCGACGAGGAGGTTCCGGGTGCGGTTCGGGTCGACCTGGATGCCGGGGCCGATCGTGGTGGAGACCGCGGTCTTCTTGATGTAACGGCCCTTGGCGGCGGACGGCTTGGCCCGGAGGACCTCGTCCAGCGCGGCGCCGTAGTTCTCGACCAGCTGCTCGTCGGTGAAGGAGGCCTTACCGATGATGAAGTGCAGGTTCGAGTGCTTGTCGACGCGGAACTCGATCTTGCCGCCCTTGATGTCGTTGACAGCCTTGGCGACATCGGGGGTGACGGTGCCGGTCTTCGGGTTCGGCATCAGACCACGCGGGCCGAGCACGCGGCCGAGGCGGCCGACCTTGCCCATGAGGTCCGGGGTGGCGACGACGGCGTCGAAGTCCAGACGGCCCTTGGCGACCTCGTCGATGAGCTCGTCCGAGCCCACGATGTCGGCACCCGCAGCACGCGCGGCCTCGGCACGCTCGCCGGTCGCGAAGACCAGGACCCGAGCGGTCTTACCGGTGCCGTGCGGGAGGATCACGGTGCTGCGGACCATCTGGTCGGCCTTGCGCGGGTCGACACCCAGGCGCATGGCAACCTCGACGGTCGCGTCGAACTTGGAGGTGGAGGTCTCCTTGGCGAGGCGGATGGCCTCGAGAGGAGCGTAGATCTTGGCGCGGTCGACCTTGGCGTCCGCGGCCTTGAGAGCCTTGCTGCGCTTCACTGCTTCTCCTGAAGGTGAATGGAGTTCGTGGGACGGGCCGCGCAGGCCCTACCACGGTGGACTAGGGGGCTTTTCAGCCCTCGACGGTGATGCCCATCGACCGGGCGGTGCCGGCGATGATCTTCTCCGCCGCGTCCAGGTCGTTGGCGTTCAGGTCGGGGAGCTTGGTGGTGGCGATGTCGCGGACCTGGGCGCTGGTGAGCTTCGCGACCTTGGTCTTGTGCGGCTCGGCCGAGCCCTTGTCCACGCCCGCGGCCTTCAGGATGAGGCGCGCGGCCGGCGGCGTCTTCGTGATGAAGGTGAAGGAACGGTCCTCGTAGACCGTGATCTCCACCGGCACGATCATGCCGCGCTGCGACTCGGTCGCAGCGTTGTAGGCCTTGCAGAACTCCATGATGTTGACGCCGTGCTGACCCAGCGCGGGGCCGACCGGCGGAGCCGGGTTGGCCGCGCCGGCCTTGATCTGGAGCTTGATAAGCCCCGTGACCTTCTTCTTCTTGGGAGGCATGCTCTCCGGGTCCTTCCGAGAGTGGATTACTGGTGCGTCCGCAGCCGGGGCGACACCCGGCCGGGCAGGACACACATCAGACCAGGCTAACGGCTGATGCGGCCTGGACCAAAACGAGTCGGGGGCGGAGCCTCGGCTCCGCCCCTGACTCGAAGACTCTGTACTAGTTCTTCTGGATCTGGTCGAACGACAGCTCGACCGGGGTCTCGCGGCCGAAGATCTCCACCAGGCCCTTGACCTTCTTCGAGTCCGGGTTGATCTCGTTGATGGTCGCCTGCAGGGTGGCGAACGGACCGTCGGTGACGGTGACCGAGTCGCCGACCTCGAAGTCGAGCACCTGGACCTCGACCGGACGGTGCGGCGAGGCCTTGCCGGCCGCCTTGGCCGCGTCGCGCTCCACGTCGGGGGCGAGCATCTTGACGACCTCGTCCAGGGTCAGCGGGTACGGGTCGTAGGCGTTGCCGACGAAGCCGGTGACACCCGGGGTGTTGCGCACGACGCCCCAGGACTCGGGGGTGAGGTCCATCCGGACCAGCACGTAGCCGGGGAGCTTGTTCTGCCGGACGGTCTTGCGGTCGCCGTTCTTGATCTGGACGACCTCCTCCTGCGGAACGGCGGACTCGAAGATGTAGTCCTCGACGTTCAGCGAGACGGAGCGCTGCTCCAGGTTCTGCTTCACCCGGTTCTCGTACCCGGCGTAGGTGTGAATGACGTACCACTCACCCGGCGCGGTGCGCAGCTGCTCCCGGAACGCGACGACCGGGTCGATCTCGACCTCGTCCTCCGCCTCGACCTCGGCCGCCTCGGCGTCCTCGGTCTCCTCCTCGGCGGCGTCCTCGGCCTCCACCTCGGTCTCGTCCTCCGCAGCGGCCTCGTCCTCGGCCTCCGCGTCGTCCTCGTCCTCGGTCAGCTCGTCCTCGGCCAGCTCGTGCACCGCGTCCTGCTCGGCCGGCACGCCCGCCTCGGCCTCGTCCGCAGCCTCGACCTCGTCCTGGTCGGCGTCGACCGCGTCCAGGATCTGCTCGGCGTCCTCGACGTCAGCAGCCTCGGCCGCGACATCCGCCTCGCGGACGGTCTCGTCGGCGTCGTACAGGGGGGACTCAGACACGGTGGCTGCTTCTTTCCTGGGATGTGAGTTGGAACGGCTCCGGGCTGTCCGGCACCCTCGCGGGCACGTTGCGGGGACGACTCGGATACCTCCACAGTACCGAGTCAACGGTAGCGGGATCGCCCTGAGTGCGCCGACAGCTCGACCCGGACCGTTTTGCACGGCCCGGGTCGGGATGGAGCTGGGAGGTGACGGCCGATCAGCCGAACACCCACAGGCTGAGCTTGGAGAAGCCGTAGTCCATGCTGGCCACCAGGCCCATGACCACGACCACGAAGACCACCACGACGGTGGTGTACTGGGTCAGCTCGCTGCGGGTCGGCCAGACCACCTTGCGGAGTTCCGCGATGATCTGGCGGTAGAACAGCGCCGTCCGGGCGAAGAGGCCCTTCTTGGCCCGCTTCCCCTCGGCCTTCTTGCCACGCTTACGGTCGCGACGCGAGGGCACCTGGTCGTTGACGTCGGCGGAAGTCTCCGCGCCGTCGGGGTTGCCGCTCTCAGGCGTTGCGGTGGAGCCCGTGGTCTCCGTCACTCGTCCTCACCTGAATCCGGGTCCTGCCGAGCGTCGCTTCGCGTGGGTGCGGGCGATCCGGCGAATGCAGTGCGATGGGGCCCTCTCCGCATCAAGCCCGCTCGCTCTGTCGAGCGAACGGGCTGGGTACGGTTCAAGCAGCAGGGCAAGAGGGACTTGAACCCCCAACCGCCGGTTTTGGAGACCGGTGCTCTACCAATTGAGCTATTGCCCTACGGAGCTTTGCGGCTCCGGAGATGACCACCAACCTACCGCATCCGGGCCGCTGCGTGAGTTACGCACCGGTGGAGCCGCACTTCGGGAGCCATCGAGCAGTGAGTGTACGTGTTCCGGGGCGTTTGGTCGAACCCCATTCACCGACCGCCCGCCTGCGGGTACGGATAGTGGACGGATCCGTACGCATGCTGAAACCGCCGTACCCGCGCCGTGGGGACTCTGCAACGATTGCGGCATGAGCGCTCCCACCCCCCGCCCCGCAGACCGCCGCGTCTCCGCCCGTGTCGGTGCCATCGCCGAGTCCGCCACCCTCGCGGTGGACGCCAAGGCGAAGGCCCTCAAGGCGGCCGGCCGCCCCGTGATCGGCTTCGGCGCCGGTGAGCCGGACTTCCCGACCCCCGGCTACATCGTCGACGCCGCCGTCGAGGCGTGCCAGGACCCGAAGAACCACCGCTACACCCCGGCCGGCGGCCTGCCGGAGCTGAAGGCCGCGATCGCCGCCAAGACGCTGCGCGACTCCGGCTACCAGGTGGACGCCTCCCAGGTGCTGGTCACCAACGGTGGCAAGCAGGCCATCTACGAGGCCTTCGCCGCGATCCTTGACCCGGCCGACGAGGTCATCATCCCGGCGCCGTACTGGACCACCTACCCCGAGGCCGTGAAGCTGGCCGGCGGTGTCCCGGTCGAGGTCGTCGCGGACGAGACCACCGGCTACAAGGTCTCGGTCGAGCAGCTGGAGGCCGCCCGCACCGAGAACACCAAGGTGGTGCTCTTCGTCTCGCCGTCCAACCCGACCGGCTCGGTCTACACCGAGGCCGAGGCCGAGGCGATCGGCCGCTGGGCCCTGGAGCACGGCCTCTGGGTGCTCACCGACGAGATCTACGAGCACCTGGTCTACGGCGACGCCACCTTCACCTCGCTGCCCGCGCTGCTGCCCGAGCTGGCCGACAAGTGCATCGTGGTCAACGGCGTGGCCAAGACCTACGCCATGACCGGCTGGCGGGTGGGCTGGCTGATCGGCCCCAAGGACGTGGTGAACGCGGCCGCCAACCTGCAGTCGCACGCCACCTCCAACGTCTCCAACGTGGCCCAGCGCGCCGCGCTGGCCGCCGTCTCCGGCGACCTGGCCGCGGTGGACGAGATGAAGACCGCCTTCGACCGCCGCCGCAAGACCATCGTGCGGATGCTGAACGAGATCGAGGGCGTGTTCTGCCCCGAGCCCGAGGGTGCCTTCTACGTCTACCCGGCGGTCAAGGACCTGCTCGGCAAGGAGATCCGGGGCAAGCGCCCGGCGACCTCCGCCGAGCTGGCCACCCTGATCCTGGACGAGGCCGAGGTCGCGGTCGTCCCCGGCGAGGCCTTCGGCACCCCCGGCTACCTGCGGCTCTCGTACGCGCTCGGCGACGCCGACCTGGCCGAGGGCATCGGCCGGATGCAGAAGCTGCTGGGCGAGGCGAAGGCCTGACGGCCCGTCGCTTCCCCGGTGCCGCCCCTTTCACCCCTTCGAGGGATGTGAAAGGGGCGGTTCCCGTTCGGGGTGCTGATGCGGCAGGATTCGTGAATGGAACGCCAGCGTGATGTACGGAGCCTGCCGAAGGCCCATCTGCACCTGCACTTCACCGGTTCGATGCGACCCGCCACCCTGCTGGAGCTGGCCGAGAAGCACCGGGTCCGGCTGCCCGAGGCGCTCAGCTCCGGCGAGCCGCCGAAGCTCCGGGCCACCGACGAGCGGGGCTGGTTCCGGTTCCAGCGGCTGTACGACACCGCGCGCTCAGTGCTCCGGGACGAGTCCGACATCCGCCGGCTGGTGCTGGAGACCGCCCAGGACGAGGCCCTCGACGGCTCCCGCTGGCTGGAGATCCAGGTCGACCCGACCTCGTACGCCCCCCGGCTCGGCGGCCTGATCCCCGCCCTCGAACTGATCCTGGACGCCGTCCGGCACGCCTCCGCCAGCACCGGCGTCGGCATCCGGGTGCTGGTCGCGGCCAACCGGATGAAGTCCCCGATGGACGCCCGCACGCTGGCCCGGCTCGCGGTCCGCTACGCCGACCAGGGCGTGGTCGGCTTCGGCCTCTCCAACGACGAACGGCGGGGCCTGGCCCGGGACTTCGACCGGGCCTTCGCGATCGCCCGGGCCGGCGGGCTGCTGGCCGCCCCGCACGGCGGCGAGCTCTCCGGGCCCGAGTCGGTCCGGGACTGCCTGGACGACCTCGGGGCCGGCCGGATCGGGCACGGCGTCCGGGCCGCGGAGGACCCGCGCCTGATGCAGCGACTGGCGGACCGTCAGATCACCTGCGAGGTCTGCCCGGCCTCCAACGTCTCGCTCGGCGTCTACGAGCGGGCCGAGGCGGTGCCGCTGCGGACCCTCTTCGAGGCCGGCGTCCCGATGGCGCTGGGCGCCGACGACCCGCTGCTGTTCGGCTCCCGGCTGGCCGCCCAGTACGAGCTGGCCCGCGACGTGCACGGCTTCACCGACGCCGAACTCGCGGAACTGGCACGGCAGTCCGTCCGCGGCTCGCGCGCGCCGGAGGACGTCCAGAAGCTCCTGCTGGCGGACGTCGACGCCTGGCTCAACTCCTAGCCGGCCGCCGCAGCCTCTACCTAGAGGGCGACGCCGATCATCACGGGTTCGTTCACCAGGTCGACCCCGAACGCGGTCCGGACGCCGTCGCGGATCTCGCGGGCCAGGGCCAGCAGGTCCTCGGTGGTGGCGGCGCCCCGGTTGGTGAGGGCGAGGGTGTGCTTGGTGGAGAGGGTCGCCGGGCCGGTGCCGTAGCCCTTGCCGAAACCGGCCTGGTCGATCAGCCAGGCGGCGGAGGTCTTGGTGCACTCACCCGGCGCGGGGTAGGCCGGTGCGCTCCGGTCCCCCAACCGGGCCAGGAAGGCCGCGTACTGATCGGCCGTCAGCACCGGGTTGGTGAAGAAGGACCCCGCCGACCAGGTGTCGTGGTCCGCCGGGTCGAGCACCATGCCCTTGCCCGCCCGCAGCCCGAGCACGGTCTTGTAGGCGGTCGCCAGGTCGACCCGCTCCCCGGCCTCGACGCCCAGCGTCCGGGCCACCTCCGCGTACCGGACCGCCGTGGACAGCCCGTCGGCGTCCTCCAGCCGGAACCGCACCCGCAGCACCACGTACCGCTCGGGGTCGGCCTTGAAGCGGCTGTGCCGGTAGGAGAACTCGCACTCCTCGTTGGAGAGCACGACCGTCTCGCCGGCCCGGCGGTCGTACGCGACCACCTCGGTGATGCCGGTCGCCACCTCCTGGCCGTACGCGCCGACGTTCTGCACGGGCGTGGCGCCGGCCGAGCCGGGGATGCCGGCCAGGAACTCGATGCCCGCCAGCCCGGCGTCCACCGCCCTGGCCACCGCCTCGGACCAGACCTCGCCGGCCGCCAGCTCCAGCTCGGTCCCGTCCAGGGCGAAGCCGGTGGTGGCGATCCGCAGCACCGTCCCGGCGAAGCCCCGGTCGCCGATCACCAGGTTGGAGCCGCCGCCGATCACCAGCAGCGGCTCCCCGGCGGCGTCCGCGGCCCGGACGGTCTCGATGACCTCGTCGTCCGTGGTGGCGGTCACCAGCCGACGGGCCGGGCCGCCGAGCCGGAGGGTGGTCAGCGGGGCAAGGGGAGCGTCCAGTTCAACAAGCACGCCCCCAGCGTACGGGGGCCGCCCGGCCCTGCGGGCAGGTCGGCCCCCGGACCCGGTGTCAGCCGAGCTGAACCACCGCGCGGGACATGTTGAGCACCTTGTTCTCGCCGTTCTTCACCAGCAGGTCGACCCGGACCCGACGGTCGTCCAGCAGGGCGGCCACCTTGCCGGTGACCTCGATCACGGTGCCGGTGCCGTCGTTGGGGACGGGCACGGGCCTGGTGAAGCGGACGCCGTAGTCGACCACCGCACCCGGGTCGCCGACCCAGTCGGTGACCACCCGGATCGCCTCGGCCATGGTGAACATGCCGTGCGCGATGACGTCGGGCAGGCCGACCTCGACCGCGAACTTCTCGTTCCAGTGGATCGGGTTGAAGTCACCGGAGGCGCCCGCGTACTGGACCAGCGTGGCGCGCGTCACGGGGAAGGACTGGGCCGGCAGCTCGGTGCCGACCTCGACCTGGTCGAAGTTGATGGTCATCCTGGTCACTCCCCCGCCTGGTCGGCGGCCCGGGCCACCAGCGTCATGATCGCGGTCACCACGTGCTCGCCGCTCTCGTCGTGCACCTTGCCGCTGACCGTCAGCACGTCGTTGCCGGCCAGCGACTTGATGGCGTCGATGGCGACGGTGACGGTGAGCCGGTCACCCGCGTGGACCGGGCGGCTGTAGCTGAACTTCTGGTCGCCGTGGACGACCCGGGTGTAGTCCAGCCCGAGCTCGGGGTCGTTCACCACCTGGGCCGCGGCCCGGTAGGTGATCACGAACGGGAAGGTCGGCGGTGCGATCACCTCCGGGTACCCGAGCGCCTTCGCGGCCTCCACGTCGGTGTACGCCGGGTTGGCGTCGCCGATCGCGGTCGCGAACTCGCGGATCTTCTCGCGGCCGACCTCGTACGGCTCGGTGGGCGGGTAGGTCCGCCCGATGAACGAGGGGTCGAGGGCCATGGGCTACTCCTCTGACAGTGGGTCACACAGTTAGTGCAGACATGCCTGGAAACGAGAAAAAGCTCCAGGCCGTGCCCCTTGCGGGACACGGCCTGGAGCCAAGAGCCTGATCACACCAGGCCCGACGACGCCTTGCGGGGTCAGCGGGTCTCGCGGTGCGCGGTGTGCGAGTTGCAACGGGGGCAGTGCTTCTTCATCTCAAGACGGTCCGGGTCGTTACGCCGGTTCTTCTTGGTGATGTAGTTCCGCTCCTTGCACTCCACGCAGGCCAGCGTGATCTTCGGGCGGACGTCGGTGGCAGCCACGGGAGTGCCTTCCTGAAAAAATGAGTGATGACACAACAAGAGTAGCCGATCGGGAGTTCGATCTCCCGACCGACTACGCGGGGTAGCGGTGACCGGACTTGAACCGGTGACACAGCGATTATGAGCCGCTTGCTCTACCAACTGAGCTACACCGCTTTGATGATCCGTCAGCCTGACCGAAGTCCGACTGCTTCTCACCAGAGCCCCCATGCGGAATCGAACCGCAGACCTTCTCCTTACCATGGAGACGCTCTACCGACTGAGCTATAGGGGCGAACGAGGAAGAGATTACACGTTTCCCGGCCAGAGGTGAAATCCGTATCCGGCCCGGAAGATCGCAGGTGGGCGGCCCGCACGGGCGCTCCTGTGCAGCACCTGCGTTCGATGACGCCTCGGAACCCATGGCGGCGGGCGCCCCGACCCGATACGACTATTGCCAGCCTCCGAGCGCCCCGGCCCTCCTCGCCATAGGCTCGACCCTCAGTGATCTTGCGGCTCCCGGGGCGCCCCGAGGCCGCCGGGCAGCGAGGAGCCGGCCGATGACCGCGGACAGCGCACCCGCCGAGGGACCGCACCCGGGTGAGGGATCGCAGAAGACCCCCAACCCGCTCGGCCACGGCCCCGTCCTCCTGCTCGCCAACGCGCGGCTCACCGACGGCCGGGTGGTGGACGTACGGATCAGCGGCGACCGCATCCAGGCGGTCGGCACCGCCGGCGGCCTGGGCCCGCTGCCCGCGACACCCGGCAGCCCGACCAGCACCACCGGCGCCCGGATCGACCTCGGCGGCTACCTGCTGCTGCCCGCCCCCGCCGAACCGCACGCCCACTACGACGTCGCCTTCTCGGCCGCGCTGCCCACACCGCCGCCGGAGACCCCCGCCGACCTGATTCGCCGGGTCACCGAGGGCGCGCTCACCGCGCTCGGGTACGGCGCCACCGCCCAGCGCACCCACGTCCGGATCGGCGACGTGCACGGGCTGCGCCGACTGGAGGCCGTCCTGACGGCCCGGCAGGCGCTGCGCGGCCTGGCCGAGCTCCAGGCCGTGGCGATGCCCCGGCTGCTCACCGGCCGGGCCGGTGCCGACGGCCGGGCCCAGCTGCGGGACGCGCTCAAGCTCGGCGCCGCGGCGGCCGGCGGCTGCCCGGAGCTGGACCCCGACCCGGTCGGCTACGTCCAGGTGCTGCTGGAGGCCGCCCAGGAGGCCGACTGCCCGGTCGACCTGCACACCACCGGCGCCGATCCGGCCCAACTCGCCCGACTGGTCAGCGTGTTGGCCCCGCTGCGCCCCCGGGTCACGGTCGGCCCGGTGAACGCGCTGGCGGACGGCGGAGCAGCGGTGCTGGCGGGCGCCGGACTGCGGGTGGTCTGCCTGCCGCAGAACGGCGGCTGCGTCGGGATCGAAGGGCCTTCGGCTCCGCTGCGGCCTTTCCTGGTACGGGAGTTGATCGAGGCCGGCCTCGCGCTCAGCGCCGGTGCGGGCGGCCTGCGCGACCTGGCCAACCCGGTCGGCCGGGCCGATCCGCTGGAGGCGGCGTACCTGCTGGCGGCCGGCGGCGGGCTGAGCCCGGAGGCGGCGTACGAGGCGATCGCCAACCAGGCCCGGATCACCCTCGGGCTCCAGCCCGTCCGGGTCGACGCCGGGTTCCCGGCCGAGCTGCTGGCGGTCCGCGGCGACTCGCTGGCCGGGGCACTGGCAGGCGGGCACAGCCGGCTGGTGATCCACAGCGGCCGGGTGGTGAGCCGGACCAGCGCGGTGCGGGAGTTCGCCGACACGGTGGCGCTGGCGCTGCCCCGGCAGAACACGCCGGGGTAGGCGTCGGCGGGGCTCTCCGGTTGAGGGTCGGGGGTTGGCTAGCTCTTCCTGGGGCCGGTCGGCTCGCCCCGGCGGACCGAACCGGGGGCGCGCGGGACCGGGTGGTTGGCCGCCGCGGAGGAGTTCAGCTGCCAGGGGACGCTGATCACCATCACGCCGGGCGTGAAGAGCAGCCGGCTCTTCAGCCAGAGGGCGGACTGGTTGTGCAGGGCGTTCTCCCACCAGTGGCCGACCACGTACTCCGGGATGAAGACCGCGACCACGTCCCGGGGGCTGTCGCGGCGGACCGAGCGGACGTAGCCGACCACCGGTCGGGTGATCTCCCGGTACGGCGAGTCCAGCACCTTGAGCGGCACCTGGAGGTCGAACTCGGCCCACTGCCGCAGGAGTTCGTCGGTGCTGTCGCGTTCGACCGAGACCGTGAGCGCCTCCAGGGTGTCCGGCTTGAACGCCTGGGCGTAGCCGAGCGCCCGCAGGGTCGGCTTGTGCACCTTGGAGACCAGCACGATGCCGTGCACCCGGGCCGGGCGGACCGACTCGGCGTGCGGGTCGTCCACCGCCAGCTCCTCGGCCGTCCGGTCGTAGTGGCGCCGGATGCCGCGCATCATCAGCCAGAGCAGGACGGCCGCGACCACCGCGAGCCAGGCGCCCTGGGTGAACTTGGTGGCCAGCACGATCACCAGCACCAGTCCGGTGACCACCGCGCCGAGGGCGTTGATCACCCGGGCCCGGTGCGCCCGGCGCCGGACCGGCCCGGCGGGCCGGTCCGTCCGCAGGGTGCGGTTCCAGTGCTTGACCATGCCGATCTGGGAGAGCGTGAAGGAGGTGAAGACGCCCAGGATGTAGAGGTGGATCAGGCTGGTCACGTCCGCGTCGTAGAGCCAGAGCAGGCCGCCCGCCACCAGCGCGAGCGCGATGATGCCGTTGGAGAAGGCGAGCCGGTCGCCCCGGGTGTGCAGTTGGCGGGGCAGGTAGCGGTGTTCGGCCAGGATCGAGGCCAGCAGCGGGAAGCCGTTGAAGGCGGTGTTCGCGGCCAGGATCAGCACCAGCGCCGTCACGGCCTGGACCAGGTAGAACGGGATGCTGTGGTCGCCGCCGAAGATCGCGGCGGCCAGCTGGGCGATCACGGTCTGCTGGGCCGTCCCGCAGTCCCCGGTGAAGCCGATCAACCGGCAGGAGTCCTCGGTGATGTGCACCTTGGCGACCAGCGCCAGCGTGGTGATGCCGGAGAACATCACGATCGCGGTGATCCCCATCACGGCCATGGTGGTGGCGGCGTTCCTGGACTTCGGCTTTTGGAACGCGGGCACACCGTTGGAGATCGCCTCCACCCCGGTCAGCGCCGTACAGCCGGAGGCGAACGCGCGCAGCGCCAGCATCAGCAGCGCGAACCCGGCGATGGTCTCGTGCCCGTGCTCCGGCGCGATCCCGTACTGGGCGCTCTCGGCCACCGGCGCATCCCCGAGCAGGTAGCGGACCAGGCCGGTGACCACCATGATCAGGATGCCGCCGATGAAGAGGTACGTCGGCGCCGCGAAGGCGTTGCCGGACTCCCGTACGCCGCGCAGGTTCATCGCCGTCAGCAGTGCCACGAAGCCCACTGCCATGACGACCCGGTAGTCCGCGAGGCTCGGCAGCGCCGAGATGATGTTCGCGACCCCGGAGGCGACCGACACCGCGACCGTCATCACGTAGTCGACCAGCAGCGAGGCCGCCACCACCAGGCCCGGGCTCGGCCCGAGGTTGGTCGACACCACCTCGTACGAGCCGCCGCCGCTGGGGTAGGCGTGCACCACCTGACGGTACGACAGCACCACGACCACCATCAGCGCCACCACCGCCACCGCGATCCACGGCGTCAGGTAGAGGAACGCCGTGCCGCCGACGGTCAGGACCAGCAGGATCTCCTGCGTCGCGTAGGCCACCGAGGAGAGCGGGTCGGACGCGAAGATCGGCAGGGCCAGCCGCTTGGGCAGCAGCGTCTCCCCCAGCTCCTCGCTGCGCATGGCCTTGCCGATCACGAGGCGCTTCAGCGCCTGGGGCACGTTGAACACATTCGCGAGCGTAAGTGGCGGAGCGTCAGGTTCGCGGGGGCGCGGGATGCCCGGCGTGTCCCGGTTTGCACCTGACGGAGTCTCACTGCCCTTGTCCGGTGGCGGGGGTGGCGGCCCGGACGTCCCGGCGGGCGCCGGTTGGGAAGACGATCAGCACGGGCGGAGGACTCCCGGCGCGGTGGCCGGGACGCACTTCAGCAGACGGCTGGCCACGGGCCGGCCACCCCGCGACACACTCTGATGCCCTTCGGATGTAATTGCAAGCCATACGCAATAGTGTTGCCCCGGCACGCCGTACACACCTCACTGCTTCACTGCACAGCGACTAGGAGCCCTCTACTCATGGGTCAGTACACGCTCCCCGATCTGCCGTACGACTACTCGGCTCTGGAGAAGGCGATGTCCGCCGAGATCCTCGAGCTGCACCACTCCAAGCACCACGCCGCCTACGTCGCCGGCGCCAACACCACGCTCGAACAGCTCGCCGAGGCCCGCGAGAAGGAGAACTTCGGCGGCCTGGTCGGCCTCCAGAAGACCCTCGGCTTCCACCTCTCCGGCCACGTCCTGCACTCCCTCTTCTGGGAGAACCTCTCCCCCGACGGCGGCGACCGCCCCGAGGGCGAGCTCGCCGACGCCATCGCCGAACACTTCGGCAGCTTCGACCACTTCAAGAAGCAGCTGACCGCCGCCACCACCGGCGTCCAGGGCAGCGGCTGGGGCATCCTCTCCTGGGAGCCGCTCGGGCAGCGCCTGATCGTCGAGCAGGTCTACGACCACCACGGCAACGTCGGCCAGGGCACCACCCCGCTCCTCGCCTTCGACGCCTGGGAGCACGCCTACTACCTGCAGTACAAGAACGTCCGCCCCGACTACGTCACCCGCCTCTGGGACGTCGTCAACTGGACCGACGTGACCGCCCGCTTCACCAAGGCCAAGTCCGCCTGACCAGGCTGCTTGTGAGACTCCGAAGCCCCGCCTCCCGCACGGGACGCGGGGCTTCGGGTCGTACTCATCTAGCAACCGAAAATTCAAGGCCTGCTCACGAGTCCGGACCGTAAGCTCACCAAGTCGCCGGAGCAAGGAGTCGCCTGTGAGCACCGATCAATTGCCTGATGCAGAGGCAGTGCGGTGGGCTATCGCCCACTCCGATCAACTCGGCCAGTACACCTTCGGCAAGCGCTATGGATCAGGTAACTCGTCGCGCCAGTTCGTGGAGCACGAGGGGCGACTGTACGCGGCCGACGGTCTCATCGTGGCAGCGCACACCCACCAGTACTCCTCGCTGGAGCCGAACCCCGGTCAGAGCTTCCACGGCACCACGGGCCCCGCTGTATTGCAGTCTCTCGGCTTCCAACTGCGCGATGGCCAACCCTCGACCGTCGAGGAGGAGCGGGCTTGGCGACTGTCGATCTTGCGAAACCTCCAGGCCAGAGCCGACCGCAACGGGCTGCTTCAGGCAGGCGATGTCCGCGCAGTCCATGCCTTCGACAACTACCGCGGGATCTGGGTGGACAAGGAGCGTACTGGCAGCCTCCACCCAGCTGGAGTCACCATCGGCCTCATGCACACCGGCATCCACTACCCGGACGAGATCGACGATGACTCCGCTCTCTACCAGTACCCGCGGACAAGACGTCCCGGCCAGGACAGGTCCGAAATTGCCGCGAGCAAGGCTGCCGCGGAGTTGGCTCTTCCCGTCTTTGTGGTTTCCCAGCGAGGAGACCTCCGTTCCGTTCGCCTCGGTTGGGTTGCCGATTGGGACGACCGCCTCGAGCGGTTCCTCGTGTCATTTGGCAGCACACCGCCGGCGAAAATCCTCGACCAGGAGCTGTTGGATGACAGGCCGTTCGAGCTAGAAGGCAACCGCCGTCGCCGTCGCACCGGCACCGTTACCACTCGGCCGGACCAAGCACGCTTCAAGCTCGAAGTGTTCAAGCGCTACGGCGCCGTGTGCCCGCTCTCCGGTCTGGCTGTGTACGCGATGCTCGAAGCCGCCCACCTCCGCCCCGACGCAGCCAACGGCAGCTCCGATCCTCGCAACGGCATCGTGCTCAACGCTGCACTGCATCGGGCCCTCGATGCTCATCTGTTCGCCATCCACCCCGAAACGCTCGAGGTGATGACCACGCCCTCCGGCCCAACCATCGCCGCATTGGGAATCAAGGCCCCTCACCTCGATCGCAGGGGCAGGCTTCCCCACCAAGAGGCCCTGCGTTGGCGCTACGAGTCCTGGCTCAAAGCAAATCGCCTCACTCCTACGGAAGCCGTACCGCCCACAGCTGCTGCCTGAGGGCGAGACGGTGGCACTCAGCTGCCCGAGATCCAACGCCCGCGGTGCTGCGCCACGAAGCGACTGTCGATGCGATGGCGCGGGTGTGTCCGCAAGTTGCCGAGAAGCTGCTGGGTCAGCCCATCGACGATGCGGAGATCATCGGTCAAATAGCGTGCGCCATAGTCGAAGAGCACATGGCAGTTGGGGCAGAGACACAGCACGTTCTCAGGCACGTCGGGTCCGTTGTACGGCTCACCAATCGCCTGAATGTGCGCCCCTTCACTATAGGGAGAGCCTCCCGGTACCTGCAGTACCTGACCGCACATCTGGCACTGCCCCTCATGGAACTTCTTCACAAGCTGGGTGACTGAACTCTTCCGAACGATCCGCTGCACCGTTGAGGCGCGTCTGGCGGCTGGCTCATGGTCGGCGTCCCCATGGAACGGGGTCACCGGCTGCTCGGGAGGCATGGCGTCCACTGCGACCAACCGAAACTGCCAGATCCGGTAGCCGTTCTCCCCGGCCTTGCTGTGGTGCGACTCCACCCGGAAAAGGCCGTCATAGCGGTAGCCCAAGGAAGGCGCGTGCTCCGAGTGGTTGTTGGCGCCTCGGATGACCCGGATCAGGTTGCCTTCGAGCTCGCTTTTGACGAGGCCGGCGTTCCCCGATGCATCGATCTCCTGGTCGCGGACCTGGCGCCCGTTCGCCTGGCCACCATGCCCGGTGTAGATGATCACATCGCCGTAGTCCCGATCATCGGCGTAGCCACCGGACACCACGATGGAGTCAGCGCCCTCTGACGCGTTGCCATGGATGCCGGCGATCAGCGGGGCATGCACCCCGGCCGCGCTCACCTCCTTGCGCCACCGATACTGCGAGCCGACGGGGTGACCCTCAATGTGCCCAAAAACCTTCGCCATGGGCCCAGCCTGGCAAACAGGTACGACATCCAACAGTGCGTTCACTGCCGCCCATGCGCGCCCCGCTAACACAGAAGGGCCCCTGAGCAGCGTTTCCGCTGGTCAGGGGCCCTTCTTTATCCTGTGGCTGGTGCAGGGTTCGAACCTGCGTAGCTTGCGCGGCAGATTTACAGTCTGCTCCCTTTGGCCGCTCGGGCAACCAGCCAGGATGGTGTCTTGCGGGGCGCTGCCCCGTTCGACCTCGTAAACGATACCTGATGGATGGGGGTGCTTCGCCACTCTGTCGGTCACGTGATGATCAAGGGGGTGGGCGTGGCTGGCGGGGGCGGGCGGGGGTGGGGGTGGATAGGCTTGGGCGGCGCCTGCTCCGATGGGGGTGGGGGCGGACAGTGAAGCCAGAGCATCAAGGAGACCAAGACACCATGGCCGACTCCAGTTTCGACATCGTCTCGAAGGTCGAGTGGCAGGAGGTCGACAACGCGATCAACCAGACCTCCCGCGAGATCGCCACCCGGTTCGACTTCAAGAACGTCGGCGGCGAGGTCAAGCGGTCGGGCGAGAAGATCGAGATGAAGGCCAACGGCGAGGAGCGCGTCAAGGCGATCCTGGACGTGCTGAAGGACAAGTTCATCAAGCGTGGCCTGTCGCTGAAGGCGCTCGACGCCGGCGAGCCGCAGCTCTCCGGCAAGGAGTACCGGATCACCGCGGACGTGAAGGAGGGCATCTCCCAGGACGACGCGAAGAAGGTTGCGAAGATCATCCGCGACGAGGGTCCGAAGGGCGTCAAGGCGCAGGTCCAGGGTGACGAGCTCCGGGTCAGCTCGAAGAGCCGGGACGACCTGCAGACGATCCAGGCGCTGCTCAAGGGCAAGGACCTGGAGTTCGCGATCCAGTTCGTGAACTACCGCTGACACCGCGGCACCGCCGCTGTCGGGCCCCGGACCGTGCACGGTCCGGGGCCCGACGTGTGTGCGGGTGGGTCAGCCGGTGGCCAGGGCGGTGGCGGTGGCCACCGTGGCGGTGAGGGTGCTGGTGGAGAGCGGCGGGACCGCGTCCTTGACGCCCGTCGGGTCCGGGGTGGTGGCGGTGGCCTTGGCGACCAGGTCGGCCGCGGCCTTCTGGACCTGGCCGAGGGCGTCGGCCGGGTTGACCGGCAGCGGCGGGACGATCCGGGTGTCGCCGACCGGGGGCTTGACCGGCAGGTCGGGGACGGGGGCGGCCGGGAGCATGCCCAGCAGGGACTTCACCGCGGCCTGCAGGTCGGCGAGTTGCTTCTGCAGGGCGGCCGGGTCGGGGGTGGCGGAGGTCGCGGAGGTCACCAGTTTGGTGATCTGGCCGAGGACGTCGCCGAGGGAGCCGAGCACCGCGAGGTTCTTGGCGGGGTCGGGGAGGGCCGGGAGGTCGGCGCCCGGGGGCTTCACGGGCAGATCGACCGGGGGTTTCACCGGCAGATCGACCGGGGGCTTGACCGGAACGTCCACCGGGGGCTTCACCGGCAGGTCCGGGAGGGGCGGGACGATCGACGCTAGGGGACGGATGGTGGTCGCCGCGGCGGTGTCGGCAGCGTTGGCGACGGTGACGGATGTGGTGGTGACCGTGGCAAGGCCAAGGGTTGCGGTCAGCACGACGGCCGTCCAGGTGGCACGCATGGGATTGCGCTTCCTCTCAGTGAAGTTCAGGCGGAATCGCCTGAACCTCACGTTGGGCCACCGGTGGTGCACCGGCCACTGCTTGTACGCCGAATGGTTCGGGGCCCGGGCGCCGGACCGCCTCCGCAGTGGTCAGCCGGAGCACCAGTCGACCAGGCGACGGTGTCTGTCGAGGCCGACCGACTCGAACTCGTCCTGCCCGTGGGTGTGTTGGGCGCCGACCTGGCGCAGCGCCTGGGAGATCGGGCTGCCCTCGGACGGGAACGGCTCACCGGTGACCGAGGCGAGCGGGCCGAGCACCACCCGGCCGTCGAACCAGACCGCCGCGTGCTGGGTGCCCGCGCCGCCGAAGAAGTCCGCCTCAACGTAGCCGATCGGGCCGGCCTTGGACCAGGCCGCCATCCGTCGGCCGAACCCGCCGGGGAAGGAGGCGAAGCCCGGTTGGAGCGCGCCACCGTGCTCGGTGACGGTGTCGAAGAGAAGGTCCGTCATCGGGATCAGGGCCAGCTTCTGCTCCAGTCCGGCGACCCGGGCGACCGGTACCTCCGCCGCCACCACGTTGAGCAGTTCCTGCGATGCGATCAGCGCCTTCAGTTCGTAGGACATCTAGCCATTCTGCGCCCTTCAGCGACGGTGCGGCAGCGGATTATCGAACTCACTGTGCATTCGAACGGAGGTCGCGGTGGACCGGGCAGACTGGACGGATGAGCGAGACAGGGAAGCCGACGGCGCGTCAGTTCCGGCCGGGCGCGGAGGAGCTGGCGGCGGCACGGGACCGGACCGTGCCCGATGTGGTGGCGCCCGGGCTGCGGGTGCTGTTCTGCGGGATCAACCCCGGTCTGTGGTCGGGGGCCACCGGGCAGCACTTCGCCCGGCCGGGCAACCGGTTCTGGCCCGCGCTGCACCGGTCCGGGTTCACGCCCCGTCAACTGCGGCCGGAGGAGCAGCGGGAGCTGCTCGGGTACGGGCTCGGCATCACCAACGTGGTGGCCCGGACCACCGCCAAGGCGGACGAACTCACCGCGGAGGAGTACCGGGAGGGCGGGGCGGCCCTGGTCGAGCGGGTGGCCCGGCTGCGACCGGAGGCGCTGGCGGTGCTGGGGATCGGGGCGTACCGGACCGCGTTCGGGCGGCGGGGCGCGGTGGTCGGGCGGCAGTCGGAGGGCGTGCCGGCGGGGTTGGGCGGCACCGAGGTCTGGGTGCTGCCCAACCCGAGCGGACTGAACGCTCACTACACCCTGGACGGGATCGCGGAGGAGTTCCGGCGGCTGCGCGAGGCGGTGGGCGAGACGGTTGGTGAGGCGGGTGGTGAACGCTAGGCCGTGAGCACCGGGGCCGGGGCGGCGCGGAGTTCGCGGATCAGCTCGCGGACGGCCGCGGTGCGGGCCAGGGCCGGGGTGGTGACGTAGCCGACGGTGCGGGTGGGCGGCTGCGGGCCGAGGGCGGTGACGGCGACGCCGGGCGGGGCGCCGAGCAGGGTGAGGGCGGGCATGATCGACATGCCGAGGCCCTGGGCGACCAGGGAGAGGGTGACGGTGTCGTCCTCGACGTTCACCGTGGCGGCCGGGATCCAGTCCTGGTCGCGCCACCAGTCCCGGGTGTAGGAGCCGCAGTTCTCGTCCCAGTCGACCAGTGGGAGGGTGCGCGGCCGGGGATGGCCGACCGGGTGCGCCAGCGCGTACGGCTCGGTGAACAGGCGGCCGGCCAGCAGTCCGGGCAGGGCGGGTGACGGGGCCTGGCCGGTGGCGGCGTCGAGCGTGGCGATGCCCAGTTCGGCGTGGCCGTCGGCGACTTCGCCCGCGGTGCCGCGGCCGATCTCGCGGACGATCCGGAGCTCGGGTGCGAGGCCGGGGTGACGGTCGGCCAGTCGGGCCAGGACGCCGGGCAGCAGGTGGGCGGCGGCGCTGCGGAAGGCCACGATGCGGAGCGGGCCGGTGAGTTCTGCGCTCTCCCGGGCGGCGGCCCTGGTCTCGGTGGCCAGGGTGGCGAGCAGGTGCAGGATCTGCCGGGCGTGGGCGGCGGCCTGTACGCCGGCCGGGGTGGGGCGCGCGCCGTGGCGCCCCCGCTCGAAGAGCACCGCGCCGAGCTTGCGCTCGCAGCCGCGCACCGCGTGCGAGACGGCCGACTGCGACATGCCGAGCGCGGCCGCGGCGGCGGTGAAGCTGCGGTCGCGGTCGACGGCGACGAGAATCCGCAGCTCGTGCGGGGCGAGGTCGGTCATCCGGGCAACCTATCCCGGGCGGACGGCTTCCATGAGGAGTGCTCATGGAAAGCGTCGAACCATCGACGGCAGCACCTGCCCGACCGTCCCCGCGCTCCCTAGCGTGATCACCACACCGAGCACCGCGTGCCGAAAGCCGACCAGGGAGCCCCGCCATGACCCGCACCGCCCGCTTCGTCCACCAGGTCGCCCGGCCGCAGGGCCGCCCCTCCCCCGGCGACTTCGCCTTCGTCGACGTACCGTTGCCCGCCGTCGAGCCGGGCGGGGCGCTGGTGGAGAACATCCACCTCTCGGTCGATCCGTACATGCGTGAGGTGATGGACGTCGGGGAGCTGCACGCCCCCATGGAGGGTCGCGCGCTCGGCCGAGTGGTGGAGTCCCGGTCGGATCATCTGAAGGTCGGCGACCTGGTGGCGCACCGGCTCGGCTGGCGGACCCATGCCCTGCTGAGTCCGGATCAGATCCCGGAGCGGGGTGCGGCGCCCGATCCGGGCGGCGTCCAGGTCCGGCTGCGGGAGCCCGGGGTGCCCGCGCTCCGCTCGGCCGGGGTCCGGGTGATCCGGCCGCCGGCCGGGGTACCGCTCAGCACCTACCTGAGCCTGCTCGGCGGCACCGGGCTGACCGCCTACGTCGGCCTGACCCGGATCGCCCGGCTGCAGCCCGGCGAGAGCCTGTACGTCAGCGCGGCGGCGGGCGGGGTGGGCACGGCGGTCGGGCAGCTGGCCCGGCTGATGGGGGTGGGGCACCTGGTCGGCAGCACCGGTTCGGCCGCCAAGGTGCGGCACCTGACCGAGCGGCTCGGCTTCGACGCGGCCTTCGACCACCACGACGGCCCGATCGGCGGGCAGCTCCGCCGGGCCGCCCCGGACGGCCTGGACGTCTACTTCGACAACGTCGGCGGCGAGCATCTCTCCGGCGCCATCGAGGCGTTGCGGGACGGCGGCCGGATCGCCTGGTGCGGCGCGGTGGCGCAGTACGACGACGCGGCGAACCCGCCCGCCGCGCCGCGCAACCTCTACGACGTGGTGAGCAAGAGCCTGCGCCTGGAGGGCTTCCTGGTCCGCAACCACCGCGAGGTGCAGGGCGAGTTGGAGGAGTACCTGACCCCGTACCTGCGCTCGGGTGCGCTGGTGCCGGACCAGACCGTGACGGTGGGCTTCGACCGCTCGGTGGACGCCTTCCTCGGGATGCTGGCCGGGGAGAACACCGGCAAGGCGATCGTGCAGGTGGCGGAGGAGCCGGTCAGCCGCGCAGGAAGGTGAGCACCGCCAGCACCCGCCGGTGGCTCTGCTCCGCCGGGGGCAGGTCGAGCTTGGCCAGGATGCTGCCGATGTGCTTGGAGACGGCCGCCTCGGAGACCACCAGTTCGCGGCAGATCGCGGCGTTGGACCGGCCCTCCGCCATCAGGGCCAGCACCTCGCGCTCACGCGGCGTCAGCCGGGCCAGCGGGTCGCGGCGGCGGCCGATCAGCTGCCGGACCACCTCGGGGTCGACCACGGTGCCGCCCTCCGCCACCGTGCCGACGGCGGCCAGGAAGTCCTCGATCTGGCCGACCCGGTCCTTCAGCAGGTAGCCGACACCGGAGCCGTCGCCCGAGTCCAACAGATCGGCGGCGTACGAGCGCTGGACGTACTGACTCAGCACCAGCACCGGCAGCCCCGGGCGGGCCTCACGCAGTTCGACCGCGGCCCGCAGCCCCTCGTCGCTCTGGCCCGGCGGCATCCGGACGTCGGTGACCACCAGGTCGGGGACGTGTTCGGCCACCGCCGCGCGGAGCGCCCCGGCGTCGCCCACGGCGGCCACCACCCGGTGCCCGAACCGCTCCAGCAGACCGATCAGGCCCTCGCGCAGCAGCACGCTGTCCTCGGCCAGGACTACTCGGAGCGGGGCGGTGACGGGTCGGTCAGGGTGCACGGGATCTCCAGGCGCAGCAGGGTCGGTCCTCCGGGTGGGCTGCTCACCGTCAGGGTGCCGTCCACCACCGCGAGCCGGTCGGCCAGGCCGGTCAGCCCGGTGCCCCGGGCCGGATCGGCGCCGCCGCGGCCGTCGTCCGACACCTCGACACCGAGCCGCCCGTCAGCGTAACGGCCGGTCAGCCGGGCCCGGTTGGCGCCGCTGTGCTTGGCCAGGTTGGCCAGCGCCTCGGCGACCGCGAAGTACCCGGCGGCCTCCACGGCGGGCGGTGGCCGGCCGGGGAGTTCGAAGTCGAGGTCGACCGGGACGGGGGACCGGTCGGCCAGGTCGGCCACCGCCTCCGGCAGGCCCCGGTCGGCCAGCACCTGCGGGTGGATGCCGTTGATCAACTCGCGGAGTTCGGCGAGCACTTGGCCGACCTCCCGGTGTGCGTCGGCCAGCCGTCCGGCCAGCAGGCTGTCGGTCGGGGCGTCCAGCCGGGCCAGGCCGAGGTTCATCGCGAGGGCCACCAGCCGCTGTTGGGCGCCGTCGTGCAGGTCCCGTTCGATCCGGCGGCGTTCGGCCTCGAAGGCGTCCACCAACCGGGCCCGGGAGCGCACCAGTTCGCCGATCCGGTGGTCCGGCTCGGTCCGGCCGGTGAGCCGGCGGACCAGCGTGGCCCGGCCCGCCGCGACGGCGGTCAGGGGGTAGCTCAGGGCGGCGAACAGGACGGCGCCGGCCAGGGCCAGGGCGAGCGCCGTGGGTTGGTCGTGGATCTGCCAGACCTTCAGCACGTTCACCTGCTCGCCGTCCAGCGCCAGCAGGACCGGGGTGGCCAGCAGCCAGAGCGGGACGAACACCGCGCAGCCGACGGCGGTGAGGTCGATCGGCCAGAGCAGCAGGGCGGCCAGCGCCGTGCAGCCGAGTTCGCGCCAGGTGGCCTGCTCCCGGTACCGGGTCCGCAGCCAGGCCGGCAGCCCCGGGCCGTCCGGGGTGCGGTGCGGCGACTCCACCGGCGTCCGGTCCGGCAGCAGGCGCAGCAGCCGGCGCTCCAGCGCCGCGTACGGCAGCCCGACCAGCGCGAGGGCGGCCAGCAGCGGCAGGCCGATCAGCACCATCGCCAGCCCGCCCGCGACGACCGCGCCCAGCACCAGCAGCAGGCAGAGCAGCAGGCCGGACCCGCCGGTGGCGAGCAGGTAGCCGACGGACCGCCAGGGCCACGGCGAGCGCAGGAAGCCGGGCCGGGCCAGCGCCTGCCAGGCGCCGCCGGGCACTGCCTTCGGGGATCGGGGGCTTGGGGACACGAGGGGAACCCTAGGCGGCGGTTGGCGGCGGCGCGGTAGGGCCAGCCCTACCCCTAGGAGTGGAGGCAGCGCTGGTGATCGGACGGCCCCGGAGCGGTTGGCTCGGAGCATGAGGATGTCGAGAATCGCGTGGAAGTCACTGCGGGTCCGTTGGGTCTCACTGGTCGGGGCGTTCGTCGCGCTGGCGCTCGGTGTCGCGCTGATGGCGGTGATGCTGCTCGGGCTGGCCGCCACCGCGCGGCTGCCCTGGGGCGAGGCCGCCATCGGTCTGAACTCCGCGTTCGGGACGGCGGGCGGGGTGAGCACCTTCGTGGCGGGTTTCGTGATCGCCTCCACCTTCTCCTACGTGGTGGCCCAGCGACAGCGGGAGTTGGGGCTGCTCCGGCTGACCGGGGCGAGCCGGGGGCAGATCCGGCGGATGGTGCTGCTCGAGGCGGTGGCGGTCGGGGTGGCCGCCTCGGTGGCCGGCTGCGCCCTGGGGGCGGTCGGCGCACCCCGGCTCGGCCGGGAGCTGGTCCGGGTCGGTACCGCACCGGAGGGGTTCGCGATCGGTACCGGGATCTGGCCGCTGTGCGCGGCGTTCGCCACCGGCCTGCTGGTCGCCGTCGCGGGCGTCGCGGCCGCGGCCCACCGGGCCGGGCGGCTCGGTCCGTTGGACGCGCTGCGCGAGGCGGACGTCAACTCCCGGGTGATGACGGTCGGACGCTGGTGCTGGGGGCTCGGCCTGCTGGCCACGGCGGCGGTGCTGGTGGGCGTCGCCCTGGTCGACGAACCGGCCTCGCTGCTGCGGCGGAAGAACTACACCGTGCAGCCGATGGCCCTGATCTCCGCCTGCGGCCTGCTCGTCCCGGTGCTGGCCCGTCCGCTGCTGCACGGCCTCGGCGCCCTGCCGGCCCGGCTGACCTCGTACGCCGGGCGGCTGGTCCGGGCGAACGCCCTGGGCGGCATCCGGCGCACGGGTGCGGTGGCCGCGCCGGTGCTGGTCTCGGTGGCCCTGGCCGGCTCGCTGCTCGGCGGCATGGACACGGTGGCGGCGGGACGGGCCGCCGAGGCGCGGGCGCAGAGCACCGCGGACCAGGTGGTGACGCCGCGACCGGGCTCCGATGTCGGCTCCCTGGTCCGGGAGTTGCGGGCGGTGCCGGGTCTGCTGGTCTCGCCGAGCGCGGCGGCGGCCGTGTCGGTGGTGGAGAGCGACGGCGTGACGGTACGGACGGAGGCGCGGGCGGTCGATCCGGCGACGTACCGGGAGGTGGCCCGACTGCCGCTGCTGGCCGGGTCGTTGGCGGAGCTGGACGACGAGTCGGTGCTGCTGCCCGAGGAGTGGGAGCAGCACACCGTCGGCGCACCGGTGGAGCTGGTGCTCGCGGACGGGGCGCGGCGGACGCTGCGGGTGGCCGGCGTGCTGCGGGACGGGACCGGGAACAACGGGCTGTACGTGACGGCACGGAACGCGCCCGGGGCGCGGACCGACCGGATCGAGCTGCGGGGCGGCCGGGTGGCGGAGACGGCTGCGGTCGTGGGCCGGTACGGGGCCGAAGTGGTGGACCGGGAGCGGTGGTTGGCCGTGCACTACCCCGTCTCGCCGAACCGGGTCGCCTGGCTGCGGGCGGTGCTGGTACTCGGGCTGGCCCTGGTCTACACGGCGATCGGGCTGGCCAACACGCTGGTGCTGGCGACGGCGGACCGGAAGCGGGAGCTGGCCCAGTTGCGGCTGGCCGGAGCGACACGGTGGCAGGTGATCCGGGTGGTGACGGCGGAGTCGCTGCTCGCGGTGGCGGCGGGGGGCCTGCTCGGGGCGGTGGTGACAGGGGTCAACCTGACGGGGATGCAGCTCGCGCTGCGACTGTTGGGGGTGGAGCCGCCGGTGGTGGTGCCGTGGGGGGCGCTCGCGGGGGTGGCGGGGGGCTGTGCGGCGGTGGCCGTGCCGTTCACCGTGGTGGCGGCGGCGTGGGCGCTCCGGCGGCGGCCGGTGACGGTGATCGGCTGACGCAGTCCTCGGGTGGCCGCTTCGGCAGGCGCTCAGCAGGGCTCGGCCAGGGCAGGGATCTCCGGCGTGCGGCGCGAAGAACCGTGCCTGACCAACCAGGCCGAGGTCGGCGCCGCCCGCGCGGCAGCGCCCCGGCCCCCGCCCGTCGACGGTCGAGCGGCTGCCGACCGGGTCAGGCGTCGCTGGCGAGGCGGGCGTGGAGGTGTTCGTCGTGGTAGTTGCCGTCGCCGAAGCAGTGGCTCTGGCGGAGGGTCCCCTCCAGCAGATAGCCGGCCCGGCCGGCCACCCGGCAGGAGGCGGTGTTGCCGACGGCGTGGCCGAGTTCGATCCGGCGGGCGTCAGCGGTGGTGAAGGCCCAGCGGGTGGCGGCCTCGAGGCCGCGGGTGGCGAGGCCGCGGCCCCGGGCGTCGGGGACCAGCCAGTAGCCGATCATGGCGAGGGCGTCGCCGCGGTCGACCCAGCGGACGGTGACGCTGCCGAGCAGGCCGTCGAAGTCGGGGGTGAGCAGCGCGAAGGAGGCGAGGTCGCCGCGCTCCCAGCCGGAGACCCGGCCGGCCAGCCAGCGTTCGGCATGGGCGACGGTCCTGATCGGGAGCGGATTCCAGAGGGATATCGCGGGGTCGGCGGCGAGTGCGGCCAACTCCCGGGCGCGGCGCTCCGGTTCGCCGACCAGGCTCCACGGACGGAGTCCGAAGCCGTCCCCGGCCAGGTCGGCGGGGGTGAACGTCGGCAGGAAGTTCGGGGACTGATCAGTGCTCATGCCCGCCTGTCTACCTGCTGCGGGGGCCGCTGCGCCACCCCTGTGCAGCCGGCCCTGCGCTGTCACCTCTGTACTGCCGCCCCTGCGCTGCCACCCCTGTTGCTGCCGCCCCTACGCAGCCGCGACCCGGAAGCCGATGTTGCCCGCCGAGCTGTCGGGGGTGTTGGAGCTGCGGGCGGCGACCCGGTAGCGGTTGCAGTAGGAGTCGTGGCACATGTGCGAGCCGCCCCGCATCACCCGGCGGTCGCCATCCGGCGGCCCGGCCGGGTCCCGGCGGGGGCCGGTGCGGTGGAAGTCGGGGCTGAACCGGTCGGCGCACCACTCCCAGACGTTGCCCGCCACGTTGTAGAGCCCGTGGCCGTTCGGGCGGTAGCTCTTGACCGGAACGGTGCCGCGGTGGCCGTCGGCGGCGGTGTTCAGGGTCGGGAAGACGCCCTGCCAGATGTTGCACATGAGGCGGCCGCCCGGCGTGAGCTCGTCGCCCCAGGGGTAGCGGCGCTGCTCCAGCCCGCCCCGGGCGGCGTACTCCCACTCGGCCTCGGTGGGCAGCCGGCTGCCGGACCACTCGCAGTACGCCTGGGCGTCGTGCCAGGAGACGTGCACCACCGGGTGGTTCTGCCGGTCGCCGACCGAGGAGCCGGGGCCCTCGGGCCGGCGCCAGTCGGCGCCGCCGACCGCACGCCACCACGGGACGCCGGCCACCGACCGGGCGGTGGCCGCCGTCTCCGGTGCCAGGAAGCCCTCGAACACGAAGCTGAACCCGAACCGCTCCGCCTCGGTCAGATATCCGGTGGCCTTCACGAAGCTGCCGAACTGCGCGTTGGTGACAGCGGTCGGCGCGATCCGGAACGGGCCGACCTCCACCTCGCGGACCGGGCCCTCGCCGTCGGCCGGGAAGCCCACCGGGTCGTCGGTGCCCATCAGGAAGCGCCCGCCGGGGAGTTGGAGCAGGCCCTTGGCCGCCCTCGGCGGGGCGACGGTCAGGGTGAGCGCTGCCGGGGCCGACCCGGACCGGCCGGGGGTGCAGCAGGACCGGGTCGGTTCCGTACTCACGGTGCAGTGTCCTCTCGGATGGATCCCGGCGGCGCCGGGCGTGCGGGTCAGGCCCTGCGGTCGGCCGACAGCTGGGCGGCCAGGGCCGGGATGCCGAGGGCCTGTTCCTGCTGCGGGGTGGCCTGGTACAGCAGGTTCTTCAGCTGGTACGGGTCGCTGACCAGGTCGTAGTACTCCCGGAACACCACCTGCCCGGTACCGGAGACCGTCCCGTTCACGTCGGTCCTGAGATCGTAGTACTCGGTGTACTGCTTGTCGGTGGCGACGTACGAGGCCCAGGTCTCGGGGGTGCCCGCCCCGGCGCCCTGGCGCCACCACTCGACCAGCAGGTGGTCCCTGCGGTACCCGGTGAGCAGCGAGCGGCCGTCCTGCGGAGTGTCGGGGACGATCCCGGCGGCGTCCAGGATCGTCGGCGCGATGTCGATGTTGGCGGCGATCCGGTTGTCGGTGGTACCGGCGCCGAGCCCGCCGGCGGGCCAGGAGAGGTAGAACGGCACCTGGTGGGACGGGGAGTACGGCACGGACTTCTTCAGCCAGCCGTGGTCGGCCCAGGTGTAGCCGTTGTCGCCGATGTAGATGACCAGGGTGTTGTCGAGCTGGCCGAGCGCGGCCAGCTTGTCGTGCAGGGCCTGCACCGCGTCGTCCACCGAGAGCAGGGTGCGGAGCTGGCGCTGCCTCAGGGCCTGGGCGTCGGCCAGGGTGGCGGTCGCGTTGCGGATGTAGGCGGGCTTGTCGCTGCGGTCGGCCTCGGTCACCGAGGGGCGGCCGTTCCAGGCCGGGACGGGGGTGTCGGCGTACTTGGGCGCGGGCTTGTTGGGCTCGTGCGAGGCGAACGGGGTGACGTAGGCGAACCACGGGCGGGTGTCGGTGGCGGCCTTGTCGAGGAACGCCAGCGCGTGGTTCTTGATCACGTTGGTGGCGTAGCCGTTGATGGTGCGGACGGTGCCGTTGTCGTTGTACCTGGCGTCCTGGTACGAGGGCTGGAGCAGCAGCCAGTCCTCGAAGTGCGGCGGATTGTCCGCCAGCGTCCAGGAGTTGAGGTACTTGCCGAACAGCCCGGTGCGGTAGCCCGCCTGGCTCAGGTAGCGCTGGACGGTGGTGTGCTGGTCCAGTGCGGCCGAGGCCCCGTTGTTCCGGACCCCGTGGTTGTGGGCGTACCGGCCGGAGAACACCGAGGACCTGGACGGTGCGCAGAGCGGCGTGGCGACATGGCCGTTGGGGTACGTCACGCCCTGGCCGCCGAGCCAGGCGATGGTGTTCTGGATCGCCCAGTCGGTGTGCTTGGGCTGGTCGTCGGTGACGATCAGCAGCACGTTGGGGCGGGCTGCGGACGCGGCGGCGGCCGTACCGGCGGTGGCCAGCGGGACGGCTCCGGCGGCGGCGACAGCGGCGGCTCCGGCGAGGAAGCCCCGCCGGTTGATGGCGGGACGGATGTTCTCGGGCACCACGGAATTCCTTTCGGCGTCGGTGAACTCCGGTGCCGATGGCGGGACATGCCGAAAGGGCACCGGAGTGGGGGGAGAACGCGCGATCCCGGGGAGGGGGAAATCACCCGACGGGGAATCGCGGACAGAGCCGAGACGGCGCCGCGATCAGCGGCGACGGGCCGCGAAGGTCACGCGGCGGGGGTGCTGGGGGCGCTACAGAGCCCGCTGGCCAGTCGGCCGAAATCGACGTGGCGGCGGGCCGCGAGGAACTCTCCGGCTGCCATGCAAGCGACAATAAGGGCCCGCGCGGACGGCCCGCAATGGCGTCTCGCCCAGGACACACCGAATTCACGAACGGCGCCCGCCGACCCCTTTCGTGCCCCGGCGGGGCGGGTGGGACACCGGGTGCGCGGGCGGAGTCCGGGCCGCTGCGCCGCCACGGCTCGACGGTTCCACCCGGCAGGTAGAGTCGGACACTTCCCTCCCCTCCCCCAGCCACGCGGCCGTGCGGCCGTGCGGCCGCGCCCGAGTACGACAGGTCCCCGCCTTGCCCGCTGCCCAGCCTGCTGTCGCGCGACTGCGCGCCTTCCGCCCGTCCTGGCTCAGCCCGAAGGTGGCCCGTACCGAGGTGCTGGCGGGCCTGGTGGTCGCGCTGGCGCTGATCCCGGAGGCGATCTCGTTCTCGATCATCGCGGGGGTCGACCCGAGCGTCGGCCTGTTCGCCTCGTTCACCATGGCCGTGGTGATCGCGGTGGTCGGCGGACGCCCGGCGATGATCTCCGCCGCCACCGGTGCGATCGCCCTGGTGGTCGCACCGCTCGCCCGGGAGCACGGCTTCGGCTACCTGATCGCCACCGTGATCCTCGGCGGCCTGTGCCAGATCGCGCTCGGGGCGCTGGGGGTGGCCAGGCTGCTGCGGTTCGTCCCGCGCAGCGTGATGCTGGGCTTCGTCAACTCGCTCTCCATCCTGGTGTTCCTGGCCCAGCTGCCGAACCTGGTCGACGTCCCCTGGGCGGTCTACCCGCTGCTGGCCGGCGGCCTGGCGCTGACCGCGCTGCTCCCCCGGTTCACCCGGGCCGTCCCGGCGCCGCTGGTGTCGATCGCGGCGCTGACCGCCGTCACCGTGGGCGCCCACCTCGCCGTGCCCACCGTCGGCGACAAGGGCGAGCTCCCCTCCGGCCTGCCGCTGCCCGGCCTGCCCGACGTGCCGTTCACCGTCGCCACGCTGACCCTGATCGCCCCGTACGCGGTCGCCTTCGCGCTGGTCGGGCTGATGGAGTCGCTGATGACGGCCCAACTGGTCGACGAGATCACCGACACCCGCTCGAACAAGACCCGGGAGTCGATCGGCCAGGGCGTCGCCAACATCGTGACCGGCTTCTTCGGCGGCATGGGCGGCTGCGCGATGATCGGCCAGACCATGATCAACGTGAAGGCCTCCGGTGCCCGCACCCGGCTCTCCACCTTCCTGTCCGGCGCGTTCCTGATGGTGCTCTGCATCGTCTTCGGCCCGGTCGTCTCCCGGATCCCGATGGCCGCGCTGGTGGCGGTGATGATGCTGGTCTGCGTCGCCACCTTCGACTGGCACTCCGTCAGCCCGCGCACGCTCCGCCGGCTGCCGGTCGGGGAGAGCGCCGTGATGGTGATCACCGTCGCCTGCGTGGTCGCCACCGGCAACCTCGCCGTCGGGGTGATCACCGGTTCGGTCTGCGCCATGGTGGTGTTCGCCCGCCGGGTCGCCCACTCCGCGGACGTCACCCGGGTCACCGACCCGGCCGGCGGCCAGGTCCGCTACACCGTCACCGGCGCGCTGTTCTTCGCCTCCAGCAACCACCTGGTGACCCGGTTCGACTACGCGAACGACCCCGCGAAGGTCGTGATCGACCTCACCGGCGCCCACATCTGGGACGCCTCCTCGGTCGCCGCCCTGGACGCGGTCACCGCCCGGTACGCCCAGCGCGGCAGGACCGTCGAGCTGGTCGGCCTCAACTCCCCGAGCGCCGAACTGCACAGCACCCTCAGCGGACGGCTCGGCGCCGGCGTCTGAGCCGCACCCCCGCCCGGCCCGCCGCTACCCGTGGCTGATCACCACCCGGCCGAACGGCCGGCCCTCCCGGTAGTGCCGGAAGGCCGCCGGGGCCTCCAGGAACGGGAACACCCGGTCGATCACCGGACGGGTCCGGTGGACCGCCACCGCCCGGTTCAGCGCGGTGAACTGCGCTCGGCTGCCGACCGCCACGGGCCGCACCTGCGCCCCCGCGGCGAACAGCAGCCGGGCGTCCACCGCCGGCCCGGTCGGGGTGTCGGCCACCCGGTACCCGACGTACGCGATCTCGCCGCCGAGCCCGGTCGCCCGCAGCGACTGGTCCAGCGCTCCCGCGACGTGCACCACCTGCTCCACGCCCCGGCCGCCGGTCAACTCCCGTACCACCTCGTGCCAGTCGGGCTCGGCGGTGCGGTCGATCACCTCGTCCGCACCCAGCTCCTTGAGCCGGACGGCCTTCGCCGCACCGGAGGTGGTGGCGATCACCCGGGCCCCGGCCTGCACCGCCAGCTGGACGGCCGCCAGGCTGACCGCGCCCGTACCGAGGGTGAGCACGGTCTCGCCGGGGAGCAGCGGCCGTCCGCCGGTGAGGGCGTTCCACGCGGTCAGCATGGTGAGCGGCAGCGCGGCCGCCTCCTCGTACGACAGGTGGTCGGGTATCCGGACCAGTGCACGCTCGGCGACCACCCGGTACTCGGTGAGTGTGCCGTCCAGCCAGGAACCCAACTGGGCGGCGCGGTCCAGCCCGAACGGGCCGTCCACCCAGTCCGGGAAGACGGTGAGCGCGACCCGGTCGCCCGGGGCCAGGGTGCCGGCGCCCGTCCCGAGGGCGACCACCTCACCGGCGCCCTCGCACCCGGCGACCACGTCGGGACGGACCGGCAGCGGGTAGTCGTCGGCCAGGATCAGCAGGTCCCGGAAGCTGACCGCGTTGGCCCGCATCCGCACCAGCACCTCGCCGGGGCCGGGCTCGGGTACGGCGTGCTCGCGGAGGGTCAGAGCAGCGGCGGCGGTGCCGGCGGCGGTGATGTGGTAGCTCTTCACGGTCTTCGCTCCTCGGTCGACAACTGACCTGCTGCCAAAGGGGCCTGGCGTGGACGGCGCCTTTGGTCCGGGTCACGGCACCGATCCTGCGGGGTCCGCCGCAGCCGGACAATTCCGTCCAGGGAATGGCCGGGTGTCGGCAGGGTTGGCTATAACCGTCCGGTGAGCACCGCTACCGAACCCAGCGCCTTTCCCGCCGAGTTACGCCGCCGCCGGACCGAGCGCAGGATCAGCCAGCTCGACCTGGCCCTGCGGGCGGGCACCACCCAGCGACACCTGAGCTTCATGGAGCGGGGCCGCTCCCGGCCCGGACGCACCATGGTGATCCGCATCGCGGAGTCGCTCGACCTGCCGCTGCGCGACCGCAACTCCCTGCTGAACTCCGCCGGTTACGCCCCCGTGTACCCCGAGTCGCGGCTGGAGACCCCGATGCTGGGCCCGGTCCGCGAGGCGCTGGAGGTGATCCTGAAGGGCCACCTCCCCTACCCGGCCCTGGTGCTCCGCCCGTACGGGGAGCTGGTCGCCGCCAACAGCGCCGTCGATCTGCTCACCGAGGACGTCGCGGCCGAACTGCTCGAACCGCCGGTGAACATGATCCGGCTGCTGCTCCACCCCGACGGGCTGGCCCGCCGCGTACGGAACCTGCCCCAGTGGGGCCGCCACGTCACCGAGAACATGCGCCGCGCGCTGGAGGGCGGCGGCAACGACCCCCGGCTGGCCGCCTTCATCGCCGAGCTGGAGTCCTACCTGCCGCCCGCAGCGCCCGACCCGGACCACCTCGGCTTCGCCGTCCCGCTCCGACTCGCCTCCCCAGCGGGCGAGTTGCGGCTGATCACCACCATCACGTCGTTCGCCACCGCACTCGACGTCACGCTCGCCGAGCTGCGCCTGGAGGCCTTCCTGCCGGCGGACGAGGCCACCGCCACGATCCTCCGGGCCCGGGTCGGCCCCGCCCCGGCGACCACGTCCCCGTCGCAGGCCGGGCCGCACTGAGAGCCTGTCGGCCTGTCAGCCGGTGGCAGCGGACCGTCGGGCCCGGGCCAGGATCCGCAGCGGCGCCAGCACCCCGTAGCCCACGTCCCGCCGCAGCGCGCCGGGCCCCGCCCGCTCCACCGCGGCCAGCTGGTGCGCCATCAGCTCCGTCATCGCCCGCAGCACCGGGCGCAGGCCGGGCGCGGCCAGCCCGCTCACGTCCGCCGCCGCCGTCAGCGCCGCCCGGGCCCGGCCGCGCTGGTCCGCCAGCAGCGCCCGCACCCCGGCGGTGTCCCGCCCCTGCTCCAACTCGGCCCGGTCAACGCCGAACTCGGCCAGCCGCTCGCGCGGGATGCACAGCCGCCCCGCTGCCAGGTCCCCGGCCAGGTCGGCCAGGAAGTCCACCCGCTGGGCCGCGTCCACGAACCGGCGCAGCCCCTCGGCCTGCTCCCGGTCCGGTCCGCCCTCGTACTGGAGCCCGCTGAAGACCACCAGCCCGGGGAGCGAGTACGCGTCGAGGTACCGCTGGTAGTCCTGCTCCGTCCCGAAGCCGCTGAACCCCGCCTCGGCGGTGGCGGCGCCCGCCAGGAACCGGGTCACCCACTCCCCCGGCAGCCCCCGGGTCCGCACCGCGTGCCCGTACGCCCGCAGCACCGGGTCCGCACTCCGACCGCCGCCCAGCGCCGCCGCCACCCGCTCACCCAACTCGGGCAGCCGGTCCGGGTGTTGCTCGGCCACGTCGTCCACCAGGTTCATGAACGCCAGCCCGCTCACCAGGTACGGCACCAGCGGCGGGGCCGCCAGCAGCCGCAGCGCCAGGTACGGGGCCTGCTCCCGCCGCAGCACCCGTCGGGCGGCGGCGGTGTAGTCGGACCGCAGCCCCGCCCCGGTGACGGCGGCAGCGGTCATGGTGGTACGCCAACTGGGCAAGACGACCTGATCCCTCGAACGAACGTCGGAACCCGGTCACCGTACCCGCAGCCGTACCGGCGCCCCGCGCCGGAGGCTTCAGCGGCCGCCGAACTTCTCGTCGGTGGAGACCACCTCGCGGCCGAGCGGCATCAGCGAGATCGGGATCATCTTGAGGTTGGCCCAGCCGAACGGGATGCCGATGATCGACAGGAACAGCGGGATGCTGGTCGCGATGTGACCGAGCGCCAGCCACCAGCCCGCGAAGACCAGCCAGATCACGTTGCCGACGCAGGACGGCGCCCCCGCGTCCGGCCGCTCCACGGTGGTCCGCCCGAACGGCCAGAGGACGTACCCGGCGATCCGGAACGACGCGACGCCGAACGGGATGGTGACGATGAGGATGCAGCAGATGATCCCGGCGAGGGCGTAACCGAGGGCCATCCAGATCCCGCAGAAGATCAGCCAGAGGACATTCAGCACGAATTCGATCACCTTCATGCCACCACCCTCCCACGAGCCGCTCCCGCAGGCGTTCGTATCACCGCCCGACCGGACGGGCGTGTCCGGACGGGCCGTCGCGGTCGGCGCGGTCAGCGCAGCCCGGCGACGAGGAGTGCGACCAGGCGGCGGGCGTCGTAGTCGGGGTCGTTCTCCGCGCCGATGCACAGGTTGCCGATGCCGCGCATGAGTTGGTACGCGGTGAGGCCGGAGCGGAGCTCGCCCGCGGCGGCGGCAGCGTCGAGGAGTTCGGCGCAGACCGGCAGCAGGCGGTCCAGGAAGTAGGCGTGCAGCGCCTCGAAGCCGGTGTTGTCGGCCTGCATCGCGGCCGCGAGGCCGTGCTTGGTGACCAGGAAGTCGACGAAGAGGTCGGCCCACCGTTCGAGGGCGACATGGGGTGTCGGACCGGCTGCCAGCAGGACCGGGCCGGCTTCGGCGCAGGCGTCGACCTGGTGCCGGTAGACGGCGATCACCAGGTCCGACCGGGTCGGGAAGTGCCGGTAGACGGTGCCGACGCCGACGCCGGCCCGGCTCGCGATGTCGCGCACCGGCGCCTCCACGCCCGAGGCGACGAACGCCGCCGCAGCCGCCTCCAGCAGGGTCTGCTGATTGCGGCGGACGTCCTTGCGCTTGGACCCGGCCGTGTCTCCCTGCCGGTCGTCGTCGGTCACGGCGAGGCCCCTCTCCGAAGCTTGTAAAACGGAACGGCGTTCCGTATCGTCATTGCGGAACGAGGTTCCGTTTTGCCCATGATGGCAGAACCGGACCCGCCGACCAAGCCTGCGATGAACCCGAACGGAAGGCACGGCCATGTCCGGCTCCAGCACCACGAACGCACCGCAGCCCGCAGCACCGCCCGCCGTGGTGCTGTCCGCGCAGCCCGTCGTCCTGACCGCACCGGGGCGCGGCGAGGACCTCCAGGTCCGGGTGTCCGCCCCCGCGACCGGCACCGGCCTCCCCGTCATCGTCTTCTCGCACGGCTACGGCTCGTCGATGAACGGCTACGCCCCGCTCGCCGACAGCTGGGCCGCCCAGGGCTTCGTGGTCCTCCAGCCCACCCACCTCGACTCCAGGACGCTCGGCATCCCGGCCGAGGACCCGCGCACCCCGCAGATCTGGCGGATCCGGATCGAGGACCTCAAGCGCGTGCTGGACGGGCTCGACACCCTGGAAGCCGCCCTGCCCGGCCTCGCCGGCCGGGTCGACCACAGCCGCATCGCCGTGGCCGGCCACTCCTGGGGAGCCCAGAGCGCGAGCACGCTGCTGGGCGCGCGGGTCCTGGACGCCGACGGCGTCCCCGGCGAGGACCTGTCCGACCCCCGGGTCACCGCAGGGGTGCTGCTCGCCCTGACCGGCCTGGGCGACGACCTGGTCCCGTTCGCCGCCGAGCACTTCCCCTTCATGAAGCCGTCCTTCGACACCATGGCCGCGCCCGCCCTCATCGTGGCGGGGGACAGCGACCACTCCCACCTGTCCACCCGCGGACCCGACTGGTTCACCGACCCGTACGTCCTCAGCCCGGGGAGCAAGAGCCTGCTCACCCTGTTCGGGGCGGAGCACTCGCTCGGCGGCGTCTCCGGGTACGAGGCCGCCGAGACCACGGACGCGAATCCGGCCCGGGTCGCCCTGATCCAGCAGCTCGGCGCGGCCTTCCTGCACCACGCGCTGGGCGGCGGGGACACCGACTGGAAGCGGGCGGCCACCGCCCTGGCGGCGGACCCCGAACCGCTGGGGACGCTGCAGCACAAGGAGTAGCCCGGACAGCCGTCAGGGCCGCCCGCGCGGGCGGCCCTGACGGTGCTTCAGCTGCCGAGTACGCGGGCCTTCTCGGCGGTGAACTCCGCCTCGGTGAGCAGGCCGTTGGCCTTCAGCTCGGCGAGGGCGGTGAGTTGGGCGACCCGGTCCGGCCCGGACGGCGCGGCGGCAACCGGCGCCTGCGCCTGGGCCTGCTGGGCGGCGAGCTGGGCTGCCGCCTGGTCGACCAGGGCCTGCTGCTGATAGGCGGCGGCCTGCTCCTCCTGGGCGCTGCGCTCGGCCGCACCCCGCTGCATCCGTCCGGAGACGGCGGTGGCCGTGCCCGCAACCACGGCGGTACGGGCCATGGTGCCGAGCAGGCCGGGCCTTCCTACACGTCGACGCATCGCGATCAGCTCTCCTCGTCCAGTGCGGTGATGGCCTGCACCACGTCCCCGCGCGGGATCCGCTCCAGCAGGAGGACCTCACCGCCGGAGTCGCGCAGCGCGGCCGACAGCCGGGCGGCCCAGGTGTTCTCCCAGACCGCCACCAGGGCCGACGAGGAGGGTTCGAGACCGGCGGCGACGGTGGCCAGGTCCTCTTCGCTCAGCAGGTCGAACTCCGCCTGGGTGACCCGCTCGAAGGCCTCGGCGGCAGCCGAGTCCTCCACCTCCAGCACGGAGACCGCACCGTCACTGTCCTTGCTGATGAAGGTGAGGTCGAGGATGCGGACCGTCCCGCTCTGCTGGAGCTCCAGCAGAGCGGGAGCCACCTCCCCGTTGAACCTGTTGCCGTCGAACGAGATCACCGCGACATCCACCGGCCCGACCGTGTCGACCGTGAGACCCCTTGGCATGCGCTCACTCACCTCTCCGCTGCAGCTTCCACCGGTCAATGAATGCGAACATATCCGACAAATCGCCGCTGGGCGGGGCGCAGTACCCCGGACGGCGCAACCTGGCCCGGCCCCGCGAGCGGGCGGCGCCCGCAGCTGCTCACTGTGGTGGCACGGCCGAATCCGGTACCTGTGCCGCGAGTGACTGGGAGCTTCCATGGACGACTATCCGCTGCTGAACCTCTTCTGGACCATGATGTGGCTCTTCCTCTGGATCCTGTGGTTCTTCCTGCTGTTCAAGATCATCACGGACATCTTCCGCAGTGACGACATGGGCGGCTGGGGCAAGGCGGGGTGGTTGATCTTCGTGATCCTGCTCCCGTTCCTCGGAGTGCTCGTCTATCTGATCGCCCGCGGCGGGTCGATGAACACCAGGGACCGGGAGCAGGCCCAGAAGGCCGACGCCGCGTTCAAGGAGTACGTGCGCAAGGCGGCCGGCACCGGCGGCGGCGCGGCGGGCGGTGGCGGTGTCGACGAGCTCGCCAAGCTGGCGGCGCTGAAGGAGCAGGGCGCCCTCACCGAGGACGAGTTCCAGAAGGCCAAGGAGAAGCTGCTCGCCTGAGCAGGACACCGCACGGACCGGGCCTGCCGCTCACCCCCTGACGGGTGAGCGGCAGGCCCGTGTCCGGGAACCCGGCCTCCCCCCGGTACGACTGACTGCCCGGGCCCTCGGGTGCCCCGACCGAGGGAGGGTACGGATGAGGCGTGACGGATCGTCACGACCGGCGGTGACGGTGCTGCTGACCTGCACGATGGCGTTCTCGATGCTCCAGCTCTTCCTGCTCGGGGCGTTCGGCCCGCGGCTGGTCGCGGAGCTGGGCGTCTCCCGGACGGCGCTCGGGCTGACCACCACGGCGGGGTTCGGGCTGGCGGCGCTGCTGTCGCCGGTGGCCGGACGGCTGGTGGACCGGCTCGGGCCGCGCCGGTCCACGGTCGCGCTGCTGCTGATCACCGCCGTGGCGCTGGGGCTGATCGGCGCCGCACCGGGGACGGCCGTGCTGTTCCTGGCGGTGGCGCTGGGCGGGGTGCCGCAGGCGCTGGCCAATCCGGCGACGAACAAGGCGGTACTGGCCTGCTTCCCGCCGGAGCGGCGGGCCCCGGTGCTGGGCTGGAAGCAGTCGGGGGTGCAGTTCGGCGCCTTCCTGGCCGGGCTGCCGCTGACCCTGCTGGCAGCCGGGGCGGGCTGGCGCGGCGCGGTGTGGACCGCTGCGGCCGCCGCCCTGCTCGCGGCGGGGTGGGCGGCCGCCGTACTCCCGCCGGACCCGCCACCGGCCCCGGATGCGCCGAAGCTGCCGCCGGGCCGGGTGGTCGGCCGGCTGGCCGCGTTCTCGCTGCTGCTCGGCTGCGGAGTGGCCTCGGTCAACACCTACCTCGCCCTGTTCGGCACCCAGCGGCTCGGTCTGTCCGCCACCGTGGCGGCGCTGCCGGTGGCGGTGCTCGGGGTGGCGGGCGTGGTCGGCCGGGTGGGCTGGTCCCGGGCGGCCGGGCGGCCCGGGCGGGCCGAGCGGCTGCCCGCGCTGCTGGCGGCGGGCGCGGTGGGGGCGGCATTGCTGTTCGCCGCCGCCGGTCCGCTGCCCGCGCTGGTCTGGGTCGGGGCGGTGGCCGTCGGGGTCTTCGCGGTGTCGGCCAACGCCGTCTCGATGGTGCTGGTGATGCAGCGGTCCGAGCCCGGACGGGCCGGGCAGGATTCGGCGCTGGTGGCGGCTGGGTTCTTCGCCGGGTTCGCGGTCGGACCGGCCCTGTTCGGGCTGCTGGTGTCGGCGGCCGGGTACGGGCCCGGCTGGCTGCTGGTGGCGGTGGAGTTCGCGGGCGCGGCGCTGGTCGCGGCGCCGCCGGCGCTGCGGCGGGCCCGGGTGTCGGTCGCGTGAGCCGGATCGAGCGGCAGCCGGCGGAGTGGGCCGGGCCGGCCCTGAGCGCGGTGCTCGCCCGGGCCGGGGCGACGGCGGCCGAGGTCGGGCCGCGCTTCCCGCTGTACGCCGATCCGACGGACCGCCGGCCGGACGGCGGCCGCTGGACCACCACCGGACGCGGCTCGTGGACCGGCGGGTTCTGGGCCGGGCTGCTCTGGCTGCGGGCCCGGGCCACCGGCGCGGCCGCCGACCGGCAGGCCGCCGTCGACTGCACCGGGCGGCTGGCCGACTGGGTCGAGCGGGACACCGCGACCCGCGGTCTGATCCTCTGGTACGGCACCGCACTGGCCGGACCGGCCGGGGCCGGGCTGCGGGACCGGGCGGCGCTCGCCTGCCTGGACGCCTTCGAACCCGGACCGGGCGTCGTGCCGTGGGGCGACGCCTTCGGCGGCCCCCGGCTGCTGGCCCGGGCGGACGGCGTACCCGGACTGGTACCGCTGCTGGCCATGGCGGGCAACGCCGGTGCGGCGGCCGCCCGTTCGCACCTGGACCGGCACCTGGAGCTCTGTCTGCGCGAGCAGCCGCCGCGTCCGTGCTGGCAGGCCGGGCCCGACGGGGGCTGGCTGCCCGGGGCGGAACCGCCGCCGGGCTGGAGCCGGACGGTGCCCTGGCTGCTGCTCGGCGCGGCCGACGGTCTGCACGTACTCGGCGGCGAACAGACCATGGTGACGGGCCTGTTGGCCGCCCGCAGCCCGGCCGCCGACACCTCGGCGGCGGCGATCGAGGCGGTCGCCCTGCTCAAACTGGCCGCACTGGAGCAGCCGCTGCCCGGGGCCCGGGACGCCGCCGTCCGCATCCTGGAGCGGCTCACCAGCCGTCATCTGCGCGACGGGCGGCTGCTGGACGGCTGCTACGACGCCGGACACGGTCTGGCGGTCCGGCACCAACTGGTGTGGGGCGACTTCTTCCTGGCCCTCGGACTGGCGATCCTGACCGGACTGGTCGAGCCGTTCGAGGCCTGAGACCGCAGAACCCCGGCGGGGGCGCCGGAGCCGGGCAGGGCCTGGCGGCCCGTCACCAACTGCTCTGGGGCGAAATCTTCCTGGCGTCCGGGCCGTTCGAGGCCTGGGGCCGCAGGACCCGGCGGGCGACCGCCGCGATGTGCAGCTCGTCCGGGCCGTCCAGCAGGCGGGCGGCCCGGCCGGCCCGGAACAGGGCGGGCAGCGGGGTGTCGGGGCCGAGTCCGGCGGCGCCGTGGACCTGGATCGCGGCGTCCGCGACCTGGTACAGCATCCGTGCCGCCGCCACCTTGGCCAGGCCGGTCTCCACCCGGGCGTCCTGCCCCGCGGCCAGCCGGGCGGCCGCCTCGTGCACCAGCGGGCGGGTGGTGCGGATCGCCAGCAGCGAGTCGAAGACCAGCTGTTGGACCAGCTGGCGGTCGGCGAGCCGGCCGTCGCCCTGCTGCCGGGTGGTGGCCCGCTCGCACATCAACTCGAAGGCGCGGGTGGCCTGTCCGAGCCAGCGCAGGCAGCGCAGCACCCGGCCGAGCCGGAGGCGTTCGCCCGCGATCCGGAGCGCCGCGCCCGGTTCGCCGACCAGGTGCCCGGCCGGGACGGTGACGCCGTCCAGCTCGATCTCCCACTGGCCGCCCGCGCCCAGCACCGGCAGTTCGCGCAGCACCCGGAAGCCGGGGGCGGTGGTGGGGACCAGCAGCAGTGACAGCTCGTCAGGGGCGGTCCTGGCCAGCACCGTGACCAGATCCGCCTCGCCCGCGCCGCTGGTGAACCACTTCCGGCCGTGCAGCGTCCACTGCCCGCCGGGGCCCGGCTCGGCGCGGGTCGCGGTCCGGGCCGGGTCGGTACCGGGGGTGTCGGGCTCGGTCATCGCGTAGCAGGTCCGGACCTCCCCGGCCGTGATCCGGCGCAGGAACCGCTCCCGGACGGCCGGGGCGGCATGGCGGTCGAGCATCAGGACGTCCAGCAGCGGGGCGGAGCCGAGCGCGGCGGGGCCGTGGTCGCTCGTCCCCTCGGCCTCCGCGAGGTGCGCGTAGGCGGCCAACGGGACGCCCTGGCCGCCGAGTTCGGCGGGCAGCGGCAGGGCCCACAGCCCGGCCGCCCTGGCCTCGGCCTGGAGCCGGGTCAGCTCGGTCCGGGCCGCCGGGCCGCCTGCGTCCAGCACCGGCTCGACCGGCATCACCCTGCTCCGGACGAACTCCGCCACCCGGCTGCGCAGTTCGAGCAGCTCGGCCGGGCACTCGGGCAGGCCGGCCGCGGCCGGGGCTCCGACCGGTTTGTGATCATTCACGAAGTTCCTCCGCATCTGCCGGGAACCCGGTGGGCCGGCAGCACGACAGTTCGACTGTGGAGCTGGTCGGCCGCCGACGGCCGCTGGTTCCCGGGCCCGACCGGCTGGGACACCCCGACCGGCCCGACCACCGCGCGGCCGCCGTCCGGCCGCCGAGAGGAGAGCCATGGCCCCCCTTGCCCCCGTCCGGGCAGCGCCGCCGCTGACCGACGTCCGGCTGCGCGCGTTCGGCCCGGCGGCCCTCACCGGGCCCGCCACCGCCCACCTGCGGGCGCTCGGGGCCGCCGTGGAGAGCAGCCTGGTCCCGGGCCCCACCGCGCACTTCGAGGTGTCGGGCGGCGTCCGCGCCGAGACCTCCTGGGCCGACCTCTGCCCGCCCGGGGACGCCGCCGACGAGGCGACCGTGCAGGCCCTCACCGGGATCTCGCACGTGCACGGCCGGCGCGACGGCGCACCGCGCGGACTGGCCGCCGACTACGCCGCCACCTGCGCCTCGGTGCTCACCGTGCAGGGCCTGCTCGCCGCGCTGCTGGCGCAGGCCCGGGGCGGGAGCACCACCTCGGTGGCCACCGGGGCCGACCGGGCGGCGCTGCTGACCGTCTCGCAGTACCTGGCCGCCGCCGCGGCGGACGAGCAGGAGGCGGTCGAACTCGGCCCCGGCGGGCCGCCGTTCACCAGCGCCGACGGTGTCCGGTTCGAGCTGGAGGCGCTGGAGCCCGGCAGCTGGGCCGCGTTCTGGCGCCGTCTCGGGGCACCGCCGGAGGCCGTCCGGACGGGCTGGCGCCCGTTCCAGTTCCGGTACGCCACCGCGACCGCGCCGCTGCCGGCAGAGCTGCACGCCGCCGCGAGGGCGGCCGACTGGCCGACCGTCCAGCAGGCGGCGGCCGGCTCCGGCGCCGAGGTCTGCCGGCTGCACCCGCCGACCGGCCCGGGCCCCGCCGCCCCCTGGGACTTCGACCTCGGCCGGCCGGCCGACCGGGCCGCGCGGCTGCCCGCCGGCCCGGCCCTCCCGCTCACCGGCCTGACCGTGCTGGAGGCCGGCCGCCGCATCCAGGCCCCGCTGGCCGCCCACCTGTTGGGCCTGCTCGGCGCGGACGTGCTGCGGATCGAGCCGCCGGGCGGGGACCCGCTGCGCGGCATGCCGCCGTGCTGCGACGACGTCTCGGCCCGTTGGCTCGCCCTGAACCGGGGCAAGCGCGCGGTCGAGATCGACATCAAGTCGCGCACCGGGCAAGCAGAGTTGACCGAACTGGCAGCCGGAGCGGACGTGTTCCTGCACAACTGGGCCCCCGGCAAGGCCGAGCAGCTCGGCCTGGACGCCGACGCGCTCGGCGCGGCCAACCCCGGCCTGGTGTACGCCTACACCGGCGGCTGGGGCGGCCGGCTCCCGGGCGCGCCGATCGGCACCGACTTCATGGTGCAGGCCCGTACCGGCGTCGGTGAGGTGGTCCGGGCCGCCGACGAGGCGCCCGCACCGTCCCTGATGACCCTGATCGACGTCCTGGGCGGCCTGCACGGCGCCGAGGCGGTGCTGGCCGGGCTGCTGCTGCGCGAACGCACCGGGCGGGGCGTCCGGGTGGAGTCCTCGCTGCTCGGGGCGGCCGAGACCCTGACCGCCTCCGCCACCCGGCTGCGGGCCCGCCGACCGGCCGGATTCCGGCGTCCGCTGCGCACCGCCGACGGCTGGGTCGCCCCCGCCGACGGCTCGGCCGCCGGGGCCGCCGCCACGGCCGCCGGCCTGCGCCGACGGCCCACCACCGAGGCGGTGGCGGTGCTCCGGGCCCAGGGCCTGACCGCCACCGCCGTCACCACCGACCTGCGCGCGCTGGCCACCGACCCCCGGCTGGACGGCGCCCTGACCCGCGACCGGCACGGCGCCCTCGCCGTCCCCACGCCCTGGAGGTTCTCGTGACCACCCTGCTCCGCACCACGGCTCCCCTGCTGCACGACCTCGTCCCGGCACAGCAGCGCCGCGCCTGGGCCGCCGACGGCAGCTACCCCGACCTCGACCTGTACGCGCTGTTCCGCGCCCGGCAGGTGGCCGATCCGCACCGCACCGCCGTCATCGACGCCAAGGGGAAGCTCTGTTACACCGCGCTCGACCGCCGGGTCCGATGTCTGGCCGCCGGCCTGCGGGCGGCCGGGATCGGCCCCGGCGACGTCGTTGGGGTCCAACTCCCCAACAACCGCGACGCGGTGACCGCCGACCTGGCCCTGGCGGCGCTCGGCGCGATCGCACTGCCGTTCCCGGTCGGCCGGGGCGGCCGGGAGGCGCGCTCGCTGCTGAGCCGCTCCGGCGCCCGGGCGGTGATCGCCGTCACCGAGCACCAGGGCGTCGCGTACGCCGGTGAACTCGCCCGGCTGATCGGCACCCTGCCCGAACTGCGGGTGGTGGTCGCGGCCGGGCGCGGGGAGGTGCCGGCCGGCTGCCTCCCGCTGCGGGAGCTGCTCGGCACGGACTCCTCCGGCTTCACCCCGGCCAGACCCGACCCCGACTCGGCCGCCCGGATCCTGGTCTCCTCGGGCACCGAGGCCGAGCCCAAGATGGTGGCGTACTCGCACAACGCACTGGCCGGCGGGCGGGGCAACTTCCTCGGCTCGCTGCTCCGGCCGGGCTCGGAGCTGCGCTGCCTGCTGCTGGTGCCGCTGGCCTCGGCCTTCGGCAGCAACGGCACCGCCGTGGTGCTGGCCCGGCACGGCGGGACCGTGGTCCTGCTGGACCGCTTCACCCCCGCCGCCGCGCTGGCCGCGATCCACCAGTACCAACCCACCCACGTCCTGGGCGTGCCGACCATGGTGCGGATGATGCTCGGTGAACTGACCGAGCAGGAAAGGCCGGAGGGCCTGACCGCACTCGTGCTGGGCGGCTCCGCGCTCGACCCGGCCACCCGGGAGGAGGCCCGGCGGGCGTTCGGCTGCACGGTGGTGAACCTGTACGGCTCCGCCGACGGCGTCAACTGCCACACCGGCCTGGACGGCGGGACCGAACCGGCGGACGGACCCGGGATCGCGGTCGGCCGCCCCGACCCGACGGTCACCGACATCCGGATCGCCCCGCTCGCCGACGGCGCCGCGGCCGGGGAGATCCTGGCACGCGGCCCGATGACCCCGCTCTGCTACGTCGGGGCACCGGAGCTGAACGACCGCTACCGGACCCCGGACGGCTGGGTCCGCACCGGAGACCTCGGCGTGCTCGGCCCGGACGGCGTGCTCCGGGTGGTCGGCCGGCTCAAGGACATCGTGATCCGGGGCGGCGCCAACATCAGCCCCGCCGAGGTCGAGGGCGAGCTCTCCGCGCACCCGGCCGTCCGCGACGTGCTCTGCACCGGCGTGCCCTGCCCGGTGATGGGCGAGCGGCTGGCCGTCTGCGTGGTCCCCCGGGCCGGGCGGCCGGCGCCGACGCTCGCCGAGCTCTCCGCGTACCTGGACGCCCGGGGGCTGGAGCGGCGCAAGCACCCCGAGCACCTGCTCGTCCTGGACGCGCTGCCGCTGACCCCGGCGGGCAAGCCCGACCGGGCGGCGCTGAAGCAGCAGTTGGCCCTGCAGGGCGTCTGACCCACGCACCGTGGCGGCCCCCTTGCAGGGGCCGCCACGGTCGGCTCAGGAGGTCCGGGAGGTTCAGGATGCGCCGAAGGCCTGCTCCAACTGGCCGGCTGCCGTGCGGTAGACCGCGAGCAGATCCAGGTCCGGGCCCGGGTAGTTGGAGATGTTCAGCTGCTTGGCGGTGGAGCCCGGCAGCACCGTACCGGTCGACATCGCCGCGTTCTCCAGCACGAACTGCGGCTTCTTCCCTGAGAGTTCGGCCAGCTGGGCCGGCGTCACCGCCTCCGGGCCGTAGCTGCCGACCGGTTGGGCGCCGGCCAGGTCGGCCGCCCAGCCGGTGAACACCTGGGTGACCACCACCGGTGCCTTGCCGCCGGGCCACTTGGCCTTCACCTGCTGCGCCAGCCGGTCGTACTCGGCGGCGAACGCGGTGTTCCACTGCGCGGCGGCCTGCTCGGTACCGAACAGCGCGCCGAGCCTGGTGACCTCGGCCGCGGTCACCTTCCGGCTGTCGTCCAGGGTGACCTCGACCGCCTTGGCCTTCGATCCGGTGGCCTCCTTGACCTTGCCCGCGAACGGCTCGAAGGCGGCGTACAGCACGAAGTCGGCGCCGGCCACGGTGGTCAGGTCGGAGGGCTTGAGCTCGTAGTCCGGCGCGTGCTTCAGGGTGGCCGGGACCAGCACCTTGACCTCCTTCGCCCCGGCCGCCTTGGCCAGCGCGGCCTCCCAGGCGGTGGTGGCGACCACCACCGGGCCGCCGGCCTTCGGGGCGGCAGCGGTGTCGGCGGAGCTGCCGCAGCCGGTCAGCACGAGCAGGCCCGCGCTCAGGCTCAGTGCGAGGACAGGCCGGAAGGGGAGGCGGTAGGACGACGCCATGAGGTGGTTCTCCGTTCGGGTATCAGGTGCGCCGCGAGGGCGACGGCCCCGGCGGCCAGGACGAGGACCGGACCGGGAGGCAGGTCCCAGGCCAGCGAGATCAGGAAGCCGACGGCGTTGACCACGACGCCGATGCCGACCGCCCAGAGCGCGATCGAGCCGAGCGAACGGCCCAGCCGGCGGGCGGCGAGCGCAGGCAGCAGGGTGAGCGCGTCCACCAGCAGCGCCCCGGTGAGCCGGATCGCGGCGCCGACCGAGACCGCCACCACGACCAGCAGCGCCATGGTCAGCCACTCCACCCGGACGCCGGAGACCACGGCCAGCTCGCGGTCGTGCAGCAGCAGCGCCAGGTCCCGGCGGCGGCGCCAGAGCAGCGCCGGCACCACCACCGCCAGCACACCGAGCACCACCAGGTCGGACGGCCGGACGGCCAGGATCGAGCCCCAGAGCAGTGCGAACGCCCCGTTCGCGTTGACCCCGGAGAACGAGAGCACCAGCAGCGCGGCGGCGATCGCCAGGCTCATCAGCAGGCCCATCGCCCCTGACAGGCCGTCAGGGGTACGGGCCAGCGGGGCCACCCCCGCACCCGCGAGCGCGCAGGCGACGATCGCGCAGAGCGCCGGGTCGAGGCCCAGCAGCATGCCGACCGCGATGCCCAGCAGCGCGACGTGCATCATCGCGAACCGGACCGGCATGATGTCCAGTCCGACGATCACCACCCCGACCAGCGGCAGCCCCAGGCTGGCCAGCAGCAGCCCCGCCCCGGCCCGTTGGACCGGCACCAACTGGAGCAGCGCGCCGACCTGTTCGAGCGCGTTCACCGGACCTCCCGCAGTCGGCCCGCCGCCATCTCCAGGGTCCGGTCGCAGCGCTCGGCCAGCGCCCGGTCGTGGGTCACCACCAGCAGGGTGACCGGGAGTCCGGTGAGCAGCTCGGCGGCCTCCTCCTGCCCGGCGAAGTCCAGCGCGGCCGTCGGCTCGTCCGCGAGCAGGACGCCCGCGCCGGCCGCGACGCAGCCCACCGCCCGGGCCAGGTGCATGCGTTGCAGCTGACCGCCCGACAGCGCGGTCAGCGGCCGGTCGGCCAGCCGTCCGACCCCGAGCCGGTCGGCCGCCCCGGCGGCCGCCCCGGGCGCACCGCTGCTGGCCAGCAACTCCCGTGCCAGCAGCGGGAAGCGACCGGCGGCGGGGCGCTGCGGGATCCACCCGCAGGCCCGTCGCCGCCAGGCCCACTCCGCCGCAGTCCCGGTGTCCCGGCCGCCCACCAGCAGCCGGCCCGCGACCGGCCGGTGCAGGCCGAGCAGGGCCCGCAGCAGGGTCGTCTTGCCGGAGCCGTTGGTGCCGGTCAGCGCGATCCGCTCGCCCGCCGCCACGTCCAGGTCCACCCCTTGGACGGCCTCGACCCGGCCGTGCCGGCACACCACGCCGCGCAGCCGTACGTCGAGGCCGACCGAGGGGGTCGTCCGGGCGGCCGCCGCCGGGGCCGTCTGCTCTCCGCTGTGCTTCACGGCCCATTGGTCGGCCCGGACCGCCGCCTGGTTCCCGGCGGTCCGGGCCGTGGGGCCGGGTCCGTCAGGTCAGGCCGCGCAGGCCGCCCGGTCGGCGTCCGCCTCGGCCAGCTGGCCGATCAGCGCGGCCCGGGCCCGGAACACCCGGGACCGGATGGTGCCGACCGGACAGCCCGCGACCAGTGCGGCCTCCTCGTACGGCAGCCCGAGCAGACCGGTCAGCACGAATGCCTCCCGCCGCTCGGCGGGCAGGGCCGCGAGCAGATCGGCCAGTGCCACGCCCTCGTCGAAGCCGGGCAGTCCGCACGGCTGCGCCCCCTCCACGGCGGCCTGCCAGTCGGTGGTGTCCAGCAGCCGGGGCCGGGCGGCGGCGAACCGGAACCGGTCCGCGACGGTGCGGCGGGCGATCGACAGCAGCCAGGTCCGCGCCGAGGACCGGCCCTCGAACCGGGGCAGGCTGCGCAGCGCCCGCAGGTAGGTGTCCTGGGTCAGGTCGTCGGCCGCCTGCGGATCGCCGCTCAGGTACGCCACGTAGCGGCGGACGTCCTGCTGGGTGGAGCGGATGAAGGTGTCGACGGCGGCCGGGTCGCCGTCCCGGGCGGCCAGCGCCCAGGCGGTCACCGCCTGGTCGTCGCGCGGCGGCTGGAACCGCGGGGTGCGGGGGTGGGCAGGGGTACGGGTCTGGATCAGGGCAGGAGTCATCGCCGGAGGTCCTTCTCGGAGACGGGGGCGGCGGTCGGCCGCGGGGACGGACCCGAGGCACGCGGGAGCGCCACCGCACCCGGAACGGGTACGGCGTCGGCGGACGCGGGCGTCGGGGGACTGCTGTCAGCGGACAGCTGTCCCGGCGGGCGGTCCCCGAGAAGTGAGGGCGTGGACGAGCAGTTGCTGCCGCAGCCGCCGCACGGTGCGGAACAGGGCCGGGCGCGGGCGCGGCCGGTGCGGCGGGCGGACCACCAGGCGCAGCAGCCGGAGCAGCGCCGGCAGCAGGGCGAGCAGCGGCACCAGCAGCCGGGCGGCGAGGGTCCGGCCGAGCCGGAACACGGCGCGCTCGCCGGCCGACAGCCACAGGCCCATCAGCAGGGCGGCGAGCAGGTGCGCCGTCAGCATGCCGACCGCGCCCCCGCCGAGCAGCTGCGGGTGCACCTCCATGGCCGGCCCGGCGTGGTGGCTGTGGCCGCCCATCTGCATGCCCGTCATATCGGCCATGTGGTGAGCGGGTCGGTCGGCCAGGACCGGAGCGGCGGCAGCCTGCGCCTGCGAGAACAGGGTGTGCAGCCCGGCCTGGGCCCCGACCGTCAGGCCGGTGACCAGCAGCGGCCCGCGCTCCCGGTCGGCCGGCCACCAGGCCAGGCCGCCGACGGCGGCGAACCCGGCCACCGGTGCCCACCAGGCCACGCCCGTACCGGACATCAGCACGTGCCCGAGGGAGGCGAGCAGCACGCAGACGGCCGCGAACATCGCGGCCCGTGCCCCCCGAACAGCTCTCCCCAGCTCCATGAGGGCCCATCGTTGCACCCGTGTTGCGGCCTTCACAGGGTCGGGTCGGCCATTTCCGCCGGGGTCGCGGCCGCATTTCCCCGCGTGACCCGGGTCACGTTCCGCCCCGGGAACCCGGCGGCCGCACGGCCCGACTACCGTGCGGGAGCGGGTCCGCCGGGGCATCCCCGCAGGCCGGGCCGGGGGACGAACGGGCTGGTCCGGGCCGCCCGTTCGGTCCCGCCGCGGGCGTGGCGCGGAGCGGCTTCGGGGCGGATGGGGCACCCGAGCGCCGGGGAGACCTGAGGGACCGCCAGTTGCGACTCCGTCAGGTTGTGGACGCCTCCCGGCGGTCGAGGACCGTGACGTCCAATTCACCCGCACGGTAGCGGGCCCGCAGCTCCTTCTTGTCGAACTTGCCGACCCCGGTCTTCGGGATCTCGGCCAGTACGGTCCAGCGCTCCGGCAGCTGCCAACGGGCGATCCGCCCGCCGAGGAAGGCGGCCAGCTCGGCCGGGTCCAGCTCCTCGGTCAACACCACGGCGGCCAGCGGCCGTTCGTCCCAGCGCGGGTCGGGTACGCCGATCACCGCCGCCTCCCGCACGGCCGGGTGGGCCATCAGCTGGTTCTCCAGCTCGACCGAGGAGATCCACTCGCCGCCGGACTTGATCACGTCCTTGGCCCGGTCGGTGAGCCGGAGGCAGCCGTCGGCGGTCAGGGTGCCCAGGTCGCCGGTGCGCAGCCAGCCGTCCCGGAAGCTGTCGGACGCCTCGACCAGGTGGTACGAACCGGTCACCCAGGGGCCACTGACCTCCAACTCGCCCACCGTGACGCCGTCCTGAGGCAGCACGGTGCCGTCCTCGGCGGTCAGCCGCAGCCGCACCCCGGCCGGCGGGCGGCCCGCCGAGTTCCGGTACGGCCACTGCTCCCCGGCGGTCCGGGCGTACTGCGGCGGGCGGGCCACCGTGCCCAGCGGCGAGGTCTCGGTCATCCCCCAGGCCGCGACCACCCGGAGCCCGTGCCGCTGCTCGAAGCCGGTCATCAGCGCGGGCGGACAGGCCGCGCCGCCGACCAGCACCTCGCGCAGCGAGGAGACGTCGCCGCCCTCGGCGTCCAGGTGGGCCAGCAGCGCGGCCCAGACGGTGGGGACGGCGGCGGCGGTGGTCGGGCGCTCGGCGGCGACGAAGGCGGCCAGCGGTGCGGCCTGGAGGTACCGGCCGGGCAGCAGCAGCGAACTCCCGGCCAGGAAGGCCGCGTACGGCAGGCCCCAGGCCATCGCGTGGAACATCGGCACCACCGCCAGCGCCCGGTCGGTGTCGGAGAGGCCGAGCGCCTCGGGCAGGCAGACCTGCATCGAGTGCAGGTAGACCGAACGGTGCGAGTACACCACCCCCTTGGGGTCGCCGGTGGTGCCGGAGGTGTAGCAGATCGCCGCCGCCGAGTCCTCGTCCGGATCGGGCCAGTCGAACCGCTCCGGGGCGGCGGCCAGCAGCGACTCGTAGTCGTGCACCACGACCCCCGGCAGCACCGGGAGTTCGGCCGCGCCGACCACCACCACGTGCTCGATCGAGGGGGCCGTCGGCAGCACCGGGACCAGGTCGGCGCTCACGATCACCACCGTGTCCTCGGCGTGCCGGGCGATGTGCGCCAACTGGTCGGCGGGCAGCCGGAGGTTGAGCGTGTGCAGGACGGCGCCCATCGCCGGGACGGCGAGGTAGGCCTCCAGGTGCTCCTGCTGGTTCCACATCAGGGTGGCGACCCGTTGGTCCCCGTCCACCCCGAGCGCGCGCAGGGCGCCGGCCAGCCGGGCCGCCCGGGCGGCCGTCTCGGCGTAGCCGGTGCGCCGGGCGGTGCCGCCGTCCCAGGTGACCGCCTCGCTGCGGCCGTGCACGGTGGCACCGTGCCGCAGCAGGCCGGTGACGGTCAGGTGGTGCCGCTGCATGGTGCTGAGCACGGGGGTCTCCTGTTCGAAGGTGGTCGGCGGTCGGCAGCAGAACACCCGCCGACCGGGCCGGTGAAGCCCCCCGCCCCGATCCGCTGCACCGCCCCAACCCGCGCCCCGCCCGACTGTGCACCCGCACAGTCCGGCGGTCCGTCCGCGCCGCGGGGCTATCGGCACCCGGGCTTCCGTGCCACGCTGACCTGCCGCGCAGCCCCTGCGGACGACAGCGAAGGAGAGCGCCATGGATGCTCCGGCCACAACCATCGCCCCCGGCCGGTCCGAGGCGCTCCGGATCGTCGGCCTGGTGCACCGCCCGCTGGTGGCCGGCTTCCCGGCGGTGGCGCACCAGCTGACCTCCGAGATCCTCCGCCAGGACGCCGCGTACGCCGAGCTGGTGCCGCCGGCCGAGCTCAGGGCCCGGGTCCAGCACAACCTCTGCCAGGCGCTGGCAGCCCTGATCGACCGTGCCCAGGGGCTGTCGGTCGACCTGGCCGACGCCACCGTGACCGGCCGCCGCCGGGCCGAACAGGGGCTGCCGCTGGCCTCGTTGCTGCACGCCTACCGCCGGGGCGGCCGGCTGATGTGGCTGCGGGTGACCGAGCTGGTCCGGGCCGACCACCCCGAGGCGCTGCCCGAGCTGCTGCCGCTGGCGGCCGATCTGTGGGACGTGCTGGACCAGATCGGCGACGCCGTCACCGAGTCGTACCGCAGTGCCGCCGCCGCCCGCGCGGCCCGGGCCCAGGACCGGCGGAACGCGCTGCTGGACTCACTGTTGGACGGCTCGGGGGTGGCCACCGGTTCGATCCCGGAGGCGGTCTCCCGGCTCGGCCTGCCGGAGCGGGGCCGGTACGCGGTGGCCGTGCTGAGACCGCTGCCCGGGGCCTTCCACCAGCCGCGGACCGGCCAGGGCCAGCCGGGCGGGGAGGCCGCGGACGGGCCGCGGTTCCTGTGGCGGATCCACGCCGATCGCGAGGTGGCGCTGGTCCAGCTGCGCGGCCACGAACCGGCGGAGATCGGACGGCAGTTGGGCAGCCAGCCGGTCCGGGTCGGGGTCAGCCCGGCGGTCGGCTCGCTGGCCGACCTCGGCCGGGCCCGCTGGCTGGCCGAGACCGCCCTCCAGACCTGCACCGCCGACGGACCCGAACTGGCCCACCTGGACGACCGGTTGCCGGCCGCCCTGCTGGTGGCCCAGCCCGAGCTGGCCCAGCGGCTGACCCGGCTGCTCGCCCCGGTGCTCGCCCTCCCCCATGCCGAACGGCACTCGCTGCTCGACACGTTGGGCGCCTGGCTGGAGTCCGGCGGCTCGGCCACCACCGCCGCCGACCGGCTCTACTGCCACCGCAACACCGTGCTCAACCGGATCCGGCGGCTGGAGCAGCTCACCGGCCGCCGCCTGGCCGAACCGACCCACGTGGTCGAACTCGCCCTCGCCCTCACCGCGTTCCGCACCGGCGCCGGCCTGCCGCCCGCGACCGGCTGAGCCCGGCGCCCGCGTCCTCAGCGCCCGCGCGCCGCCAGCTCGACCGCCGTGCGCGAGGCGGTCAGCCCGGGCAGGGTCCGCAGGTCCGCGCCGGTGAGCTGCTGCCAGCGGTCCAGCCTGCGGATCAGGGTGTCGGCGGGCACCCGCAGCACCCGGGCCGCCGGGCCGACCGCGAAGCCGTGGTCGGCGAACGCCCGTACCGCGTCGGCGAGATGGGGGAAGGTCCGGGCGGTGGCGACGGCAGGGGCGAGCAGCGGGTCGAGCCGGTCGGCCGCCGTGGCCGTCGCGGTCAGCGGCCAGAGGTCCTGGTAGCGCCAGAGCCCGGCCCGGCCGGCCGCCAGCGCCGCAGCGGCCCGGGCGTCCCGCAGCGTCTCCCGGGCGGCGTCCGGCCCGATCCGGAGCAGCCCGACGGCGACCCGTCCGTCCGGCCCGAGCGCCGCCGCGACCTCCGCCTCCGGCACGCCCTGGGCGAGGATCAGCAGCCCCTCCGGCCCCTCCTCCGCCGCGCACCGCCCGGCCAGCCCGTCCAGCCGCTCCTGCGCGCCGGACACCCCGGGGCCCGCCGCCACCCAGCCCTGGAAGCCCTCGTCCGGGTCCAGCCCGGCCGCCTCCACCGCCGCCCGCAGCGCCTCGGCCGACACCGTCGCGGCCGAGGCCAGCCGCACCAGCCACGACCGGGCCGCCGGCCGCCCGGCCAGGTCCCGTACCGCCGCCAGCAGCTCGGCCAGCAGCTCGCCCTCCCCCACCACGCCCACCTCCCGCCCCAGGAGCGGCCAGCGTAGCCGCCGCACTCCCCCGCAACCAGGGTGATCGGTACCGTGAACTCCGCCCACGACCCGCCTCACCCCACCGGGAGCCCGACGGCCATGACCTCCACCCCGTCCTTCCTCGTCATCGGCGAGAGCGTGGCCGACATCGTCCGCACCCCCGGGCAGCCGGACGTCCCGCACCCCGGCGGCAGCCCGGCCAACGTCGCGTACGGGCTGGCCCGGCTGGGGCACCGGGCCGCGCTGCTCACCCAGCTCGGGCCGGACCGGGTCGGCGGGCTGATCGCCGCCCACCTCCGCTCGGCCGGGGTGGAGCTGTTGACCGACGGTCAGCAGGGCGTCCGCACGCCGACCGCGATCGTGCTGCTCGACCCGGACGGCCGGGCCGACTACACCTTCGACATCCACTGGTCGCTGCGCCCGGTCGAGCCGCCGGCCGCCGTCGACCACGTCCACCTGGGCTCGATCGCCGCCGTGCTGGCCCCCGGCGCGGCGGCCGCCCGCGCGCTGGCCGAGCGGCTGCGGCCGAGCGCCTCGGTCAGCTACGACCCCAACATCCGGGCCGCCCTGCTCGGCTCCCCCGCCGAGGTGCGGCCCGAGGTGGAGCGGTGCGTGGCGCTGGCCGACGTGGTGAAGGCCAGCGACGAGGACATCGCCTGGCTCCACCCGGACCGCTCCGAGCAGCAGGTCGCCGAGCACTGGCTGGGGCTGGGCCCGGCCCTGGTCCTGATCACCCGGGGCGCCTCGGGTTCGGCCGCCTACACCCGGCACGCCACCGCCGCGGCGCCCGCCGCCCCGGCCACCGTGGTGGACACCGTGGGCGCGGGCGACTCCTTCATGGCGGCCGTCCTGGACCTGCTCGCCGCCCGCGGCCTGCTCGGCGCCGCCGCCCGTCCCGGCCTGGCCGCCCTCGGCGCCGCCGAGCTGGCCGCGCTGCTGCGGTCGGCCGGCCGGGCCGCCGCCGTCACCGTCTCCCGGGCCGGGGCCAACCCGCCGGACCGGGCGGAGCTCAGTCGGGCGTAGTCGGCATCGGCCGTTCGAGGCCGTCGGTCAGCAGCACGCAGCCGGGCCCGTCGTCCTGGGTGATCCGGACGGTGAAGGGCTTGGGCGGGTCGTCGGGCAGCACGTCGGCCATGGTCCACGGGCCGTGGCCGTGGACCCGCTGGAGGCCGACCTCCTTGCCGTCGACCAGCAACTCGATCTCGGTGTGCAGACCGTGCCGGAGGTTGACGGTGACCGAGTGGCCGCCGTGGTCGAGGTGGAAACGGTGACGGCTCATGCCGAACCCTTCGCCGGGTGCTCCATCGTCCACTGCGCCCGGCGCGCCGGGCGGCTCGACATGCCGGACACTGACCTTCCTCACATACTGGGACAAACTGTCACATTGTCAGCTCTTCGCAGGAGGCAGCCATGGCCCAGGCATCCGGTCCGTACTACGACCCGTCAGGAGCCGCCCCCGCGCCGGGCGGCGGACGCAGGAACACGACGGCCGTCACCGGCCTGGTGCTGTTCGCCGGCGTGATGATGCTGATCGACGGCGTCCTGGGCATCCTCCAGGGCGTGGTGGCGATCGCCCGGGACGACGTCTACCTGGCCACCCCGCACTACACCTTCGAGTTCAGCCTGACCTCCTGGGGCTGGATCCACCTGCTGCTGGGCGTGGTGCTCACCGTGGTCGGCTACGGGGTGATCAGCGGGGCGGCATGGGGCCGGGTGGTCGGCATCGCCCTGGTCTCGCTCAACCTGGTGCTGAACTTCCTCTTCCTGCCCTACTACCCGGTCTGGTCGCTGATCGCGATCGCGCTGAGCGCCTTCGTGCTCTGGGCGCTCTGCGTCTACCGGGACTGAGGTCTCACGGCAGCCGGTGGCCGGCCATCCGCTCCAGGCGGGCGATGCGCTCGGCCATCGGCGGGTGGGTGGAGAAGAAGCGGGTGCCGCTCTCGCCGGTCCGGAACGGGCTGGCGATCATCATGTGGCTGGCGGTCTTCAGCCGGGGCTCGGGGGGCAGCGGGAGCCGCTGGGTGCCGGTCTCCAGCTTGCGCAGGGCACTCGCCAGGGCGAGCGGGTCGCCGGTGATCCTGGCCCCGTCGGTGTCCGCCTGGTACTCCCGGGAGCGGCTGACGGCCAGTTGGATCAGGCTCGCGGCGAGCGGGCCGAGGATCATGATCGCCAGCATCCCGAACAGGCCGGGTCCGTCGTCGTCCTCGCTCCGGCCGAACGGGATCAGCCAGGCGAAGTTCACCAGGAACATCACCACCGTGGCCAGCGCCCCGGCCACCGAGGAGATCAGGATGTCCCGGTTGTAGACGTGGCTCAGCTCGTGGCCGAGCACCCCGCGCAGCTCCCGCTCGTCCAGCAGCTGCAGGATGCCGTCGGTGCAGCAGACCGCGGCGTTGCGCGGATTGCGCCCGGTGGCGAAGGCGTTCGGGGCCGGGGTGGGCGAGATGTACAGCCGGGGCATCGGCTGCCGGGCCGAGGTGGAGAGCTCCCGGACGATCCGGTACAGCTGCGGCGCCTCGATCTCGCTGACCGGGCGGGCCCGCATCGCCCGCAGCGCGAGCTTGTCGCTGTTCCAGTACGCGTAGGCGTTGGTGCCGAGGGCGACGAGCAGCGCGAGCACGAAGCCCGTCCGGCCGAAGAAGCTGCCGATCACCAGGATCAGCGCCGACAGCCCGCCGATCAGCGCAGCCGTCCTCAACCCGTTGTGCTGCCGGTGCACGCAGGCCCTCCAAGTGGTGCGGTGGGAAGCCTTCTGAAATCGTCCCTCTGCCAGGATCAACGGCAGGACGAGGCGGCTTCGTTCCCGGCACCGGCCGGAGCGGGGTCAGAACAGGGTGCCCGAGACCACCTGGAGCACCAGCTGCGGGGCCACCGAGAGCACGGCCGCGACCGAGGCGGTGAGGGCCAGGGTGGCCGTCAGCGGGCCCGGGATCCGGGTCCGGGGGGCCTCGGGAGCGGTGGCGAAGAGCTTGGCCGTCCAGGTGAGGTAGTAGTAGAGCGCGACCACCACGTTGACCGCCATCACCACCGCCAGCCAGCCGAGACCGGCGTCCACCGCCGCGCGGAAGACCACCACCTTGCCGAACAGGCCGACCACGCCCGGCGGCAGCCCGGCCAGGCAGAGCAGGAAGAAGGCCAGCGCGAGCGCGGCCCAGCGGTTGCGGGCGAACAGGCCCTGGAAGTCGTCCAGCCGGGAGTGCCCGGTGGCCGCGACCACGGCGAAGGCGCCGAGGTTCACCACGCCGTAGACCAGCGCGTACGCGACCGTGGCCCCGACCGGGTGGTCGTCACCGGCGTACCCGGCGGCGGCCAGCGGCACCAGCAGGTAGCCGGCCTGGCTGACGGAGGACCAGGCGAGCAGGCGGACCGCACCGTTGGGGGCGGCGGCGCGCTGGCGCAGCGCGGCCACGTTCCCGGCGGTCATGGTGACGGCGGCCAGCACCGCCAGCACCAGGCCCCAGGTGTGCCCGTACGGGCGGAACGCGACCGTGGTGACCAGGGCCAGACCGGCCAGGCCGGCGGCCTTCCCGACCACCGAGAGGTAGCCCGCGACCGGCACCGGGGCGCCGACGTAGGTGTCCGGCACCCAGAAGTGGAACGGCACGGCGGCGGTCTTGAAGGCGAAGCCGACCAGGGTCAGCACCGCCCCCGCCTCGGCCAGGTGCTTCAGCTGACCGGGCGCCGTGGTCAGCGCCTCGGCGATCGCGGACAGGTGCAGCGTGCCGGTCGCGGCGTAGACGAAGCTGACGCCGAGCAGCATCACGGCGGTGGCGGTGACGGAGGAGAGGAAGAACTTGAGCGCGGCCTCCGCGCCCCGGCCGTCCCGGCGCAGCGCGACCAGGGCGAAGGCGGGCAGCGAGGCCACCTCGAGCGCGACGATCAGGGTGGCCAGGTCCCGCGCGGCGGGCAGCAGGGCGGCCCCGGCGGCACTGCTGAGCAGCAGGAACCAGTACTCACCGGCGGGCAGCCCGTCCTTGTCGACGGTGTGCGCCGAGAGCAGCGCGGCGATCAGCGCACCGCCCAGCGCCAGCAGTTGGAAGGCCAGCGCGAAGTGGTCGGCCGTGTACGAGCAGCCGCCGTCGGCCAGGCAGAAGGTCGAGCGGGTGCCGGAGCCCAGCGCGAGCGGGAGCAGGGCGGCGAGCGCCGCCGTCAGCCCGCCGATCGCGAGCCAGGACAGCGCCTTCTTCTGACTCCCCTTCAAGAACAGATCGGCGACCAGCACCACCAGACCGGCCAGCGCCGCGACCAGCGGCGGCGCGATCGCCACCCAGTCGACGGACTGGACCAGGGTGCCCGGATCGGCGACGGCGAGAGGAGTCATGGCGGGCTGCCCCAGAAGGAGTGGAGTGGAGGCGGGCACGTCAGCCACCTCCGAGCAGGTGCTTGACGGCCGGGTCGGAGAGCCCGAGCAGCAGCGCGGGCCAGAGCCCGGCGACCACGGTGAGCGCGGCGAGCGGGGTCCAGCTGACCGCCTCGTACGCCTTCAGGTCGGCGATCTCGGGGCCGGTCTGCTTCGGGTCGCCCATGCAGACCCGCTTGACCACGACCAGCAGGTAGGCGGCGGTCAGCAGGGTGCCGAGGCCGGCCAGCACCAGGTAGGTGAGGAAGGCGGGGCGGGAGAGCCCGGCCGCCGGGTCGAAGGCGCCGTACATGGCGAGCAGTTCGCCCCAGAAGCCGGCCAGGCCGGGCAGGCCGAGGCTGGCCACGGCGGCGAAGGCGAGCAGCCCGCCGATCCTGGGCGCCCGGCCGTACAGCGCGGCGCCGGTGGCACCCGCGAGGGTGTCCAGGTCGGCGGTGCCGTAGCGGTCCTTGACCGCGCCGACCAGGAAGAACAGCAGGCCGGTGATCAGGCCGTGGCCGATGTTGGCGAACAGCGCGCCGTTCACCCCGGTCGGGGTGAGCGAGGCGATGCCGAGCAGCACGAAGCCCATGTGGCCGACCGAGGAGTACGCGATCAGCCGCTTGAGGTCGCCCTTGGCGCCCGGCCGGGCCAGCGCCAGGCAGGCCAGCGAGCCGTAGACGATGCCGACGGCGGCCAGTGCGCCCAGGTACGGGGCCAGCGTGGCGGTGCCGTCCGGGACCACCGGGAGCAGCACCCGGACCAGGCCGTACGTGCCCATCTTGAGCAGCACGCCGGCCAGCAGCACCGAGCCGACGGTGGGCGCGGCGGTGTGCGCGTCCGGCAGCCAGCTGTGCAGCGGGAAGGCCGGGGCCTTCACCGCGAGGCCGGTCAGGATCGCCAGCGCGGCGATCACCTGGGTGGTGCGGGTGAGGCCGCTGCCGTGCGCGGTGGCCAGCTGGGTCAGGTCGAAGGTGCCCGCCTGACTGCCGATCAGCAGGAAGCCGAGCAGCATCAGGGCCGAGCCGAACAGGGTGTACAGGATGAAGCGGTTGGCGGCGGGCACCTTGGCCCCGCTGCCCCAGCGGGCGATCAGGAAGTACATCGGGATCAGCACGATCTCGAAGGCCAGGAAGAACAGCACCAGGTCGAGCGCCACGAAGGTGGCCAGCATGCCGACCTCCAGCAGCAGCACCAGCCCGGTGAAGGCCCGGGCGCCGGGCCCGTCCGGCAGCCGCTTGGTGGAGTACACCGCGCAGAGGAAGGTGAGCAGCGCGGTCAGCACCAGCAGCGGCAGCGAGATGCCGTCCACCCCGAGGTGGAACCGGACCCCGATCGCCGGGATCCAGGCGGCGTCGGTGACGGCCTGCATCCGGGCGGGGGCGGAGTGGTCGAACCAGGCGGCCAGCGCGACGGTGCCCGCGAGCACCGCGCCGGTGGTGCCGACGCCGAGGCGGAGCGCGGCGCGCTCGCCGAGCGGGGCCAGGGTCAGGGCGGCGCCCAGCAGCGGGACGGCCAGGAGGGCGATGAGGAGCACGTTCACCGGCGGCCTCCGGAGTGGTGGGAGAGGGTCATGAGCCGACCGCCACCAGGACGGTGAGCACCACGACGGCGCCCAGCAGCACGCTCAGGTAGGTCTGCGCGTTGCCGGTCTGGCTCCGGCGGACCGCCCAACCGAGCAGGTTGGCGCCGAGGCCGGTGCCGCGGACGTAGGTCTCGACCACCTCGCGGTCCAGGAACCGGACCAGCTGCGCGGCGGCCAGGGTCGGACGGACGAACAGCGCGCTGTACAGCCGGTCCACGTGGAAGCCGTGCAGGGCCGGGCCGAACAGCGGCCCGAGCAGCAGTCGGCCGGGGTCGGCCGGGGGCTTGGGGCGGACGGCGGTCAGGGTCTCGGCGGCGGGCGGGCCCGCCTGCTCCGGCACCCGGCGGGCCGCCGCGGCGGCCCGGGCGGTGACGGAGCGCCAGGCGCCGTACCCGATCAGGGCGCCCGCCAGGGCCAGCCCGGTGCCGATCACGGCGGTCCCGGTGGACGGGCGGAGCGAGCCGCCGTCCAGCAGTGCGGGCAGCCAGTCCGAGCGGAGGCCGAACAGGCCGAAGGCCATGGTCGGAACCGCCAGCACCCAGAGCGGCCAGCGCATCGCGGGCGGCTCGGACTGGGCCGGGTCGGCGGCGTCGATCTCGGCGGAGTACGGGGCGTCCGGGGTGTCCGGCAGCGCCACCGGCGAGCTGTGGAAGGCCAGCAGCCAGAGCCGGGCGGCGTACGCGGCGGTGAGCAGCGCGGTCAGCCCGGCGGCGACCAGGACGATCCAGCCGGCCGCGGACGGCACGGCGGAGGCCGGGCCGAGGCCGTTGGTCAGGGCCTCGCCGGTGGCGGCGTGCTCGGCGGCGGTGAGCACCGCCTCCTTGCTGAAGAAGCCGGAGAACGGCGGCAGCCCGATCAGGGCGACCAGCGCGATGCCGGTGGTCCAGTAGGCGTCCGGCACCTTCTTGCGCAGTCCGGGCATCCGGGCCATCGCGCTGAGCGAGTTGGTGTGCGCGGCGTGGATGACCACACCGGCGGCCAGGAACAGCAGCGCCTTGAAGGCGCCGTGGCTGACCAGGTGGAACACGGCGGCCTGCCGGTCCCCGGCGGCCAGCGCGCCCGCCATGTAGCCGAGCTGACCCACCGTCGAGTAGGCCAGCACCCGCTTGAGGTCGTCCTGGGCCAGCGCGCAGAGCGCGGAGCCGACCATGGTGACGGCCGCCATCACGGCGAGCACCACCAGCGCGGCGCCCGAGGCCAGGAAGACCGGCAGCAGCCGGGCCACCAGGTAGATGCCGGCCGCCACCATGGTGGCGGCGTGGATCAGCGCGGAGACCGGCGTCGGGCCGGCCATCGCGTCGGGCAGCCAGGTGTGCAGCGGGAACTGGGCGCTCTTGCCCGCGACGCCCGCGAGCAGCAGCAGCGCGGTCAGGGTGGGGTGCGAGAGCTGTCCGTCGGTGGCGGCCTTCAGCACGCCCCCGATCCGGAACGTCCCGGCGTCCGCGCCGAGCAGGAAGATGCCGATCAGGAACGGGACGTCGCCGAGCTTGGTGACCAGGAAGGCCTTGAGCGAGGCGGAGCGGGCGTCGGCGGTCTCCCAGTGGTGGCCGATCAGGAAGTACGAGCAGATGCCCATCACCTCCCAGCCGACCAGCAGCACCACCAGGTCGCCGGAGTAGACGACCAGGAACATCGCCGCCGTGAACAGCGAGACCAGCGCCGCGTACGAGGGGTAGCGCGGGTCGTCCTTGAGGTAGGCGGTCGAGTACACCTGCACACAGGTGGCGACCAGGCCGACCAGGACCGAGATCAGTGAGCTGAAGCCGTCCAGGTGCAGCGCGAGCGAGAGCTCGGGGCCGCCGGTCGGGGCCAGCCGGGTGGCGGCGTCCAGGCTCTGGCCGGTGCCGAGCTGGAGCGCGACCACCAGGGCGAGCACGGCCGAGGCGGCCACCGGCAGGATCGCCAGCGGCCGGGTCAGACCGGGGGCGCGCTTTCCGGTGGCCAGCGCGGCGGCGGCGCCGAGCGCGGGCAGCACCGGGACCAGGACGGGGAGGGCGAGGTTCATGCGACGGCCTCAGCTGACGTGTCGTCGTCTTCCGCCGGGTCGCCGAGCGCGGTGATCCGGTCGATGTCGGCGGTGCGGCGGGTGCGGAAGACCAGCAGCACGATGGCCAGGCCGAGGCCGATCTCGGCGGCGGCCAGCGTGATGGTGAAGAGGGTGAGCGCCTGGCCGCCGTGCAGGGCGTCCCGGAGCCAGACGTCGAAGGCGACCAGGTTGAGGTTGACGGCGTTGAGCATCAGCTCGACCGACATCAGCACCAGCACGGTGTTGCGGCGGGCGAGGACGCCGTAGACGCCGATCGCGAAGAGCAGCGCGGCCAGGACGGCGGGGTAGGCGAGGTGCATGGTCAGCGCTCCCTGGGGGTGCCGACGGGCTTGCCCGCACGGAGCTTGCCGGGGCGGGGCTTCGGCTTGTTCCCGCCGTCACGGCGGGACAGCACGATCGCGCCGACCAGCGCGGCCAGCAGCAGCACCGAGAGCGCCTCGAACGGCAGCACCCAGTGCCGGAACAGGTACTCGCCGGTGGCCCTGGCGCTGCCCGCGCCGGCGCCGAGGTCGATCCAGGAGGTGCGGAACGCGTCCACCACCAGGGTCACCAGGGTGGCCGCGGTGCCCAGGCCGACGGCCAGCGCGGCCCACCGGTTGCCGGAGTCGGCGTCCGGGGAGCGGCCGATCGGGGCCTTGGTCAGCATCAGGCCGAACAGCACCAGCACCACCACCGAGCCGAGGTAGATCAGCACCTGCACCCAGGCGATGAACTCGGCGGTGAGCAGCAGGAACTCCACCGCCAGCCCGCCGAGCGCGACCACCAGCCAGAGCGCGGCGTGCACCAGCTGACGGGTGGTCACGGTGAGCACGGCGGCGCCGAGCACGGCGAGGCCGACCAGCAGGAAGACGATCTCCACCCCGGTCGGGGAGAGGAAGGAGCGGGCGGCCGGTTCCAGCGGCCCGGCGGCGGCGAGCAGGCTCACGACGCGTCACCCTTCAGCTGGGCGGCGTGGGCCTTGTCCGCGGCCTTGCGGGCCATCGCGATCTCCTTGGGCTCCTCGGCCGCCGGGTCGAGCGCGGGCGGTGCGGGCACCGTCCACATCCACTCCCGGAGCCGGTCCCGCTCGTGGGTCAGCTCCAGGATGTCGGTCTCCGCGTACTCGAACTCCGGCGACCAGAACAGCGCGTCGAACGGGCAGACCTCGATGCAGATACCGCAGTACATGCAGAGCGAGAAGTCGATCGCGAACCGGTCCAGCACGTTGCGGGTGCGGGCCCGGGCGTTCGGGTCGGCGGCGGGCAGCGTCTCCTTGTGGGAGTCGATGTAGATGCACCAGTCCGGGCACTCGCGGGCGCAGAGCATGCAGACCGTGCAGTTCTCCTCCAGCAGCGCGATCACGCCCCGGGTCCTGGGCGCGAGGTCGGGCTGCACCTCGGGGTACTGCGCGGTGACGGTCTTCTTGGTCATGGTGCGGAGCGTGACGGCGAGGCCCTTGGCCAGGCCGGAGCCGGGAAGCTTCATTTAGGAGATCGCCACCTTCACGATGCCGGTGAGGGCGAGCTGGCCCAGGGCGAGCGGGATCAGCACGGTCCAGGCGAACTTCATCAGCTGGTCCTCCCGGAGCCGGGGGTAGGTGACCCGGAGCCAGATCACCACCAGGGCGAGGGCGAAGGTCTTCAGCAGGGTCCAGAGCCAGCCCAGCTGGTCCGGCAGCGGACCGTGCCAGCCGCCCAGGAAGAGCACCGTGGTGAGCGCGCAGACCACCAGGATCCCGGCGTACTCGGACAGCAGGAAGAACGCGAACCGGATACCGGTGTACTCGGTGTACGCGCCGAAGATGATCTCGGAGTCGGCCACCGGCATGTCGAACGGCGGCCGCTGCAGCTCGGCCAGGCCGGCCACGAAGAAGACGAAGGCGCCGACGATCTGCCACGGCACCCACCACCACTGGAACTGCTCCAGCATCGCGGGCAGCGAGAGGGTGCCGGCCGCCATCGCGGCGGAGGCGGCCGCGAGCAGCATCGGCAGCTCGTACGCCATCAGCTGGGCGGCCGTGCGCAGCCCGCCGAGCAGCGAGAACTTGTTGGCCGAGGCCCAGCCCGCCATCAGCGAGCCGAGCACCCCGATGCCCATCACGGCGAGCACGAAGAAGATCCCCGCGTCGATCGCCTGTCCGACGAAACCGTTCGGCCCGACCGGGATCGCCAGCAGCACCACCAGGTACGGCAGCAGGGCGACGGCGGGCGCCAGCTGGAAGACCCGGCGGTCGGCCTCGGCCGGGACCACGTCCTCCTTCTGGACGAACTTCACGCCGTCGGCCACCAGTTGGGCCCAGCCGTGGAAGCCGCCCGCGTACATCGGGCCGAGCCGGCCCTGCATGTGCGCCATCACCTTGTGCTCGGTCTGGCCGATCACCAGCGGGAGCACCAGGAAGACCGCCAGTGCCGCGACGCAGCGCAGCAGCATTTCCAGGAAGGTCATGCGCCGTCTCCGTCCTTCGGCTCGGGCTCGGTCGCCGCGGGGGGGACCGCCGGGGCGCCGGGGCCGCCGCTGACCGGGGGCGCCGGGGGTGCCGGCGGTGCCGACGGTTCGTCAGCGGTGGCCGGGACCGGGTTGTGCCAGGGTGCGTCCGCGGACTGGGTGCGCGCCGGGCGGGGCCGCTCGACCGGGGCGGGGGCGCCCTCGGCCTGGCTGACCGAGCCGTCGCTGATGCTGCGGGAGCGGCGCGGACGGGGCGCGGGTGCGCCCTCCGCCGCTTCGGCCGCCGGGCCGGCCGCCGCCGCTGCCGCACGCGGGGTGCGGGCGGCCCGGGCCGGGCGCTCGGCGATCGCGGGCAGGGTGCCCTTGAGCGGGCCCCACTCGTTCGGGTCGGGGACGCCCGGGGGCTGCATCTTGCGCCGCGCCGGTCCGTCGCCCTCGCTCTCGCCGGGCTCCTTGGCGCCGGGCCAGGCCTTGGCCACCCGGGCCGCGAGCACGAACTCCTTGCGCAGCGGGTGGCCCTCGAAGCCGTCCGGCAGCAGCAGGGTGACCAGGTGCGGGTGGCCGGTGAAGTCGATGCCGAACATCTCCGCGGTCTCCCGCTCGTGCCAGCCGGCCCCGGCGTAGACGCCGACGGCGGTCGGCAGCGCGGCGGCGCCCCGGGGGACCTTGGTGCGCACCAGCAGGTGGCGCACCGGGCCCGAGCCGGCGTCGGCGAGGTGGGCGGCGACCGAGAAGCCGTCGGCCAGTTCGTCGACGGCGCTCAGCCAGTCGAAGTAGGTGAGGCCGAGGGTGTCCCGGGCCGCGGTCAGCGCCTCGATCCAGTGCTCGGCGGGTACGTCCACGGTGAGCAGGTCGTACGCCTCGGCCGCAGTGGCCCACGCGCCGATCGCCCCGGCGGTGGTCTGGGGGTCCGTCACTTCTCGCCCGCCTCCGGCCCGGCCACCAGCGGTCGCCGCAGCGCGGCGGCGGGCGCCGCGTACCGCTGCGGCAGCGACTCCGCCGCGATCTTCTCCTGCAGCTTGAGGATGCCCTGCAGCAGCGCCTCCGGGCGCGGCGGGCAGCCCGGCACGTAGACGTCGACCGGGATGATCTGGTCGACGCCCTTCGTGACGGAGTACGAATCCCAGTACGGGCCACCGGAGTTGGCGCAGGCGCCGAACGAGATCACGTACTTCGGCTCGGGCATCTGCTCGTACAGCCGCTTCACGGCGGGGGCCATCTTGTCCGTCACGGTGCCCGAGACGATCATCAGGTCGGCCTGCCGGGGACCGGGGGCGAACGGGATCACGCCCATCCGGATGAAGTCGTGCTTGGCCATCGAGGCGGCGATGAACTCGATCGCGCAGCAGGCCAGTCCGAAGTTGAAGCACCAGAGGCTGTACCGGCGGCCCCAGTTGAGCACCACCTTGACCGGGTCCGGCGCCAGCCGGGCCAGCGGGCCGAGCCGGGCCGGCTCCACCGCACCGGGCTTGGCCGGGTCGGGCAGGCCCAGCGGGATCGGGCCCCCGGTGCCGTGCGCGTGCGTCACGTCCATTCCAGAACGCCCTTCTTCCAGGCGTAGAGCAGCCCGACCGCGAGGAAGCCGATGAAGACGAACATCTCCACCAGCGTGGCCATCCCGAACCCGGCGGCGGCGAACACGGTCGCCCACGGGAACAGGTAGATCGCGTCGACCGCGAAGATCACGTAGAGGAAGGCGTAGACGTAGTACCGGACCTGGGTGTGCGCCCAGCCCGCGCCGACCGGGTCGACGCCGCACTCGTAGGCGAGCAGCTTCTCCGGCGAGTGGACCACCGGCCGGAGCAGGCGGTTGGCGGTGAAGGACACCGCGACGAACAGCACACCGACGACCGCGAGCAGGCCCACCGCCGCGTAGGCGTCGAAGTAGCCACCACCCACGGCAGGGTCGGCAGCGGCCAGCTGCCCCTCCATGCGTTCGCCTCCCGGTGCACCGCTGGTTCACACGTCCATAACCGTCAAGGCGTGAGTCTAAGTGCAGCACCCTGCTCCCCCGACACCCCGCCCGACCCGCAAGACGCTCCGGTGGTGGGGATATCCCCACCACCGGAATGCCAACTGCCCCCATGGTCCCGAGCCGGTCCGAGCAGCGATGCTGGCCACAGGAGTTCTACGAGAGGCTTGGTGCGTGATGAAGGAGACCCCGGACCGACCCCCGCTCTACGGGGCGCAGCTCTGGCGGCAGGTGCAGCACCTGCTGCTCAACCTGCCGCTCGGGGTGGCCGGGTTCGCCTTCACGGTCGTGGTGCTGACCACCGGCATCGGGCTCGCGGTCACGGTGCTCGGGCTGCCGCTGCTGGCCGCCGGGCTGGCCGGCTGCCGCTGGTTCGGGGGGCTCGCGCGCCGCCGCTGCGCGCTGGTGCTCGGCACCGGGGCGGGCGACGCGGCACCGGTGCAGGCCACCCGTCCGGGCGTGATGGGCTGGGTGACGGCCGTCCTGACGGACGGTCTGGGCTGGCGCTCGGCGCTCTACGCGATCCTGCTGCTGCCCTGGGGGATCATCAGCTTCGCCCTCACCCTGGTCCTGCTGGTGGTCGGCTGGCCGGTGCTGCCGTGGGCGATGCGGTTCCTGTTCGCGGTGGACCGGATGCTGGTGGACAGCCTGGCCGGTCCGAACGCGCTCTCCGAGCGGGTCCGGGAGCTGGAGGACGACCGCGGCACCGTGGTCGACACCGCCGCCGCCGACCTGCGCCGGATCGAGCGCGACCTGCACGACGGGGCGCAGGCCCGGCTGGTCGCGCTGGCGATGGACCTCGGCCTGGCCAAGGAGAAGCTCACCGAGGACCCGGAGGCGGCCGCCCAGATGGTCGGCGCCGCCCACGGCGAGGTCAAGCTCGCCCTGCAGGAGCTCCGCGACCTGGCCCGGGGCATCCACCCGGCCGTCCTGACGGACCGTGGGCTGGACGCGGCACTCTCCGCGGTGGCCGCCCGCTGCACCGTCCCCGGCGGGGTCACCGTCCACGTCGACCTGCCGGACCGGCCGGACTCGGCGGTCGAGGGCATCGCCTACTTCACCGTCAGCGAGCTGCTCACCAACGTCTCCAAGCACGCCGGTGCCCGCACCGCCACGGTCGAGGTCTGGCGGGCCGCCGACCGCCTGATGCTCCGGGTCGAGGACGACGGCAGGGGCGGGGCCGGCTCCTACCCGGGCAGCGGTCTGGCCGGCCTGTCCGAGCGGATCGGCGCGGTGGACGGCGTCCTCCTGCTCGACAGCCCGGCCGGCGGCCCGACCACGGCCACCGCCGAACTCCCCTGGCGCACCCGCGCCCAGCGCTGACCGCAGCACCGGACCGGGCCCGGCGGTCGCACCCCCCTTGCGCGGTGGGTGGACGGCCGGGCCCGGTGGTCTCCGGTGCTGCGGTCTCCGGTGCTACAGACTGCCGAGGGTGACCTCGGCCGTCTTGGTCTCGCCCTCGCGCTGGTAGGTCACGGTGACCTTGGCGCCGGGCTGGAGCGCGGCCAGGGCGGTGGTGAGTCCGTTCAGCGTGGTGACGGCGGTGTCGCCGACCTTGGTGATCACGTCGCCGGGCTGGAGCCCGGCCGAGGCGGCGGGACCGCCCGCGGTGACCGAGACGACCACCGCGCCCGCGGGCTGGAAGTCGGAGTTGAAGTACGTGCGGGCGGAGATCCCGAGTGCGGCCCGGCCGGAGTTGGAGACCTTGCCGTCCTTGATCAGCTGGTCGGCGATGTTGGTGATGGTGGCGGCCGGGATGGCGAACCCGATGCCGGGGGCGGCGCTGCCGTTCATGTCCGGGTCGGTGGCGGCCAGGGTGTTGATGCCGATCACCTGGCTGGACAGGTTGACCAGGGCGCCGCCGCTGTTGCCGGGGTTGATCGCGGCCGAGGTCTGCACCATGTTGCCGATGGTGGCGCCCGGCGAGTCACCGCCCTTGGGCTCGGAGACGGTCCGGCCGGTGGCCGAGACGATGCCCTGGGTGACGCTGGAGGAGAGGCCGAGCGGGCTGCCCATCGCGAGCGTGATCTGGCCGACCTCGACCTTGCCGGAGTCGCCGAAGGTGGCCGGCTTGAGTCCGCTCGGCGGGCTGTTGAGCTTGACCACCGCGAGGTCGGACTCGGGATAGCTGCCGACCAGGGTCGCCTCCAGCGCCTTGCTGCTGTTGGGCAGCGTCACGGTGAAGGTCTTGGCGTTGCCGACCACATGGGCGTTGGTGACGATGTTGCCCTTGGTGTCGTAGACGATGCCCGAGCCGAGCCCGGTGGCGGTGGTGATCTGCACCACCGAGGGCAGCACGTTGGCGATCACCTTCTGGTAGTCGTCCTGGAGCTGGTTGCCGCTGGACGGCGCCGGGGCGGAGGAGCTGCCGGACGGGGTCCCGGAGGCACCCGCCGAGGAGCTGCCGCCACTGCTGCAGCCGGTGACCAGCGTCGCGGCCAGCACCAGCGCGGCCCCGGAGAGCAGCAGGCGGGGCCCGGTCGGTCGGGGGCCCGCCGGGATCGGACGGGTGGGTTCCTTCTTCGGGTGCACCTGGACATCCTCCGGTTCCGTATGCGAGCAGCATTCGGCAGCATTGCACCGATATGTCCGCATATGGGGAACCGACGCGCCGTCACCCTCCGGGCCCTGACGGCAGGCCGCATAGGATTTCCGGCATGACCTGGTTGATCACCGGCGGAGCCGGTTACATCGGCGGACACGTCCTGCAGCAGCTCGTCGCCGCCGACGTACCGGTGGTCGTCCTGGACGACCTCAGCAGCGGCTCACCGGACCGGCTCCCGGACGGCGTCCCGCTGGTGGTCGGCTCCACCCTGGACCGGGCCCTGCTGGACACCGTGGTCCGGCAGCACCGGGTCACCGGCGTGGTGCACATCGCCGCCAAGAAGCAGGTCGGCGAGTCGGTCGCCGAACCCCTGCGCTACTACCGGGAGAACCTCACCGGTCTGCAGACCGTGCTGGAGGCCGCCGTGGCGGGCGGGGCCCGGAAGGTGGTCTTCTCCTCCTCCGCCGCGGTCTACGGCACCCCCGACGCCGACCTGGTCACCGAGGCCACCCCCTGCGCCCCGATCAACCCCTACGGCGAGACCAAGCTGGCCGGCGAGTGGCTGGTCCGCTCCGTCGGCCGGGCGCACGGCCTCTCCACCGCCTCGCTCCGCTACTTCAACGTGGCCGGCACCTCCTCGCCCCGGCTGGCCGACGACGGCGTCTCCAACCTGGTCCCGATGGCGTTCCAGCGGCTGACCGACGGTCAGGCCCCGCTGGTCTTCGGTGACGACTACGACACCCCCGACGGCACCTGCGTCCGCGACTACATCCACGTCGCCGACATCGCCGCCGCCCACGTCGCCGCCGTGCACCGGCTGGACGCCGCCGCCGAACCGCTCTCGCTCACCCTCAACATCGGCCGCGGCGAAGGCGTCTCGGTCGCCGAGATGCTCGCCGTGATCGCCCGCGTCACCGGCAACCCCACCCCGCCCCGGGTCACCCCCCGCCGCCCCGGCGACCCCGCCCGGGTCGTGGCCGCCGCCGACCTGATCCACCGCGAACTCGACTGGAAGGCCCAGCACGACATCGAGTCGATGGTCACCTCCGCCTGGGCCGCCTGGCAGCAGCGCTAGGCGCCAGGTCCGGAAGCCAGGGGCTCGCCGGACGTCCTCGCCGTTCCCCGAGCCCCTGGCTGCGCCGTCGCCGAGCGGATCAGTTGGGCACCGCCGTGCCGTAGAAGGCGTCCAGGGCGTAGACGCAGCGGTCCTTGCTGCCGACGAAGACCCGCCCGCCGACGGCCACCGGGGAGCCGGTGAGCTCGCCCTTGGTGCCGAGCTCCCAGCGGAGCTGACCGGTGGTCAGGTCGAGGGTGTGCAGCGAGTGGTCCCGGCTGCCCAGGTGGACCAGCCCGTCGGCGACGGCCGGGGAGCCGACCAGCTCGCCCCGCGCGCTGTAGCGCCAGCGCTCCCGCCCGGACCCGGTGTCGAAGGCGTGCAGGGTGTCCCCCGCACCGACCAGCGCGGTGCCGTTGGCGAGCACCACCGGCTCCGACCCCTGCCGGCTGCCGGTCCGCCCGCGCCAGCGGTCCCGCCCGGTCGCGGCGTCCAGCGAGTAGACCGTCCCCAGGTAGTCGGCGACGTACACCGCCCCGCCGTCGACCGCCGGCGGGGTGAAGAGCACCACCGCCGCCTCGAACCGCCACCGCTCCGCCCCGGTCGCGGCGTCCAGGGCGTAGACCCGGGTGCCGGAGGTCAGGTAGAGCGTCCCGCCGAGCTCGACCGGCCGGGAGGGGACGTTCTCGCCGACCTGGAAGGCCCAGCGCAGCCGCCCGCCGCGCGGGTCGACGCAGCGCAGCCGCCCGCCGCCGTAGTAGTACGCCGAGCCGGCCACCAGCGCGGGGCCCGACTGCGGGTTCTCGTAGTCCTGCTGGGCGTCGTCGGCCCGCCACAGCTCGGCGCCGCTGGCGGCCGAACGGAGCTGTACGCCACCGCCCCTGATGCCGCAGCAGAGCACGCCGTCGGCGGCGTCCAGCGAGTAGACCCAGCCGTCCAGCGAGTTGCGCCAGCGCTCGGTGCCGTCGGCCACGTCGACGGTGTAGAGGTGCGGGCCGTCGGCGGCGTGCACCCGGCCGGCGTCGACGGCCAGGGCCCAGGCCACGTCGCGGGTCTTGTAGCGGCGCTGCCCGGAGCCGATGTCGAGGGCGTGCACCTCGAAGCTGGAGACGAAGAGGGTGTCCGCGGCGACCACGGGGGTGCCCCAGACGTCGTTGGACATCCGGAACCGCCACGGGCGCCACCGGGGCGCGGGCGGGGCCGGCGGGGCGGCCCGGCGGACCCAGTCGGTGCCGGGTGCGGCCTCTCCGGTGACGGCCGCGGGCTCGGCCCGCGGCCCGGGCCCTATCGGCACCGCAGCACCGGCCAGCCGGATCTCCCCGGCCACCGGGGCCCGGCGTTCGGCGATCTTCTCGGTGACCACCGAGGCCGGCCCCGGCGGCTGCGGCGGAACCACCGGCGGCGGGGGCGGCGGGACGGTCCTGCGGCCGCGCTTCTGCTCGATCAGGTCGAGGGCGCGGGGCGGCAGCCAGTCCCCGGCCTCGCCGGCCGCGTCGTCCCGGGAGAACAGGTGCGGGGCCAGCTCGGCCTGGATCTGCGCGGGCGTCGGCCGGGTCTCCTGCGCGGGCCGCATACAGGCGTGCACCAGGTCGGCCAGCTCCACCGGCAGACCGGACAGGTCGGGCTGGTCGCGCAGCAGTTGGAAGACCGTCTCCACCGGGTTGGCGCCCCGGTAGGGGGCATGGCCGGTGGCGCAGAACACCAGCAGCGAGCCGAGCGAGTAGACGTCGCTGGCGCCGGTGACGCTGCGGCTGTCCTTGGCCTGCTCCGGCGACATGTAGGCCGGGGTGCCGACCGCGACGTTGGTCATGGTGAGCCGGGAGCTGGAGACCCCGGCGGCGATGCCGAAGTCGATCACCCGGGGGCCGTCCTCGACCACCAGCACGTTGGACGGCTTGAGGTCGCGGTGCACCAACCCGGCCGCGTGGATGGACTGCAGGGCCTCGGCGATGCCCGCCACCAGCCACCGGACGGCGTCCACCGGCAGCGGCCCGCAGTGCCCGATCAGCTCCTCCAGCGAGGGTGCGGGCACGTACGCGGTGGCCAGCCACGGCACCGCGGCGTCCGGGTCGGCGTCCACCACGGCGGCGGTGTAGAAACCGCCCACCGTCTTGGCCGCCGCGATCTCCCGGGCGAACCTGACCCGGAACAGCTCGTCCTCGGCCAGCTCCCCCCGGACCGTCTTGATCGCCACCCGCCGACCGGCACCGGAGCGCGCCAGGTAGACCAGGCCCATCCCGCCCGCACCGAGCCGCCCGAGCACCTCGAAGGGCCCGATCCGCCTCGGATCGTGCGCTGAAAGCTGGTCCACTCCGCTGCCACCTCCCCGTCCTGCCGCCACCCGGTCGGGGTGCGCCGCCCCTGATTCTCCAATGCCCGCCCCGCCTGATCCAATCTCCCCCGCCGCCGGGCGAATCGGCCCTGCTGAGGGCCTGCGCCGCCGCGCGGCGCCGGACCGGAACTGACGGACCGACGGCTCCGGGCCCCGGTGGTCACTCTGTGCGACCCGACCATCCCTCAGCCGACACCCCGTCACGCTGGGGCTCCGTCAGATCACGGGGGGGCACCGTTCAACCACGGCGCTCCTGAATATCCGTCGGCTCACCCCACCCCGGCTGGAGTAATAGTCACATCACCGAATCGCGCCAAGATCGTGCCACGGTAAGCTGACGGCATGACAGGACAAGTTCGCACCGTCGACGGTCGCGTCGCCGGGCGACGCGGACAGGAGACGCGGCAGAAGCTGCTCGACTGCCTCCGCGAGATGCTCAGCACGTCGCCTTACCGGGACGTCAAGGTCATCGACGTCGCCCGTATGGCGGGTACCTCCCCCGCGACCTTCTACCAGTACTTCCCGGATGTCGAGGGCGCCGTCCTCGAAATCGCCGAGGAAATGGCCGAGGACAGCGTGGAGCTCAAGGAGCTCCTCGATGGAAAGTCCTGGGCGGGAAAGACCGGCTTCACCACGTCGGAAGACCTGGTGGACGGATTTCTCGCCTTCTGGCGCAAGAACGATGCCATTCTCCGAGTGGTCACTCTCGGTGCAGCCGAAGGGGACAAGCGGTTCTTCAAGATCCGCATGAAGGTCCTCAACTCGGTCGCCGGGCCGCTCGGCGAAGCCATCAAGGCCAACCAGGCCAAGACCGACAAGTCGGTCGATCCGGCCGCTCTCTCCGGGTCCCTGGTCTCGCTCCTCGCCTCGGCGGCGGAGCATTCCAAGGCCTTCACCGCCTGGGGCGTGAAGGTCAAGGACCTCAAACCCAACCTCGCCCTCCAGGTCTACCTGGGTGTGACGGGCAAGAAGCCGCCCAAGTAACCCACCCGTCCACCCCGCGTGCTCCGTCCCGGTTTCCTGTCCGGGACGTGTCGGACGGCGGCCGTGTCCTCGGGGGAGGTTCGCCGACGTTGACCGCGCAGCACGCACAAACCCACGAAGGGGCGGCCCACAGCGGGCCGCCCCTTCGGCGTGTGCAAGCAGTGCGGCGGGAACCGCTACGGGCAGCGGACGACCTGGCCCGCGTACGCCAGCCCGCCGCCGAAGCCGAACAGCAGCACCGGGTCGCCGCTGCGCAGCTCGCCCTTCTCGACCAGCTTGCTGAGCGCCAGCGGGATCGAGGCGGCGGAGGTGTTGCCGGACTCGACCACGTCGCGGGCGACCACCGCGTCCTCGGCCAGCCCGAGCTTGTTGGCGATCGCGTCGATGATCCGCAGGTTGGCCTGGTGGGCGACGAAGCCCTTGAGCTCGGACGGCTCGATCCCGGCCTTCCGGCAGGTCTCCCGGGCCAGCGGGGCGAGCTGGGTGGTGGCCCAGCGGAAGACGGTCTGGCCCTGCTGACTGATCGTCGGGTCCCAGCCGGTGATCACCACGGCGTCGCCCTTGTCCGGCTCGGAGCCCCAGAGCACCGGACCGATCCCGGACTGCTCGTCAGGAACCGCCTCGACCACCGCGGCCCCGGCCCCGTCCGCGAAGATCACGGCGGTGGTCCGGTCGCTCCAGTCGATGGTGTCGGACATCCGCTCGGCGCCGATCACCAGCGCCCGGGTGGCCGAGCCGGCCCGGATCGCGTGGTCGACGGTGGCGAGCGCGTAGGAGAAGCCGGAGCAGACCGTGTTGATGTCGTACGCGGCCGGCGAGCGGACGCCCAGCCGGGCGGCCACGGCGGCGGCGGTGTTGGGGCTGCGGTCGACCGCGGTGCAGGTGGCGACCACCACCAGGTCGATCTGCTCGGGCAGCAGTCCGCTGTTGGCGAGTGCCTTCTGGGCCGCCTCGGTGGCCATGTCGACCAGGGTCTCGTCCTCCGCGATGTGGCGGGTGCGGATGCCGACCCGGGTGCGGATCCACTCGTCGTCGGTGTCGACCAGGAGCGCGAGGTCGTCGTTGGAGAGGACCTTCGGCGGCTGGTAGTGGCCGAGCGACACGATACGGGAGGCGGTCATATCGCCCACTCAACAACGTTACCGACGGGTCCGTTGGTGACGCCCTGGTACAACGTCCGAGGTCGGAACCTGTAGGGGACGGACAACACCCCTTGCGGCACACGGGCCTCCGGGCCGGTCCGGACCGGCCTCAGGCCGCCAGCGAGGCGGCGTCGCCCATGACGATCATCGGCTTCGCCGCCGGGTCGAGCGCCTTGATCAGCTCGACCATCTGCGCCTCCGGCAGCGAGACGCAGCCGTGGGTGGGGCCGCCGTGGTCGACGTGCAGCCAGATGCCGGTGCCCTTGCCGACGCCCTCGGGGTACTTGGTGCTGAGCGGCGAAGTGCCGGGCACCCGGTTGTAGTTGATCGCCACCACGTAGTCGAAGGAGCCGGCCAGCGGTTCGCCGTTGAAGCCGTCGCCGTCGATCACGAAGGCCTTGTCCTGGTCGTACGGGAGCCGGCTGCCGGGGTCGGCCTTCCGGCCGCCCGCGTCGGTCAGCGCGTAGAGGCCGATCGGGCTGCGCAGGTCGCCCTGGCGGTGGTCGGTGGTCCAGCCCTTGTACGCGTTGTGGCCGGCCCAGGCGGCGCCGGGCTTCCAGCGGTTGTCGACGGTCCTGGTCCAGAGCGTGACGCCGGTCTCCGAAGCGTCCTTGCCCTTGCCGGTCGCGACCACCAGCTGCCGGGTGTCGGCGGGGATCTGCGCGGTGAACTTGGGGCCGAGCCCGGGGATGGCCAGTACGCTGCCGTCGCTCCGGTCGGAGCGGTCGGCGGCGGGCGGCTCGGTCCGCTGGCCGGCCTGGGCCGCGGCGGCGGGCGCCGGCGACGCGGCGTCGGCCGCGGGCAGGTCCGGCATCCCGGCGGCGGTGACCTCGGGGGCGGACCGGCCGGGGCCGACGGTGAACCAGCCGGAGACGGCCGCGAGCAGCAGCGCGGTGCTGCCCATCAGGGTCCGGCCGCCGCGCTTCTTCTTCGCCTTCCGCCGGTGCCCGCGGGGCCTGGCCGCCACGGCGGGCTCGTCGGCCCGACTGCGGGGCTTGGCACGATGGGAACCGGACATACGGACGATCCTTCCAAAGCCGCGGGCCGGAACGGAACCCCTGGCGTGTGGTGAGCCTGTGAGCATACGCGCACCTGGAACACGACCCGGCCCTCCGAACCGGTTCGGTTCGGAGGGCCGATGTGACGGAGCAGTCAGAGCCGCATGGCCTGCGGGGTCTCCCGGCGGTTCAGGTCCGGGCCCTCGTACTCGCGGATGATCTCGTACCGGGTGTTCCGCTCGACCGGGCGGAAGCCGGCGTCCCGGATCAGGTCGAGCAGGTCGTCCCGGCCCAGCTTGTTCGGGGTGCCGAAGTTGTCGGCGTCGTGGGTGATCTTGTACTCGACCACCGAGCCGTCCATGTCGTCCGCACCGTGGCTGAGCGCCAGCTGCGCGGTGGTGACACCGTGCATCACCCAGAACACCTTGACGTGCGGGACGTTGTCGAACAGCAGCCGGGAGACCGCGAAGGTCTTCAGCGCCTCGGCGCCGGTGGCCATCTCGGTGCGGGCCATCAGCTTGTTCCGGACCACGCCGTCCTTGGAGTCGTGGAAGTCGTGCTGGTAGCGCAGCGGGATGAAGACCTGGAAGCCGCCGGTCTCGTCCTGGAGCTCACGCAGCCGCAGCACGTGGTCGACCCGGTGCCGGGGCTCCTCGATGTGGCCGTACAGCATGGTCGAGGGGGTCTTCAGACCCTTCTCGTGCGCCAGGCGGTGGATCCGCGACCAGTCCTCCCAGTGGGTCTCGTGGTCGACGATGTGCTGGCGGACCTCCCAGTCGAAGATCTCCGCGCCGCCGCCGGTGAGCGACTCCAGACCGGCGTCGATCAGCTCGTCCAGGATCTCACTGGCCGTCAGGCCGCTGATCCGCTCGAACCAGTGGATCTCGGTGGCGGTGAACGCCTTCAGCGAGACGTTCGGCAGCGCCGCCTTCAACTCCCGCAGGCTGCGCGGGTAGTAGCGCCACGGCAGGGTCGGGTGCAGGCCGTTGACGATGTGCAGCTCGGTCAGCGAGTCGACCTCCATCGCCTTCGCCAGCCGGACGGCCTCCTCGATCCGCATGGTGTACGCGTCCTTCTCGCCCGGCTTGCGCTGGAACGAGCAGTACGCGCAGGAGGCGGCGCAGACGTTGGTCATGTTGAGGTGACGGTTGACGTTGAAGTGGACCACGTCGCCGTTCTTCTCGGTCCGCACGTGGTGCGCCAGACCGCCGAGCCAGGCCAGGTCGTCGCTCTCGTAGAGCGCGATGCCGTCCTCGCGGGTCAGCCGCTCACCCGCGTAGACCTTCGCCTCCAGCTCACGCTTCAGCCCTGCGTCCATGCGGTGACCTGCCTCCTCGTGCCTTGAGAATTGACCTGCCCGAGCCTACGCCTAGACCTTGAGCAGTTCGGCGAGCAGGCTCGGATCGATGTTCCCACCGCTCACGACCGCGCCGAACACCCGCCCCTCCAGCTCGTCCGCGCGGTGGAAGTACGCCGCCGGGGCGACCGCGCCCGAGGGCTCGGCGACCAGTCGGCCGCGCCGGGCCAGCAGCGCCACGGTGTCCTTGATCTCCTGCTCGGAGACGGTCACGATGTCGTCCACGTACGCCTGGATGTGGTCGAACGGGAGCACCCCGACGCTGGGCGTGCGCAGCCCGTCCGCGAGGGTCCGGTAGGTCTCCTCGGTGGACCAGCCGATCCGCTCGCCGGCCCGGAAGCTCGCCTGTGCGTCGGCCGCCAGCTCGGGCTCGACGCCGATCACCCGGACGCCCGGGCAGGCCAGCTTGAGCGCGGCGGCGACGCCGCTGATCAGGCCGCCGCCGCTGACCGGCACCAGCACGGTGTCCAGCTCGTCGGGGGCGTCCTCGGCGATCTCCAGGCCGACCGTGCCCTGGCCCGCGATGATGTACGGGTCGTCGTAGGGCGGCACCCAGACGTACCCGTGCCGCTCGGCCAGCTCGCCGGGCATGGTGTCCCGCTCGCCCGGGCCGACCAGGATCACCTCGGCGCCGAAGGAGCGGGTGTTCTCGACCTTGACCGCCGGGGAGACGTCCGGCATCACGATGACGGCCTTGATGCCGAGCAGCTGGGCGGCGTACGCCACGGCCTGCGCGTGGTTGCCGCTGGACTGCGCGACCACGCCGCGGGCGCGCTCCGCCGCGCTCAGCGCGGACAGCCGGTTGTACGCGCCGCGGATCTTGAACGCACCGGTCGGCTGGAGGCCCTCCGGCTTCAGCCAGAGCGCCCGGTCGCCCCGGGCCGCCCACGGGCACGGCATCAGCGGGGTCCGGACCGCGACCCCGGCGATGCGCTGCTGCGCCGCGCGCAGCTCTTCCAGTCCGATCAGTGCCATCGTCCGCTACTCCCCCGGTTCCAAAGGCAGTTCACTGACCCGGTTCTCCCACTTGGTGGAGAGGACGACGGTGGTCCTGGTCCTGGCCACGCCCTTGGTGCCGGACAGCCGCTTGACCACCGACTCCAGGCCCTCCACGTCGGAGACCCGGACCTTGAGCATGTACGAGTCGTCGCCCGCGATGAACCAGCAGTCCTCGACCTCGCCGAGGTCCTTGAGCCGGTGCGCCACGTCCTCGTGGTCGGCCGCGTCGGTGAGCTGAAGACCGATCAGCGCGGTGACGCCGAAGCCCAGCGAGGCCGGGTTGACGGTGGCGCGGTAGCCGGTGATCACCCCGGCCTGCTCCAGCCGGTTGATCCGGTCCGTCACGCTCGGGCCCGACAGGCCGACCAGGCGGCCCAGTTCGGCGTAGGAGGCGCGGCCGTTCTCCCGGAGCGCCTGGATGAGCTGTCTGTCCACCGTGTCCATGTATCCGCCCGCGTCCTTCCGAACCTCTCCAGACCCACAGATCATTATCCGGATTCGAAGGCGTCACACCTGGATCGACCCGGATATCGCAATGAACATACCTTCCCCCGGCCCCGCCGCTTACGCGACCTTCCCCCCGTCGCCCAACTCGCCCGCCCAGCGCCGGTACAGCGTGTGCGGCACACCCACCGCGTCCAGCACCCGGCCGGCCACGAAGTCCACCAGCTCCCGGGCGGTGGAGCCCCCGGCGTAGAAGCCCGGCGCGGCCGGCAGCACCACCGCGCCCTGTGCGTCGAGCTCCACCAGGTGCTTCAGCGTCACCCCGTTGAGCGGTGTCTCGCGCAGACAGAGCACCAGCGGACGGCGCTCCTTCAGGGTGACGCTGGCGGCCCGCTGGAGCAGGTCCTTGCTCAGCCCGAGCGCGATCCCGGCCACCGCGCCGGTGGTGGCCGGGACCACCAGCATCCCCTTGGCCGGGTACGAGCCGCTGGACGGACCGGCGGCGAAGTCACCGGCGGCCCAGTACCGGACGCCGTCCAGCTGCCCGGTGCCCAGCCACTCCGCCAGGTCGGCCCGCCAGTGCGCGTCCCGGAACGAGATGCCGGTCTCGTCCAGGATGGTCAGCCGGGCGGCCCGGCTGACCACCAGGTCGACCGTCTCACCGGCCGTCAGCAACGCCCGGATCACCGCCGCCGCGTACGGCGTCCCGGACGCACCGGAGACTCCGACCACCCAGGGCCGACGTGGCGTCTGCTGCTGATCACTGCTCATACCGGGCACGATAGTCCGCGCCCCGCAGGTCAGCCGCCCGCGGGTGAGCCACCCCAGCTGGCGGCCTGGTCGAGCACGGTGCCCTCGATGGTCCGCAGCAGCCGCTCCATGTCGGCCGGGGTGAAGAGGTGGGTGTCGCCGGTCATCGCGATCTCCAGGCCGTCCGGCTTGTCGGCCATGTGCAGGACGTAGCTGACGGTGCCGCCGTGGTCGGTCGCGGTCTCCCAGGTCAGCACCGACTCCCCGGCGGCCGCCGGGGACCAGTCCGCCGAGGCCGGGGCGGGGGCCTCCACCCGCTGGTCGTTGTACCAGCAGGACCGCTCGAAGGTGACGCCCGCGTCCTCCGCGTACGGGGCGAGGTCCGCCTCCAGGGCGCGCTTGTCGTAGAAGGCGCTGCGGTAGGTGGCCAGCGAGGCGCTCCAGGTCCTGGGGAGGAGGTCCTTGAACTCCGCCGCGTCCTCGGTCCGGATCGCCAGGTAGCCCTCCATCGCGAGCGGGCCGGTGGCCTGGGCGAGCCCGGTGTGGAACCGGTTGCTCACCATCAGCTGGAGGCCGCAGCGGCCGGTGCCCGCCCAGTCGGCCATGGTGGCGGCGGTCGCCGCGAGCAGGACGTTCGCCGAGGTGGTCCGGTGGGTCTCGCAGACCCGGGCCAGCGCGCCGGGCAGCGCGGGCGAGAGCAGGTGGGCCCGGCGGTAGCGCGGGGCCCCGGCCTCGACCGCCGCCGGCGGGGCGGCCTTCGGGGCCCGGGCACCGGCCGCCGCCGACCGCCACTGGCGGCGGGCGGCCGCGTCCAGCCGCCGTCCCCGGGGCGAGGCCTGCTCGGCCGCCTGCTCCAGCGGCTGCAGCACCCCGGCCTCGGCGGCCTCGGCCCGTACCTGCGCCGGGGTCGCGCCGAGGGTCAGCGCCTGGAGGTCGCCCTGGAGCGTCGGCAGGCCCCAGGCGTCGGCGGCCGTGTGCGAGAAGATCACCACCACGTGGTGCACCAGCCCCTCGGAGACCACCGCACCGAACCGGACCGGCCACTCGCCGGCGTACTCGAAAGCCCGCCCCCAGAGCTCCTCCCGCAGGGCCGCCCCCACCGCTGCCGCCTGCTCGGCCGTGCCCTGGCGCAGGTGCAGCGGGGCGCTGCCCGCCCCGTCGACGTACTGGCGCAGCTCCCCGTCGGCGTCGGCCACCACCCGGGTGCGCAGCGCGTCGTGGACGTGCAGCAGCCCGCTGAAGCCCTGCTCGATCTGCGCCAGCGGCAGACCGGGGACGGGGCCGTCGAGCGGCACGTTGTAGGCGTGGTCGCCCGGCCTCAGCTTCTGCAGCGCGTGCCAGATGGCGTGCTGGCCCCAGGTGACGGGGCCCTCCCCGGTGCGGGCGCCCGCGCAGGGCACCTGCACGGTCGTGGCTTCGGTGTTCATCCAACTCCCTTTCCTGCATCGCTGTTTCGGTGGTCAGAGGGCCCGGAGGACTTCCGCGTGGCGGACCGCCCGGTAGTGCTGGTCCGGCGCCGGGAGGCGGGGCCGGGTGCAGTCGTCGGCCGCGCGGAGCGTGACCGGGAGGACGTACGGGCCGTCCGGCGCCGGACCGCCGTCCCACCAGCGCTCGGCCCGGTCCAACTCCCGCAGACCGGCGCCGACTTCGCGACCGCTCGCGAGCGCGACCGCCCGGCTGGCGAAGCGCTGCCCCGGGCGGGCCCGGACGGCCAGCGCCAACAGAGCCCGGGCGTCCGGGAGTTCGCAGGCCAGCAGGGTGAGATCCAGCTCGTCCGGCTCCGGCTCGGCACCGTCGGGCAGCACCCGCAGCCGCTCGTACGGCAGCCGGGCCAGGGCGCGGGCCAGCTCCGGCGGTCCGGCCGGGCAGTCCGGGCAGGGTGCGCAGCGGACCGCGACCGGCGGCGACTGCTCGGGCGCCGCACTGGTCAGGGCCCGGGCCTCCCGCTCGGCCAGCACCCTTGCCAGTGGCGGCAGTTCGACCTCGGCCGGGACCGGCCGGCCCGCACCGGCCTTGGCCCCCGCCTCCAGCGCCTGGAGCGCCAGCCCGGTGACCGCCTCGACCGTGGCCAGGGTCAGGCCGCGGGCGTCCTCCTCGGCCAGCCCGGACAGCACCCAGCTGCGCAGCGCCGCCGCGCAGGCCGCCGGAGCGCCCGCCACCGGCGCCGCGTCGTGGCCGAGCAGCCAGCTCGCGGCCCACACCTCGCGGAGCGTGCCGACCGGCAGCCCGGCGGGGTGGGCGGCCCGTTCGAAGTCCCGCAGCAGCGCCGCCGGGTCCGCGCCGATCAGCGGGCTCCAGTCCGCCCAGGCCCAGGCGAACGGGTGCCCGACCGGCTCCTGCTCCCGCATCAGCCGGAGCAGACAGCGCGACCGCACCAGCTCGACGGCGTAGGGCAACCCGCCGGCGGTACGCGGGGGTTGGACCCCGCCGGGGACCGGGCCCGACCAGTGGCCGGCGGGCGGCGGGGCGTCCATCGGCACCGCCGCGTGCCGGGCGCCGTGCGCGCCGTTGCCCGCCAGGCTCGGTCCGGCCCGGTGCTCCAGCAGGTGGGGGACCGCCGCCAGCACGGTCAGCCCGGCCTCGGCGCAGTAGCGGACGATCAGTTCGTCGTCGTCCTTCAACTCGTCCGGGAAACCGGCCAGGTACTCGGCCAGCCCGAGGGCGGCCGCCGCCGGGAGGGCCAGCCCCAGGGTCGGCACCCACTCCCGGGGGGCGAGCGGCGCCCAGGGCGCGCCCGACACCGCGGCCCGGCGGGCCAGATAGGCGTTGTAGGGGCTGTTCCAGTTCACGTACAGGGCCACCGCGTCCCGGGGCCGGGCCGTGAGCACCGCGGCCAGCTGCGCGGCGAAGCCCGGTACCGGCGTGACGTCGTCCTGGAGCACCACGTGGTGGGTGGCGCCCGGGCGGACCGCCGCCCAGGCGCGCTTCGCGGTCCGGAGCGGACTCGGCGGGCCCAGGGGCTCCGGATCGGCCACCGCCCGGACGGACAGCGGCGCGCAGGCGGCCACCAGCCGGGGCAGCGCCGCGGCGCGGGCGGGGTGGTGCATCACCGCCAGGCTGATCCGGGGCCCGTCAGGGGCCTCCTGCCCGTCCTTCGACCACGCGTGGTGTGCGGCCAGCACCTCTCGCCTCCCCGTCCCGTGTCCAGCGGGAATTCCGTCCGCAGGAAATACCTGCGAACCGATTCCACTGGTCTGCGAGCAGCGAAAGCCGGGCTGCCGACCGGGAGGGATGTCAAGAGAACGCGAACAGCATTGACGGTAAGTCTTCGAACAATCCGCAGCGGTGCCCGCCGCCACGAATTCGGTGTTTCCCGGAACCGCTCCGAAAGCCTGTGGCCAGGCCTTCTGCCGTCCGGTCGGACCCGGTGCGACCCGGTGATATGTCACTCCCGTCGGCCCGACGGACAGGGTGTGACAATCCCCCTCGACCGCCGGCCACGCCCAGTAACCTACAGTTCGCCCCATCGGCGGGCAAGACTCGTCCGGGCCCGATTCCGCCGGTCTCCGGAAGCCCGGTCCGGCCGCCCCCCGATGACCCGTACACGGTGAATTCCCGATTCCCCAGGCGCAATTCCGCACCGTTCGCCGCCGGTGAGCTGCCAGGATGGCCTCATGGCGCCGACGCTGATCGACCTCACCCATCCGGTCACCACCGGGATGCCGGTGTACCCCGGGGACCCGGCCGTCTCGCTCCGACCCGCGCTCACCACCGCCGCCGACGGGGTCAACGTGCTGGCGCTTCACCTGGGTTCGCAGTCCGGTACGCACGTGGACGCGCCGTACCACGTGGACGTCACCTGGCCGACCCTGGACGGGCTGCCGCTCGGCCTCTTCACCGGCCCCGCCGTGCTCGCCGACCTGCGCGGCCTGGCGCCCCGCACCGGGGTGACGGCGGCCCAACTCGCGCCCGCGCTGGACCTGGTGAAGCCGGGAGCGGTCCTGCTGCTGGCCACCGGCTGGCACCGGTACTGGGCCACCGACCACTACTACGCCCACCCCTGGCTCACCCCCGGCGCGGCCGAGGCGATCGCCGCCGCCGGGGTGCGCAGCGTCGGCGTGGACGCGCTGAGCATCGACCCGACCCCCGATCCGGGCCCGGCCGACCCGGCGGTGGCGGCGCTGCTCGCCGATCTCACCGACGAGCACGACCCCGCCCCGCACGCCCCCACCCTGGCCGCGCACCGGGCCCTGCTCGGCAGCCCCGGCGGCGCCGTCCTGTGCGAGAACCTCACCGACCTCACCCCGCTGCTCGACGCCCGGGCGGCCGGCCTGGCGGTCGCGGTCTCCTTCTTCCCGCTCCGCCTCACCGCCGCCGACGGCGCCCCGGTACGGGCGGTGGCCCGGTTGGGCTGACCGGGTGGGCCGACCGGTCGGGGCGGCGGGCGACCGGACCTGACGTTGCGGCAGAGCGCCTCCCGGGTCGGCCACTTGCCCCAGTCGAACCGGTGTCAGGTGTGATCCCTACCGGTCGACCGGGTGAGCGGAAGCGGTCGAGCGGGTCGCCGGGGCCGGAACGGGATACTCCTTCCGGCATGAACCGAACCAAGAAGTTCGCGGCGACCGTCGGTCTCGGCATCGCCCTTGCCCTCACCTGCACCGCCCCGGCCATGGCCGGGTGCGAGGAACACGGCCCGGTCCAGCAGCAACCGCAGCAGCACGCCCCCGAGTTCGCCGGTGGCGGCAACACCTGCGTGAACACCGGCGGGGCCAGCGCCTCCGCCGTCGTGGTGGGGTCGCCGGGCGTCCTCTCCGGCAACAACATCCAGATCCCGATCAGCATCCCGATCAACGTCTGCGGCAACTCCGTGAACGTCGTCGGCGCCGGCAACCCGGCCGGCGGCAGGAACAACTGACCCTGCTCCTCCGGCTCGAAGCCGCGACCGGGCCGCTGCCCGGTCGCGGCTTTCGGCCGTCCGCACCACTGGTCGTGCACCTGACGAACCTTGGTCTAGACCATCCCCGGGCGGCGGCGCTAGGCTCCCGCCATGGCAGAGATCATCGGGGTGATCGAGCGGGTGTGGCGCTACCCGGTCAAATCGACCGGCGGCGAGCAGCTCGGCTCCGTGGAGGTGGACGAGCGCGGGCTCGCCGGGGACCGGCTGTACGCCGTCCGGGACGGGGCCGGAAAGCTCGGCTCCGGGAAGAACACCCGCCGGTTCCGCCGGATGGACGGCCTGCTCCGCCTCGGCTCCCGGCTCGGCAACCGGCTGACCGCCCCCGAGTTGATCGACCCGCTGGGCGCTCCCGTCCCGGACCCGAACGCCTTCCTTCGCGCCTACCTCCAGCGCGACGACGTCGAACTCGCCCGCGAGGACACCGTTTCGCACTTCGACCAGCTGCCCGTCAGCGTGCTCACCACCGCCACCCTGGACTGGATCCGCGCGGCCCTCCCCGGCACCGTGGTGGACGAACGCCGGTTCCGCCCCAACATCCTGCTCCGCACCCCGCCGGGCACCGCACCCTTCGTCGAGGACAGCTGGTTCGGCCGCCGGGCCGCCACCCCGGCCGGCCTGGCCCTCGCCTTCGTCCGGGCCAGCGAACGCTGCGTCATGTCCGGCACCGCCCAGCCCGGCCTGCCGCACGCCCCCGAGATCCTCAAGGCCCTCACCCAGGCCCACGACGCCCGCCTGGACGCCCTCGCCACCGTCGCCCACCCCGGGCAGCTGTGCGTCGGCGACCCGCTCGCGCTGCAGTGACGACGAGGCCCCGGCCGATGGCCGGGGCCTCGCTCCCACTGCGTCCTGGGCGTCAGCCCAGCTGGATCAGCGCGGCCCGGGCGGTGGCGGGCTGGAGCCCGGCCGTACCGGCGAACGCGGCCTGGTACCCGCCGTTCAGCACCACGGTGAGCAGCGGCACCAACCCGCTGCAGGAGGCCGTGCCCTGGGCGTTGGTGACACCGGTGCAGACGGTGCTGCTGCCGACGGTGAACTTGACGCTCTGTCCGACGACCGGGGTGTGCGTGGTGGTGTCGGTGAGGGTCGCGGAGAGCGCCAGGTTGACGCTCAGGCCGCCCCCACCGGCGGAGAGCAGCACCGGCGCGGCACTCAGGGCCGTGGCGTCCCGGGTGGCCGCGACGTACGTGAACCGATCCACCGCAACAGCCGCACTCGTACCGGCCGGGGTGGTCACCGTGACATCAACCGTGCCCGTACCCGCCGGGGCGGTGGCCGTCAGGCTGCCCGCAGAGTCGACGGTGAAGGAAGTCGCGGCCACCGCACCGAACTTCACGCCAGTCGCCCCCGTAAAGCCGGAGCCACTGACCGACACCACAGTCCCACCCGCCGCCGGACCACTCGCCGGACTGATCCCACCCACCACCGGAACCGGAACCGGAGCCGCAACATACGTGAACCGGTCGGCCGCGCTCGTCGCACTCGTACCGGCCGGGGTCGTCACGGTGACATCAACCGTTCCCGAACCCGCCGGAGCAGTCGCCGTCAGGCTGCCCGCAGAGTCGACCGTGAACGAAGTCGCCGCCACCGCACCGAACTTCACCCCAGTCGCCCCCGTGAACCCGGAGCCACTGACCGACACCACAGTCCCACCCGCCGCCGGACCACTCGCCGGACTGATCCCACCCACCACCGGAACCGGAACCGGAGCCGCAACATACGAGTACCGGTCAGCCGCGCTCGTCGCACTCGTACCGGCCGGGGTCGTCACGGTGACATCAACCGTTCCCGAACCCGCCGGAGCAGTCGCCGTCAGGCTGCCCGCAGAGTCGACCGTGAACGAAGTCGCCGCCACCGCACCGAACTTCACCCCAGTCGCTCCCGTGAACCCGGAGCCACTGACCGACACCACAGTCCCACCCGCAGCCGGACCACTCGCCGGACTGATCCCACCCACCACCGGAACCGGAACCGGGGTGACGGATCGGCTGACGTAGGCGAGACCGTACGGGTCGGTGCCGACCTGGACCGAGCTGGTGAGGGTCCTGGTGGCGGTGTCGACGAAGGAGACCCGGTCGCCCGGGAAGTTGGTGGCGTACAGGTTGGCGCCGCTCGGGTCGAGGGCGACGCCGCGCACCTTGCCCGCGGCGATCCCGGCCGTGACCGTGTTGGCGGCGGTGTCGACCACCGTCAGGTTGCTGGGGGCGTTGAAGCTGCCCAGGTAGAGCTCGGCACCGTTCGGCGAGACCACGGCCGCGTTCGTGCCCGGACCGACCGCGAGGGTGGAGACGACCGTGTTGGTCGCGGTGTCGACGGTGCTCAGGGTGGCGCTGTTGTAGCCGCCCACGTAGAGCCGGCCCCCGTCGGGACTGACGGCGACGGCCTCCGGCACCGCCGCCACCCGGACGGTCGCGGTCACCGCGTTGGCGGCCGTGTCGAGCACCGAGACGGTGTCGTCGTCGGAGTTGGCGACGTAGACCCGGCTGCCGTCGGGGGCAACCGCCAGGTTGAACGGCAGTGACCCGACCGGGACGGTGCCGGTCACGGTGTTGGCGGCGGTGTCGATCACCGAGACACTGGCCGAGTTGAAGTTGGCCACGTAGACCCGACTCCCGTCGGGGGCGACCGCGACGCCGTTGGGCCCGCTGCCGACCGGGACGGTGGCGGTCACGGTGTTGCTGGCGGTGTCGATCACCGAGACGGCGTTCGACCCGCTGTCGGCGACGTACACCCGGGCACCGCCCGGCGCCGCCGCGATCCCGCGCGGGGTGGTGCCGACCGGGATCGTGGCGGTGACCGTCCCGGTCCCGGTGTCGATCACCGAGACGTCGTTCGTACCGGAGTTGGCCACGTAGAGCAGACCGGCCTCCGGCGCGGCCTGGGCGGCCCCCGCCGTGGCCAGGGTGACGGCACCGGCGGCCGACACGGCCAGCACCAGGGCCGTCAGTCCGGCGGAGTAGCGGCGCAGGGCAACAGGTATGGGCATCAGGGGTCCTTGCTTCACGGGACTGCTCGACAACTGACGGGTATTCACATGAACGCCCCTCGTTGTAATCGGCCCCCGGCAGCCAAGTCCATCGCCCACATGGGCCCGAACACTCTTCGGAATTCCCACCCCGGCCCGGCCCGCGCCCTTCCCCACCGCACAAAACCCCACCCCAGGGCCGCAAGCACCCCTCGTGCCCCACACCGGACCCATCCCTCCCACCAACCGGCGCGCACACAAACACCCCCGGCGCGCACCCCACATCACACGCCCCCGCCAACACCACGCGCCGGGGGCGATGGGCGGCACTAGGGTTACCGCTCATGACTGATCACACATCAGAGGCGAAGCGGGGCACCGTCCTCCGTCTCGGGGGGCTGATGACGTGCGTGGCGCTCGGCCTGGGCGGCTGTACGTCCACGCCGGTGCCCGTGCAGGCGCCGCCGAGTGCCACGCCCTCACCGTCCGCGTCGCCCACCGTCCGGAGCTCGCCGCCGTTTCCGGGGATCGGGGCGGACGAGATCATGGGGCGGATCGCCACCCGCTGGGGGCTGGTGGTCGAGCGGAACTCGGCCCGCGGCACCGCCCGGGTGGAGGCGAAGAAGGTCCTGCCGGAGGGGTTCACGCTCTGGGTCCGGGTGGCCGTGGACGAGAACGGCCTCGCACAGCGGGTCGAGTGCATGGCCGAGAACTCCGTCTCGCCCCAGGTCGCGGCCACCCTGGCCGAGTGCGCCGAGATCGCCTTCAACGGCACCGCGACGCCCCGGCCACGGGCCTGGGTCGCGGAGCAGTTCGCGCTCGCGGCCGACCCGGCAGGCCCCAAGGAGTCGATCGGGACGCTCGCCGACAGCGGGTTCGACCTGCGGCTGGTGGCCCGGGTCCCGTCCAGCATCCTGACCATCACCCGTACCGCACCGTAGCCAGGCCGGCCTCGGACGATCAGGCCCCGAGGCCGTGCAGCAGGGTGCCGACGATCCTGGCCGCCAGCGCCTCGGGGTCGGCGTCGGACCCGGCGTCGGACCCGGCCGGAGCGGCGCCGTGCAGGGACTCGCCGATCAGGGCGTAGAGGACCCGGCGGATCCAGTCCAGGTCCGCGTCGGGGGCGAACACGCCCCCGGTGCGGGCCCGGTCGAGGAGTTCGAGGCAGCGGTGGTCGATCTGCTCGTGCAGCTCGGCGGCCTGGGCGCTCTGGGCGGCGGCGGGGCCGAGCGCGAAGCTCCAGGCGCCCTTCACCCGGAGGACGTTGGCGGTGGCGCGGTGCAGCGCGACCAGCGGCGGGGCGTCCTCGGGGTACGCCTCCTCGATCGCCTGCGCGAGCTGGCGGGCGGCCGAGGCGGCCAAGGCGTCGACGAGCGCCTGCCGGCTGCTGAAGCGCCGGTGCACCGTGGTCCTGGCCAGGCCGGAGGCCTCGGCGATCTGCTCCATCGAGGCGGTCGGATTCTCCGTCAGCACCCGCTCGGCGGCTTCCAGGATGGCGCGCACGCTGCGCTCGGCGTCGGCCCGCAGCGGGCGGCCCGTCGTACTGCTGCTCATGCGCTCCTCTTCCTCTGCACCCTCTCCGGGAACCATACACACGAGCCATCTGCATCATCACTGTTGCAGTTCCAGAAGAAAAAGCTACTCTTGTGTTGCAGATAGCGGATCGACTCCACTCGGCTCCCATCGACTCCAGGAGAACCCCCATGAGCACGACCGCCCTGGTCACCGGCGCCTCCTCCGGCCTCGGTGCCGAGTTCGCCGCCCAGCTCGCCGCGCGCGGGCACGACCTGATCCTCACCGCCCGCTCCGCCGACCGGCTGGAGCAGCTCGCGGCCAGGCTCCGCGCCGAGCACGGCATCCGGGCCGAGGTGGTGGTGCAGGACCTCGCCCGCCCCGACGCCGCCCGCCGGATCGCCGCCGAGCTGGCCGAACGCGGCCTGACCGTCGACCTGTTGGTGAACAACGCCGGCTTCGGCAGCTGCGGCCGGTTCGAGGAGACGGACGGGCAGCGCGACCACGACCAGCTGATGGTCAACGTGGTCGCCCTGGTCGACCTCACCCACGAGCTGCTGCCCGGCATGCTGGCCAAGGGCTCCGGCGCGGTGCTCAACGTGGCCTCGGTCGCGGCCTTCCAGCCCTCGCCGTACTTCGCCGTCTACAGCGCGTCCAAGACCTTCGTGCTCAACTTCGGCCTCGCGCTCCGCCAGGAGTATCGCGGCCGGGGCATCAAGGTGCTGACCCTCTGCCCCGGCCCGGTGGAGACCGGCTTCTTCGAGGCGATCGGCACCCGCGAGGCCGCCGTGACGGGCTCGTTCACCACCCCGGAGCCGGTGGTCCGGGCCGCGCTGCGCGCCCTCGACCGGAACCGTGCGTACGTGACGCCCGGCCTCACCAACGCGCTGGGCGCGCACCTCGCGCCGCGCCGCCCGCGCACCTTCGTCGCCGCCGTGGCCGAGCGACTGACCCGGCGGGTGCTCGGCGCCCCGATCCGGCCCGGGGCGGCGGCAGCACCAGTCGCCTGACGGCCGGTCAGTGCGGCCGCCCGACGGCCGGTCAGTGCGGGATGGCCGCGATCAGCTCGTGCGCGCCCTGCCGCTTGAGGGCGAGCGCGACCGAGGTCCCGAGGTCCTCGGGGCTGAGCGCACCCGCCCACTCGTGCGCGTCCAGGATCTGCTTGCCGTCCGGCGAGAAGACCCGGCCGCGCAGGGCCAGCCGCCCGTCCGCCTCGGCCGTCGCGTACCCGGCGATCGGGCTGTTGCAGTGGCCCTGGAGCACGTGCAGGAACATCCGCTCCGCCGTCGCCTCCCGCCAGGTGTCGTGGTGCCCCAGTCCGGCCGCCGCCTCGATGGTGGCGTGGTCGTCCTCGCGGCACTGGAGCGCGAGCACGCCCGCGCCGATCGGCGGGCACATCGCGTCCAGCGGGAGGATCTCGCTGATCCGGTCGCTCTCGCCGATCCGCTCCAGGCCGGAGGCCGCCAGCAGCAGGGCGTCGGCCTCCCCCGCCGCCAGCTTGGCCAGCCGGCTGTTGGCGTTGCCCCGGATCGGCACGCAGACCAGGTGCGGGTGCGAGGCGGCGAGCTGGGCGATCCGGCGCACCGAGGAGGTGCCGATCCGGCTGCCGGCCGGCATCCGGTCCAGCGTCAGGCCCTCGGGGTGGATCACCGCGTCGCGGATGTCGTCGCGCCGCAGGTACCCGGCGAAGACCGTCCCGGCGGGCAGCGGCCGGTCGGCGGGGACGTCCTTGAGGCAGTGCACCGCGAGGTCGGCCTCCCCCGCCAGCAGCGCCTGGTCGACCTCCTTGGTGAACGCGCCCTTCCCGCCCAGCTTCGCCAGATCACCCATCCAGCGGTCCCCCGAGGTGACCACCGGCACCACCTCGGTCCTGATCCCCGGGTGCAGTACGGCCAGCTCGGCCCGCACCCGCTCCACCTGGGCCAGCGCCATCGGCGAGGAGCGGGACACGATCCTGATCAACTCAGCGGCAGACATGGTGAAATGATAGGCCGTCAGCCGGAGGCCTCCGGACCGGCGGCACCCCGCACCAGGCAGAACGGGTGGCCCGCCGGGTCCGTGTAGACCCGCCAGCCGGTCTCGACCGCCTTCCGGACCGCGCCCAGCTCCAGCACCCGCGCCTCCGCCGCGTCCAGGTCCTCCACGTCGATGTCCAGGTGCAGCTGCTGCGGGTGGGCCGGGTCCGGCCACATCGGCGGGCGGTAGTCCTCGACCCGCTGGAAGCCGAGCACCGCGCCGCCGGGCACGTGCACCGTGGACCAGAACTCGTCCAGCGACCAGCGCGGATCGGGGCGGTCCACCTCGCCGCCGAGCAGGGCGGCGTAGAAGTGCGCCAGCCCGGCGGGGTAGTGGCAGTCGAGCACCACGCACTGCAGCTTGCCGATCATCGGAACCACTCCTGGAACGGACGGGGAAGGACGGGAACGGACGGCGAGGGACGGGAACGGACTCCACTCCAGCATCCCGGCTCGGCAGGCAGGTGGCAGTTCGACCCGCAGCAGCCGGATCGCCCCAGGTCAGGACGGTGCGACCGGGCCATCAGGTGGCGTAATACTGCGGCAACGAAAAACCGGGCGGTACGGCCCTATGGTTCTCGCGACCACCAGCCCCCGACCCCGGAGCCACCGCGATGACCAGCGAGAACGCCGCCCGACCCGGCACCAGGCGGCTGCGGGCCGACCGGGCCAGGCAGGTGGCGGACGTGCTGCGCCGGCAGGTGCTGGCCGAGCGCGGCCGGGAGCGGCCGCTGCCGCACGAGGAGCAGCTGGCCGAGGAGTTCGGCGAGTCCAGGAACACCGTCCGGGAGGCGCTGGACCTGCTGCGCGAGGAGGGGCTGGTCCGGCGGGTGCCCGGTTCGGGGACGGTGGTGGTGGCGGCGAAGGTGCCGCACGGCCTGAACCGGCTCGAAGGCCTGGCCGAGACCCTGCACGAGCACGGCGAGGTCGTGAACGAGGTCCGGGCGTTCGGCCCGGTCCGGGCGCCGGGCCCGGTGGCCCGCCGGTTCGGGCTGCCGGACGGGGCGGACGTCGTCTACGTGGAGCGGCTGCGGCGGCTGAACGGGCTGCCGCTCTCGCTCGACCTGACCTACCTGGCGCCGGACATCGGGGCCGAGCTGGACGCCGCCGACCTGGCGGGCCAGGACCTGTTCCGGCTGATCGAGGAGATCGCCGGGCAGCCGCTCGGCCGGGCCGAGATCACCCTGGAGGCGGTCAATGCCGACCCGCACTCCGCCACCGTGCTCGAAGTCCCGCGCGGTGCGGCGCTGTTGATGCTGGAACGGCTGACCTCGCTGGCCGACGGCCGCCCGGTCGACCTGGAGTACGTCCGGTTCCGCGGCGACCGGCTCACCATGCAGGGCCACCTGCTCCGCGACCTGTCCTGACCCCGCACCCCCGAGCACCCCTCGACCCCGAAGGAATCCGAACACCATGGCACTCGCCGACCACCGCTCCGACGTGCCCGTGACCATCGACGCCTCGCTCTGCATCGAGGGCTGCACGCTCTGCGTGGAGATGTGCCCGCTGGACTCGCTGGCGATCAACCCGGACAGCGGCAAGGCGTACATGCACGTGGACGAGTGCTGGTACTGCGGCCCGTGCGCCGCCCGCTGCCCCACCGGGGCCGTCACCGTCAACATGCCGTATCTGCTGCGATAGTTGAGGAACAGTCAGACATGAGAGTACGTACCGGAGCCGTGCTGGCCGCAGCAGTCCTGACCGCCGCCACCGCCTGTTCCTCCTCCTCCGGCAGCGGCGACGGCACCGTCGAGGTGGTGGTCGGCTACCAGTCCAAGACCATCAACACCGTGACGGCCGGCACGTTGCTGCGCGCCCAGGGCTACTTCGAGCAGCGCCTCACCGAGCTCGGCAGGGCCGAGGGCCGGCACTACAAGGTGACCTGGCAGGACTACGACTCCGGCGCCCCGATCACCGCCCAGATGCTGGCCGAGAAGATCGACATCGGCTCGATGGGCGACTACCCGCTGCTGATCAACGGCTCCCGCGCCCAGGAGGCCGGCGGCCCGGGCACCCGGCTGGTCTCGATCACCGGCTACAACCTGCTCGGCGCGCTCAACAGCGTGGTGGTGCCGACCGGTTCCACCGCGCACACGCTGGCGGATCTGAAGGGCAAGAAGGTCTCCACCTCGGTCGGCTCGGCCGCCGACGGCACCCTGGTGCAGGCGCTGCGCAAGGCGGGCGTCGCCGACACCGAGATCCAGAAGCAGAACCAGCAGCCCGCCGTCGGCGCCTCCGCCCTCAAGGCGGGCGGGGTGGACGCGCTGGCCCAGTTCGTCGCCTGGCCCGGCGCGGTGGTCTTCGCCGGCGACGCGCGGCTGCTCTACGACGGCGCCGCGCTGGCGAAGCCGACCCTGCACGGGGTGGTGATCCGGCAGAAGTTCGGCACCGAGCGTCCCGCCGTGGTGAAGGCCTTCCTGAACGCCCAGGCCGACGCCACCGCCTACCTCAACCAGGAGCCGCTGGCGGCCAGCCGCAAGGTGGCCGAGGCCACCGGCCTGCCCGCCGAGGTGGTCCACCTCTACAACGGGCCGAACGGCATCGCCACCTTCGCCACCCCGCTCCGGCCCGAACTGCTGGCCGCGCTCGGCGAGGACGTGCCGTTCCTCAAGTCGGTCGGCGTGCTCAAGGCGCTGGACCTGGAGAAGTTCATCGACCGCTCCTACCTGGAGCAGGCCGCCCTGCCCACCGTCGAACCCGCTCGGATCACCGGCACCGACCCGGTCTGCGGCAGGCCGGTCACCGACCCGAAGCTGGCGGGCGAGGTGTGGTTCGAGGGCGACGGGGCCACCCAGCCGGCCGCCGACCCGGGCTGCCTGCTGAAGGCGGTCAAGGCGTCCGGCAAGAAGCTCCGCGCCGCGTACGTGCCGGACGCCGCGACCGGCACCCGCTGGTTCGCCGACAAGGACCTCTGGGTGCAGGACGGCACCGCGCTGCTGCCGTTCACCACCGAGGACGGCGTGCAGGCGTACCTGGCCGGGCACCCCGGCGCCCGGCCGCTCTCCTACCGGGAAGCCCTGGCGGCCTCGTGACCCGCCGTCGGCTCCTGCGGCTGCTCTCCCTGCTCGGCTTCGTCGGCCTGTGGCAGCTGCTCACCGCGCAGCACGTCCGGCTCTGGGTCCGGTTCGACCACCTGCCGACGGCCGTCCAGGTCTGGGAGGCGTTCGGGCTCAGGCTCGGCACCGCGGAGTACTGGCAGGACCTGACGGACAGTCTGCTGCGGATCGGCACCGGCTTCCTGCTGGCCGCCCTGCTCGGGGTCTCCGCCGGGGTGCTGACCGCCCGCTCGCGCTGGGCGGCCGACCTGCTCGGCCCGGTGCTGGAGGTGGTCCGGCCGATCCCGGCGATCGCCCTGGTCCCGGTCGCGATCATGCTCTTCCCGGAGAACGAGCAGGGCATCGTCTTCATCACCTTCGCCGCCGCCTTCTTCCCGGTCACAGTGGCCACCCGGCACGCCGTCCGGGCGGTGCCGCCGCTCTGGGAGGAGGCCGTCCGGACCATGGGCGGCGGCCGGTGGCGGGTGCTGTTCAGCGTGGTGCTGCCGGCCGCGCTGCCCGGGGTGGTCGGCGGGCTCTCGGTCGGGATCGGGGTCTCCTGGATCTGCGTGATCTCCGCCGAGATGGTCTCCGGCCAGTTCGGGGTCGGCTACCGGACCTGGCAGGCGTACACCGTGCTGGACTACCCCGGCGTCTTCGTCGGGATGGCCACCATCGGCCTGCTCGGCTGGCTGACCTCGGGGGCCGTCGAGATCCTCGGCCGCCGGCTGACCGGCTGGCTGCCGCCACGACTGGGGAGCGAGCGATGAGCCTGCGACTGACCGCCCGGGGCCTGGCCCTCGGGCACACCGGGCACCCGGTGATCGAGGGGCTCGACCTGGAGGTGGCGCCCGGCGAGGTGCTGACCGTGGTCGGGGCCTCCGGCGGCGGCAAGTCCACCCTGCTGCGCGCCCTGGCCGGGCTGCTGCCGCCGACCGGCGGCGAGCTGCTGGCGGACGGCGTCCCGGTGCGCGGGCCGTCCGCCGAGCGCGCCCTGGTGTTCCAGGAGGACGGGCTGCTGCCCTGGCGCACCGTCCGCCGCAACGTCGAACTCCCGCTGGCCATCGCCGGACTGCCCCGGCGGCAGCGCCGCACCCCGGCCGAGGACTGGATCGGCCGGGTCGGCCTGGACGGCCACCACGACCGGCTGCCGCGGCAGCTGTCCGGCGGCCAGCGCCAACGCGTCCAGCTGGCCCGGGCGCTGGTCAACTCACCGAAGGCCGTCCTGATGGACGAGCCGTTCGGCGCGCTGGACGCGCAGAACCGGCACGCCATGCAGCAACTGCTGCTCACCGTCTGGGAGAAGGAGCGCTGCACGGTGGTCTTCGTCACCCACGACGTGGACGAGGCGCTGCTGCTCGGCGACCGGGTCGCGGTGCTCGGCGGCGGCCGGCTGCTCGCCCTGCACCCGGTGCCCCGGCCGCGCGAGAGCGCCGCCAGGACCGACCCGGCTGTCCTCGCCCTGCGCGCCAAGATCCTCACCGAGCTTTCCTGAAAGGGCCGTTGACCATGCAGATCCCCGACCTGACCGAGGCCCGCCGACTGAGCTGCGACGTGCTGGTGATCGGCGGCGGCACCGCCGGGTCGATGGCCGCGCTCAGCGCCGCCGAGGCCGGTGCGAACGTGCTGCTGCTGGAGAAGGCACACGTGCGCCACTCCGGCGCGCTGGCGATGGGCATGGACGGGGTCAACAACGCCGTCATCCCCGGCCGGGCCGAACCGGACGACTACGTCGCCGAGATCACCCGGGCCAACGACGGGATCGTGGACCAGCGGACGGTGCGTCAGACCGCCACCCGGGGGTTCGACATGGTGCGGCGGCTGGAGGGCTACGGGGTCAAGTTCGAGAAGGACGAGTACGGCGAGTACCAGGTCCGCCAGGTGCACCGGTCCGGCAGCTACGTGCTGCCGATGCCGGAGGGCAAGGACGTCAAGAAGGTGCTCTACCGGGTGCTCCGGCAGCGCCACATGCGGGAGCGGATCACGATCGAGAACCGGGTGATGCCGGTCCGGGTGCTCACCTCCGGCGGCCGGGCGGTCGGTGCGGCCGCCTTCGACACCCGCAGCGGGGAGTTCGTCACCGTCGAGGCGGGCGCGGTGGTGCTGGCCACCGGCCCCTGCGGCCGGCTCGGCCTGCCCAGCAGCGGCTACCTGTACGGCACGTACGAGAACCCGACCAACGCCGGCGACGGCTACGCGATGGCGTACCACGCGGGCGCCGAGCTGAGCGGGATCGAGTGCTTCCAGATCAACCCGCTGATCAAGGACTACAACGGACCCGCCTGCGCGTACGTGGCCAACCCGTTCGGCGGCTACCAGGTGAACCGGCACGGCGAGCGCTTCGTCGACTCCGACTACTGGTCCGGGCAGATGATGGCCGAGTTCGCCACCGAGCTGGCCTCCGACCGGGGCCCGGTCTACCTGCGCACCACCCACCTGCCGGAGGAGACCGTGCAGGCGCTGGAGTCGATCCTGCACACCACCGAGCGGCCCAGCCGGGGCACCTTCCACGCCAACCGGGGCCACGACTACCGCACCCACGACATCGAGATGCACATCTCCGAGATCGGGCTCTGCGGCGGGCACTCCGCCAGCGGGGTGTGGGTGGACGAGAACGCCGCCACCACCGTGCCCGGCCTGTACGCGGCCGGGGACCTGGCCTGCGTCCCGCACAACTACATGATCGGCGCCTTCGTCTTCGGCGACCTGGCCGGCACCCACGCCGCCGCCCACCTGCCCGCCGCCCGGGCCGAACTGCCGGCCGACCAGCTGGCCGCCGCGCACGAGCTGATCTACCGTCCGCTGCGCAACCCGGACGGGCCGCCGCAGCCGCAGGTGGAGTACAAGCTCCGACGCTTCGTCAACGACTACGTGGCGCCGCCGAAGACCGGCGCCCGGCTCTCGGTCGCGCTGGAGCACTTCGAGCGGATGCGCGGCGAGGTGGCCGGGATCGGCGCCCGCACCCCGCACGAGCTGATGCGGGCGGTGGAGGTGGACTTCATCCGGGACTGCGCCGAGATGGCCGCCCGCTCCTCGCTGGCCCGCACCGAGAGCCGCTGGGGCCTCTACCACGAGCGGATCGACCACCCGGGGAAGGACGACGAGCGCTGGTTCAGCCACCTCAACCTGCGCCGCCGGGCGGACGACGGGGCGATGGAGTTCCTGACCCGGCCGGTCGCGCCCTACCTGGTCCCGGTGGACGGCTTCGAACCGCCCGCCCTGCCGGTCACCGTGCTCGGCGAGGTGCACGCGCTGCCGGTCGGCCGTACCGGCGAGGCCGCCGTCCGCCCGGCGGCGTCCACCGCCGCCGAGTCCGCCGGTTCACCCCGGCTGCGCGAGCTGCTCCGGCTGGACGAGCCCGCGCTGGCCGAGCTGCTCCCCTACCTGCGCGACCCGGCCGCAGACGTCCGGCGCACCGCCGTCGCGCTGCTCACCGAGAACGTCTCCGCCGGGACCGGCCCCGAGCTCGCCCGCACCCTGGCCGACGCCGACACCGCCGTCCGGGCCGCTGCCGTGGCCGCGCTGCGCGAACTCCTCCCCACCCTCACGCCCGAGCTCGGCCCGGCGCTCCTGCCGCACGCGGCCTCCCCCGACCCGGTGGTGCGCGCGGGCGTACTCGAACTCTCCCGCGCCCTGCGCACCGGCCCGCTCCCCCTGTACGCCTCCGCACTCGGTGACCCGGCCACCGCCGTCCGGCTGCAGGCCGTCAGCGGGCTGGTCTCGCTCGACGCCGCACCGGCCCTGCTGCCGGCCGCCGACGACCCGGCCCGCGAGGTCCGGGTGCTCGCCGCCGAGGGCTTCGGCACCATCGGGGACCCGGCCGCCGTCCCGGCCCTGCTCCGGCTGGCCGCCGACCCCGAACCCCTGGTCCGGGCCGCCGCCTTCCAGGGCGCGGCCGGCCTCGGCTGCCCGCCCCCGCTGCTCGCCCTGGCGAGCCGCCCCGACCCCGCCTGGGAGGTCCGCAAGGGCGCCGCCACCGCCCTCGGCAGCGCCGGCGCCACCACCCCGCTGCTGCCGCTGCTGACCGACCCCCACATGGACGTCCGCAAGTCCGCCGTCCGCGCCGCAGCGCCGCACGCCGCCGACCCGGCCGTGGCCACCGCCCTCCGCGACCGCCTGGCCGACCCCGACGCCGACGTCCGCGCCTACGCCAGGCTCGCCCTCCGCGACGCCCGGGCCGCGGCGGCCGGAGCCGGAGCCGCCTGAGCGGCCGTCAGAACGTCAGACCGCGCAGGACCAGGTCCAGCAGGGCGAAGGCGAAGAGGGAGATGCCGACGAAGCCGTTGGTGGTGAAGAAGGCCCGGTTGAGGCGGGACAGGTCGTGCGGCTTCACGATCGAGTGCTCGTAGAGGAAGGCGCCGGCCACCACGGCCAGGCCGACCCAGAAGGCCGGGCCCGCGTCGGTGAGCAGGGCGTACCAGACCAGCAGCGCCATGGTGACGGCGTGGCAGGCGCGGGCGCCGTAGAGGGCGGCCGGGATGCCGAAGCGGGCCGGGACGGAGCGGACGCCCTCGGCCCGGTCGGCGGCCACGTCCTGGGTGCCGAAGATCAGGTCGAAGCCGCCGATCCAGATGCCGACGGCGAGGCCGAGCACCACCGGGTACCAGGACCAGCTGCCGCTGACGGCCAGCCAGGCGCCGATCGGCCCGATCGCCTGGGCGAAGCCGAGGATGGCGTGCGGGAAGTCGGTGAACCGCTTGCCGTACGGGTAGACCACCATCGGGACCACCGCGAGCGGGGCCAGCAGCAGGCAGAGCGGGTTGAGCAGCGCGGCGGAGCCGAGGAAGACCAGCAGCGCGATCCCCGAGCCGACGTACGCGGTGCGGAGCGAGACCGCGCCGGTGACCAGTTCGCGGTTGGCGGTGCGCGGGTTCCGGGCGTCGATCTCGCGGTCGATGATCCGGTTGGCGGCCATCGCGAAGGTGCGCAGGCCGACCATGCAGACGGTGACCAGGAACAGGTCGCCCCAGTGCATCCGACCGTCCGTCAGGAACATCGCGGTCAGCGCCGAGATGTACGCGAACGGGAGCGCGAAGACCGAGTGCTCGATCAGCACCAGGTTGAGGAAGGCCCGGACCTTGCCCGGCTCCGGGGCGGCGGCGACGGCGCTCACAGGCCGTACTCCTTCCAGCGGGCGGTCACCAGGGCGGCGGTCTCCGGGTCGGAGCTGACCATCTCGGGCCAGCCGCCGTCCCGGGTGTAGCCCTCCTCGGGCAGCTTGCGGGTGGCGTCGATGCCCGCCTTGCCGCCCCAGAACTGCTGGTACGAGGCGTGGTCCAGGTGGTCCACCGGGCCCTCGACCACGGTCAGGTCGCGGCTGTAGTCGGTGTTGCCCAGGGCCCGCCAGGCGACCTCCTGGTAGTCGTGCACGTCGCAGTCGGCGTCCACCACGATGATCAGCTTGGTCAGCGACATCATGTGCGCGCCCCAGATCGCGTGCATCACCTTCTGGGCGTGCTTGGGGTACTTCTTGTCGATCGAGACGATCACGCAGTTGTGGAAGCCGCCCGCCTCGGGCAGGTCGTAGTCCACGATGTCCGGGATGATGATCTTGAGCAGCGGCAGGAAGAACCGCTCGGTGAACTTGCCCAGCGGGCCGTCCTCGGTCGGCGGGCGGCCGACCACGATCGACTGCAGGATCGGCCGCTTGCGCATGGTCACGCAGTCGATGGTCAGCGCCGGGAACGGCTCCTGCGGCGTGTAGAAGCCGGTGTGGTCGCCGAACGGCCCCTCGGGCAGCATCTCCCCGGGCTCCAGCCACCCCTCCAGCACCACCTCGGCGTCGGCCGGGACCTGGAGCGGGACGGTCTTGCAGTCCACCATCCGCACCCGCTCACCGGCCACGAAGCCCGCGAACAGGTACTCGTCGATGTCGCCGGGCAGCGGCGCGGTGGCCGCGTACGTCACGGCGGGCGGGCAGCCGAACGCGATCGCGACCGGCAGCCGCTCACCGCGCTTGGCCGCCACCGCGTAGTGGTTCCGGCTGTCCTTGTGGATCTGCCAGTGCATCCCGATGGTCCGCTTGTCGTGCCGCTGCAGGCGGTACAGGCCGAGGTTGCGGATGCCCGAGTCCGGGTCCTTGGTGTGGGTCAGGCCCAGGTTGAAGAACGAGCCGCCGTCCAGCGGCCAGGTGAACAGCGCCGGCAGGTCGTCCAGGTCGACCTGATCGCCCGTCAGCACCACCTCCTGCACCGGCGCGTCCGAGGACTTCACGTTCTTCGGCGGCACGTGCGCCATCGAGGCCAGCTTGCCGAAGGCGTCCCGGAAGCCGGTGAAGCCCTGCGGCAGCTCCGGCTTGAGCAGGCCGGCGATCTTCTCCGAGATCTCCTCCGGGCCCTTCAGGCCGAGCGACTTGGCGAGCCTGCGCTCCGTCCCGAAGACGTTCATCGCCAGCGGCATCGAGCTGCCCTTGACGTTCTCGAACAGCAGCGCGGGGCCCTTGGCCTTCTGCACCCGGTCGACGATCTCGCCGATCTCCAGGTGCGGATCGACCTCGGTCTTGATCCGCTTGAGGTCGCCCTCTCGCTCCAGGGCCCGGAGAAACGAACGGAGATCGTCGTATGCCATGCCAGTCAGTATCCGATACCGACTACCCTGGCCACGCCAAGAGGGCCCCACCTGCTCGTCACCGGGGGAGATCGCACCGTGCTGAGGATTCTGCCGCCACTGCTCCTGCTCGCCCTCTGGATCTGGGCGTTCATCGACTGCCTGACCACGCCGGAGAAGGAGGTCAAGCACCTGCCCAAGGTGGTCTGGGTGATCATCGTGCTGCTCTTCCCGCTGGTCGGCTCGATCGCCTGGCTGGCGATCGGCAAGCAGCGCGGCGCGCTGCGCGCACCCGGCCGCGCCACCGGTCCGCAGGTCGCACCGGACGACAACCCCGAGTTCCTGGCCTCGCTGAAGCAGGACCAGCGCGACCGGGACACCGAGCTGCTGAAGCAGTGGGAGGCCGATCTGCGCCGCCGCGAGGACGAGCTGCGCGAACAGGGCAACGGGGAAGAACCCGACAAGCGCTGAAGGCTTTGGCGCATCCCTACGAGCCGAGATACCCCTCAGTAGCCGCTCAGAGCCCTCCCCGAGACCCCCGTAAATGCCGTCTGACCTGCGGATTCACCTCAGCGCTAGATCACCCCGGAACACCGCGAAGCGGCCCGGCCGAGCTTTCGGCCGGGCCGCTTTCTGTACAGCCCTGACAGCTTCTGACGCCCGACCTTGTACGGAATCGACGCCGAGGAGCGGCGGTGATCCCTCGTAGTGTCGTAGGTGAAGAAGTGTTCGTAGCGAACGGCCCGCCGCAGCGGCCCGCCGCCGGACAGTTCCCTCAGACTTGGAGTGGTTCGAGATGACGGTTCTGCACGAGGCGCCCGCCGGTGGCGAGGTCCCCGAGACCCCGGCCGACGCCCGGGGGCGGGTGGCCGAACTGCACGAACTCCGCCGGCAGGTGCTGCGCGGCCCGAGCGACAAGGCCACCGAGGCCCAGCACGCCAAGGGCAAGCTGACGGCCCGTGAGCGGATCGACCTGCTGCTGGACGAGGGCTCCTTCCACGAGGTCGAGCCGCTCCGCCGGCACCGGGCCACCGGCTTCGGCCTGGAGGCCAAGAAGCCGCACACCGACGGCGTGATCGTCGGCTGGGGCACCGTGCACGGCCGCACCGTCTTCACCTACGCGCACGACTTCCGGATCTTCGGCGGCGCGCTGGGCGAGGCCCACGCGCAGAAGATCCACAAGATCATGGACATGGCCATCGCGGCCGGTGCCCCGCTGGTCTCGCTGAACGACGGCGCCGGCGCCCGGATCCAGGAGGGCGTCACCGCCCTGGCCGGCTACGGCGGCATCTTCCAGCGCAACACCCGCGCCTCCGGCGTGATCCCGCAGATCTCGGTGATGCTCGGCCCCTGCGCCGGCGGCGCCGCGTACTCCCCCGCGCTGACCGACTTCATCTTCATGGTCCGCGAGACCTCGCAGATGTTCATCACCGGGCCCGACGTGGTGCAGGCCGTCACCGGCGAGAAGATCAGCCAGAACGGCCTCGGCGGCGCCGACGTCCACTCCGGCGTCTCGGGCGTGTCGCACTTCGCCTACGACGACGAGCAGAGCTGCATCGAGGAGGTCCGCTACCTCCTCTCGCTGCTCCCGCAGAACAACCGCGAGATGCCCCCGGCCGCCCCGAACGACGACCCGGTCGACCGCCGCAACGACTCGCTGCTCGACCTCGTCCCGGCCGACGGCAACCGCCCGTACGACATGCGCAAGGTGATCGAGGAGATCGTCGACCACGGCGAGATGCTGGAGATCCACGAGCGCTGGGCCACCAACGTGCTCTGCGTGCTGGCCCGGATCGACGGCCACGTCACCGGCATCATCGCCAACCAGCCGCAGTCGCTGGCCGGCGTGCTCGACATCAACGCGAGCGAGAAGGCCGCGCGCTTCGTCCAGATGTGCGACGCCTTCAACATCCCGCTGGTCACCATGCTGGACGTCCCCGGCTTCCTGCCCGGCGTCGACCAGGAGCACGACGGCATCATCCGGCACGGCGCCAAGCTGCTCTACGCGTACTGCAACGCCACCGTGCCGCGGATCCAGCTGATCCTGCGCAAGGCCTACGGCGGCGCGTACATCGTGATGGACTCGCGCTCGATCGGCGCCGACCTGTCCTTCGCCTGGCCCACCAACGAGATCGCCGTGATGGGCGCCGAGGGTGCCGCCAACGTCATCTTCCGCCGCGACATCAACGGGGCCGAGGACCCGGAGGCGATGCGCGCGCAGAAGATCAAGGAGTACAAGACCGAGCTGATGCACCCCTACTACGCCGCCGAGCGCGGCCTGGTGGACGACGTCATCGACCCGGCCGAGACCCGCGCCGTCCTGGCCGCCTCGCTCGCCATGCTCCGCACGAAGCACGCCGACCTGCCCAGCCGTAAGCACGGCAACCCGCCGATGTAACGCGCCGTTGTGCCGCTCGGAACCCATCAGACTTCAAGACGCGGGAGAAATGACCTCATGACCGCCAACGCCGAACCGCTGCTCCGCATCGTCCGTGGCACCCTGACGGACGAGGAACTCGCCGCCCTGACCGCCGTCCTGATGGCGCGTGCCGCCGCGGTGCAGACCGCCGCCGTGGCCCCGGCCGAGCCGATCGCCACCTGGTCCCGGATCGAGCGCCGCCCGGCCTACTGGTCCCCCGTCAGCTGGCAGCAGGCGGCCTAGCCCGTCGGGCTTCGGCCACCAGGGGCTCGGGGCGAACGGCAGCCTGACCCGGTACGTACGTTGAACGCACCCGGGGTCGGCGTCGCCGTTCCCCGAGCCCCTGGTGGCCGATGCGTATGCCCCGGGCTACGCCACCACCAGGGCCTTGCGCCCCGCGTGCATGACGCTGAGGTTGGCCTCCAGCCGGGCCGGGTCCTGGCAGAGCCAGAGGCGGACGGCCGCGCCGAGGATGGCGCTGGCCGAGCCGAGGCGGACGCCGGTGAGCTGGGCCACCCGGGCCGCGGCCAGCACCAGCAGGTCGGTCAGTGCGGTCGGCAACCAGACGGTCTGGGCGCACGGCGCCGGCGGCGCGAGCGCCGCCAGCAGCCGGTACGCGTCCACCTGGTGGCAGACCATCGGGAGCACGTCCACCAGCCCGTCCGCGACCACCTCTGAGACGTCGCTGCGATGGCTCTGGGCGAGCCGGCGGAGCAGCGCTCGCTCCGCCGCGGTGATTCGGACGGTCAGCATGACCTCGTCGCACTCGGACATGGTGCGGCCCTCCTCGCGGCTACTGGTACAGACGGATCGACCCGGCGTCAGACTCCGGCGTAGGAGTGCTTCCCCGTGACGAAGATGTTGACGCCGTAGTAGTTGAACAGCCAGCAGGAGAAGGCCAGCAGGGCCAGGTACGCGGCCTTGCGGCCCTTCCAGCCGGCGGTCGCCCGGGCGTGCAGATAGCAGGCGTAGAAGACCCAGGTGATGAAGGACCAGGTCTCCTTCGGGTCCCACTCCCAGTACTTGCCCCAGGCCGCCTCGGCCCAGATCGCCCCCGCCACGATGGTGAAGGTCCAGAGCGGGAAGACGATCGCGTTGATCCGGTACGACAGCTTGTCGAAGGTGGCGGCGGCGGGCAGCCGGTGCCAGATCGAGGCGGAGGTGCCGAGCGGCCCGGTGGTCTTCCCGGCCGCGATCCGGCGGTCGAAGGTGTCCTTGCCGAGGTAGAGCACGGTGGCGATGAACGCCGCGTAGAAGGCGCCGCCGCAGAAGATCGCGGTGGAGACGTGGATCGCCAGCCAGTACGAGTGCAGGGCCGGGACGAGCTGCTCGGACTCGGTGTAGAGCACGGTGACCGCGAGGCCGAGGGTGAGCACCACGGCGACCATCACCGGCAGGCCGAGCCAGCGGACCGGCTTCTTGGCGGCGAGCAGGCCGAGGTAGGCGACCACCATGGCGAGCGCGAAGGCGCAGGAGAACTCGTACATGTTGCCCCACGGCCAGCGCACCACCGAGAGGCCCCGGGTGAGCACCGCGCCGAAGTGCAGCAGGGCGCCGAGGGCGGCCAGCGAGACCGCGATCCGGCCCGCGAAGTCGCCCTTCTCGCTGGTCCCGGCCGCACCCGGGCCGTCGACGTCGACGGCCGTGTCACGGCCGCTGGTGACCACGGTGGCCCCGGCGTCGGCGAGCGCGGTGCGGGTCAGCGTGGTGGTGCCGCCGTCGGCGGAGGCGACCGTGACGGTGACCTTCCTGGCGCCCTTGGCCGGGGCCTTGGCGGCCTCGACGGCGGCGGCCAGCCCGGCCTGCTCGACCGAGCGGACCGCGACGGCGCCCTTGCTGCCGAACGTCCACTCGAAGATGTGGGCGAACATGGCGATGACGTACACGGCCATCGCCGAGTAGATCAGCTTGTTGGAGAGGTCGGCGAGCTGTGGGTCGACCGACGTGGCGAGATGCACCGTCTACTCCTTGGAGTCCGGGACAGCGGGGGCGGCGGGGGCGGCAGGTTCTGCTGGTGGGTCATCGTCGTCGACGGCCGGGTCGTCGTCGATGGCCGGGGCGTCGTCCTGGAGGTCGACGGCGATCTCGGCCAGCTCCTCGGCGATCTTCGCCGACTCGCTCCGGGCCAGCCCGGCCACCTCGACCAGGGTGCGGCCGTCGGCGGTGACGGAGGCCCGCACCCAGACCCGGCGGCGCTGGACGAAGAGCGAGCCGACCAGGCCGAGGATGGCGGCGACCGCGCCGATCAGCGCGATCGAGTTGCCCGGCCGGTGCGAGACGGTGAAGCTCGCCCACTGCTGGTAGCCCTCGAAGGTGAGGGTCCCGTAGCCGTCCGGCAGGGTCCAGGCCTGGCCCGGCTTGAGCCGGGCGCGGGCCGGGTTGCCGTCCTGGGTGAGCTGGGTGAGGTGCTTGGTGTCCAGCTGGTAGACGTTCTGCGGCAGGCCGGAGTCGGTGCCGAGGTCGCCCGCGTAGGCGGTGAGCACCAGCATCGGGTCGGCCGCGTCCGGGAAGAGCGAGACCGGGCCGGTCTTCTCGAAGCTCTCCGGGGCGGTCGGCAGGAAGTAGCCGTTGAAGCCCAGCTGGGTCTTCTTGCCGTCCTTCTCGCCGTAGTCGTTGACCTTGAGCACGCCGGTCGAGGTGAGGTTGGCGTCCTGCGGCAGGAAGGCGGTCGGGCCCGAGTAGACCTTCTCGCCCTGGGCGTTCTTGATCGTCACCACCGGCGCGTAGCCGTGGCCGATCAGGAACACCTTGCTGCCGCCGATCTCCAGCGGGTGGTTGACCTCGATGTCGCCCTTGGTCAGCTTCGAGTCGTCGCTGCCGGTCCAGTACCGGATGTGGGCGGTGAACTGCCGGGCGCTGCCCGCCTGCGGGCCGCTGTTGGCGTACCTGGCGGTGAAGCCGTCCAGCTTGAAGCCGAACGCGTCCAGGTCGTCCAGGGTGTAGAAGGCGGAGCCGGTGAAGTCGTCCAGCTGGGTCGCGGTGTTGGAGTAGCCCTGCTTCTCGATCACCAGCTTGCCGCCCTCGCCGCTGGCCAGGCTGGCCCAGGCGAAGCCGGCCAGCAGGGCGAACAGCGAGAGGTGGAAGGCCAGGTTGCCGACCTCGCGCAGGTACCCCTTCTCGGCCGCCACCGAGCCGCCGGACAGGTGGGCCCGGAAGCCGCGGCTCTTCAACTGCCGGTGCGCGGCGGCGTTCACGGCCTTGTGGCCGGCCGAGGTGTGCCAGGCCGCGTAGACCGGCATCCGGGTCAGGTTCTTCGGCGCGGCCGGCGGCCGGGCCCGCAGCACGCCGACGAACTGCCAGGTGCGCGGGATGATGCAGCCCGCCAGCGAGACGAACAGCAGGATGTAGATCGCCGAGAACCAGGCCGAGCTGTACACGTCGAACAGCTGGAGCTTCTCGTACACCGGGGTGATGTCCGGGTGCGCCGTCTTCCAGGTCTGCACCTTGAAGGCGTTCTGGCTGTTCTGCGGGATCAGCGAGCCGGGGATGGCGGCCAGCGAGAGCAGGAACAGCAGGATCAGCGCGACCCGCATCGAGGTCAGCTGACGCCAGGTCCAGCGCAGCCAGCCCAGCACACCGATGCCGGACGGGCCGTCCTGTTCGGTCGGCGCACTGCTGAGGCGCTCCGCCTCGATCTCGTCTGTCAGGGGGCTCACGGGTCAGATTCCGATCGAGAAGTCGGCGGTGAGGGACTGCATCTCACGGACCATCGAGTCCCAGGCGCCGGTGACGAGCAGCAGACCGACCACGACGAGCATGCCGCCGCCGATCCGCATCACCCACTGGTAGTGCTGCTTGATCCAGCCGAACGCACCCAGCGCCCGGCGGAAGGCCAGCGCGGCCACCACGAACGGTACGCCGAGGCCGAGGCAGTAGACGGCCATCAGGACCGCGCCGCGCCAGGGCGAGGCCTGGTTCCAGGCCAGCCCCTGGATGCTCGCCAGGGTCGGGCCCACGCACGGCGTCCAGCCGACGCCGAACACGATGCCGAGCAGCGGGGCTCCGGCCAGGCCGATCACCGGACGGCGGTGCGAGCGCACCTCGCGCATCGAGAGGCCGGGCAGCAGCCCCATGAAGGCGAGCCCCATCAGGATGGTGAGGACGCCCATCACGATGCTGATGGTCCGTTGGTTCGCCTGCAGGGTCTGGCCGAAGTAGCCGAACAGTGCGCCGCCGGAGACGAACACGGCGGTGAAGCCGAGGATGAACAGCAGCGAGCCGAGCAGCATCCGGCCGCGCCTGGCACCCTTGGCGTCGGCCAGGTCGGCGGCGGAGAAGCCGGTGACGTAGCTCAGGTAGCCCGGCACCAGCGGCAGCACGCACGGCGAGAAGAACGAGACCAGCCCGGCCGCCAGCGCGATCGGCACCGCCAGCAGGATGGCCCCGCTGGCCACCGTCTCGTTCTGGCCCACGGCGAGGAGGAGCGCGGTGCTCACTTCGACTCGGCCAGGACGGGCGCGATCAGGCTCTCCAGGTCCTCCGCCGACAGCGGGCGCATGGCCCGGGCGGCCAGCCTGCCCTGACGGTCCACCACGATCGTGCTCGGGATGGACTGCGGGTTGAGGCTGCCCTTGGGGAACTTGAGGATCTGGGTGCCGTCCGGGTCGTACAGGCTCGGGTAGTCGATCCCGAAGCTGTCCTCGAACCGGATGGCGTTGTTGGCGTCCGGGTCCCGGGTGTTGATCCCGAGGAACTGGATGTCCTGGCCCTGCGTCTTCAGCTTCGTCCAGACCTCCTGGAGGCCCTTCGCCTCGGCCCGGCACGGGTTGCACCAGGAGCCCCAGACGTTGAGCACCACGACCTTGCCGCGGTAGTCCGCCAGGGCCTGCTTGTCCCCGCGCAGCGTGGTGCCGGAGATGGCCGGCGCCTCCTGCCGGGAGGCGGCGGGCGCGGTGTCCAGGCCGCCCTTGCCGGAGATGAACCCGGTCTGGCCGTCGGAACTGCTGGAGTCCGCGGTGCAACCGGTGAGGGTCAGTGCGGCGGCGGCCGCGAGCGCGGCGGCCGGGCGGAGGTAACGGCGGGTCGTCCCAGACATGTGAAAAGTTTCGCATGAGACTTTGGGCAGGTTTAGGGGGGTCCGACGTTAGCCGTCGGACCCCTCCTGACCTGCGCTTCTTATGCTTACGATCCGCTTAATACAGACAAATCACCGTTGACCCGGCGTCAGGCGCCGAAGCTCTTGCCGACCGGGGCGTCGCCCTTCTTCCCCTTGCCCACCAGGTGGGCCGGCAGCAGGTCCCGGGCCGGCTCGCGGTAGCCGATCGAGACGATCCGGTCGCCCTCGTAGGTGAAGCTGGTCAGCGAGGCCAGCGAGCACTGCCGCTTGCGCGGGTCGTGCCAGAGCCGGCGCCGCTCGGCGAAGCTCCGGGCGATCCAGATCGGCAGCTGGTGGCTGACGCAGACCGCCTCGTGCCCCCGTGCCGCGTCCCGGGCCGCGGCCAGCGCGCCCATCATCCGGACCGCCTGCTCGACGTACGGCTCGCCCCAGGACGGCCGCAGCGGGTTGGTCAGGTACCTCCAGTACGCCGGGTTCTTCAACGAGCCGTCACCGACGCCGAAGGTCTTGCCCTGGAAGATGTTGTCGGCCTCGATCAGCCGGTCGTCGACCGCGACCTCCAGCCCGTGCACCTTGCCGATCGGCTCGGCGGTCTCCTGCGCCCGCTCCAGCGGGGAGGCCACCACGTGGGTGATGTCCCGGTCCGCCAGGTGCTCGGCCACCCGGTCCGCCATCTGCCGCCCCAGGTCGGAGAGGTGGTAGTCCGGCAGCCGGCCGTAGAGCACGCCCTCCGGGTTGTGCACCTCACCGTGCCGCATCAGGTGGACGACGGTGATCTCTTTCGCGCTCACGTGTGCTCGCTCCTCGATGACTTACGCGGGCCGGGCTTCCGCCGCCGCACGGGCGGCGGCGGGCAGGGCGGCGGCGATCCACTCGATCGCGCGCTCGTCGTGCGCGGCCGAGACGAACCAGGACTCGAAGGCCGACGGCGGCAGGTAGACGCCCTGGGCCAGCATGCTCTGGAAGAACGCGGTGAAGCGGAACGACTCCTGCTGCTTCGCCTCGTCGTAGTTGGTGACCGGCCGGTCGGTGAAGAAGACCGAGAACATGTTGCTCGCGTTCTGCAGCCGGTGCGCCACGCCCTCCTTGGTCAGCGCCTGGCTCACCAGGGCCGAGATCTCCGCGGAGACCGCGTCCACCTTCTCGTAGACCGCGTCGGTGCAGTTGACCAGCTGGGCCAGGCCGGCGGCGGTGGCGATCGGGTTACCGGAGAGCGTGCCCGCCTGGTAGACCGGACCGGCCGGGGCCAGGTACGCCATCACGTCGGCGCGGCCGCCGAACGCGGCGGCCGGGAAGCCGCCGCCCATCACCTTGCCGAAGGTCAGCAGGTCCGGCGCCCAGCCCTCGACGGCCGCCTCGACGCCGTACCAGCCGGACTTGGAGGTGCGGAAGCCGGTCATCACCTCGTCCGAGATGAACAGCGCGCCGTTGTCGCGGCAGAGCTCCGAGAGCCCCTTGTTGAAGCCGGGCAGCGGCGGGACCACGCCCATGTTGCCGGGGGACGCCTCGATGATCACGCAGGCGATCTGGCCCGGGTGCGCCGCGAAGGCCGCCCGGACCGCCTCCAGGTCGTTGTACGGGAGCACGATGGTGTCGCCCGCCTGAGCCCCCGTCACCCCGGGGGTGTCCGGCAGGCCGAGGGTGGCGACGCCCGAACCGGCCGCGGCCAGCAGCGCGTCCACGTGGCCGTGGTAGCAGCCGGCGAACTTCACGATCTTCGCCCGGCCGGTGAAGCCGCGGGCCAGCCGGATCGCGGACATGGTCGCCTCGGTGCCGCTGGACACCAGCCGGACCTGCTCGACCGGGGCGACCCGGTCGACGATCTCCTCGCCGAGCAGCACCTCGCCCTCGCCGGGCGTGCCGAAGGAGGTGCCGCGGACCACCGCCTGCTGCACCGCCTCGATCACCGCCGGGTGCGCGTGGCCCAGGATCATCGGACCCCAGGAGCAGACCAGGTCGACGTACTCGCGGCCGTCGGCGTCGGTGAGATAGGGGCCGGTGCCCGACACCATGAAACGCGGGGTGCCGCCGACGGCGCGGAACGCGCGCACCGGGGAGTTGACGCCGCCGGGGGTCACGGCCGACGCGCGGTCGAACAGCGACTGGCTCTGCGGGGCCTCGTAGGGGTAGCTCTTCGGGTTGGTCACCCGGACATGGTCTCAAATCGTGTCCTGGACCTCCGCATGTCGGACCCGATCATCTGGAACGATGATCCTGGTACCACGCGGGTGTGACCCGAACGGACTGTACGGTCTGTAGCCTCGTCGGTACGGTTATCCGTACTACCGCGCTCACCGTCATGCCCCCGATGGGTGAAACTGTGACCGGCCGGGCCGTGTACGACAGCGCGGAACGGGTAGTGGGCACGTTCGGAGGGACACCGAGCGTGCGGGGGTCTGTCGATTCCGGCGAATTCCGGTGAGGATGGTCCGAGTGTCCGAGGCGCAGGACGGCCACGACGAGGCCGCGGGTGGTTCTCGTCGGCGTGCCGGGGCCGCTGGCGGGGGTACCGGTGCGGGCAGGGGAAGGCGGGGCGAAGGCAGAGTGGGGGTCACCTACAAGTACTTCGGCGCTCCCGACCGCGCCACCGCCGCCAGAGTCCCCACCGCCCTCGGCCCGGGCGGCCTCGGCCTGGACGCCGGCGAGCTCGGCTCGCTCGGCCGCCTCGGCGACCTGATGGAGACCAGCGGCTCCCCCAACGGCCACCTCTCCACCAAGATCAAGCCCGAGACGATGTCCGCCATGGTCCTGACCGGCATCCAGGGCGTCCCGCTGCACCAGGTCCCGCCACTGGAACTCGTCGTCCTGCACCCCGACTACGCCGTGGTCCAACTCCCCCACACCGTCGTCGAACCCCTGCGCAAGGCCGACGAGACCGAACTCGGCGCCGCCGCCTTCATCTGGTCCACCGTCCCCGACCGCCGGGGCCCCCGGGACGCCTTCGTGATCTACACGATGCTGCACGAGTGGCAGGACTTCGCCAACCGCCTCCACGACGCCGGCCACCAGCTCTACTGCCTGGTCTGGCCCTGACGGCCCTTCCGAAGCCGGAACGGCGTTACCCGCCGCAGGAGTTGGAGCGGCGCGGCGCTCGGCCCGGTCAGCGCCGGTGCGGCATGCCGCCGTGGGGGCTCTCGACCACCAGCGGGACCGAGCCCTCGACCAGGTAGTAGTGGTCCGGGTAGTAGTCGATGTGCAGGTGGCCGCCTTCGTCGGCGGTGGCGATGCCGCGTAGGTTCGCCGCGAGGACCGCGCGGGCGTCGTCGTCGCCGCTGATCAGCAGGAGCCGCCGCTCGGTGTCGATCCGGACCAGGACGCCGGGGCCGGGCGCCCGCTCGGCCCCGATACCCGTCGGCGTACCGCTGCCCGGCTCGGTCACGGCCGCGAGGAACCCCTCGCCTGCGGCCACCGCCTCGGCCAGGAGCGTCAGTTCGGCCGCGGATCCGCTGATCAGGATCTCGGTGCAGGCACGGTCGGACTTCAGCTGCACGGGAACAGCTCCTTCGGGTCGATTCGGGACGGCCGGTGCCCGGCTAGTTCGTCCCGTCCGGGGTCGGTGCGGGCTTGGTGTGGAGGATGTCGCGGGCCTGCTCGGCGGCGCGGGAGGCGCTCTCGGAGACGAAGTCGAGGAAGCGGCCGATGTTCTCCAGCCGGCTGCCGGCCGGGGTGGCGGGGCCGAGGATGCCGACGCCCTGGCGGGCGATCTCGGCGATGTGGGCGGTGGCGCGGGCGCTGGCCTGCATCGCCTGGTACCAGACGTCGTCGTCGACGACGTAGCGCTCGCGGCGGCGCTCGTCCCGCTCCCGGCGGATCATGCCCTGGCCGTCGAGGAACGCGACCGCCTTGGAGACGGACGCCGGGCTGATCCGGAGGTGCTGGACCAGGTCGGACGCGGTGAGGCTGCCCGCGTCGCTGAGGCAGAGGCAGGCCATCACCCGGGCCATCATCCGGGGCATGCCGGACTGCATCATGACGGTGGTGAGCACCTCCTCGTACGCGGCCACGGCCTCGGCGTCGCGCCCGTAGGCCTGCGGGGCCGGCTCCGGCCCCTGCGGCGCGGCCTGGGTGCGCCGGTGGGCCCGGCGCTCGGTGGCGCGGTGGGCGAGGTCGGCCCGGTAGCCGGTGGGGCCCCCGTTGCGCATCACCTCACGCGTGACCGTCGAGGTCGGGCGGTCGAGGCGCCGGGCGATCTCGGCGTAGGCGAGGCCGTCGGCCACTCCCAGCGCGATCTGCTGGCGTTCCTGCTGGGTGAGCCTGCCTCCCGGCATCGCGGGTCTCCTTCGTGGTCCGTGGTGGGCCCAGCATAGCGTTCACTCTCATTTCATTGCAACGAATGCGCTCGGGCTCGTTGCGTTAGCCGCGAATCCATTGCAACAATTTCGGCACCTCCACCTGCAATGACGGGGTTTTCGCGCAACAGGCTTGTTGCCAGAGCAATGAACGCAACGTAGCTTTTCCCTCATCGGAAACAGCGGGGCCAAGCAGGCCACCGCAACCGGACAAGGAGAGCCACCATGCAGAACTTCGCCACCCCCGCCCCGATCACCACCGTCCTGGACATCCCCGCCGGCCACATCCGCCTCATCGCAGCCGACCGCACCGACACCACCGTCGAGATCCGCCCCGCCGACCCCGCCAAGAACCGCGACACCAAGGCCGCCGAACAGACCACCGTCCACTACGCCGACGGCGTCCTGCGCATCACCACCGCCCCCGCCAACAAGATCCTCGGCCACCCCGGCTCCATCGAGGTCACCGTCCAACTCCCCACCGGCTCCCACCTCGAGGCCAAGACCGCCGCCACCGAACTCCGCGGCGTCGGCCGCCTCGGCAACGTCACCCTCGACACCGCCCAGGGCACCGTCAAGCTCGACGAGACCGCAGACACCCGCCTCACCCTCCTCGCCGGCGACATCACCCTCGGCCGCCTCAACGGCACCGCCCACCTCACCACCCAGAAGGGCGACCTCACCGTCACCGAAGCCACCACCGGCACCCTCACCCTGCGCACCGAAGCCGGCGACATCACCGTCACCACCCCCCGCACCACCAGCGCCACCCTCGACGCCGGCACCAGCTACGGCCGCATCGACAACGCCCTCACCAACACCGGCACCCCCGACCTCGCCATCCACGCCACCACCTCCTACGGCAACATCACCGCCCGCACCCGCTGATCCGCAGCCATCGAAGGAGCACCCACCATGACCACCGACCTGGCCATCGCGGCGAACGGGCTGCGCAAGGCGTACGGCGACAAGACCGTCCTCGACGGCATCGACCTGGCCGTGCCCGCCGGCACCGTGTTCTCCCTGCTCGGCCCGAACGGGGCCGGCAAGACCACCGCGGTCAAGATCCTCTCCACCCTGGTCACCCCCGACGCCGGTGAGCTGCACGTCGGCGGCCACAACCTCGCCACCGACCCCCGGGCCGTCCGCGCCGCGATCGGTGTGACCGGACAGTTCTCCGCCGTCGACGGCCTGATCACCGGCGAGGAGAACATGCTCCTGATGGCCGACCTGCACCACCTCTCCCGCAGCGAGGGCCGCCGCACCACCGCCGAACTGCTGGAGCGCTTCGACCTGGTGGAGGCGGCGAAGAAGCCCGCCTCGACCTACTCCGGCGGCATGAAGCGCCGCCTCGACATCGCCATGACCCTGGTCGGCAGCCCCCGGATCATCTTCCTGGACGAGCCCACCACCGGTCTCGACCCCCGCTCCCGCCACACCATGTGGCAGATCATCCGACGCCTCGTCAACGACGGCGTCACCGTCTTCCTCACCACCCAGTACCTGGAGGAGGCCGACGAACTGGCCGACCGGATCGCGGTGTTGAACAACGGCAGGATCGCCGCCGAAGGCACCGCCGACGAACTCAAGCGGCTCGTCCCCGGCGGACACGTCCGGCTCCGCTTCACCGACCCGACCGCCTACCGCAGCGCCGCCCTCGCCCTGCCCGGAGCCAGTGGCGACGACGAGGCGCTCTCGCTGCAACTGCCCAGCGACGGCAGCCAGCGCGACCTGCGCGCCGTGCTCGACCGGCTCGACGCCGCCGGCATCGAAGCCGACGGGCTGACCGTGCACACCCCCGACCTCGACGACGTGTTCTTCGCCCTCACCGACAGCACCGCCATCCCGCACCAGTCCAAGGAGAACGTCCGATGAGCACCCTCTCCCTCGCCGTCCGCGACTCCTCGACCATGCTGCGCCGCAACCTCCTGCACGCCCGGCGCTACCCCTCGCTGACGCTGAACCTGCTGCTCACCCCGGTGATGCTGCTGCTGCTCTTCGTCTACATCTTCGGCGACGTGATGAGCGCGGGCCTGGGCGGCGCCGACCGCTCCACCTACATCGCCTACCTGGTCCCCGGCATCCTGATGATGACCATCGGCAGCACCGTCATCGGGGCCGCGGTCTCGGTCTCCACCGACATGTCCGAAGGCATCATCGCCCGCTTCCGGACCATGGCCATCCACCGCGGCTCCGTCCTGATCGGCCACGTCGTCGGCAGCGTGCTCCAGTCCGTCGCCAGCGTCGTCCTGGTCGGCGCCATCGCCGTCGCCATCGGCTTCCGCTCCACCGACGCCACCGCCCTGGAGTGGCTGGCCGCGTTCGGACTGCTCGCCCTGTTCGCCCTCGCCCTCACCTGGATCGCGGTCGGGATGGGCATGGCCAGCCCCAACGCCGAAGCGGCCAGCAACAGTGCGATGCCGCTGATCCTGCTGCCGCTCATCTCCAGCGCCTTCACCCCGATCAGCGCGATGCCGGGCTGGTTCCAGCCGATCGCCGAGTACCAGCCCTTCACCCCCGCCATCGAGACCCTGCGCGGCCTCCTGCTCGGCACCGAGATCGGCTGGAACGGCTGGCTCGCCGTCGCCTGGTCGCTCGCCCTGGCCGCCCTCGGCTACCGCTGGTCCAGCTCGAAGTTCAACCAGGACCCGAAGTAACCGCCATGCCGACGCGGGCCCGCGCCCCGTCCCGTTCCGCCCCAGGGCGGCGCACCCGACACCAGGTCGGCCTGCGCCGCCCCGTCGGCGTTCCCGGCCCGGCCCACCGGGTCAGTTCGGCTGCAGCAGGTCCCAGCGGTTGCCGTAGAGATCCCGGAACACCGCGACGGTGGCGTAGGGCTCCCGCCGCGGCGGCTCCTCGAAGGTGACACCGGCCGCGCTGAAGCGCGCATGGTCCCGGTCGAAGTCGTCGGTGTAGAGGAACCACCCGACCCGGCCCCCGGTCTGGCCGCCCACCACGGCCTCCTGCCCGGCCCCGTCCGCCCGGGCCAGCAGCAGCGCCGTCTCCCGGGACCCGGGCGGCGCCACCACCACCCAGCGCTTGCCGCCGCCCCGGTCGGTGTCCTCGACCAGATCGAAGCCGAGCACGGTGGTGTAGTACGCGATGGCCTCGTCGTAGTCGCGGACGACGAGGGCGACCAGCCCCAGATATGACATCAGGTCATGGTGCCAGAGCCGGCACCGGGTTCGGCCAGGCCAGGGGTCTATAAACCCGGCGTATACACCGTGTGTATAGTCACCCCGACGGGCCGCCCGGGGTGGTGGCGGCCGTACTGTGAACGACCGATATGACACGGAGCCGTGCGATGACCGCACCTGCCACGCTGCTCTCGGCCCGAGGGCTGCGCAAGAACTTCGGGCCGACGCCCGCGCTGGACGACGCCTCGATCTCGGTGGCGGCGGGGGAACTCGTCGCCGTGATGGGGCCGTCGGGGTCGGGGAAGTCCACCCTGCTGCACTGCCTGGCCGGGATCAGCCGGCCGGACGGAGGCAGCGTGGCGTACCGGGGGCGGGAGCTGGCCGGGTGCACCGATGCGGAGCTGAGTGCGCTGCGGCGGACCGAGTTCGGCTTCCTGTTCCAGTTCGGGCAGTTGGTGCCGGAGCTGACCTGCCTGGAGAACGTGGCACTGCCGCTGCGGCTGAACGGGATGCGGCGGCAGGCCGCCGAGCAGCGGGCGCAGGAGTGGCTGGAGCGGCTGCAGGTCGGGGAGGCGGCGGCCAAGCGGCCGGGCGAGGTGTCCGGCGGGCAGGGCCAACGGGTCGGCGTGGCACGGGCGTTGATCACCCAGCCGGCGGTGGTCTTCGCGGACGAGCCGACCGGCGCGCTGGACTCGCTGAACGGTGAGCGGGTGATGGCGCTGCTGGCGAGCGCCGCGAAGGAGACCGGCGCGGCGATCGTGCTGGTCACCCACGAGCCGAGGGTGGCCGCGTACGCGGACCGCGAGGTGTTCGTCCGGGACGGCCGCACCCAGGATCTGGCGGCGGCCGCGTGAGCGCCCCGGACGTCACCGGGCCCCCGCCGCCCGGCGGCGACCAGGTCCGCTTCCGCCTCCCGGCGCAGCTCGCCCTCGGCGCCCGCCTCGCGCTGGGCAGCGGACGGGAGGGCTGGGGGCGCCTGCTGCTGACCGCGGCCGGGGTCGGCCTCGGGGTGGCGCTGCTGCTGTTCACCGCCTCCTTTCCCGGCATCGTCGAGCACCGGAACCAGCGGCTCTACCTGCAGAACGACACCTTCGACGACGAGCACGCGGCCCCCGGCGAGCACAGCGTGCTGGTCGCCGAGGCGGGCACCACGTACCGGGGCCTCCCGATCCGGGGCCGGGTCGTGCAGGCCGAAGGACCGGGCGCGACCGTCCCGCCGGGCCTGGCCGCCTTCCCGGGCCCGGGCCGGATGGCCGTCTCGCCCGCCCTCGCCGAGCTGCTGGACGATCCGGCCAACCGTCCGCTCCGGGACCGGCTGCCGTACCCGGTGACCGGCACGATCGGCCCGGACGGACTGCTCGGCCCCGGCCAGTACGCCTTCGTGCTGGGCGGCGAGCACCTGTCGGTGGACGGCGGGGCGCAGCGGATCACCGCGTACGGGCACTTCGCGCCGCCGAAGCCGATGGACCCGCGCCTGGTGCTGCTCAACGTGGTCGGGCTGATGGTGATGCTGGCGCCGGTCGGGGTGTTCCTGGCCGCGGCGACGCGGTTCGGCGGCGAGCGCCGGGACCGGCGGCTGGCCGCGCTGCGGCTGGCCGGCGCGGACCGGCGGATGACCGCCCGGCTGGCCGCCGGGGAGTCGCTGGTCGGCTCGCTGCTCGGGCTGGCCACCGGGGCGGTGCTGTTCCTGGTGGGCCGTCAGCTGATCGAGGGTCTGACGGTCGCGGGCTTCAGCTTCTTCGCCGCGGACATCGCACCCGATCCGCTGATCACGGCCGTGCTGGTGGCGGCGGTGCCGGTGCTGGCCGTGCTGGTCACGCTGCTGGCGATGCGCCGGGTCACGGTGGACCCGCTCGGCGTGGTCCGGCACAGCGGCACCGAGCGGCGCCGACTGTGGTGGCGGCTCACCCTGCTGGCGCTCGGGCTGCTGGTGGTGGGTGCGGCGATGGCGCTGCCCTCCCCGTACGACCCGGCCTACGGCAGCCGGGACGACCTGCTCAACCCGGTGCAGGACACCCGGGGTTCGCTGCTGGTCTCGTTCGGCGTGCTGCTGATGCTGGCGGCGGTCTGCACGCTGCTGCCCTGGCTGGTGCAGGCGGTGATCCGGCAGGCCAGGGGCGGGGCGCTGTCCTGGCAGCTGGCGACCCGCCGGCTCCAGCTCGGCGCGGCCCCGGCCGCCACCGCGGTGAGCGGCGTGGTGGTGACGGTGGCCGGGGCGATCGCGCTGCAGACGCTGTTCATGGGCGTCAGCGCCCAGTACACCTCGGACCGGCAGCCGCCCACGGGCTACCGCTACCAGCAGAGCGTCGAGTTCGCCGGCGGCGCCGCCGACACGGCCGCACTGGCCGCCCGGCTCGGCGGATCACCGGGGGTGGACCGGGCGCTGGGCTACACCGAGTTCTTCCTGCGCGGCCCCGAGGGCCGGGAGTGGGAGGGCGCGGTGGTGCGGATCGCCGGCTGCGCGGCGCTGGCCGAGCTGGCGACCCTGCCGGACTGCCAGGACGGCGACGCCTTCCTGACCGATCCGACCGGCGAGCCGGGCCGGACCGAGCCGGTGCTGCCGGGCAGTCAGGTCCGGGCCGCGTACTTCCACGGCGAGGGCGAGCCGGCCACCTGGACGGTGCCCCCGATCAGGGCGACCGTGCCGTCCCGGGCCGGGGTCTCGCCGTTCGACCGGCCGACGGCGGGCGGGCGGCTGCTGCTGACGCCGGGTGCGGTCCCGGCGGCCGTCCTGCGCGGACAGCCCGCGACCGTCCTGGTGGCGATGGCCCCCGGCACTGCCGACCCGGCCGAGCAGCTGGTCACGGACGCCATGCTGGTCGCCCCGACCGCCAGGACGCGCTTCCCGCTCGACGCCGACCCGGACCACACCTACCTCGCGGTCAAGCGCGTCCTCACCGCGGGCGCCGGGCTGACCCTGCTGCTGGTCACCCTGAGCCTGCTGGTCGGGCAGTTGGAGCGGCTGCGGGAGCAGCGCCGGATCCTGGGCGTGCTGTACGCCTTCGGCACCCGGCGCCGGGTGCTGGCGCTGTCCGTGCTGTGGCAGACGGCGATCCCGATGGCGCTCGGGCTGGCGCTCGCGGCGGCGGGCGGGCTGCTGATGGGCTCGGTGCTGCAGTACACGGCCGGGCTGGACTTCGCCTTCGACTGGGGGTCGATGCTGACCCTGTCGGGCGTCGCGGCCGGTTCGGTCCTGCTGGTCACCCTGCTCGGGCTGCCGCTGCTGCTGCGGCTGATGCGGCCCAGCGCGCTGCGGTACGAGTGACCGGGGCGGCCCCGCCGGTTCCGTGACCGGACACCGGCGGGGCCGACGCCCCGTCAGTCCTCCAGCGCCAGCAGCTCCTCGACCGTCTGGCGGCGGCGGATCAGCCGGGTGTCGGCGCCGTCGACCAGCACCTCCGGGATCAGCGGCCGGGTGTTGTAGGTGGAGGACATGCTCGCGCCGTAGGCGCCGGTGTCGTGGAAGACCGCGAGGTCGCCGATCTCGACCCGGGGCAGTGGGACCGGGAGCACGTCGCCGCCGGGCGCCTGGGTGAAGACGTCGCCGGACTCGCAGAGCGGACCCGCCAGCACGGTGTCGATCGCGGGGGCGTCGACCGGGGTGCCGTCGCGCAGCACGGTGACGCGGTGGGCGCTGCCGTACATGGCGGGCCGCATCAGGTCGTTGAAGCCCGCGTCGACCAGCACGAAGTGGTTGCTGCCGACCGGCTTCTGGGCCCGGACCTCGGAGGCGAGCACCCCGGAGCCGGCCACCAGGAAGCGGCCCGGCTCGATCTCCAGCCGGACCGGGTGGCCGAGTTCGGCGGCCAGCTCGCGGCGGGCGGCGTCCCAGATCCGGAAGTAGCGGTCGGTGTCCACCTCGGGCTGCCCGGCGGCGTACGGGACCGAGAGGCCGCCGCCGGCCGAGATGGCGCGGATGTCCCGGCCGGAGATCCTGACCTGCTTGAGCATGGTCTCGCAGACCGCCTCCAGGTGGCCGTAGTCCACCCCGGAGCCGATGTGCATGTGGAAGCCGATCAGGTCGAGCCGGTACCGGTCGACCAGCGCCAGGCTCTCGGCCAGGTGCTCGTGCCAGATGCCGTGCTTGCTCTGCTCGCCGCCGGTGTTGGTCTTGCGGCTGTGGCCGTGGCCGAAGCCGGGGTTGATCCTGATCCAGACCGGGTGGCCGGGGGCGGCCTCGCCGAGCTGCTCCAGCATCTGCGGGGAGCCCGCGTTGACCGGGATGCCGAGTTCGGCCACCCGGCGCAGGGTGGCCCGGTCGAGCAGGTCGGCGGTGAAGACGATCGGGTCGTCGTCGGCGCCGTCCGGCCGGTACCCGGCCTTGAGGGCCCGCTCGATCTCGCCGAGCGAGACCGCGTCCACCGCGACGCCCTGCTCGCGCATCAGCCGGAGCAGGTGGGTGTTGGAGCAGGCCTTCTGGGCGAAGCGGACGGTGTCGAACTGCCTCAGCCTGGCGATCTGGCCGCGGATGCTCTCCGCGTCGTAGATCCAGACCGGGGTGCCGAACTCCTCGGCGACGGCGGCGATCCGGCGGCCGGGTATTGCGGTGGTCATCACGGGCTCCAGGGCAGGCAGGTGGTGCTGCGATCCTGCTGGATCGGGCCCGGGATCCGCAGGGCTGTCCGCCTGGTGGTCGCTCCGCTGGACAGTCGCGGGCCGCCGTCGTTTCCCATCCGGCCGGATCACCGGAAGACTGCTGCGCAGGCTACGGGAGGGGTTCAGGGGCATGGACGAGGTCTGCGTGATCGGCGGCAACCGGTACTTCGGGCGGCGGGTGGTCGAGCTGCTGCGGGACAGCGGGGCCAAGGTCACCGTGCTGAACCGGGGGTCCTCGGCCCCGCCGCCCGGGGTCACGCACCTGGTGGCCGACCGGGACGACGAGGCCGGGCTGGCCGCCGCGCTGGGCAGGCGGAGCTTCGACGTGGTGCTGGACCAGGTGCTGTACCGGCCCGAGCAGGCGGAGATCGCGCTGCGGGTGTTCGGCGGCCGGACCGGGCGGTACCTGATGACCTCGACGGTGGAGGTCTACGACCGGGTGCACGGGGTCGCCGGACAGCCGCTGGGCGAGCCGGAGTTCGACGCCGCCGCCTGGACCGGCGCGCCGTCCGCCGAGTACGCCGAGGGCAAGCGGGGCGCCGAGGCGGTGCTGGCCCGGCAGTCCGTGCTGCCGTACGCGGCGGTGCGCACCGCGCACGTCCTGGGCGGCGGCGCCGCCGACTTCACCGGCCGGCTGGCGCACTACGTGCAGCGGATGCGGACCGGGGCGGAGATCGTCGCGCACCGGCCGAGCCATCCGGCCACCTTCGTGGAGTACGGCGAGATCGCCGACTTCCTGGTCTGGGCGGCCGGTTCGGACTTCACCGGGCCGGTGAACGCCGCCTCGCACGGGGAGACCGACGTCCGGGCGCTCTGTGCACTGATCGCGGCCCAGGGCCTGCCCGAGGCCCGGTTCACCGAGGGGGCGGAGCCGTCGCCGTTCTCCTTCGACCACTACTACGGGGTCGCCAACACCCGGGCCGAGCAGCTCGGTTTCCGGTTCTCCCGGCTGGCCGACTGGCTGCCGGGAGTGGTCCGGGAGAGCGTGCGGGGCTGACGGTCCGTCCGGGCACGGAGGAGTACAGCCTGCTGAACTCCGGTCTCCATTAGGAAACTTTACTAACCTACCCCTTGCCCCTCCGTGCCCGGAGCCAGGATGCTCCCGCCATGTCCCTTACCAGAAGCAAGACTTCGGTCGCGCTCTGCGCGGCCTCGGCAGCCGGTGCGCTGATCACCAGCCTGCTCGCGCTCACCCCCGCCACCGCGGCTCCGGGCAACCTCGCCCTGAACCGGCCGGTCACCGTCTCCTCCTCCGAGACCAGCAGCTACGGCGGCGCCAAGGCCGTCGACGGCAGCGGCACCACCCGCTGGGCCAGCGCCGAGGGCGTGGACAACCAGTGGATCCAGGTCGACCTCGGGGCCGGCGCCTCGGTCGGCCGGGTCGTCCTCAACTGGGAGGCGGCGTACGCCAAGGCGTACCGGGTGGAGCTCTCCGACGACGGCAGCAGCTGGCGCCAGGTGTACTCCACCAGCACCGGCGACGGCGGCACCGACGACCTGGCGGTCAGCGGCACCGGCCGCTACCTGCGGGTCTTCGGCACCGCCCGCGGCACCGCGTACGGCTACTCGCTGTTCGAGCTGGAGGCCTACGGCAGCGGCGGCACCCCCACGCCGACCCCCACGCCGACGCCCACCCCGACCCCCACGCCCACCCCCACCCCGACCCCCGGCGGCGGCGTGAACGTGCCCTTCGGCAGCCACGCGTTCCCGTACGCCGCCGGGACCATCAAGGTGTCCGGCAGTCAGGCCGCCAACGACGCCAAGGTGGTGGACTACTACAAGAAGTGGAAGGCCGCCTTCGTCACCTCCAAGTGCGGCAACGGCTGGTCGGCGATCGCCTCCACCGACGCGGACCACCCCTACGTGGCCGAGGGCCAGGGCTACGGCCTGACCATCCTGGCCACCATGGCCGGGGCCGACCCGGACGCCAAGTCCTCCTTCGACAAGGTGCTCAAGTTCGTCCTCGACCACCCCTCGGTGAACAACTCGGCGCTGCACGCGGCCGAGCAGGACGCGAGCTGCAAGAGCGTCGACGGCAGCGACTCCGCCACCGACGGCGACCTGGAGATCGCGTACGCGCTGCTGCTGGCCGACCGGCAGTGGGGCAGCACCGGGAGCTACAACTACAAGTCCCTCGCGGTGAAGCGGATCAACGCGATCAAGGCGAGCGAGGTGGTGGCCGGCACCAAGCTGACCAACTTCGGCGACTGGTCCGACGGCAACTACAACACCATGAGCCGTAGTTCGGACTGGCTGCCCGGCCACTTCAAGGCCTTCCGGAAGGCGACCGGCGACAGCGCCTGGGACGGCATCCTGACCGCCCACCAGAACGCGATCAGCCACCTGCAGAGCAAGTACGCCCCCAGCACCGGCCTGCTGCCGGACTTCGTGGTGAACACCAACACCAGCGACCCCAAGCCGGCCCCCGGCAAGGTGCTGGAGTCCTCGCTGGACGGCGCCTACTCCTGGAACGCCTGCCGCGACCCGTGGCGGATCGGCGTGGACGCGCTGACCACCGGTGACAGCCAGTCGCTGGCCTCGGTGCGGAAGATGAACACCTGGATCAAGTCCGCCACCGGCGGTGACCCCAGCAAGATCGCCCAGGGGTACAAGCTGAACGGCACCGTGGCCGAGGCCGGCTCCTCGGTCGCCTTCATCGCCCCGTTCGCGGTGGCCGCCGCCGCCGACCCGTCCAGCCAGGCCTGGCTGGACGCGCTCTGGAACAACCTGAACGCCACCCCGCTGGACCCGAGCGGCTACTACGGCGCCAGCATCCAGCTCCAGGTGATGATCGCGATCACCGGGAACCACTGGCTGCCGTAGTCACGGCAGGACGGAGACGGCGGGCCCGGGAGACCGGGCCCGCCGTCTCCATCTGCCCGGCCCTACGGCAGGTAGGCGATGCCGAGCTTGGTGATCTGCCACCGCTGGTCGGCCGCACCGGTGTCGGCGGCCAGCGCGACCACCCGGTTGCCCTGGGTGTCCAGCACCGACGACAGGCCCATCACCTTGGACTGGTCCGCCGCGGCGGCCAGTTGGTAGCCGCCGGCCGCTGCGGGCCGGAAGATCCAGCGCTGGTTGTCACCGCCGTGGCAGCTCCACTGGACCAGCCGGGTGCCGGGCGCGGTGGCCGCCCCGGTGGCGTCCAGGCACATCGACTCGTTGCCACTGAAGTTCAGCGTGAATCCGCCCGCCGGGCGGGAGTTGAGCACAAAGGACTGGTTCAGCCCGCCGGTGGCCCGGTAGCCGACGGCGGCCCGGCCGTTGGTGCTGTCGCCGTACGTGCCGCCGCCCGCGAAGTCCAGCACCTGGCCGGTGGCCAGGTTGGTGAGCTGGTACCAGGAGCCCGCCTCCGGCTTGTCCGGGAAGGGCTGACCGGGCGTCAGCGGCTGGATCGAGGTGGTGTTCTGCGGGTTGAGCGTGCAGAACGCCTCCTGGAGTGCGGGCTGCCGGTAGAACTGGCCCAGGCAGACCCCCTCGCCGCGGAAGCCCGCGACCCGCAGGTGGTAGGACTGCCGCACCATGTTCATGCAGACGCCGGGGATGCCGATCTCGTGGTCGCAGCCGTTCCTGGTCCGCTCCGACAGGTCGATCACGTCGCCGTTGGTGTACTCGTACGGCGAGCTGGTCCAGCCCGCGCAGACCTCGTGGCCGTAGGAGACCCGGCGCTGGTCCAGGTAGCGCACCCCGGGCACCCGGGCGGCGGCCTCGCGCAGCGCGTCGCTCAGCTTCGGCACCACCCAGTTGTGGCCCCAGGCCAGGTCCTCGGGGAAGGCCGGGCAGCCGTCGGCCACCTTTCCGGCGTAGTCGTTGCGCCGGATGTCCGGGGTGATCGGGGTGAAGTAGGACTGGTACACCAACTGGTAGGAGGAGTCGGCGTACCCGGCCGCCCGCATGGTGGCGCGGACGCTGGTGAGCGCGGCCGCCACCTTGGGCTTGACCCGCTCGGCCCGCTGCTCGATCGAGTCGCTGCCGATGGTGTCCCGGCAGCCCCGGTCCTTGGGGATCGGGAAGTACTGCTGCAGACAGCTCATCATGATGCCGCTGAAGTCGAAGTCGTCGTTGGCGCCGATCGTGACGACCACCATCTTGATGTCGTACTCGGCCGCCTTGCGGGCGAGTTGGACGTCCTGCTTGGGCTCGCCGAAGTCGCCGCTGCCCGGCCCGGTGATCTTCGCCAGCTCCGGGTCGCTGACCAGGTCGCCGGTCTGCGCGCCGGAGCAGGCCAGATCCAGCCCGGTGACCCCGGGCAGGTCGGTCACGAAGATCTCCGACTTGGCGTGCCGGTGGCAGTAGTTGGTGGGGGTGTCGGTACCGGGCTCGTACGCGTCGGCGGTGTCGGTCCCGGCGCCTTCGCCGGAGATGGCGCTGTCGCCGAGCGCGACGATCGCGGCGGGCTTCACCGCAGCCGTGGGGGCGGCCGAGGCGGTGGGGGTGCCGGTCAGCACGAGGGCGGCGAGCAGGCCGATGGCGGCCGTCAGAGCAGCCCGGCGCTGTCGCCGCACCGCCCGTGGTTCTGTCCTGATCACGCGTGACTCCTTGAGGGGTGGGGGCCACTCGGCGTGCGCCGGGCGGCGCGGAGTATCGGGCGTGGAACGGGTGGGCAGAAGATGAGCCCGGCTCACATGCTAGATACTGACAAGTAACGCAACAAGAGCCAGGACACGGGCGGCACAGGCGAGTTGGCGCAGCCTCCGGACAGCGCGGAACCGCCGCCCCGCGCCTCAGGAGGGGAGGCGGGGAGCGGCGGCTCGGGTACGGCGGAATCGACCGAGAGGCGGCCCGACACCGGGGCGTCAGGCGCTGTTCGGGTACAACTCAGGTGTTACGGGGCTGAATTCAGCCGACGTTCGCGCAGGAGTTGCCGAACGCCGGGTTCAGCGCGCCGATCACGTTGACGCTGTTGCCGCAGAGGTTGACCGGGACGTGAACCGGAACCTGGACGGAGTTGCCGGAGATGACACCCGGAGAGCCGGCGGTGACGCCCTCGGCCCCGGCACTCGCCATCGCGGTGCCCGCACCGGCGGCAACGATGCCGACAACAGCGGCGCCGACAGCGGCGGCCTTCTTGACGCTCATTTGAGTCTCCTCGTAGATCAGGTCTTCCAGTTGCCGTACCAACAGCGGACGAGCAAGGAAGCGCACAGGCGTGCTTCCGGTCCAACGAGGGCTGCCAGGGCTGGTTCCGGCGGCACTTCGACAATCACCCGAATGCAGCAATCCCGGCATTTGGGTGATCGCGGGCGCCGCCCGTTTCCCCCCGCGCACTGCGTCGTTCTTACTGGCGAACCCAGCTCCACCCAGTCCCCTGATCAACACGCAAGAAATGAGTTCGCACCATGCGCAAGCTCGCCTACGGCACCCTCGGTACCGCCGCAGCCGCGGCCCTGCTGCTGAGCGGCGCCGCTGCTGCCGCCGCCCACGGCCACCACAGCAGTGGCGCCTCGGCCGAGGCCGTCACGGCCGGCTCGCCCGGTGTGCTCTCGGGCAACAACGTGCAGGTCCCGGTCCACATCCCGGTCAACCTCTGCGGCAACACCGTCGACGTGATCGGCCTGCTGAACCCCGCGTTCGGCAACTCCTGCGTCAACGCCTGACTCTGACGCCACGTCAGACCGAAGGCTTCCAGGTGGAGTATTTCGACACCCGCCTGGGCGCGCCGCGATTGCGTACTGATCTCGACCGTGCGAGAACTGAACCACGGGGCGCGTGAACGAAGCGGCCGAGCGAGACCGTCCAATCCACGGGCGTAACAAGGCACTTGGGCCGCTCGCATGACACACCACACGGTACCCCCCAGAACTCGGGTGGCTTTTCCGGCCATCCGCCCAAACGGAGGAATCCCCATGCGCAAGATCCAGAAGGCTGCTGTCCTCTCCCTCGCCGCTGCCGGCCTGCTGCTCGGCTCCGCCGGTGCCGCTTCCGCCAGCTCCGACGCCGAGGCCGTCGTGGCGGGCTCGCCGGGCGTGCTCTCGGGCAACAACGTCCAGGTCCCGATCCACATCCCGGTGAACGTCTGCGGCAACACCGTCAACGTCATCGCGCTGCTCAACCCGTCGTTCGGCAACTCCTGCGCCAACGTCGGCTGAATCAGCTCCGGCTGATCAGGCTCCACCGGGTGGTGCCCCGTTCCTGTGCGGGGCACCACCCACCCCTCCCTGTGTGATCTAGGAGATCAACCCCCATGCAGAACGTGAAGAAGGCCGCCGCCGTCGGCGCCGCCGCGCTCGGTATCGTCGCCGCCGGTGCGGGCTCCGCGCTGGCCAGCTCCTCCGCCGAGGGCGTCACCGCCGGCTCCCCCGGTGTCGGCTCGGGCAACTCGATCCAGGTTCCGGTGCACGTGCCGGTCAACCTCTGCGGCAACAGCGCCAACCTGGTGGGCCTGCTGAACCCGTCGTTCGGCAACTCCTGCGCCAACGTCGAGGCGCCCCCGGTGGCCGACGAGGACTGCTGAACCACCTGTTGAACGGCAGTGCACCCGTGCGAAGCCCCTTGGTCCGCCGACCGAGGGGCTTCGGCGTCCGCCCAGGCACCACCCAGGAGTTGAACCCATGACGCTCAGGAAGCAGCTGTCCCTCGGCCTGCTCACCGCCGCCGCCCTGCTGGGCGCACCCACCGCCGCCCAGGCGGTCGACCTGCCCGCGCCCGGCGGCCAGTTGCAGCCGGTGGACGCCGCCGCGGGACTCGGTGCGGTCACCGGGGCGCTCGGCCACGGCGTCCGGCCCGCCAAGACGCTCCGGCTCGACCCGTTCGCCCAGTCCTCCGCCGATGTGCTGAACAACGGCCTCGCGCTCGAACCGGACAACGGCCTGGAGCCGGTCTCCACCGCCCCGCTGACCGCCCCGCTGAGCGGTGGCGGAGGCCCCGAGGACCTGCTGCTGGTCGGTGAGGTCACCGACCTGCTGCCCGGCTGACCCGCGGCCCCGGGCAGCGCCCGGCACAGCGGAGCCCGGCACCACCGGAACGGCGGGTGCCGGGCTCTTCCGTACGGTCCGTCAGGCCTGGTCGAGCACCTCGCGCATGGTGCCGGTGGTGGTCGAGGTGAGGCCGGCCAGCGAGTCGGTGACCGAGAGCTTCTCGCCGCCCTTGCCCAGGCTCGCCTTGGCGCCCGGGATCGCCTGCACCGGCGCGGTGACCAGCTGCGGGTCCAGCTCGCCGGCGGTCAGCATGTCGTCCGCGGCCGACCCGCTGTTGCCCTCGACCCAGGCGAACGGCTGACCGAGGGTCAGGTCGGGGCCCTGGGCGTTCAGCGGGGCGGCCGGGGCGTCCAGCGCCAGGTCGCCCAGCTCGGTGCTGCGGTCGGCCGTCGGCAGCGGCAGCGCGGCCTGCAGGCGGGGGCCGACCTTGCCGACCTCGACCCCCGGCACGACCCGGTCCGGGATCAGCTGGGCGCCCGGCTTGGCGTCCGGCACCGGCGGCATCAGCAGCGAGGTCGGGATCCCGCCCGAGACCTGGCCGCCCTTCGGCAGCAGCGGCAGGTGCTCGCTGACGGTCTCCAGCGGGATGGTGAACGGGACCTCCTCGGTGCCCCACTCGTCCTCGATCGACGCGACCTGACCGGGCGTCACCGGGGAGCTGCCGGGGGCGGCCATCGCCGCCGACTGGCCGGCCAGGACGCCGGTCCCGACCGCCAGCAGCAGCGCGCCGGTCGCCCGCTTGGAGAGCTTCATGCTAATCACCGTTCTGTCTGTGGAGCTTGGGTAGCAGCCGCTGCGCGGCCGAAAGCAAACTGCCTAAACGAGTAAGCGGCGCCCGGGATAGCACGGGTTAACCAGTATGGCCTAATAATCCGACTGCAGGGCCGGGTCTTTGGCGATCCATCACCGATTTCCGAAGATTCCGCGTAACCTTCGCGCCCGTCATTCTTTGATCTAAATGTCGCAGCCAGGACGGTGTCGGAGGTAATCCCCCCGGACAGGCCGGCAACCGATGTGATTCATCCAGAGAGGTATCTCCACCATGCTCCAGAAGACTTTCGCGGCTGTCGGGCTGGCCGCCGCCGCCCTGGCCGCCACCGCCGCTCCGGCCTCCGCGATCGGCAACGCGGACGGTGCGGCCGGTTCCATCCAGGGCAACGGCGGCACCAACGCCACGGGCACCTGGGGCAACCACAGCCCGAACTACCACGTGCTCGACAACCCCAACATCTGCCTGCCCGAGGTGCACAACATCGGCGTCGGCGTCCTCGGTGTCGCGGTGCCGGTCGAGGTCGCGGCTCTGAGCAACCAGCCCAAGCAGACCTGCGTGGTCGGCGAGGGCACGCTCGGCAGCGGTGACGGCGGCGTCTCCCACCTGGTCGGCTGAACCCTCTCGCCGGCCTGGCCCGTAAGGGCCGACTGATCCACCCTGCTCCATCACTCCCATCAGATCCGAAAAGGAACAGAACAATGATCAAGAAGGCTCTCGCCGCCGTGGGCGTTGCCACCGCTGGTCTGGCCATGACCGCCGCTCCCGCCATGGCGATCGGCGACTCCGACGGTGCCGCCACCTCCATCTCGGGCAACGGCGGCACCAACGCCACCGGCACCCACGGCGACCACAGCAACAACTTCCACACCCTGGACAACCCGAACCTCTGCCTGCCCGAGGTTCACAACATCGCCGTCGCCGTCATCGGTGTCGCGGTGCCGATCGAGGCCGACGTTCTGAACAACGAGCCGAACCAGGTCTGCAACGTCGGCCAGAACACCGTGGGCAGCGGCGACGGTGGCGTCTCCCACCTGATCGGCTGATCACTGCTCCACGCACCACCGCCGCAGGGCCCGGGGGAAGCCTTCCCCCGGGCCCTGCGGTCTGCTGCCGTTCGCGACGTGCTGCTTTCGAGTGGACCGGCCGCGGCTCGCGCGCGTGCTGCACCGTGCGCACCCGAATCCATGGTCACCTGTAGTCACACTGCTGTCACGCAGAGAGGAACTTCTGATGAAGAGCATCCTGGGCAAGGCCGCGATCACCGCGGTCGCCACCCTGGCCCTGGCCGGAGTCTCGGCCCCCGCCTACGCGCACGTGAGTGCAAGCGGTGGCGCCCAGTTCGCCGCCTCCGCCGATGAGCCCTTCCTGGCCGCCGAGCGCTGGGGCCACGCCGAGACCAGCCACATCGAGGCCTGCTTCCACGAGTGGTTCGTGGCGGGCGACGACTGGGCCGCGGGCGGCGCCGAGGGCAGCGCCACGATCGACTGACACCCGGTCAGCAGGAAGGGGTGGTGGGGAACCCGGTTCCCCACCACCCCTTCCGCATGCCCAGGTGCTCAGGTGCTCAGGTGCTCAGCGCAGCATCCCGGCGGCCTCGGTGGCCCAGTAGGTGAGGATCTGCTCGGCGCCGGCCCGGCGGATCGAGGTGAGGGTCTCCAGGATGAGGCGCTCGCGGTCGACCCAGCCGTTGGCGGCGGCGGCCTCGATCATCGAGTACTCGCCGGACACCTGGTACGCCGCGACCGGCACCGGCGAGGCGTCGGCGATCTGCCGCAGCACGTCCAGGTAGGCCATCGCGGGCTTGACCATCACCAGGTCGGCCCCCTCGGCCACGTCCTGCTCCAGCTCGCGCAGCGACTCCCGGGCGTTCGCCGGGTCCTGCTGGTAGCTCTTCCGGTCGCCCTTGAGCGAGGAGCCGACCGCCTCCCGGAACGGGCCGTAGAAGGCCGAGGCGTACTTGGCCGTGTAGGCCAGGATCCCGACGTCCTGGAAGCCCTGCTCGTCCAGCACCTTCCGGACCACGCCGACCTGACCGTCCATCATCCCGGACGGGCCGACCAGGTGGACCCCGGCCTCGGCCTGGACCAGCGCCATCTCCTTGTACCGCTCCAGGGTGGCGTCGTTGTCCACGCTGCCGTCCTCGGCCAGCACCCCGCAGTGGCCGTGGTCGGTGTACTCGTCCAGACAGAGGTCGGACATCACCACCAGCGCGTCGCCGACCTCGGAGACCACGTCCCGGATGGCCAGCTGCAGGATGCCGTCCGGGTTGGTGCCCTCACTGCCGATCGCGTCCTGCACCTCGGGCACGCCGAACAGCATGATGCCGCCCAGGCCCGCCTCGGCCGCCTCGACCGCGGCCCGGCGCAGGGTGTCCCTGGTGTGCTGCACCACCCCGGGCATCGACCCGATCGGCCGCGGCTCGCTGATCCCCTCCCGCACGAACGCGGGCAGGATCAGCTCCGCCGGATGCAGCCTGGTCTCCGCGACCAGCCGCCGCATCGCGGGAGTGGAACGCAGACGACGCGGACGGACGTACGGGAACTCAGCGGACACGAGCTTCTCTCTCCGAACGGTGGGAACCATCAGGGGCTCGGGGAACTGCGACGCCGACCTCGTACAAGGTCACCGGTGCGTGGGCGGTCAGGCACTTTCGCCTTTGACCCGCACGCCAGACATCCTCGCCGTTCCCCGAGCCCCTGGACCGTAGTACCTGAGGCCCTGCGAGAAGTCCCGGGTCAGCGGGCCTTGCGGCGGGAACCCGGACGACGCTCGCTCGGGCGGTAGACCGGCTCGCCCGCGGCGGTCGCGGTGTCCCGGCGGCCCGCCCCGAAGTCTGCCAGCGCCTGGGCCAGTGCGGCGGCCGACGGGGCCGGGGCCATCACGTCCACCCGCAGGCCGTGCTCCTCCGCGGTCTTCGCGGTGGCCGGGCCGATGCAGGCGATGATCGTGACGTTGTGCGGCTTGCCCGCGATCCCGACCAGGTTGCGGACGGTCGAGGAGGAGGTGAAGAGCACCGCGTCGAAGCCGCCGCCCTTGATCGCCTCCCGGGTCTCGGCCGGCGGCGGCGAGGCGCGCACGGTCCGGTAGGCCGTCACGTCGTCCACCTCCCAGCCGAGTTCGACCAGGCCGGCCACCAGGGTCTCGGTGGCGATGTCGGCGCGCGGCAGCAGCACCCGGTCGATCGGGTCGAAGACCGGGTCGTACGGCGGCCAGTCCTCCAGCAGACCGGCGGCGGACTGCTCGCCGCTGGGCACCAGGTCGGGCTTCACGCCGAAGTCGACCAGGGCCTGCGCGGTGGTCTCGCCGACCGCCGCGACCTTGATCCCGGCGAAGGCGCGGGCGTCCAGCCCGTACTCCTCGAACTTCTCCCGGACCGCGCGGACCGCGTTGACCGAGGTGAAGGCGATCCACTCGTAACGGCCCGTCACCAGGCCCTTGATGGCGCGCTCCATCTGCTGCGGGGTGCGCGGCGGCTCGACCGCGATGGTCGGCACCTCCTGCGGCACCGCGCCGTAGCCGCGGAGCTGGTCGGAGAGGCCGTGCGCCTGCTCCTTGGTCCGCGGCACGAGGACGTTCCAGCCGAACAGCGGCTTGGTCTCGAACCACGAGTGCGAGGAGCGGTGGGCGACCTGCTCGCCCACCACGGCTATCACCGAGGTGGCCGGGTCGACCGGGGCCGAGACCGGCGAGGGCAGTACCCGGGCCGCCTTCAGGTCGGCCGCGATGGTGGCCAGGGTGGCGGTGAAGGTGCGCTGCCGGGTGGTGGTCCCGGAGAGGGTGGCCGACAGCGGCGAGTCGGGCTTGCGGCCGTTGGCCACCAGCGCGGCGGCGGTGGCGGGCAGCTGGCCGAGCGTGGTGCGGACCACCAGGGTGGTCTCCGGCGCACCGAGGTCGACCGCCTGGCCGGCCAGCAGGCCGGCCCCGTCCACGAACCGGACGTCCGCGCCCCGGCTGCCGCGCAGCGGCACCCCGGCGTAGGCCGGCACGCCGACCGACTGGGCCACGCCCGGGATCACCTCGAACGGGATCTCGGCCTGGGCGCAGCCGAGCATCTCCTCGGCGGCGCAGCCGTCCAGGCCGGGGTCGCCGTCGACGGTGCGGACCACGTGCTTGCCGGAGCGGACGGCCTCGGCGACCAGGGCCGCCACGTCCGGGCAGTCCTCGCCGGCGGTGCTGTGCACCACCACCCGCTCGGGGCAGTGGGTGCGCACGGCGACCGCGGTGAGCGGGTCGGCGATCAGCACGTCGGCGGAGGCCAGCACGTCCACCGCCCGCAGGGTGAGCAGGCCCGGGTCACCGGGGCCCGCACCGAGGAAGGTGCAGCGTCCGGCCGGGGCGGCCGGGGTGTGCGCGAGGTTGGCGGCGGCGCTCATCGGGCTCGCTCCCCCATCAGGTTGGCCGCTCCCACGTCGAGCAGCCGCTCGGCGAGCGCGTGGCCGAGGGCCACCGCCTGCCGCTCGGCGGTCTCGTCGAGGACGAGCGGACCGTTGGCGGTCTTCTTCAGCAGGGTGGCGCCGTCGACGGTGCCGACCACGCCCTCCAGCCGCAGTTCGGTGCCCTGCCAGGTGGCGAGGGCGGCAACCGGGGCGGAGCAGCCGGCCTCCAGGCGGGCCAGCAGGGCACGCTCGGCGGCCACCGCGACCCGGGTCGGGAGGTGGTCCAACTCACCGAGCACGGAGGCGAGTTCGGGGCTCACGCACTCGACGGCCAGGGCGCCCTGGCCGGGAGCGGGGAGCATCAGCTCCGGGTCCAGGAGCTCGGTGGCATCGGCGCTGCGGCCGAGCCGGTTGAGCCCGGCGGCGGCCAGCACCACCGCGTCGAGCTCGCCCGAGGCGACGTAGCCGATCCGGGTGTCCACGTTGCCGCGGATCGGGACCGTCTCCAGCTCGACCCCCTTGGCGCGGGCCCATGCGTTCAACTGGGCCATCCGGCGCGGCGATCCGGTGCCGATCCGGGCGGTGTGCCCGGCCAGCTTCTCGACCAGCTCGGTCAGGCCCAGGCCGTCCCGGCCGACCAGGGCGTCCCGGCTGTCCTCGCGCTCGGGCACGACCGCCAGCAGCAGGCCCTCGGGCGCCGCGGTGGGCAGGTCCTTGAGCGAGTGCACGGCCAGGTCGATCCGGCCCTCCAGCAGCGCGTCGCGCAGCGCGGAGACGAAGACCCCGGTGCCGCCGATCTGTGCCAGCGCCTCCCTGGACGTGTCGCCGTAGGTGGTGATCTCCACCAGCTCGACGGGGCGTCCGGTGACCCGCTCGACCGTGCGGGCGACCATGCCCGACTGGGCCATCGCAAGGGCGCTTCGGCGCGTGCCGAGGCGCAGCGGCTGCGACTGGCCGTCGCTGCTGCTCAGTTGACCATTCATGAGGTGATCGTCCCGGTCATGCTCGTGGGCTGGCTGGTGGTTCATCGGGGGCTTCCCCCCGCGTGGGCGGCGTCGGCCGTGGCCTGCGCACCGATCGGTGTGCCGGAGACAGCCTGCACTGCCGCCGGGTCCAGGTCGAACAGCTCGCGCAGCGCATCGGCGTACCCGGCCCCGCCGGGCTCGGCCGCGAGCTGCTTCACCCGGACGGTCGGGGCGTGCAGGAGCTTGTCCACCACGCGCTTGACGGTCTGCGAGACCTCGGCCCTGGTGCGCTCGTCCAGGTCGGGCAGCCGGGTGTTGAGGCGGCCGAGCTCGCTCAGCACCACCTCGGAGGCCATCTGACGGAGCGCCACCACGGTGGGGGCGATCCGGGCCGCGCGCTGGGCCGCGCCGAAGGCGTCGACCTCGTCCGCGACGATGCCCACCACGGCGTCCACGTCCCCGGCTCCGGGGGTGGCGGCGTGCGCCTGCGAGAGGGTCTCCAGGTCGACCAGCAGGGCCCCGGCCAGCTCGTGGACCGCGTGGTCCACGTCGCGCGGCATGGCCAGGTCGAGGAAGGCGAGCGGGTTCTCGGCGGTCCGGACCGCGACCGCCGCCGCGACGTCCTCGGCGCTGATCACCACACCGGCCGCCCCGGTGCACGAGATCACCAGGTCGACGTCGGCGAGCGCCGCGCGGACCTTGCCGAACTCGACCGTACGGGCGCCCAGGTTGGCCGCGAGCCGCTCGGCCCGCTCGGGGGTGCGGTTGGCGATCAGCAGATCGGAGACACCGGAGCGGACCAGGGTGGCGGCGGCCAGCGAGCTCATCGATCCTGCCCCGACCACCAGGGCGCGCTTGCCCGCGATCTCGCCGGCCCCGGCCGCGACCTGCTCCAGGCCGAAGGTGACCAGGGACTGGCCGGCCTTGTCGATGCCGGTCTCGCTGTGCGCCCGCTTGCCGACCCGCAGGGCCTGCTGGAACAGCTCGTTCAGTCCGCGCCCGGCGGTGTGCTCCTCCTGGGCGCGGGCCAGCGCGTCGCGGAGCTGACCGAGGATCTGGCCCTCGCCGACCACCATCGAGTCCAGGCCGCAGGCCACCGAGAAGAGGTGGTGCACGGCCCGGTCCTCGTAGTGCACGTAGAGGTGCGAGGTGAGCTCCTCCAGGTCCACGCCGCTGTGGTGGGCGAGCAGCACGGAGAGCTCGGCCACCCCGGCGTGGAACTTGTCCACGTCGGCGTAGAGCTCGATCCGGTTGCAGGTGTTGACCAGGGCGGCCTCACCGACGGCCGGGGAGGCCGCGGTGTCGTGCAGCAGCCGGGTGGGCACCGCACCGGTGAGGGCGGCCCGCTCCAGCAGGCCGACGGGCGCGCTGCGGTGGCTCAGACCGACGACGAGAAGACTCATGCCCGCCCCCTGGTGCTGCGGATCTGCTGGCGGCTCACGCGGGCATCACCGCGGAGCGCTCGCCCTCGGTGCCCTTGGCGGGCTTGCCCTTGACCGGCTCGGCCTTGGCGGCGCCGGCCGCCCGGCGGAGCTTGGCGGCCGCGGCCCGGACCGGGCCGGGGGCGCGGTCGAGCACCGAGTCGCCGGAGCCGGCCTCCTCGCCCGCCTTGCGCTGCTCGTGGAAGGCGAGGATCTGGAGCTCTATCGAGAGGTCCACCTTGCGCACGTCCACGCCGTCCGGGACGGTCAGCACGGTCGGGGCGAAGTTCAGGATGCTGGTGACGCCGGCCTCGACCAGGCGGTCGCAGACCTGCTGGGCCGCGCCGGGCGGGGTGGTGATGACGCCGATGGAGACGTGCTGGCTCTCCACGATCGCCTCCAACTCGTCCATGTGCCGCACCGGCAGGCCGGCGGCGCTGTTGCCGACCACGGTCGGGTCGGCGTCCAGCAGGGCGGCGACCCGGAAACCGCGGGAGGCGAAGCCGCCGTAGTTGGCGAGCGCGTGCCCGAGGTTACCGATCCCGACGATGACCACGGGCCAGTCCTGGGTCAGGCCGAGCTCGCGGGAGATCTGGTAGACCAGGTACTCCACGTCGTAGCCGACGCCGCGGGTCCCGTAGGAGCCGAGGTAGGAGAAGTCCTTGCGGAGCTTCGCCGAGTTGACCCCGGCTGCGGTGGCCAGTTCCTCGGATGAGACGGTGGGCACGGAGCGCTCGGAGAGCGCGGTGAGTGCCCTCAGGTAGAGGGGAAGGCGGGCGACGGTCGCCTCCGGGATGCCCCGGGCACGCGAGGGTCGGCGCGCGGCGCCCGGTTCGGGCGTCTGCGAAGTGCTCTGGGTGGATCGGCCGATTGCCACGGTGCTCCTGTGGGTGAAGCTGGGCTTTGGCAGCCAGGCTATGTGTTTGTGAACGTGTGCACAAAGATGGTGTCCGATTTGTCCGGGCACAGTGACGCGCATCACGCCTCCGCCGCGGCCGCCCCTGCGACAGTGTGCGCCACTCACCGCCCGGCGCCCAGAGCGGTGAGCACCATGCCGGGCGGTTCGACGCCCTGCGGCCACGGCCCGAACGGGGCCTCCCGCCGGATCAGCGGCGGCGGACCGGCGTGCCGCCGCGACATCGCGCCGCCCAGCCGGGGCCAGGGCAGTCCGGCCGCCTCGTGCAGCGGCGGGGCCCAGTCGGCCCGGGCCGCGGTGAGGTGCCGGAGCAGGTCGGCGGTGGCCCGGGCGTCGCCGAGCGCGGTGTGCGCCGGGTACCAGCCGAGCCCGGCCGCCTCCACGCAGGCCGTCAGGCCGTAGCCGCCGGCCCCGGCCAGGTGCGCCCGGGCCAGCCGGAGCGTGCAGAGCGAGGGCACCGACGGGAGCGGCACGCCTATCCGGGCGAACTCGCGCTCCAGGAACGCCTGGTCGCAGCTGACGTGGTGGCCGACCAGCACCCGGCCCGCCAGCAGGTCCAGCAGTGCGGGGGCGACCTCGCGGAACCTCGGCGCGCCGACCACGTCGGCCTGGCTGATCCGGTGCACATGGGTCGGCCCGACCGGTCCGACCGGGTCGATCAGGGTGGAGAACTCGCCCTCGGTCCGGAGTCGGCCGTCCAGCAGCACCACCGCCACCTCGACCACCCGGTGGCGCCACGGGCTGCGGCCACTGGCCTCGACGTCCACGACGGCGAAGCCGCCCCGCACGGGCGGCAGTTGTCGACCGGGAAGCATGGAAGCCCTCCTCCGTCATCCAACCCCCGGCGGACAGAACATTTTAGATCGTAAGCCGACCATTTGGCGTTCTCTAAGCCGATCTTCACTTTTATCCACAACGATTTGGCGAAGCACCCCCGCCGTTCGGAGGGGCTGCCGTGTCGTCAGGCGCCGAGCGCGGCCCGCAGCCGGCGTTCGTCGACCCGCCAGAAATCGTGCTGCTTCCCGTCGATCAGCGTCACCGGAATCTGCTCCCAGTACTTCCGGTACAGCTCCTCGTCCTGGGTGATGTCCCGCTCCTCGAAGGCGCTCCCCAGCTCCCCGGTCACCCGGGTGATCACCGCCCGTGCGTCGTCGCACAGATGGCACCCCGGCTTCCCGATCAGAGTGACCGTCCGCTCGGCCGGCTTCTTGCTCGTGTCACGTCGCAACAGTGGGCTCACCCCGCCCATTCTGCGGCAAGGCGGCGGCAACTCTCCCGTGCACCCTCGTTCACGCCGGCTCGTTATGCTCGGTGCCATGGCCGTCCTCCGAAGGCTCTCCCCCGCACGGCGCTCCCCGACCGAGCAGTCCGCCCTGGCCGGCGAGGCCGCGGCCGACGCGGCGGAGGACCACACGCCGACCCCGGACGACCCGCGGGCGGCCGCGTTCTTCGACTGCGACAACACCATCCTGCGCGGCGCGGCGATCTTCTACCTGGGCATCGGCCTGTACCGGCGCCGCTTCTTCACCCGCCGCGACATGGCCAGGTTCGCCTGGCAGCAGGCCTGGTTCCGGGTGCACGGCGCCGAGGACCCGGCGCACATGGCGGACGCCAAGGACAAGGCGCTCGGCCTGGTGGCCGGGAAGCGCACCACCGAGCTGGAGGAGATCTGCGAGGAGATCTTCGCGGACGTCATCGCCCGGAAGATCTGGCCCGGCACCCGGGCCCTGGTGCAGCTGCACCTCGACGCCGGGCAGCGGGTCTGGCTGGTCACGGCCGCCCCGCAGGAGGTGGCCCGGATCATCGCCCGGCAGCTCGGGATGACCGGCGCGCTCGGCACCGTGGCCGAGGCGGTGGACGGCGTCTACACCGGCCGGCTGGTCGGCGGGCTGCTGCACGGCGAGGCGAAGGCCGCGGCGGTCACCGCGCTGGCCCGGCGGGAGCAGCTGGAGCTGAGCCGGTGCGCGGCGTTCAGCGACTCGGCCAACGACATCCCGATGCTCGCGCTGGTCGGCCACCCGTACGTGGTGAACCCGGACTCGGCGCTGCGGCGGCACGCCCGGGCCAACGGCTGGCGGGTGCGGGACTTCAGGACCGGCCGCAAGGCGGCCAGGATCGGCCTGCCCACGGCGGCCGGCCTGGGGGTGCTGGCCGGTACGGCGGCGGCCGCGGTGGCGATCCGGCGGCGGCACCGGGCGGTCTGACGCCTGGTCAGCGGGGTCAGCGGGGTGCGGACACCGGCTCACTCTTAAGGGCGAACTCCGGTGCCGGACCCGGGCGCTCCGATCTCGTTCGCGCGTGACCGGAACCGATCGTTCGGAGACTCGGCAAAGTCGGGGATTGCCGAGGCCTGAACCCGGGAATCGGGCCCCCCACCTCCGGAAACTGTCACCCGGTGCACACGCGCGATCACATTGAGCCGGGCGGCTGATGCCAGGTTCGGTCAGTTCCAGCTGAATATGCACGCCAAGCGGATCTCAAACGACCACTTCGGCCACAGGGTGTAGCTGTCATTGCACAAAGCGTTATTCTCTCCTGGATGCACGCCACCCACACGTCCCCGGTGACGAGGGGTCAGTCGGAGTGTGCTCTCCGCGCAGGCGGAGGTGATCCGTCCACAGTTCTGCCTCTGGGAGTCCCGTGTACCCACCCGTCCGGAACGACGCGCCTGCCTCCTCCCGCCCGTCGCCCACCAACCTGCGCCGCGGTACACACCTCGACCGACTCCGGTCCGCGATCCGCGAGTTCGAGCTGTACGTGCCACAACCGGCCCTGGCCGGAGTCCCGTTGGCCACCGGGGTAGCCCTGCGCTCCCCGGCGACCACCAGCGGGACGGGCACCCGCAGCCGGGTCGGTGCCGGGACGGGTCCGGGCTCACGAAGCAGGGCCAGAACCACGCCGACCCCCGGCCTGGAGTCCGAGCACAACCCGATCATGGAGTTGGTCGAGCGGGCCCAGAACGGCGAGAGCGAGGCCTTCGGCCGCCTCTACGACCACTACTCGGACACCGTCTACCGGTACATCTACTACCGGGTCGGCGGCCGGGCCACCGCCGAGGACCTGACCAGCGAGACCTTCCTGCGCGCGCTGCGCCGGATCGGCACCTTCACCTGGCAGGGCCGGGACTTCGGCGCCTGGCTGGTGACCATCGCCCGGAACCTGGTGGCGGACCACTTCAAGTCCAGCCGGTTCCGGCTCGAGGTCACCACCGGCGAGATGCTCGACTCCAACGAGTGCGAGCGCAGCCCCGAGGACTCGGTACTGGAGTCGCTCTCCAACGCGGCCCTGCTGGACGCGGTGCGCCGGCTCAACCCGCAGCAGCAGGAGTGCGTCACGCTCCGGTTCCTGCAGGGGCTGTCGGTGGCCGAGACGGCCAGGATCATGGGAAAGAACGAGGGGGCCATCAAGACCCTCCAGTACCGCGCGGTGCGCACCCTGGCGCGACTGCTGCCGCCCGACGCCCGGTGAAGGCGATAACCGACCGTGAGTCATATCAACTGCCCAGCCTCCCCAGTCGGGTGAATGAGCGGTCACATGATCAGTCGTGCGTAACCGACGCCCCGCACCGCTCGTTGGCCAACGTGCAAGCCCCCGCCGGGCCGTGGGTCAAGCAGGATCGGCCACGCTCACCCGATGGAGTGGTTTTGGCCCGCCGAGGCAACCGTCCGGCAGGCCGGGGAGTCGACAACGACGAAGGGAGGTGTGGCCCGTGACGGCAAACATGCTGGAGCACCGGCGGGCGAGGGCCTTCGCCGAGGCGCTGGAGGCCCACCACGCAGAGCCCCACCAAGGGGATCAGAGACCCGGCAGCAGTCGGCAAGGTGGCTCCACCGCGATGGCGGAGCTGCTGAGCATGGCGGACGCCCTGGGCGCACTGCCCGAGCCCGAGCTGAGCGCCGAGGCCAGGACACTCCAACGCGCCCAGCTGATGGCCGCGTTCGAGCGCGACTGGACCGGCAGCCCGGCGGCCCGGGTACCGCAGCAGCGCAGGCACCGGGCGGTCCGCTCCGGCGCCAGGACTCGCTGGGGCCGGCGGCTGGCGATCGGCGGTCTGGTCGCCGGGGTGGCGGTCGGCAGCTTCGCCGGCGCGGCCGCCGCCAGCTCCAACGCCCTTCCGGGGGACACCCTCTACGGCATGAAGCGCGGCCTGGAGGACCTCCGGCTGAGCTGGGCCGGGTCCGACTCCGAGGTCGGTGCCCTGCTGCTGGACCAGGCCTCCACCCGGCTGGAGGAGGCCCAGGGCCTGCTCGGCCGGACGGACACCGGTGCCTCGTTGAGCCCGGACACGGTGGAGCAGGTCCGCCGCGCCCTGGACGACATGCACGCCGAGGCGGTCAAGGGCCGGGAGCTGCTCCGCTCGGTCTACCGGAGCAACGGCTCGCTCGACCCGATGCGCAAGCTGGCCACCTTCACCGACGCCGAGGACGACCGCTGGGCGGCCGTCCAGGGCCAGCTGCCGTCGCAACTCACCGGCCAGGCCAGCAAGGTGAACAGCCTCTTCGACGAGATGACCGAGGACGTCGCCCCGCTCAGGCTGACCCAGCCCGCGGCCAAGGGCGGCGCTCCGGCCGCACCCGGCGGCGGCGCGCAGCAGTCCACCGGCGGGTCGGGCAGCTCCCCGGCGACCGGCCACGGCACCGCGGACCGCCCGCGCAGCGAGCAGGGCCGGCCCGACTCCGGTACCGGAGCGGGCGCGACCACGCCCAGCGGCAAGGCCAGCCCCGGTCTGCTCGACAAGCTGCTGCCCGGTGCCATCACCGGCAACGGCGGCACCGGCAGCAGCCCTGCCGCCGGCCCGGCCGAGCACCCCGCCGAGGCACCAGCCCCGGCGGACAGCGGCGCCCCGCAGGACCAGCCGCCGACCCAGGAGCTGCGCATCCCCGCGCTGATCCCGGGCCTGCTGCCGGAGATCTCCCTGGGCTGACACCCGACGGGGGCGGGGCCGGGGCAGTTGCCCCGGCCCCGCCCCCGTGTGCCGGGAAGGTCTAGAAGAAGACCGACCGCCGCTGCACCAGCAGCTGGTAGAGCGTGTGCTGGATGGTCTCCCTGACCTGGTCGGTGAGGTCGAAGACCAGCATCGGGTCGTCCGCCGCCTCCGGCGGGTGGCTGTCGGTCGGGATCGGCTCGCCGAACTGGATGGTCCACTTGGTCGGCAGCGGGATCGCGCCGAGCGGGCCGAGCCAGGGGAAGGTCGGCGTGATCGGCAGGTACGGCAGGCCGAGCGCCCGGGCCAGCGTCCGGGCGTTGCCGATCATCGGGTAGGTCTCCTCGGCACCGACGATCGAGCACGGGACGATCGGCACCCCGGCCCGCAGCGCGGACGCCACGAACCCGCCCCGGCCGAACCGCTGCAGCTTGTACCGCTCGGAGAACGGCTTGCCGATCCCCTTGAAGCCCTCCGGCCAGACCCCGACCACCTCGCCGCGCTCCAGCAGCGCGGCGGCGTCCTCCCCGCAGGCCAGCGTGTGCCCGGCCTTGCGGGCCAGCCCGCCCACCACCGGCAGCTCGAACACCAGGTCGGCCGCGAGCATCCGCAGGTGCCGCCGCCGGGGGTGGTGGTCGTGGATGGCGATCTGGGTCATCAGCGCGTCCAGCGGGACGGTGCCCGAGTGGTTGGCCACGATCAGCACGCCGCCCTCGGCCGGGATGTTCTCGATCCCCCGGACCTCGACCCGGAAGTACTTCTCCGCCAGCGGGCGGAGCATCGAGAGCAGCACCTCCTCGGTGAGCTCCTGGTCGAAGCCGAACTGGTCCACCTCGTAGTCGCCGGTGATCCGGCGCCGCAGGAAGGACAGGCCGTTGGCGGCCCGCTGCTCCCAGCCCTTGCCGAGCGCCCTGGTGGCGGCCGAGCCGAGCGGCCCGGCCAGCGCGCCGCCGACCGCGTCGGCGATCCGGTCGGACAGGGCCGGGCCCGAGGGCTCCGGCTGCCAGCTCGGCGCGGACTCGATCGGGATCACCTTCGCCTGGGCGGCGTCCCTCGCAGCGGTCATCCCGTCCTCAGCTCCTCGGAGGGTTCTGACGGGTCAGCAGACCCGCCAGCCGGTCGGTGGCGGCGGCCAGCCGCTCGGGCGGCAGCAGCCCGCCGGACTGGGCGGCGGCGAAGTCGGCGAACGCCTCAGGAGTGGTGCGCGACGGGGTCCAGCCGAAGCCCTCGCGCAGCTGGGCGGTGTCCACCACCCGCCCGTGGGTGAGCAGTTGGATCTGTTCGGGCGAGATGTCGGCCAGCCCGGTCTGCCGGGCCAGCCCGGCCACCAGGCCGAGCGCGGGGCCGAGCAGCGGCACGGTCGGCCGGCCCAGCCTGCGGGCGCACTGGGAGAGCAGCAGGACGCCGTCGCCGGCCACGTTGTAGGTACCGGGCCTGGGTTCGGTGGCGGCCAGGTGCAGCAGTTCGACCGCGTCGTCCTCGTGCACGAACTGGAGCCGGGGGTCGCGGCCGAGCACGGTGGGCAGCACCGGCAGCGCGAAGTAGTCGCAGAGCGGGGTGTCCCCGGCCGGGCCGACGATGTTGGCGAACCGCAGCACGGTGACCGCGACGTCGGGGCGGCGCCGGGCGAAGCCCCGGACGTAGCCCTCGACCTCGGTGGCGTCCTTGCCGAAACCGCTGCGCGGCAGGCCCTTGGGCGGCATCCGCTCGCCGAACACCGCCGGGTCACGCGGGGTGGAGCCGTACACGGCGGTGGTGGACTTGACCACCAGTCGACGCAGACCGGGTGCCTTCTGGCAGGCCCCGAGCAGCTGCATGGTGCCGATGACGTTGGTCTCCTTGGCGGCGGCCCGGCCGCCCTGCACTCCGGCGCTGACGTCCAGGTGCACCACGGTGTCCACGTCGTGCTCGGCGATCACCCGGGCGACGGCCGGCCGGCGCAGGTCCACCCGGACGTACTCGACGCCGTCGGCGGCCATCCCGCCCCAGGGCTCCCTGCTGTCCACCCCGACCACCCGGTCGATCCCGGGCCGGGCGGCCAGCCGGGCCGCGAACCTGGCCCCGAGATGCCGGGCCACACCGGTGACGAGCACGACCTTGCCCACTCCGCCGCACCCCTCTCGTAAGCCCTGCACGCACCGTATCGCGCCGGGGTTCGATCCGGGGAAACGACAGCGCCCGCCCCGGCCTGAGCCGGGGCGGGCGCTGTCTGCAACCTGGCGCGCAGGGCGCGGCCGTGGGTGCCTACTTCTTGTTACGACGCTGAACGCGAGTGCGCTTCAGAAGCTTGCGGTGCTTCTTCTTGGCCATACGCTTGCGACGCTTCTTGATGACAGAGCCCACGGAACTACCCTCGCTCACTGAGACTCTCGTCCGTGAGAGACGGAGTCCATACGACTGACGGAGGGCCTAGCCTACCCGTCACCTCGGATAAGCCGTAATCGCGCCCTGATGAGAGCCCAGGTTACGCGCTTTCGAGCCGTACGTAGGAATCCCTGAGGTACTCGTGGACGGCCTGCTCGGGGACTCGGAAGGAGCGGCCGACCCTGATCGCGGGCAGCTCTCCGCTGTGCACCAACCGGTACACCGTCATCTTGGACACCCGCATGACCGAGGCAACCTCCGCCACGGTCAGGAAGACGACCTCCTGCAATGGGCGCTCGCCGGAACTCATGACCCTCACCCGACCCTTACCCGTGTGCAAGGCACCGACTTCCCCTTCGGTGACTCCACCGGCACACGTGTATCCCCAGAGTAGTTAAGGGTGGTACCAGTGGGAAGAGGGGGAAGCTCAGTCCTTGTACGGTGCGAGGTCCGCCCGTTGCAGTACGTAGTCACTCAGCGCTCTGTAGCAGTCCGGATGCGCACCGTCGTCCACCGGGACGGCCACCGCGACGGTGCCCTCGGCCTCGGCCACGAACGGCGCCGGGTCGTTGGAGTCGGCGAGGCCACCGGCCGGGACGCCGAGCCGGCCGGCCCCGCAGAGCCAGCCGTGGTCGCCCAGCACCAGGTCGGGCAGCGGGTGCCCGGCCCCGGTGAGTGCGGCCAGGGCCAGTCGGACCGGAGCCGGCGAGTGGGTGTGCAGCAGTTCCTTCGCGCTGTCGGCGGAGCGGACCACCAGGACCGGGCCGACCGCGTCCAGCACGCAGGCCCGCTGACCGGCCGGAGTGGGCTCGCGGAAGCGGGTCCCGCGCCCGGGAGTGTGCAGGGTGCAGCCCGCGCGCTCCAGGGCGCGCGCCAGTGCGCCGTGGAAGCCCGCCAGCTTGGTGGGGTGCCCCGTCCCGGCCAGGACGCCGCCGCGGCGGGCGGCGGTGGCTCCCAGCAGCCCGGCCAGGCGGTCCAGCGCGTCGACGGTGCGCTCGGGGTCGATGGTGTCCGGCCCCTGGCCGTACGAGAAGTCGGGGTGCACGCCGACCTGTCGGGCCATCAGGTCCAGCACCGCGCCCGGCCCCCAGCGGCGCTCCGGGTCCAGGCCCATCAGGGCCGCCGGGTCGGCCTGGCCGAACAGGCGGTAGTGCCGCAGGTTGTTCTGACGGGGCGTCGGGACGGCCGGGCCCGCCAGCCGGTGCCGGAGCAGATGGGCCGTCAGCTCGGCCCTGGTCGGGGCGCCCGCGCGGCTCACGGCAGCAGGCCGTGGTGCGGCAGGACGGCCCGGCGGGCGGCCAGGATCGCCTGGTCCAGCCGGTCGCCGGGGTCGTAGCCGTGGTCGTGGAAGTCGCGCCAGCGCGGCTCGGCACCGTCGGTCATCCGGGCCGGCCCCGGGCGTCCGGTCAGCCGCTCGGCCTCGGCCCGCCACTCGGCGGGGAGCTCGGCGGCCGGGTCGATCGGGCGTCCGGCGGCGATCGCCACCAGCTGGGTCCAGGCCGCCGGGACGACGTCCACCACCGCGTAGCCGCCACCGCCGAGGGCCAGCCAGCGGCCGTCGGCGTAGTGGTGCGCCAGCTCGTGCACCGCCTCGGCCACCAGCCGCTGCGCGTCCAGGCTGACCGCCAGGTGCGCCAGCGGGTCCGCCACGTGGGTGTCGGCGCCGTGCTGGCTGACGATCACCTGCGGGCGGAACGCGGAGAGCAGCTCGGGGACGAACGCGTGGAAGGCCCGCAGCCAGCCCGCGTCCCCGGTCCCGGCGGGCAGCGGCAGGTTGGCGGCGGTGCCCGGGGCGTCCGGGCCGCCGGTCTCGGTGGCCCAGCCGGTCTCCGGGAAGAGCGTGGCGGGGCTCTCGTGGATCGAGACGGTGAGCACCCGGGGGTCGTTCCAGAACGCCTGCTGCACGCCGTCGCCGTGGTGCACGTCCACGTCCACGTACGCGACCCGCTCGGCGCCGAGCTCCAGCAGCCGGGCGATCGCCAGCGCGGGGTCGTTGTAGACGCAGAAGCCCGCCGCCCGGTCCGGCATCGCGTGGTGCAGGCCGCCGGCGAAGTTGACGGCGTGTCGGGCGCCGCCGCCGCGCCAGACCGCCTCGGCCCCGGCCACCGACTGGCCGGCGATCAGCGCGGAGGCGGTGTGCTGGGCGGCGAAGGCCCAGTTGTCGGCGGTGCCCAGGCCGTGCACCGGGTCGCTGCGCTCCGGGTCGGCGGCGATCCGCCGGACCGCCTCGACGTACCCGGCGGTGTGCACCAGCCGCAGCGTCGAGTCCCCGGCCGGCGGCGCCGCCCGGACGGTCACCCCGGGCGCGGCGGTCAGGCCGAACGCCTCCACCAGCCGCATCGTCAGCGCCAGCCTGGTCGGGTCCATCGGGTGCCCCGCCCCGAAGTCGTACGAGGTGACGGCCTCGTCCCAGTATAGGTGCAGGCCGCTGCAGTTCTCGGACATGGGTCACACGTTATCGGGCGGCGGGTCCGCCCTCGAAGTGCCGGGCCAGCGGGAGGATCGCCAGGATCAGCACCATCGGGGCCAGCAGCGCCAGCCGGAACGATCCGGCCCCGGCCAGCGCGCCGACCAGTGGTGAACCGAGCAGGAAGCCGACGTAGTTGAACAGGTTGAGCCGGGCCACCGCCGCGTCGGAGGCGAGCGGGAAGAGCCGGCCGCCGGCCGCGAACACCTGCGGGATGATCGCGCAGATGCCGAAGCCGAGCACGGTGAACGCGGCGATCCCGGCCCACTCCTCCGGCGCGGCGGCCGCCAGCGCGAAGCCGAGCGCGGCCAGCGCCGCCCCGCCCCGCACCACCGGGACCGCACCCCAGCGCTCCACCGCCCGGTCGCCGACCACCCGGCCGAGCAGCATCGCCACCATGTAGCCGAGGTAGGAGAGCTTGGCCAGGTCCGCCGGGCTGTCCAGCACGTCGGTGAGGTACTTGACGCTGTAGTTGGAGACCGAGGCGTCGGCGATGTACGCGAAGGCCATCGCGGCGCAGAGCGGCAGCAGCGGGCGCCAGGGGATCCGGGCGGCCGCGGCGGCGGCCGCCTCCCGTACCGCGTCGCCGAGTTCGGCCCGGCCGGGGAAGCGGGTGCCGACCAGCAGCGCGAGCGGGATCAGCACGGCGGCCGCGCCGCCGAACAGCACCGGGAGCTCCAGGTCCTCGTGCGCGCCGAGCCCGGCCAGGGCCGCGCCGAGGATGCCGCCGAGGCTGAACGCGGCATGGAAACCGATCATGATGCTCCGGCCGTACCGGCGCTGCAGGCCGACCCCGAGCATGTTCATACTCGCGTCGAGCGCCCCGACCAGCAGGCCGAACAGGCCGAGCGTGATGGCGAGTTGCCACAGCTCACTGCCCAGCCCGACCAGCGCCAGACTGACGCAGACGGCCGGCTGCACCACCCGCAGCACCGCCCGCGCCCCGACCCGCCCGGCCACCGACTCGGAGGTCACCGAGCCGACCCCGGCCAGGATCGGCACCGCCGCCAGGAACACCGGCAGCAGCCCGTCGCTCAGCCCGTACCGCCGCTGGATCTCCGGGATGCAGGTCACCAGCAGCGCGAAGGTGACGCCCTGGAGCACGAAGCTCGCCGCCACCGCCGCCCGCGACCGGCGCAACCGCGCGTCCACCTGCTGCTCGGGCATGGTCGGCCTCGCTCACTGTCGGCGCTACCGGCCGGTACGGAGATGTTGAGGCGTGAGCGTAGGCGTTCGATCGCGTTTGCGGGAGGGGTCGAACGCAAACGGTGCCGGGGACCGGCCCGAACGGGCCGGTCCCCGGCCGACCGCGGCTCAGGTCACCGGGCTGTTCCAGCTGGCCGCCCAGGTCGCGGGCCCGACCACGCCGTCGCTGCTCAGACCCTTCTCGGCCTGGAAGCGGCGGGCGGTCTCGGCCGAGGCGGGGCCGAACCAGCCGTCGGCCTCGATCGGCCAGCCGCGGTCGCGCATCCGCTGCTGCCAGCGGCGGACGTTCTCGTCGTGCAGCATCGGGGAGCGCAGCGCCAGGTACTCGCCGGGCCACTCGGGGCCGGCCGGGGCCGGCGGCGGGGAGACCTGGACCGGAGCGGCCGGTCCGCCCGGGCGCGGGGCGCCGGCCTGGACCCAGCGGTAGAGCGGGCCGCCGGGGCAGCTGGTGGCGTAGCCGTCGCGGTGGCCCTTGATCTCGCCGCCCGCGCCGCCGTCGCGCTGCAGCCACTCGACCGCATCCCGGAGGCCGTGCAGCATCGCCTCGGTGGGCTCGGTCAGCCCCGAGTCGCCGACCATCGCGCAGACCGCGTAGTGGTCCCGGTTGAGCGAGGCGCCGCCGTTCGCCCCGGTCTGGTGGTGCGCGCCGCGGCCCTCGAAGACCTGGCCGTGCGGGCAGACCACGGCGGTGTACGCGATGTCGATCCAGCCCTCGTTCCGGTCTGCCATGTGAGCATTCTGGATCGCCCGGACCCGGCCGGCGCAGCGGTCGTGGTCGGCGGGCAGGTCGGCCGGGACGGCGGTGCCCTCGTAGTGGATCTTGACGCCCCGGGTGCCGGGGATCTGGCGCCAGTCGCCCCTCGGGGGCTGGGCGCCCCACTGGGCGCGGGAGACGAACTGCATGGTTCCTCCTGGATTCCGTTCGGTGGTGCGGGAGTTCGCCCCTCCGCGGGTCACCCCTCCGCGTCGGGGGAGATGCGCAGCGTGCGGCGGTCGACCCGGTCGATCGCGTCCCGCATCGAGGAGCCGCTGTTGGGGCGGAGCTCGTGCTCGACCGCGCTGATCCGCTTCTCGATGCCGTCGAGGCGGGTCATCACGCCGTGCCGGCCGGGGACGCCGGGGCGGTCCTCGGTGCCCTGCCAGTCCTCGCTGAACTCCTCGACCCGGTGGGCGATCTGACGGACCACCCGGCCGAGCCGCCAGAGCATGCCGGTGGCGGCCGTGACGGCGGTGAGCGCTCCGCACCAGACCACGGCGGTGTCGAGGGTGGCGGCCGTCCCCAGGGCGCCGGCGGTCACCGGCCGTCCGACGGGGCGTCGGTGCTCTCCCGGCGCAGCCAGGCCGGCAGGAACTGCTCGATGCCGGGCAGCGCCATCAGCCGGGTGACGGCGGTGGAGACGGTGACCGCCAGGGCGAGGCCGGGCAGGGTGGCGGGCAGGGTGCCGCTGTCGACCAGCAGCGGGACGGCGGCGAGCAGGCCGAGCAGGGTCTGCACGGTGGTGCGCAGAGTGCGGCGGGCGGAGTCGGACATGGCGGTGCCTCCTGGCGGTCGGCGGTCAGCGGTTGGCGGTCGGGCGAAAAGGGAGCGGCCCCGCACCCGCCGGAAGGGCGGATGCGGGGCCGGTCGGCAGCGCGGTCAGGGTGACTCGCCGTCCACGGGCGGCGGCGGCACCAGGACCTCCTCCTGCGGCGGCTCGGGGATCGGCGCCGGGTTGGGGTCGGGCGGCAGCAGGATGAATCCGCCGGGGAAGGTCAGGACCTCCTCGGCCGGCTGCTCCGGCACGGGCTGGGACATGGGCGCACCTCCTGGGATGTGACGGTCGGTCAGCTCTGGCGGCCCTCGGCGAACAGCACGCCGGCCGAGGCCGCCCCGGTGCCGACCGTGCGGCGGGCCTCGACGTAGAGGTTGCTCCAGGTGAACGGCGGCTGGCCGTGGAAGCCGATCACCTGCTGGGTGACGGCCTGCGCGGCCACGGTCACCGTGCTGCCCAACTGGACCGACACACCGTCGGAGTTGAGGTACATCACCCGGGCCTCGACGGTGGTCGCGGCGGCGGCCGAGACCCAGACCCCGACCGCGATCCGGGGGTGCTGGAGGTACATGCCGCCCTGCAGTACCCGGGTCCAGCTGGCCGAGGTGATCGGCAGCGGAGCGGGGTAGAGCGGGATCGGTACGTACGGCCGGGCCAGGCCGCCGGTCACGGTGTCGTCGGAGACGGCCAGGTGTCCGAGCCGGTCCCAGATGCCGACCCACTGGGTGGCGCCGCTGCTGCCGCTGATGCTGAAGGCGAGCGAGGCGTCGTCGCGGTAGACCAGCATGCCCTGCTGCGGGCTGGCGCCGGCCGCGGTGATGTCCCCGATCCGGGCCAGGGTCTTGTCCTCCGGCGTGCGGACGGTGAGCCGCCCGCCGCCGGAGACCGTGAGGTCGCCCAGGATCCGGGTCAGGCCGGGGCGGTTGCGCACCTCGGCGCCGAGCTGCTGGATCTTGCGCTGCATGTCCCGCAGCCGGTCCACGATGTTCTCGGGCAGCGCTGCCATCTAGGGTGCCTCCTCGTACGGGCTGGTCACAGTTCCTCCAGGTAGAGGTCGGCCGCCTCGGGCCGGCCGCGCTCCGGCGGGGTGACCCGGAGGCCGACCACCCGGTAGCGGGCGTCCAGACCCTCGTGGAACCACTCGTCCACGATGCGCAGCCGGGCGGTCCGCCCGAGCAGTGCGGACGGCGCGCCGTCGCCGAGCCGGATCCGGACCGAGGGGATCACCACCGCACCGGTGGCGGCGGCGAGTTGGATCCGGGCGAGCCGGTCGAGTTCGGCCTGCTTGGCGAGCTTGCTGTGCTCGCCGGAGAGGTCGATCCGCGGGTAGCCGCCGTCGATCAGCGGCTGGGCCACCGCCTCGGCCGAGAGCATCGGCTTGGCGCCGTTGGACAGGTCGCCGCCGTCGGCGTCGGCGCCCTTGATCCGGCAGGTGGTGCCGCCCCGGGTGGCGTCCCGGGGGAACGAGTAGCTGAGCACCGCGCCGGGGCGGTCCAGCACCAGTTCGGCCGCGGTGCTGACGATCCGCGGGGTGCCGAGCTGCAGTTGGCGGCGGCGCTCGCCGGTGACCGGGTCCCGGAAGACCGCGACCCGGTACTCCAGCTCGGGTGCACCGGCCAGGACCTGGCCGATCGCGTCCTCGTAGAGGGTGTCGTCGCTGCCGGGCCAGTACATCTCCTGGTCGGATCCGGCCAGGCCGGATCCGTAGGTGATGCCGATGTCACCGCCGGCCGCCGACTGCAGGTCGCGCCAGAGGTCCACCACCAGGTCGGCACTGTCCCGGGTGTTGAGCCGCAGGTCGGTCCGGATCCGGCGGCGGGCCGCGTAGGAGTCGAAGGTGGCGGCCTGCACCGGGACGGTGAGCACGCCGTTCTCGTCCGACTGCGGGGTCAGGGTCCAGACGATGCCGCCCCACCAGACCTCGCCGCCGCGCTCCAGGTAGAGCGCGGTGCGGCCCTCGATCACCCGCCGGACCCGGCGGCCGATCTCCTGGTTGGGCACCGGGATGGTGCCGCTGAGCGAGCCGGTCTTGCCGATGTAGTCGTCGAACTCGACGTCCCGCAGCGGCAGTACGTCGATCACCTGGTCGGTGCGCAGATCACAGAAGACCGCGCGGTAGCCGGTGCCTGCGCCGGTCATATCGCCTCATAGGTCATGGTGAAGCGGAGCAGCTGGCCGCCGCCGCTCCAGGTGAACGGGTAGGTGGAGCTGACCAGTTGGAGCGCCGATCCGGTCGGACCGGGCGAATAGACGGTCACCGCACCGGTGTTGGGCGACACCATCAACTGGCCGACGTAGCGGTACGGGCCGCTGAGCTGGGCCTGGCCGATCTGGTAACCGGGGACGGCGGAGGCGGTCAGCGGCAGCGAGAACTGCCAGCGCCCGGAGCCGTACGTGGTGGTGGTCCCGGTCAGCAGGTAGCCGCGGACGTGCACGGTGCGGCCGATCCTGGTGAACCTGGCCTCCACCGTGCCGTCGCCCAGCACCGGGTTGGTGGTCTCGGCGGTCCAGTTCGGGGTGTAGGCCTTCCACCCGCCGACCTCGGCCCAGGCGGTGCCGTCCCAGCGGTCCAGGCCGCCGCCGTTGTCCCGGTACTGGCCCTGGTAGCCGCCGTTGGCCCCGCCGGCGTCCTTCGGCGTGATGCCGCCGACGGCCACGGTCCAGACCCGCTTGTCGGTGACGTCCAGGTTCCAGTCGATCGCGGTGCCGGACGAGGCGCCCTTGCGGACCCGGATGTCCCAGAGCCGGATCGCCACCGCGGGTGCCGCGGGCAGCGGCGGGGCGACCGGGGCGGCCGCCGGTGTGCCCCTGACGATCTCGATCGCGGCCCGGTCGCTCGCGGCCGCTTCGTAGCCGGTGTCGTAGACCCGCAGCACGACCGAGTCGATCCGGTCGAACTGGGCGTCGCCGTCGGCGAGTACCAGCGGGTCGTCGCCGTACCAGGCCACCGGGTAGGCGCCCTGGAAGGTGCCGCCCTGGAGCACCGCCTTGCCGGACTGGAGCTTGAACTGCATCCCGGACGGCTCCAGCAGGCCGAACGGTTCGGCGCCGGGCAGCACGCCGGAGCGGACGTTGACCCGGTGCCCGGCACCGGGGGCCATCGCGCCCAGCGGCGCGGCACGGGTGTGGGCCCGGGTCTGTCCGGTCGGCTGCAGCCACGCCGTGACAGGGTTCAACTCGGCCATCTCTGTCTCCTGACAGGTGAGGGGGCGGACCTAGAGCGGGTCGACCCGGACGAAACGGTTGTCGAACCAGGCCCGGCCGACGGCTTCGGAGATCCGGTAGCAGCTGGTCGCGGTGTACGTCGTGTACTTGGTCAGCCCGGTGATCACGAAGGTGTTGGAGACCGAGACCCGCATCGGGCTGGCGGAGTTCAGCAGGCCGGCCACCGAGGTGTCGTCCGGGGTGAAGACCGTGGTGCCGCCCTGCCGGACGGTTGCCGACATCTCGGCGAAGGCCGTGGTGGCGGCGCCGAGCAGCTCCATCCGGCAGCCCAGCGAGATCGCGACCCGCCCCGACGGCGGGGCCAGGAAGGTGGCGACCAGGGTGCTGTTGGTCGGGGTGTCGTTGAGCGTCTCCACGAAGGTGGTGACGCCCGTGGTGTACCCGGCGTCGGCGGTGAAGGCCACCGCGGTCTGCACCGGGTACGGGCGCCAGGACGAACCGTCCCAGCGCTCCATCCGGTCGCCGGTGTCGCGGTACTGGCCCGCGTACACACCGGGGGCGCCGGGCAGCCCGACCGCACCGGGGTTGGGCCGCCAGGCGGTGCCGTCCCAGCGCTCCAGCCGCCCGAGGTTGTCCCGGTACTGGCCCGCGTACACGCCGTTGAAGGCCGGGTCGCGCGGCGGCAGGATGCCGCCGAGCGCCGCCGTGTAGTGCCGGACGTCCACCTTGATGCCGTCGACGGTCCAGGCGATGCCGCCGTTGGCCACCGAGGTGTTGGCCTTGACCAGCACCCGGTAGAGCGCCAGTGCGGCACCGGGGGTGGCCGGCGGCTGCGGGGCGGCGGCCGGGGCGCCCTTGATCACCCGGAGCACCGTCTCGGTCCGGCCGCTGTTGTCGTGGTCGGTGTCGTAGACCTGCAGCACGACCAGGTCGACCCGGTCCATGGTCGGGTCGCCCGGCTCGAACTCCAGCGTCTCCGAGGAGGTCACCGCGACCGGGTAGCTGCCCTGCTCGGAGAGGCCCTGGACCAGGGCCCGGCCGGTGCCGATCCGGCACTTCATCCCGTCCGGGCCGGTCAGCCCGGTGAGGTTGAGGCCACCGGGGGTGCAACCGTGGTTGGCGGCAAGGGCGTTGCCCGGCGTGATCAGGGCCGAGAGGGCCAGCCGGGTGTCGGCCCTGGTCTGACCGGTCGGCGGCAGCCAGGCGGTACGGATGGTCATGGAATGCTCCCTCTGCTCGGGACGGCGCCGACCGGGCGCCCAACGGAGTTGACGGTGGATCAGGCGCCGGCGGTCACCAGTGGGCGTTGCGCCGCCGGACCAGGACCTTGGCGTCGCCGGTGCCCCAGTCGGCCCGGAACCGCAGCACGGTCGTACCGGGCTGGAGCGCGAACAGGTTCTCCGGCAGGCTGCCGCTCAGCGCGGTGGCCCGGACGTCCTCCTCGCCGTCCAGCAGCACGGTGCCGGCGGCGGTGTCGATGACCAGCCGGCGGCCGTACTTGAGCGAGATGTTGTACCCGAGCTGCGCGCCGGTGGCCGCCACGGTCAGCCGCGGCTTGACGCACGGGCCGACGATCTCGATCACCGGCTGGGCGGGGGCGCTGCCCTCGTTGCGGACCACCAGGTCGCCGCTGCCCGGCAGCACGCCCCAGTCCAGCGACTCCCAGGCCGGGTTGGCCGGGTCGCGCTGGCCCCAGGCGAGGTCCCAGCCGAGGCCGCGCTCCGGCTCGGGCAGGCCACCGACCTCGGTCAGCAGCTCGGGCTCGAACCGGCGCGGGTCGGTGGCGACCCACTGCAGGGCCACCCGGGTGGCACCGAGGCGGGCGTAGCTGCGGTCCACCTGGACGGTGCGCTGGGTGACCCGGGCCTGGCAGGCCAGTGATTCGTCGTGCAGACGCACCGTCAGCCAGCGCTCGTCGTCGCCGTCGGCGGTGGGCGCGGTGGCGGCGAGCAGGGCGGCCAGCGCGTCGGCCGGTGCGCCGCCGCTCGGCGGCAGCACCCAGACGGTCACGGTGACGATCCTGGGCTGGGCCCAGCGGGCGCCGGGCCAGGCGCCGTGGGCGGTCGGCCGGGGCACGTCCGACGAGGAGAGCCCGGGCAGGTCCTCCCAGCCGGTGAAGCCTTCGGCGGTGATCTGGTAGGGGGTACCGGGGCCCATCAGCAGCCCGGCCCACTGCACCTGTCCGTCGCAGGTGATCAGTGAGCCGGGTGCCGAGGACTTGAGTACCGCGCCGGGAGTGGGCATCGGCTGCTCCTCCTGCTGCTCGCGGGTGGTGGATCGGGCTCCGGTCAGAGCACCGGGTCGACGCGGACGTACCGGTTGTCGTAGCCGGCCGAGCCGGAGGCGTTGCTGGTGCGGTGGGCCAGGGTGGCGGTGTGCACCGCACCCGGGGTCAGCCCGGTGACCGGGTACTGGGTGGAGACCGAGGACCGGTGGGTGGTGCCGTAGGCGAGGGCGGCCCTGCGGTCGTCGGCGGCCGACACCACGGTCGAGCCCCGGCGGATGTTGGCGGACAGGTAAGTGGCCGCGGTGGCAAGGGTGTTGTTGGCGTAGGCGCCGATCGAGACGATCACCTGCCCGGACGCGGGCGCGGTGAAGGTGACCGTCACCGGCACGATGGTGTCCGCGATCAGCTCGATGTAGGTGACGGAGGTGGCGTCGCCGCCGTCGTCGTCGTAGACGATCACGCTGGCCGGCGTGGTCGGCAGCCAGGCGGAGCCGTTCCAGCGCTCCATCCGGGTGCCGCTGTCCCGGTACTGGCCGACGTAGGCGCCGACCGCGTCCGAGGGGCCGACGGCGCCGGGCAGCGGCTGCCAGGAGGTGCCGCTCCAGCGCTCCAGCCGGCCCTTGTTGTCCCGGTACTGGCCGGGGTAGCCGCCGTTGAAGGCGCTGCCCCAGCCCTCCGGCACGATGCCGCCGAAGGTGGAGGTGTAGCGGCGCCGGTCGGCGGCGGCACCGGTGGTGAACGGGATGCCGGTGTTGGTGCCGGAGGCCTTGCTCGGCACCCGGACCTCGTACAGCTTCTCGCTGTTGTACGGCGAGATCGGGGCCACCGGCGAGGCGGTCGGCACGCCCTCCACCACCCGGACCAACCCGCGGGTGCCCTGGCCGAGTTGGTCGGTCGCGTCGTCGAAGACCTGGAGCACGACGGAGTCGATCCGGTCGTAGCTGGTGTGGCCCGGCGAGAACGAGACGGTCTCGGGGGCGTCCACCGTCACGGCGTAACCGCCCTGCGCGCTCTTGCTGTTGCCGTCGATCCAGGCCTGGCCCGGAAGGATCCGCATCTGCATGCCGTCGCCGAGCGCGGTGTCCCGGACGAAGCCGCCCGGGACGCAGCCGCCCCTGGTGGTGACCGGCCCGCTCGGGGCCATGAAGATGGCGGCGGCGAGCCGATGGTCCTCGGCGGACATGCCGCTGGCCAGTCGGCCGACACGTACTGTCATGGAGTGCTCCAGAGATTCTGGCGGCCCAAGTACCTTGGTTCGCCTGGTGGTTGGTTGCAGTCCCCGGTGGCCGGTGTCAGAGGTCGGCGTCCCGCCAGGTGATCACGAGCCCGGCGGCGCTGTCGCTCGCGTCGTCGGAGAACTCCACCTGGTTGGCGCCCGGCACCAGCGTCCAGTCCTGCTCGGGCGTGCTGCGCGGGCTGGCGCTGCCGAGCCGGGAGACCACGTTGTTGAGGGTGACGGTGCCGTCCCCGGTGTCCACGGTCAGCCGGTCCCGCTCGGTCAGCGTGATCCGGTACTCCAGCACTCGGCCGGTCGCGGCGTTCCTGATCCGGGGGTTGGTCACCGGGCCGGTGAGGGTCAGCCGGGGCCGGGCCGCGACGTTGCCGCCGTTCAGCACCGCCACCGCGCCGCTGACCCCGGCGGTGCCGTAGGCGAGCGGATAGGCCAGCGGGTAGCCGACCCGGCCGCCCTCCCGGCGCACCGGGGTCCTGGCCACGTACTCCTGCTGCGAGTACACGTGCGGATCGGTGCAGACCCACTGCAGCGTCATCCGGGCCAGCCCGGCCGAGGCGTACTGGCGGTTGACCGCCGTCACCCGCCCGGAGACCCTGGCCCGGACCGCCCTGACCGCCCCGTGCAGCCGGACGGCCAGCCACTGCTCACCCGCCGACAGGCCGGTCCGGTACCGCAGTTCCGCCAGCGAGCCGGCCGGGTCGTCGTCCCCGCCGACCGGGTCCCAGGGGGCGTCCGGATCGGGCGAGCGCCCCGGCAGGGCGAGCACCACGGCGCCGACCGTACGGGCCTGCGCCAACCGCACCCCCGGCAGGGCGCCGTGGCCGGCCGCCCGGGGCGAGTCCCCCAGGTCCATCCCGGGCAGGTCGTGCCAGCCGGTCAGGCCCTCGGCGGCGATCTGGTACCTGGTCCCCGGCCCCATCAGCAGGTCGCCCCACTGGAGTTGACCGTCCCGGGTGATCAGCGAACCGGGATCCTGCGGTGCCGTCGGGTTGTCGGCCATGACTGGTTCCTCCTCACCCTCGTGCCTTCACCAGGAACATCAGTTCCTCGGCGGTCTGCCGGGCGCCGCCGGTGCTCGACTCGTAGTAGTTCTGGATCGCCAGGCCGGCCTGCGCGGCCGCGCCGTACGCCGCCGTCTGGACGGTGGCCGCCCTGGCCCGCAGGATGTCCGTCCGGCCCTGGAACAGCCGGGAGTTGGCCGCGTTCGCCATCGCCGCCCTGGTCTGCGGGCCGTCCGGCACCGGGACCAGCTCGGTCATGGTCTTCCTGACCCGGTCCCCGGTCTGCTCGATGCCGATCGCCAGGCCCTCGCCGACGTGGCCGCCGAGGCCCATCATCACGCGCGAGGGCGAGAAGATCTTCAGCGCGCTGGACAGCCCGCCGGTGATCTTGTCCGCGATGCCCTTCACCACATCGCCGACCCGGCCCATCATGTCCTTCAGGCCGTTGATCAGGCCGTTGATGATGTCCTTGCCCTTGTCATAGAGCAGGTGCCCCATGTTGCCGAGCCCGTTGGTGATCTTCCCCGGCAGCTCCCGGACGAAGTCGACCATCCCGCCGATCTTGTCCGCGACGGCGTCCTTGGCCCGCCCGAAGGCGTCCTTGACCACCTCGTAGACCCGCCGGACGCCCTCGATCACGCTCTTGATCGTGTTGACGGCCGACCTGATCGCACCCGTGATGCCGTTCCACACCGCCGAGATGAAGGACTTGACCGCGTTGAAGACCGCCATGATGACGGTCTTGTACGCGTTGAAGTAGAACTTGATGATCGTCGAGACGACCTTGACGACCACCTCGATCGCCTTCTTGATGCCGTTCCACACCGTGGTGATGAAGTTCTTCACCACGTTGAAGACCGTCGTGATGACGGTCTTGTAGGCGTTGAAGTAGAACGTGATGACGGTCGAGATCACCTTGACGACCGTCTCGATGACCTTCTTGATGCCGGGCCAGATCTTGGCGATCCACTGGGCCGCCCACTTCATCACGCTGACGGCGACCTTCATCGCCGCGTCGATGACCTTCTGCACCACCGCGAAGACCTTCTGCATCACCTTCTGCATGGTCTTCGACTGCATCGCCATATCGACGATCTTGGCGATCAGCGGGGCCAGCAGCGCGAGCAGCAGGCCGATGATATTGGCCTTCATCGCGGTGTTCAGCCCCTTGAACCCGGTGGTCGCCGCCCCGAGCCCACCCTTCATCTTGCTGAACATCCCGCCCGAACTACCGGCCGCCTTACCGGTCTTCGAGACGGCCTTCTCGGCCTGATCGGCCGAGCTCTTCAATTTTCCCACGGCACCGTCGGCGCCCTTGGCCGAATCCCGCAGCCGGTCGGCCTTGGAGGAGGCGGTACCGAGCGAGCTACCGAAACGGGTCAGGCTTGTCGAAGCACCCGCCAGTGAACTTTTCAGACTCATCGTTACTCCGTTCGCCCGCCGTCAGCCGATGGCTCGCGACAGCGAGTTCAGCTTGGTCTCCAGCTTCTGGGCCTTCTGCTCAAGGGCTCCGAACAACCGCTCCGTGGTTGCCTTCGCCTTAGTGGCGTCGCTCTCGATGTCCTTCAGCTTCTTGCGCTTGGCCTCGAGGTCGGTGGCGACCTTCCTCAGTTCCTTCAGCTCGTCCTTGGACTTCTCGGCCCTCTTCTTGAGCCCGTCGATCTCGCGGAGCTCCTTCGCGACCTGCCGGTCGAGCTCCTGGTACTTCCGCTGAGCCTCCTGGGCCTTCCTCAGGTTCTCCTCGGTCCTGTCCCCGGAATAGGTGCTCCATGCCTTGCGGTTGTCACTCTTGGCGGTATCGCGCTGGTCCTTCGTGCCCGAGAGTGCTGATATCCGCTGATCCAGCGTGCGCAGACGGGAGTTGAGTACTTGGGACTCTCGGTTGGCCTCTCGCTGAGCCTTCTCGGTGTTCTTCTCCAGCTGCTTGATCTTGTCGACGCCCCACTGCTTGACCGGCTTTCCGCGCCAGTACACGCCCTTCTCGTCGACCTTGAGAAGGCTGTAGTCGGCCTTGAAGACGGTGAAACCAAGGGCCAGGGCGGTGAGATCGGCCTTGAAGAAGGTGTTGCTGTTGGCCACTGCGGTGAAGTCCGACTTGAGCCCGGTGATGCTGGTGGCAAGGCCGGTCAGCATGTGCTTCTGCACCTTGGCATCAGCCTTGAACAGCGTGAGCTCGTTCTTGATGGCATTCACCGGGCCGGTCAGCTGACTGTTGGCCGTGTCCTCGATGAAGCCTCCGAGACCACCCATCTGTTACCTCCAGTTATCCGAAGAAGGACCGCAACTCCCGGGCCGACACCGGCTGCGGTTCCTGCGGTTCGTCGTCCTGCTCCTCGTCGTCGCCGGGGCGCGGGACGGGCTCCGGGCGCTCCGGGGGGTCGGAGTCCTCGTCGCGGTTGACGGAGAGGAACATCCAGTTGGCCACCGCCAGGTGGTCGACGGCGGCGGCGAGGAGGTGGTCGGTCAGGGTCCACTCGGCGGCTTCGCCGTGCAGGGCGCGGACCGTGTTGCTGTCGCGTGGCAGGTGCTGGACCAGCACCGAGAGCCGGCGGGAGGAGAGCCGGCCGCGGTGCCAGTCGAGCAGGTCCACGCCGTAGTGCTTCAGCAGGTCGGCTTCGAGGGCCTCGGCGTGTTCATCGACGAACTCGACGAGGCTCAGCCTTCCCCCAGGGCCAGCCCCGTCTCCTTGCCGTAGGCCTCGAGGATCGCGCTGACGTCCTGCATGGTGAGCTCGTGGTCCTCCAGCCGGGCGAACTGCTTGTCGCCGAGCAGGAGTCGGAGCAGGCCGTCGACGTCGTTGTCGTCCAGGGCGTTCAGCTTGCGGGCGACCGTGCGGCCGATCTCGGTCGGGAGCTCGAAGACGTCCTCGTCCAGCTCGAAGGTCCAGGAGCGGCCGAGCGCCTCCTGGCGCTGGGCGCGCGCGGCGTTCACGTCGAAACGGGCCATGACTGTTCTCCATCCGGGAGTTGGGGGAAAGCGGGAACGGGGCCTGGCCCGGCGCCGGGGCGGCACCGGGCCAGGAGGTGGCGCGAACTACCGGATCAGGAGGCCGGGTTGTACGCCGGGTCCTTCATCAGGAAGCTGGCCAGCGGCTTGGTGTCGTCCACCGCCAGGGCGGTGAAGGTGACGCCGAGCTTGATCGCCGAGGTGCGGGTGAGCGCGATCTCCTCGTTCTCGGTCACCTGGCCGCGCGGGACGATGAAGCGGTAGGTGACCGCGTTCCCGTCGGTGAACTCGATGCCCAGCGCCTTCTCGTTGAACTTCGGGTTGCTGGCCAGGTCGTACTTGTAGATGCCCGAACCGGCCGCGGTCTCGGTGACGGCGTCGCCGCCCATGAAGAACGGGAGGGTGTCCTCGTTCATCTGGAGCAGGGCGAACTTCACCGTGAGGTCGCGGTCGGAGTAGATGAACCGCGCCGGGCTGACGGACTGCCAGGTGTCCACCGGGTCCAGCTTGTCCTTCTTGGTGAACTTGATGCCGTCCGGCGAGGTGTAGCCGAGGTCCTTCCAACCGGCCGCCCAGGCCACGCTGGTGTCGACCGGGGCGGCGGTGCCGACCGGGGCGACGAGGATGCGGCCGGTACCGGCCACGCGGATCTCAGCGGCGTTGTTGCCTGCCATGCGTACTCCTTGGTGATGAGGTGGAGCGCCGACCCGGGCTCGGGTACGGCAGAGGCCCCGCCGGGCGACGGGGCCTGATCAGGGGTGAGCGTCCGTCAGGGACGTTCAGGAGAGCCGGAGCGTGAGCCGCACCGTGCTGATGTACCGGCTGGCCGCCGGGCGGTTGAAGTCCGGCAGCCAGCGGGGGCCGTCGGCCTCCGCGATGTCGGTCACCACGCCGGTGCCGGCCGCGGTGCCGCCGAGCTGGAGCACCAGCGAACGGACCGTCAGCGCGATGCCGTGCGCGGTGGTCTTGTCCGGGCCGTAGACCTCCAGGTCGACCAGCGGGCGGTCGAGGAACTGGTCGTCCAGCCAGGCGCCGCCGACCCGGGAGACCAGGACGGCCTTCTGGGTGCCGTCGAAGCCGGCCGGGGGCCGGTTGTCGACGGTCACCCCGGCCAGTTCGGGGCGGTTCTTGAGAGCGTCCACGACGACTCGTTCGACGTCGGGGAAGGCGATCACCGGACCGCTCAAGGGGCTGCTCCCTTCTGCATGGAGGGGCGGGGGTGGTGCGCCGGACGGCTCCCGGCTCCGGTCGCACGGACGGACACCCGGTGGATGGAGGGGGTGGGGTGCCGTGTGCGCAGGAGCCGGAGAGGCCAGCCGACGCGAAACGGCGGACCGTGACCCGGTGTCGGGCACAGCTCCGCCGCTGCACTTATTGTGATCCATGTGCGTGCGAGCGCGCAACTTGTACGGGCGGGTTCGCACGATCGAAGTGCGGGACATGCAGAGAGCCCCCGCCGCACCGAAGTGCGGCGGGGGCTCGGCCAGTTGAACGGACGTCAGCTGCGCGGACGGCGGCGGGTGGCCCGCTCGGCGGCGAACACGTCCTCCAGCCGGAAGAGTTGGGCGCGGCCGCGGTGGCCGGCCGGGGCCAGGTGGCCCAGCTGGACCCATTTGCGGATGGTGGCCGGAGCCACCGCCACCTCGTCGGCCGCGATCGGGCCGGTCACCAGGGCCGCGCCCAGCGCGACTGCGGCGCTCATGCCCGCAGCCCCGCCGGGGCGGCCTCGGCCTCGTCCACCAGGGCGGCGATCTCGTCGGCGTCCACCCCGGCATCGAGGGCGAGTTGGGTCCAGGAGGTCTCCCGCCAGGTGTGCCGGTAGGAGGAGTTGGTGCCGCAGCCGCAGTCCGGCTCGGTGCACCGGCAGCCGGGGTTCACACAGAGCACCGCCCGCCAGGCCGGGAAGGCCCGGAGCGAGACCGAGTCGCACCACGGGCAGCGGCCGCGGACCCGGATCAGCGACTCCGCCTCCCCGAGCGCCGCCGAACAGCGGCGGGCCATCCGCCGGCACTCGTCCAGTACGTGCGAGGCCAGCACCGGGTGCTCGGCGATCCGGCCCAGCAGTGCGGTCAGCCGGGCCAGCCGCTCCGGGACGGCGGCCTTGCGCGGGCGGCCGGCCCCGAGCCGGTCCAGCACCGCCTCCTCCAGCTCGACCACACCGTCGGTGATGTCGCGCAGCGCGTCCGAGACGTGCAGCCGGATCGGTGCCGCGCCGCCGCCGACCACCGAGTGGCCGTGCTGCTCGTTCCAGCGGGCGGCGGCCCGGTCGTCCCGGTCGCGCTCGGCCCGGGCGGCCAGCTGCGCCGGGTCCAGCGGCCCCGGAGCGGAGCGGGCGCCCGGCCGTCCCGGGGCGAGCTCCTCGATCAGCTCGGGGAACTGCCGGGCCAGGATCTCGATCCAGAGCCGGGCCCGGGTGGCGTCCGACTCGGCGAGCACCGAGCGGACGGCGGGAGCGGCGGGGACGGCCGGGGTGGGACGGGACATGACGGTGCTCCTCTGATCGGGCAGGCGTGGTGCGGGTACGGGCGCGGAGACCCGCGCGGTTGCTGGGCCGACGGGGCGTCAGGCGGCCGGGGCGGCGGGAGCGGCGGGGACCGTCGGGGAGTCCGCGATGGGGCGGCCGTTCCGCCAGAGCCGGCCGCCGCTGACGCCGTCGAACCAGGAGTTGGCCGGGTCGACGGCGGTCACGCACTCGGTCCGGAGCGCGCAGCGACCGCAGGCCAGCAGCGCGGGCAGCGCCTGGGCGTAGCGGGTGGCGAAGACGGCACCGACGGGAAGCCCGGCGCAGGCGGCCGACGGAGTGGGGGGCAGGTCGGCGTCGAGGTCCGGGTCCTGGTCGAGCAGCAGGTGGCGGGGCAGGGATGAGCCGGAGCGTCCGGGCATGGCGGTGGTACTCCTGCGGGCAGCGGGTCGGGAGGTGCGGAGGGTGCGACGCGCTCCGATCCTGTCTTGTTGCGCTCGCGCGCGCAAGGGCTTACTCCGTCCGCCACCGGCCCGCCCACCAGGCGCCGTCCAGTATCCGGAACGGAATCTTCGGCGTTTCTTGACCAAATCGACGCCCCTGTATACAGCTGTCGTCACGTGGCGTGCGCGTGCGCGCGATAGCCTTTCCCTCGGATGGAGGGAGCACGACATGGACAACAAGGACATCGGCCTGGAGCCGTTCGCGGCCTGGATCGAAGCCCTGATGCGCGACCGCGGGTACGACATCGACAGTCCGCGCGGGGGCGGGAAGTCGAAGCTGGCCGAGGACGCCGGTGTGCACCGCGCTGCGGTCACCCGGCTGCTGCACCGGCAGAGCATGCCCGACCTGGACACCATGCGCGGGCTCGCCCGGGCGCTCCAGGTGCCGGTCAGAGAGGTCCTGATCAGGTCGGGGAAGCTGACCGCTGACGATCTTCCGCTGGCAACCGAGTACTCTTCCCAGAACGAAGATTCCCGACGGCGGATGACAGCTGACGAGGCGGCAGACGCCTTGGGCATTCCTGCCGATCGGCGGGCCATGTTCCTGAGGATCGCCGCCCAGTTCGCCCTGGAGGACACCGACGACAGCGCAGGGGGCAGGCGCGCCACGGGGTAGTCGGACAGGAAGGTGCAACGGGGTGGAGCGGGACGGTGGGCCACAGGGCTCGGGGGCTGACCACCGGACGGGGGCGACGGACCGTCAGGCCGGTGTGGCCGACGAGCTCTCGGGGTTCGAGTCCGCCCGCGTCCTCGGCCCGGAGGCCGTCGCCCGCCTGCTGGCCCGGCTGGCCCATCTCGCGGTCCCGGACGGCCTGGTGGTGCTGACCCGGGAGGAGCTCGGCCGGGCCGAGGAGCACGCCTACGCACTGGGCTGGCAGGACTCGATGGCCTACCAGTGCGCGGCGGTCGGCGGCAGCGGCCGGATGGACGCCGCCCCGGCCGGCTCCGGTCCGCCGCAGCCGGCCGAGCCCCGGTCCGCAGGACCGCAGCCCGGCGCCGAGCGGCCCGACCCGGTGGCCGAACTGCTCGACCTGGCAGCCGAACTCGACCGCACCGGCGCCGCGGAGGCCGCGGCGGACCAGGGCACCCTGCTGCGCTTCCCCCATCCGATCCCGCTGGTCGCCGCCTCCGAGACGGAGCGGGGCCGGGAACTGATGGCCCATCGGCAGCGCCGGGGCAAGAGCCGCACCGGCGTCCCCCGGCCCCGGCCGCTCGGCGACCTGGCGGCCAGACGGCGCCCGGGTTCCGCCGGGGAGAAGCAGGACTGACGGTCAGTCGGTCGGCAGGCCCAGCAGCGCCGGGACCTCGGCCAGGTCGCCGAGCACGCCGGTCGCCCCGGCCCCGGTCAGCCTGGCCGGGTCGGTGAGCGCGGCGTAGCCGTACACGTCCATCCCCGCCGCCCGGGCCGCCAGCACACCGTTGCGGCTGTCCTCCAGCACCAGGCAGCGGCCGGGCTCGACCCCCATGGTGCGGGCCGCGTGCAGGAACAGGTCCGGGGCGGGCTTGCCGATGCCGACGTCCTGGGCGCTGAAGATCCGCTGCTCGGCGTGGTGGCTGCGCAGACCGGTCAGGTCGAGCGCGGTCCTGATCCACTCGTGGTGCGCGGACGAGGCCAGGCAGTACCGCACGCCGTGCCGCTGAAGCGTCTTCAGCAGCGCCTCGGCGCCGCGCACCGCGGTGAGCTCGCGCTCGAAGGCGGCGAACACCCGGGCGTGGAACAGCACGTCGAAGCCCTCGGGCAGGGCTGCGCCGTACCGCTCGCCGATCACGTCGTGCACGGTGTGCGCGGCGCAGCCCATGTAGTCCCGGTACGAGTCCTCGACCGTGGTCGGGTAACCGAGTTCGGTCAGGTACTCGGCCAGCACCCGGTTGGAGATCGGCTCGCTGTCCACCAGCACGCCGTCGTTGTCGAATATCACCAAGTCGTAGCTCACCCCGGTGAGCCTACTTTCCCCCGGAGGCCAGCTCCTGCGAGCGGTTGCGGGCCGCCTCCAGGGCGCCGAGCAGCGCGGCCCTGACCCCGTGGTTCTCCAGTTCGCGGATGGCCGCGATGGTGGTGCCGGCCGGGGAGGTGACCGCCTCGCGCAGCTTCACCGGGTGCTCGCCGGAGTCGCGCAGCATCACCGAGGCGCCGATCGCCGACTGCACGATCAGGTCGTGCGCCACCTGCCGGGGCAGACCGAGCAGGATGCCCGCGTCGGTCATCGCCTCGACCAGGAAGTAGAAGTACGCCGGGCCGGAGCCGGAGAGCGCGGTGGCCGCGTCCTGCTGCGACTCGGGCAGCCGCAGCGCCTTGCCGACCGAGCGGAAGATCTCCTCGGCCCGGACCAGGTGCCGCTCCTCGGCGTGCGTGCCGCCGGAGATCACGCTCATCCCCTCGTCCACCAGCACCGGGGTGTTGGGCATCACCCGGACCACCGGCGTACCGGCGGCGAGCCTGGCCTCGAACCAGCGGGTCGGCACACCGGCGGCGGCCGAGATCACCAGCCGGTCCGGGCTGACGTGCGGGGAGAGCTCCTCCAGCAGCGCGCCCATGTCCTGCGGCTTGACCGCCAGGATCAGGGTGTCGGCCAGCTTCGCCGCCTCGGCGTTGGTCACCGCCGTGACGCCGTGGCGCTCGGCCAGCTCGGCGGCCCGCTCCGGGCGGCGGGCGGTCACCAGGACGTCGGCCGGGTCGGTCCCCGCCCGCAGCAGACCGGAGAGGAGTGCCTCCCCGATCTTGCCGGTACCGAGGAAAGCGATCTTCTGTCCGGACATGGCCGCTCCTTACGTACGTGTGCGGCCATCCTCGCACCGGTCAGGGCCCCGGCGGCCGTCCGTCCCACGGTGTGGTCAGGGCCGGTCCTGCCGGGCGCCACACCGGGCCGGCGGGGCCACCCGTAGGGGGAAAGTCGGGGGCTACCCCTATGGATTCCGGCCGGGCGACGGAGCACCTTGGAGGCATGGGACACGGAGATTTGACGCGCAGTGAGAACCGGCAGCTCGCGGTCGCCTCGGCGACCCTCGGGCCGTGGCGCACGGCGGCGGGCGTCGGCGCGCTGGTGGGTGGGGCCGCCCTCGGGGTGGACGTGGTGACGGGGCACTGGTCCACCGACATCCTGGCGGGGCCGGTCGGGCTCGGTCTGTTCTTCTTCTTCCTGGTGGGGGCGGTCGGCGGCAAGCTCCGCCGGGACACCGCGGACCGCCGGCTGCACCGCTGGGCGGCCGAGCACCCCTGGCGCTCGGCGCTGCCGGCGGCGGGCGCGCTCTGGGGGCTGAACACCGTCGCCATGACGCTGCTCGGCGGGACGAACCTGTTCGAGGCGCTGTTCAGCTCGCTGGTGCCCGCCGGGGTGCTGCTGGTGATCGCGGGCGTGGTCGGCTCGGTCCGGAAGGCCCGCCGCCGGGACTGATCCGGACGAACCGGCGCGTACCGGCCCGGGCGGGCCGGTCGACCCGCCACCCGACAGAAGACCCTCGTCCCGGCGTCTGCATACTGTCCGCGTGCCGATAGCCGAAGATCCAGAACAGCGCCCCGCCGACGACCCGTTCGAGGGCCTCGTCCTGGACGAGGCCTTCGTCCGCTCCGCCGAGGTGAAGGAGCAGAGCGGCCGGACCCGGATGCTCGCCGCGCGCTGGAAGGAGCAGCCACCGGTCGACCCGGGCGGCCGACGCTCCGTCAACGACGCGCCGCCGCAGGCCCGGCACCGGTTCGGACGGAAGCCGAAGCCGGTCGACCCCTGGGGCAACGCCCCGCGCCGGCAGCGGAACTGGCAGACCCCCGTGTTCGTGCTGCTCGCGGTCGCGGTGGCGCTCGCCGCGCTGAACCTCGACGGCCTGCGCTCCTGGTACGCGGGTCCCGGCGGTGGCGACGGCGAGCCGGCCGCCGCGCGCGTGGTGCCGACCGTCGGCCCGGAGACCGCGAAGCCCTCCGCCGCCCCGCCGTCGGTGGACCCGAGCCAGCCGACCGTGGCCCACCCGTGGGCCGGCTCCCCCGCCGAGGGCTGGCCGACCGGTCCTGACGCCGTCGTGCTGCCGCCGGCCACCGCCGTCGGCGTCTTCACCGAGGAACAGGTGACGGCCCAGCTCAAGCTGGTCAAGGACTTCCTGGTGGCGGCCAACCTGGACCCGGCCGTGGTCGCGGGCGGCCGCCCGGACGCCGCCCTGGCGATGCTGGACCGCGAATCCCGGCAGCGCTACGCCGAAGGCCTGGACCGGCCGACCGTCGACAACGACCCGGTCTCCCTGTTCAGCCGGTTCGACCCGCGCGAGGCGGTACCGGTCGACGGCACCGTCAAGGTGCAGGGCCGGACCACCTTCGAGGGCGACGGCGAGAAGGGTGTGCTGGTCCACACCGACTACACCTTCGTCTACCCGCTGCGGCCGGGCCCGGAGGCGGAGCAGCTCCGCACCGCCGCCCCGAACCCGGCCGGGGCCGCCGCCAAGCCGGCCGGCTGGACCGGCGCCGACGCCACCCCGGGGACCTGGACCGCCCGCACCATCGTGCGCCGGATCATCACGGTCCGGTTCTACGACCCGGCCCACTACAAGGTGGACCCGAAGAAGATCTTCTTCGCGGACGTCGACAGCGAAGCGGGCAACAGCCGGTGCAACGGCGCCCCCGGCCACTACCACCCGGCCTTCAACCAGTTCGAGATGGGTTTCGGAGCGCCGGCCACCCCGGCCCCGGGCGGGCCCACCACCGACCCGTACGACCGCAGCAAGGGCCTGACCGACCGCCAGGAGTGCGGGACGATCAGCCGGAGCTGATCGGAAACCGACGGCCGTTCGAGCCCCGGTCGAGGCATACTGACGATGTGCCGATAGCCGATGAGCCGGAGCCCCGCCCCTCCGAGCACCCCGACCCGTTCGAAGGGCTGGTGCTGGACGAGGAGTTCGTCCGGGCCGCCACCATGAAGGAGGCGTCCGGCCGCACCCGGATGCTCGCCGCGCGCTGGAAGCAGCAGCCGCCGGTCGACCCGGGCGGGCGACGCTCCGTCAACGACGGGCCGAAGCGGCGCCGGGCCCGGAGCGGCAAGGGCTGGCAGACCTGGCTGATCGTGCTGGCGATGATCGCGATCGTGCTGTTCAGCCTCAAGGTCGCCACCGACAGCACCGGCGAGCAGCCGCGCCCGGCCCCGAGCAGCCCGGCCGTCCAGCCGACCGCGACGGCGGCGACCGACGTGCCCAAGCCGGTCTGACGCAGCCCAAGTCCGCGGCAGCCGGTCCGCGGCCGGCTCAGCGGCGCTTCTTCGCCCGCTTCGGGTTGCCGCTGCGGGCGGCCCGGCCGCTCTGCCGGCGCTCGGAGGCGGCGAGGGCGCGCTCGTACCGGGCCCGCGCGACGGCCTCGCCGGGAGCCTCGGCGAGGCTGCGCAGGAAGTACACGAACAGGGCCCCGGCGAAGCCGATCAGCCAGACCGCGCCGAGCGACTTCTCCTCGGTCATCCAGCCGGTCAGCGCGTCCTTGCCCTCGGTCAGCACCTTCCACATCCGCAGGCCGGAGAGCAGCGAGCAGAGCCCGATCGCGGCCACCAGCAGCCCGTAGACCAGCCCGCCGGCATCGGAGTCCCGCACGCCGGCGACCGCGAACCGCAGCAGCAGCACCCCCGCCGCCACCGCCACCAGCGCGCCGAGCGGCACCGCGACCCGGCGGGCCCAGTAGCCGGAGCCGCGCTCCAGCCAGCTGGTGCCGAACCAGCGGATCGACTCCGGCTCGGCGGTGCCGACGGTCCTGGCCTGGGGGTTCTGCTGCTCGTCCACGAGACCGATTATGGCCCGACCACCCCCGGGAACGACGAAGGCGGCCGTCTCCCGCACCGGGGGACGGCCGCCTGACCGGGCGTCAGCCCAGCTTGCTCACGTCGCGCACCGCGCCCTTGTCGGCGGAGGTGGCCATCGCGGCGTACGCCTTCAGCGCCGCGCTGACCGGGCGGACCCGGTCCTTCGGGCGGTAGCCGGTGCCGGCCTCCAGCTTGAGCCGGCGCTCGTGCAGCTCCTCGAACGAGACCTTCAGCTCGACCGAGCGGTTCGGGATGTCGATCGCGATCACGTCGCCGTCCTCGACCAGCGCGATGGTGCCGCCGGAGGCCGCCTCGGGCGAGGCGTGGCCGATCGACAGGCCGGAGGTGCCGCCGGAGAACCGGCCGTCGGTGATCAGCGCGCAGGCCTTGCCCAGGCCCCGGCCCTTGAGGAACGAGGTCGGGTAGAGCATCTCCTGCATGCCGGGGCCGCCCTTGGGGCCCTCGTAGCGGATGACGACGACGTCGCCCTCCTTGATCCGCTTGGTGAGGATCGCGTCCACCGCGTCCTCCTGCGACTCCAGCACCACGGCCGGGCCGCTGAAGGTCCAGATCGACTCGTCGACACCGGCGGTCTTCACCACACAGCCGTCCTCGGCCAGGTTGCCGTAGAGCACCGCGAGGCCGCCCTCGACCGAGTACGCGTTCTCGATCGAGCGGATGCAGCCGTTCGCCGCGTCGGTGTCCAGGGTGTCCCAGCGCTCCGACTGCGAGAAGGCGGTGGCGGAGCGGACGCAGCCGGGGGCGGCGTGGAACAGCTCGACCGCCGTCTCGGTGGCGGAGCCGCCCCGGATGTCCCAGTCCTTGAACCACTGGGCCATCGAGGAGGAGTGCACCGTGGTGACGTCCTCGTTGAGCAGCCCGCCCCGGTAGAGCTCGCCCAGGATGGCGGGGATGCCGCCGGCCCGGTGCACGTCCTCCATGTAGTACTTGCCGTTCGGCGCGACCTTGGACAGGCAGGGCACCTTGCGCGAGATCGCGTCGATGTCGCGCATGTCGAAGTCGACCTCCGCCTCCTGGGCGGCGGCCAGCAGGTGCAGGATCGTGTTGGTCGAGCCGCCCATCGCGATGTCCAGCGCCATCGCGTTCTCGAACGCGGCGCGGGAGGCGATCGAGCGCGGCAGGACCGAGTAGTCGTCCTGCTCGTAGTGGCGCTTGGTGATGTCGACGATGGTCCGGCCGGCGTCCTCGTACAGCGCCTTGCGGGCGGTGTGGGTGGCCAGCACCGAGCCGTTGCCCGGCAGCGCCAGGCCGATCGCCTCGGCCAGGCAGTTCATCGAGTTGGCGGTGAACATGCCCGAGCAGGACCCGCAGGTCGGACAGGCGTTCTCCTCGATGATCGCGATGTCCGCGTCGGAGACGTTCTCGTTCACCGCGTCGGAGATCGCGTTCACCAGGTCGAGCTTGCGCACCGTGCCGTCCACCAGGACGGCCTGGCCGGCCTCCATCGGGCCGCCGGAGACGAAGACCGTCGGGATGTTGAGGCGCAGGGCGGCCATCAGCATGCCGGGGGTGATCTTGTCGCAGTTGGAGATGCAGATCAGCGCGTCGGCGCAGTGCGCGCTCACCATGTACTCGACCGAGTCGGCGATCAGGTCGCGCGAGGGCAGCGAGTAGAGCATGCCGTGGTGGCCCATCGCGATGCCGTCGTCCACCGCGATGGTGTTGAACTCGCGCGGGATGCCGCCCGCGGCCTGGATCGCCTCGGAGACGATCCGGCCGACCGGCTGCAGGTGAGTGTGGCCCGGCACGAACTCGGTGAAGGAGTTGGCCACCGCGATGATCGGCTTCCCGAAGTCCTCGCGGGCTACGCCGGCCGCCCGGAGAAGCGCCCGGGCGCCTGCCATGTTGCGACCGTGGGTGACCGTACGGGACTTCAGCTCGGGCACTGTGTCCACTCCTTCTCAGGCGCGTTCGCGGCCCTGCTGGGGTGGGAGGGTGCAGGGTCGCCGTGGCTTTCGAGCCTACGCCCCCGGTACCAGCGGACGGACACCGTGTCCGCCATCCGGTCACGCCTTGGTGAGCACCGTGAGGTCCAGCACGTACGGCTCGGTGACCAGCCCGGCCGGGAACGCGGCCAGCAGTTCGGCCCGCTCCACGGCGAGCAGTTCCTCCCGCCGCTCCGGCGGCAGCACCGCGATGTACGAGCGCGAGCGCAGGTCGGTGATCACCGCGTCCACGGTGACCTCCCGCTCCCAGTGCAGCACCACCCGGCCGACCGGCAGGCCGTACGGGGCGAACACCTCGGCGATCTCGTTGACCGCGCCGTACCCGTGGTGGCCGCCGGGGATGCCGGTGTTCAGCCGCTCGCCCATCGCCTTGATCCACGGGGTCCGCTGGTCCTTGACGTTCCACCAGGTGGCCAGCGAGCCGCCGGGGCGGAGCACCCGGAGCGCCTCCGGGACCGACCGGTCCGGGTCGGTCCAGTGGAACGCCTGGGCGTACGTGACCAGGTCGGCGGTGCCGTCGTGGAACGGCAGTTCGTCGCCGGCGGCCTTCACCAGCGGCAGCTCCGGGCTGACGGCGCGCAGCTGCGCGGCCATCCCCGGGCTCGGCTCGACGGCGGTGACCCTGGCGCCCCGGGCGGCCAGCAGCCGGGTGGCGATGCCGGTGCCCGCGCCGACGTCGAGCACCTCGGCGCCCCGGAGCGGACGGCCGGTCAGTCGCTCCAGCTCCGTGAACAGCGCGTCGGGGTACGAGGGCCGGGCGGCGTCGTACTCGGCGGCCACCGCGCCGAAGGAGTTCGCGTGGTCCTGTCGCTGATAGCTCGTCATACCGCCACCGTAGTGAGCACTTACCTCAGCACCGTGGCCAGGTGCTTGCGGGTGAAGGCCAGCGCCTCGGCCAGGTCGGCCTCGCGTTCGGCGGGGGAGAGCGCGCGCCGGGTGTTGACCTCCAGCACCACGTGGCCGGTGAAACCGGTCCTGGCCAGCCGTTCGAGCAGGGCGGCGCACGGCTGGGTGCCCCGGCCCGGGATCAGGTGCTCGTCCTTGCCGGACCCGACCCCGTCGGCGAGGTGGACGTGCGCGAGCCGGTCCCCCATCCGGTCGGCCATCTCGAAGGCGTCGATCCGCGAGGTGGAGACGTGCGAGAGGTCGATGGTGAAGTGCCGGTACTCCTCCTCGGTGACGTCCCAGCCGGGCGCGTAGGCGAGCATCTCGCGGTCCCGGTAGCGCCAGGGGTACATGTTCTCCACCGCGAAGCGGACGTCGGTCTCGCCCGCCATCCGGTTGATCCCGGTGACGAACTCCCGGGCGTACTGCCGCTGCCAGCGGAACGGCGGGTGCACCACCACCGTGTCGGCGCCGAGCTTCTCGGCGGCGGCCCTGGCCCGGACCAGCTTGGTCCAGGGGTCGGTGGTCCAGACCCGCTGGGTGATCAGCAGGCAGGGCGCGTGCACCGCCAGGATCGGCATCCGGTGCTCGTCCGAGAGCCGCCTGAGCGCCTCGATGTCCTGGCTGACCGGGTCGTTCCAGACCATCACCTCGACGCCGTCGTAGCCGAGTCCGGCGGCCAGCTCGAAGGCGGTGGCGGTGTTCTCGGGGTAGACCGAGGCGGTCGAGAGCACCACCTTGGTGTCCGGAACGTGCAGCCCGTCGCCGTGCGGCGGCAGCACCAGCCGGTCGGTGGTGCGCAGCAGCGGGGCCCGCTGGGCGGGCTTCTTCGCGGCCTTGACCGCCTTGACCGCCTGCGCGGCCAGCGAGGCGGGCTTGGGGGGCTTGGCGGGCTTGGGGGGTCTGGGCGGCTTCGCGGTCCTGGTCGCCTTGGCCGGCTTCGCTGCCTTGGCCGGCTTGGCCTGCGGCTGCTCGGCCGCCGCCCGGGCCCTGGCGCGGCGCGGCCGGGCCGGCCGCGGCTGCCGGGCAGGGTCACCGGCCTCGCGGCCGGCCCGCGTTCCGTCCTCGTCCGCTGGTTCCGCCACGGGAGACAGCGTATGCGGACGCGCGCGGTATTGGTGTGTGCCCGGTCACCCGTCCGGTCACCCGGTCAGTGCGACCCGCCGGTCGGAGGGGCTGTCCAGGGTGTCGAGCCGGCGCAGGATGATGCCCTCGCGCAGGGCCCACGGACAGATGTCGAGCTCTTCGAGGCCGAACAGGTCCATCGCCGCGTCCGCCACCAGCGCGCCCGCGAGCAGCTGTCTCGCCCGGCCCTCGGAGACGCCGGGGATCTGCGCCCGCTCGGCCACCGTCATGGTGGCCAGCCGGGGCACCCAGGCGGCCAGGCCGGCCCGGGTGAGCTTGCGGACCGCCAGCGGGCCCGCGTCGGCCGGGGCCGCGCCGGTCATCCGGGCCAGCTGCTTGAAGGTCTTGGAGGTGCCCACCGCGTGGTCGGGCCCGCCGCGCCGGGCGAACTCGCCGACCACCTGCGCGATCTCGGCCCTGATGTACCGGCGCAGCTCCCGGACGTCGTCCGGGTCCGCGACGTCGCCGGGCAGCCGGGCGGTCAGCCGGCCCGCGCCGAGCGGCAGCGAGCAGACCACGTCGGGCTGCTCGTCCAGACCGGCCGCCAGCTCCAGTGAGCCGCCGCCGATGTCCAGGTCCAGCAGCCGCCCGGAGGACCAGCCGTACCAGCGGCGGACCGCCAGGAAGGTCAGCCGGGCCTCGTCCTGCCCGGACAGCACCCGCAGTTCGACCCCGGTCTCCTCGGCCACCCGGCGGATCACCGCCTCGCCGTTGACCGCCTCCCGGACGGCGGAGGTGGCGAACGGCAGCAGGTCGACCACGCCCTTGTCCTCGGCCACCCGGATCGAGGAGGCCACCATCGCGACCAGCTTGTCGACGCCGGCCTCGGTGATCGCCCCGGCCCCGTCCAGCAGCTCGGCGAGCCGCAGCTCGGCCTTGTGCGAGTACGCGGGCAGCGGGGCAGCACCGGGGTGCGCGTCCACCACGAGGAAGTGGACGGTGTTGGAACCTACGTCGAGTACACCGAGTCGCATAACGGCCCACGCTACGCGATCCGGCCGCGCCGGCGGCCGGATCGCGGCGGTCCGTCCCCGCCGCCCCGACTCGCGCACCGGCCCCGTGGGTAGCGTCCCTGGGTCAACTCATCACGGCGGAGGCGGATATGACGATCACTCACCGGCGGATCGGCACCGGCGGGCACGGTGTCATCGTGCTGCACGACTGGTTCGGCACCAGTGCGGGCTGGGGGTCCTTCCTGGACTACCTGGACGGCGACACCTTCAGCTACACCTTCCTCGACTACCGCGGGTACGGCGAACGGGCCGAGGTCGCGGGTGCGTACACGCTCGCCGAGATCGCCCGGGACGCCCTCGCGCTGGCCGACCAGCTGGGCTGGCAGCGGTTCTCGCTGATCGGCCACTCGATGGGCGGCAAGGCGGCCCAGCAGGTGCTGGCCGAGGCCCCCGACCGGGTGCACCGGCTGGCCGGGATCGCCCCGGTCCCCGCCGCGCCGTACCCGCTGACCGGCGACGCCCACGACCTCTTCCACGGAGCCGCCGCAAGCCCCGCCAACCGCCGCGCCATCCTCGACCTGGTCACCGGCGGCCGGGCCACCCCGGTCTGGCTGGACCGGATGACCGCCCAGTCCGTGGCCGACTCCCGGCCGGAGGCCTTCGCCGCCTACCTGGCCGACTGGACCGGGGCCGACCTGGCCCCGAAGGTGGCCGGGCTGCCGCTGCCCGCCCGGGCCTTCGTCGGCGAGCACGACCTGGCCCTGACGCCCGAGCTCTACCGCTCCACCTGGCTCGCCGACTACCCCAACGGCGACCTCGAACTCCTCGCCAACTCGGGCCACTACCCGATGTACGAGATCCCCGTCGCCCTCGCCACCACCCTGGAGAACTTCCTCCGCTGAACCGGCAGCGCCGGCAGCGCCGGGTCGTCAGGCAAGAACTAGAGCACCCCGTGCCAGAGCTGCTCGACGATGACGGCCCACCAGTTCTCGGGGTCGTTGAAGACCGTCCGGTCGAGCCCCGCCAGGGACCACTGGAGCTCGGCCACGGCCTGGCCGGCCGCCAGCGGGTGCAGGTCGCGGAGCTTGGGCAGCCGGTCCGCGAACAGGGCCAGCGAGCGGACGAACGCGGTCAGGTCGGCGTTCACGTAGCGGGTGGCGGCCGTCTCGGGGTCGACCGCGCGGATCCGGCCCTGGGCGGTGTCGACGCTGAGCAGGGCCCAGCCGTCGGTACCGATCAGCAGCTGGCCGAGCAGGTCCCGCCGGGCCTGCTCGCCGGCCCGGCCGGCCAGGCCGCGGGCGGCGAGGTAGCCCGCCAGGTCCGGCAGGACGGGCTCGTCCGGGGTGCCGTCCGCGATCCCGTCGGAGACCGGGTGGTGCAGGGTGAACCAGCCCTCCAGCAGCACCGGGAGGCCGATCCGCTGGAGCGGGGCGGCCACCGCCTCGGGCAGGTCGGCGGCCGCGGTGTGGGCGGGGTCGAAGCGGCGTACGCCCTGCGGGCCGAACTGCGCGGCCAGCCGGGCCACCAGGGCGGCCTCCGCCTCCGGTTGAGCGGGCGGGACGTTGGTGGGGAACGGCACCCGGTTCGGCCGGGGGTTGGCCGCACCGGCGGCCCGGACCGCGCGGGCCCGGCCGTCGTAGCGCGGGCCGTAGGCGAGGTCGTGGCTGTGCAGGGCGGTCGGGAGCGCGGCCAGCACGGCGGCCGCGACGTAGCCGCCGGGCAGCATCGCGGGCCGCAGGTCGGTGTGCACCGAGACCACGTCCTCGGGCGGGATGCCCTGCTCGGTCAGCTGCCGCCAGGCGCGCAGGGCCGGGTGCGGGCGGCCGGTGGCGGAGCGCAGCACCAGGGTCCGGTCCTCGCCGAGGGCGTCCCGGTAGCCGATCTGGGTCCGGCAGCCGGGGCCGATGGCGGGCGGCAGGGCGGGGTCGTAGTCGCCCGCGCCGGTCCGGTCGCGGTAGAGCCGGATCACCTGCTGGACCGGGACCGAGGGCCAGACGGTGAGCTCACCGGTGAACCGGTCGACCACCGCGCAGGCCGCGCCGAGCTCCTCCGGGGCGCGGCGCTCCCCCGACAGCGGGTCGAGCCGGACCGGGGCGGGCTCGGGCCAGACCACCCAGCCGAGGTCGAACTCGTGCGCCCTGACCGGGCGCGGACTCTCCTGGGCCAGCTCGCCGTTGACCCACCGGTGGGCGGTGTCGAGGGCCTGCGCGAGGGTGGTCATCGACGGGCGCTCCTGGCGGTGTTGCGGTGGATGGTCAGGCGCGAACGCGGCGGGGCGGGCGGCTCCGGTACCGGCTTGGCCAGCGGGTCGGGCGCCGGAGCCGGGGTCAACTCGACTACCGGGATGGAGGGTTGGAGCGCCGACAGGTCCAGCGGGCGGCCGGAGGCCTCCAGTGCGATCGCCCACAGGCCCTGGTCCGCCGGGTGCAGCGGGGCCGCCGAGCGGTAGCCGGTCTGCGGGTCGAGGTAGGTGAGCGTCTCGCCGGAGACGAAGGCGTTCCAGGTGTGCGAGCGCCCGTACTCGTCCAGGGTGAGCAGCACCGCCTGGGCGCCGGAGCCGCACCGCCGGAGCACCTCGGCGAGCTGGCCGAGCGCCTCCGCGCCGTAGCCCAGGTCCTTGAACTGGGTGCCGAGTTCGCGCTCCGCCCGGTCCCGGCCGCCGAACTCGCCGGCCGGGCCGTCGGGCAGCCGCGGCGCGCCGCAGGTGATGTTGCCGAGGTAGCTGTCCAGCGCGGACAGGGCCAGGTCGAGGCCGTTGTTGGCCCGGCCGGGCTCGCGGAAGCCGCCGGCGTTCAGCGCCTCCGGCCAGTCGCCGAAGCGCGGGTCGGGGTGGACCGAGGGCGCACCCTCCGGGTCGCGCGGCACCCGCCGCTCCAGCTCGGCCTGGTGCGCCGGGTCGACCGGGCCCAGCCCGCCGGCGGCCCCGTACGGGCGGCCGTCCGCGATGATCCGGGCGCGTTGGCGCTCGCCCGGCTGCTCGGGCGCGGTGCGGCGGTAGGAGTGGGCGATCAGGAACATCGCGGCCACCGGCGCGGCCTGGGCCGGGTGGGCCAGGCTCTCGCCGTCCCGGCGGCGCGCCTCGGGCAGCACCTCGAAGGCGCGCAGCGGGACCGCGCCCATGGCGGCCGCACCGGACGAACCCGGGTGCGTGGGAAGCGGGTTGGGCACCAGGCCGACCGCCTGCGGCGGCCCGCCGAGCGGACGGCCTTGCCCCGCGCCGGGGGCGTGCTGCGGGGCGCCCACGGCACCGACCGCACCGACCACGCCCGACTGGCCGCCCGCGCCGGCCCCTCCGGCGGCGCCGGGAGCGCCAGGAGTACCGGCTGCCACCGGAGTTGACGGAGCGGCGGCGACCGGGGCGGCGGCCGCGGCCGGCGGCGGGGCCACCGGCGGCGCACCGACCGGTCCGGCGGGGGCGCCGCCACCGCCGGAGACCGGGCCGAGCCCGGACGGCGCACCGCCGGCCGGCAGCGACGACTCGCCACCGGGGCGGCCGCCGAACACCGGCGCCGAGCCGGCGTCGCCGTGGACCGGGCCGACGTTCACCGGGGAGGGCGCGACGGCCACCGAGTCGGTGCGGACCGAGGCGGGCCCGTGGTGCACCGGCGCGGACGGGGTGGAGTCGTAGCCGTAGTCGTAGTCGACCGACACGGTCGGGCGCTGCGGCCCGTACCCGCCGCCCACCTGGGCGGCCGGCTCGCTCCGGTGCGAGCCGCTGTCGCCCCAAATGCTGCTGCTGCCATGGCTGTTGCCGTGCACGGGGGCGCTGTGTCCGCCGCCACCCTGGAACGGGTCGGCCTGGACCGAGGCCGAGAGCGGACCGGCCTGGACCTGGACGCCGGCCAGCGGCCCCCGGCCGCCGGCCGGGTCCGGCCCGTGCCCGTGCGCCTGGTCGAACTCGCTCCCGCGGCCCTGGCCGTGCCTGTTGTCGTGCTCCTTCAGCTCGATGTCCGCATCGACCCCGCCGGGACCGACCTGGAGGTCGACCCCCACGCCGCCGAGGTTGACCCCGACGCCGGCGCCCGACTTCTCCGGGCCCCGGACCGTGTTGCCCTGGTCGTCGACCATCACCGTCCGGCCGTGCGAGTCGGTGACCAGGGCGCCGTCCGCACCGAGCTTGGCGACGTGGCCGTCGGTGCCCCGGACCGGCGCGCCGTTCTGGTCCAGCACGACGACCTCACCGTCGGTGCCGAGCAGCGGCTTCCCATCGTGGCCGAGCGCCACGCTGACCCCGGCCGCCGCTATCAGGCCGCCGGTGCCGACCAGTGCCAGCCCGCCGTGGCCGTCCCGCAGCGGCCTGCCCTCGGCGTCGACCGCCAGGCCGACCACCGGCTTGCCGTCCGTGCCCAGCACCGCGACCCGGCCGTCGTCGCCGACCACCGGCCGGCCCTGCGCGTCCTTGGCCACCATGAGGCCCTCGACGCCGCGGACCTGCTTGCCCTGCTCGTCGACGATCACCGGCTGCCCCTGGGCGTCGGTCACCAGCTCGCCGTGCCGGCCGACCTTCGCCGACAGCATCCGGACCCCGGCCACCGCCCGCCCGCCGAGCAGCGCTCCCGCGGCGGCCGCACCGGCGGAGTGCGCGGCCCGGGTCGCGTACCCGTCGGCCTGCGCGATCCGCTCCAGGGCGACCACGGGGGGCTCCTTCAGCGCCTGCTGGAGCCCCTCCTTCATCTCCCGGCCGAGCTCCTCCAGCAGGTTGCCGACCTTGTGCTTGGCCATCTGCACCGCGACCAGCTCGCCGGCCCCGACCACCACGTCGGCGATCGCGTCACCGATCACGCCGAGCGCGGCGTGGGCCACCGCCTCGACCTTCTGCGCGACCTTGATCTCCTCGGCCAGGTCGTGCAGCGCCGCGATGATCTCGGCCTTGCACGAGTCCACCGCCCCGGCCGCCCGGTCGAACGCGGCGGCCACCAGGTCGGCGGCGCTCTGCGCGTCGTCCAGGCTGCCCCGGCCGCCACCGGTGAAGCCGCGCCAGTGCGCGGCGAAGGCGTCCACCGCCTGCCCGGAGTTCTCCCCGGTGACGCGCTGCGCCGAATCCCCGCCGCGGCGGCTCAGCCGCTCCGCCTCGGCGCCGAACTCCCGCCAGACACCGGCCGCGCGGCGCAGGCCCTCCTCGTCGGCCTGCGGCCACTCATGGCCCAACCTGGCCAGTACCGGGACGAGTTCCTCGGGCACGCTACGGGACACCAGGCCCCTCCTTCCGGGTTCTGCGGGGACGGACAAGCTGGAGACGGACAGCAACACGTACGGACGGGCCGCCGCGGTTCCCGACGGTGCGTCAGACCACCAGCGGCTTGCCGGTGTGCACCTTCGCCAGATCGGCGCTCACGTCGCCGTCCGTACGGTCGACCTCCTCGGCCATGCCCGCCAGATTGGCCCCGACCTTGCCCAGCCGGTCGGCCAGTCCGTTCAGCCCGGCCAGCAGCATGCCCTGGGCCTCGGTGTACGCCGTCCCGAATCCGGCCCCCGGCGCGTCACCGCCCCACGGCGTGCCCAGACCGGTCAGACCCTGCTCCAGCGCCAGCGCGGCCCGGGCGTAGTCGTTCGAGATCTTCTCGAACTCCCTTCCCTCGCCGCGTACTTCCCATGGCTTGATCAGGAACTCGCCCGCGCCACCGCTGCCCATCCGCCCACTCCCCCAGTGCCCCCGTGCAGATACCTGGCCGCCATCCTAGGGCCAGGGCAGGGGCCCGTCGCAGGGCCCGTCCCGGTTTCTCACCGCAACTTCACCACCCGCCGGGGCCGTCACCGGGGAACACCCGGGCGAGGCCATACCCTTGACCGGTGGCAGCAGACAGCAAGAAGCACAGCAAGAAGCCCAAGGACAAGCAGGGCGGCACGATCGACCTCGCGATGCCGACCATGCGGCCCGAGGTGCCGCTGGACTTCGCCCGCGCCTGGGTCGAGTTCGCCGACCCGGGCGACGAGGAGCAGGTCTTCCGGTGCGACCTGACCTGGCTCACCTCGCGCTGGAACTGCATCTTCGGGCGCGGCTGCCAGGGCATCCGCCCGGGCCGGGGCGAGTCCGACGGCTGCTGCACGCTGGGCGCCCACTACTCCGACGAGGACGACGAGCAGCGGGTGATCGGCCACGCGGCCCGGCTGACCCCGGAGATCTGGGAGAACCACGCGCACGGCACCGACGCCAAGGGCCGGATCAAGGTCGACGGCGGCATCACCATGCTGGACGAGGACGGCGACCGGCAGACCCGCCGGGTCAACGGCGCCTGCCTCTTCCTGAACAGCCCCGGCTTCCCCGGCGGCGCGGGCTGCTCGCTGCACACCCTCGCCCTCAAGGAGGGCAGGGAGCCGCTGGAGACCAAGCCCGACGTCTGCTGGCAGCTCCCGGTCCGCCGCACCTACGACTGGATCGACCGCCCCGACGACACCCGCTACCTCCAGGTCACCATCGGCGAGTACGACCGCCGCGGCTGGGGCCCGGGCGGCCACGACCTGAACTGGTGGTGCACCGGCAGCCCGGACGCCCACGACGCGCCGGACCCGGTCTACGTCTCCTACCGCCCCGAACTCACCGAACTGATGGGCCCCGAGGGCTACGCCGTCCTGGCCGGCCTCTGCGACCAGCGGATCAAGGGCGGCGCCCTGGTCGCCCCGCACCCGGCCGACCCCAGCTGAGCTGAAGCTGTTCCCCGGGGCGCTACTTGTCGATGTCGCCGACGACGAAGAACATCGATCCCAGGATCGCCACCATGTCGGCGACCAGCGTCCCGGGCAGCAGCTCGGTCAGGGCCTGGATGTTGTTGAACGAGGCCGACCGGAGCTTGAGCCGCCACGGTGTCTTGTCGCCGCGCGAGACCAGGTAGTACCCGTTGATCCCGAGCGGGTTCTCGGTCCAGGCGTACGTGGTCCCCTCGGGGGCCTTGAGCACCTTGGGCAGCCGCAGGTTGACCGGCCCGGGGGCCAGCTGGGCCAGCCGGTCGAGGCAGGCGTCGGCCAGGGCGAGCGAGTTGACGGTCTGTTCGAGCAGGCACTCGAACCGGGCCAGGCAGTCGCCCTCCTCCCGGGTGACCACGGTGAGCACGTCCTGCAGCTCGCCGTACGCCAGGTACGGCTCGTCCCGCCGCAGGTCGAAGTCGACGCCGCTGGCCCGGGCGATCGGGCCGCTGGCGCCGTACGCGTGGACGTGCTCGGGCGAGAGCACCCCGACGCCGGCGGTCCGGGCCCGGAAGATCTCGTTGCCGAGGACCAGGTCCTCGAAGACCGGCACCTGCGAGCGGACGGTGGCGACCGCCGCCCTGACCCGGCCGAGCCAGCCGGCCGGCAGGTCCTCCTTCAGGCCGCCGACCCGGTTGAACATGTAGTGCATCCGGCCGCCGCTGGCCTCCTCCAGGACGTGCTGGAGCTCCTCGCGGCCGTGGAAGGCGTGGAAGACGGGGGTGATGCCGCCGAGCTCCAGCGGGTACGAGCCGAGGAACATCAGGTGGTTCAGCACCCGGTTCAGCTCCGCCAGCAGGGTGCGGATCCAGACCGCCCGCTCGGGCACCTCCATGCCGAGCATCCGCTCGACCGCGAGCACCACGCCCAGCTCGTTGGAGAAGGCGGAGAGCCAGTCGTGGCGGTTGGCCAGCATGATGATCTGGCGGTAGTCCCGGGCCTCGAAGAGCTTCTCGGCGCCCCGGTGCATGTAGCCGATCACCGGCTCGGCGGCGACGATCCGCTCGCCGTCCAGCACCAGCTTCAGCCGCAGCACCCCGTGCGTGGACGGGTGCTGCGGGCCGATGTTGAGCACCATGTCACTGGTGCCCAGCTCCCCGACAAGATTCTCGGCACCCGCGCCGACGCCGACCGTGGTCTCCCTCATGGGGTGAGAGTCTGCCATCCCGGCCGCCCCGCCAGGCTCTCCGGTACCGGCATCCGGACAGCCTGCAGCAGCCAGCCGAAGCCGCCGAGACCGGCCGGGTCGGTCAGCTCCGCGCCCTCGCCCGCGCCGCCGAGCGCGCGCAGGTACGCCACCGGATCGCTGGAGGCCAGCGCGAGCGGGGGGCGTGCGCCGTGCACGCCGAGGGCGTGCAGCGCCTCGCGCTGGGTTGTCCACAGGCTGTGGACACCGGGGACGGCCACCGAGTCCAGCGCCACGTGCGCGGTGAGGTCGCACGAGCCGTCCGGCACCGGGTGCACCTCCCGCCCGTTCCGGAACCCCGTCAGGGTGCCGAGCAGCGGACGCCGGTCCAGGGCGTGGGAGTAGTCCACCGCCACCGCGAGCCCCCGCTCCAGCGCACCGACCGCCCCGGCCCAGGCCGCGTCCCGGGACCCGCCCAGCTCGACCCGGGGCCCGTCCGGCCACCACCGGGCGGCCCAGTCGGCGTCCGCCCGGTCCGCCGGGCCGCCGAGCCGCTCCGTCCCGTCCGGGGCCACCTCGACGTACCGCAGCCCGCCGTCCCCGTCCCGCTCAGCCAGGTCGAGCGGGACGTTGTCCAGCCACTCGTTGGCGAACAGCAGGCCCGACACCCCGTCAGGCACCCGGTCCGTCCACACCACCCGCTCCGGCACCCCGGCCGGCCGGTCCGCCAGCTCCACCGCGTACGGGCGCAGCCGCCCGGCCAGCTCCGGGTCCACCGCCGCCAGCACCCCGGCCAGCAGTTCGCCCCGGCCCGCCCCCACGTCGACCAGGGACAACTCCTCCGGGTGACCGAGTGCGGCGTCCACCTCCGTCAGGAGGCGGGTCACCGCCCCGGCGTACTGCGGGGAGGCGTGCACCGAGGTCCTGAAGTGCCCCGCCGGGCCCTCCGGCCTGCGGTAGAACCCGCCGTCGGCCCCGTACAGCGCCTGCTCCATGGCCGTCCGCCACCGCATCCACCTCATGCCCCGGACGTTACCGGCGTCACGCCGGCTCTCCACCCTGCGGAGTAGGAGGGATCGCTCTCCCGGCGGACCTGTGCACCACCTTCGACTGCCTAGGCTTGAGCTGTGCATCGACTCAACGCCTGGTTCCGCCGTCACCCCATGGTGGTCGACTCCGCCTGGGCGCTGCTGCTTGCCTGCTTCGCCCTGCTCTCCACCGGCAACCAGAGCGGCTGGCAGGAGGACGTCGCCTACGTGCTGGCCGGCCTGGTCGGCGGGCTGATGGTGTTCCGGCGGCAGCACCCCGACGCGACCACGGTCGCCGCGGTGGTGCTCGGCATCGGCCAGCTGGTGGTCCGGGTCAACCCGGGCGTGGAGAGCGTCGGGTACCTGGTGTTCGCGTACACCGGCGCGGCCTACGGATCGGTGCTGACCTCCCGGCTGGCCCTGGTGGCCGGTCTCGCGGCCGGCCCGCTGACGCTGCTGCAGTTCCACGAGGCGGGCAGCTCGGTCGACGGCGGCCCCCAGCTGGTCTTCTTCTCGGTGCTGATGTCGACGCCGTTCGTGCTCTGCTGGGCCTGGGGCCGGCTCACCCGGGTCCGCCGGGCGTACCTGACCGAGCTGGAGGACCGGGCCGCCCGGCTGGAGCGCGAGCGCGGCGCCCAGGCGAAGATCGCGGTGGCGGCGGAGCGGGCCCGGATCGCCCGGGAGCTGCACGACGTGGTGGCGCACAACGTCTCGGTGATGATCGTTCAGGCCGACGGCGCCGCCTACGTGCTGGACAACTCCCCGCAGCAGGCCAAGGAGGCGCTCGGCACCATCGCCTCGACGGGGCGTCAGGCGCTGGTCGAGATGCGCCGGCTGCTCGGGGTGCTGCGCACCACCGACACCACCGAGGAGTACGTCCCGCAGCCCGGCGTGGCCGAGCTGCCCGAGCTGCTCGACCAGGTCCGCACGGCCGGGCTCCCGGTCGACTTCGACAGCACCGGCGAGGTCCAGGAGCTGCCCCGCGGCGTCGAGCTGACGGTGTACCGGATCGTCCAGGAGGCGCTCACCAACGTGCGCAAGCACGGCGGCCCCGACGTCCGGGCCCGGGTCGCGGTGGACTTCCGCGACCGCGAGCTGGAGGTGCTGATCGAGGACGACGGCCGCGGCTCCACCGACGACCAGTTGGTGGTCGGTGGTAGCGACGGGCCCGGCCATGGTCTGATCGGCATGCGGGAGCGGGTCGGCATGGTCAGCGGTGCCCTCGACATCGGGCCCAGGCCCGGCGGGGGCTTCCGGATCCGCGCGGTACTTCCCCTCAAGACCATCAAGTAAGGACTGCACCGTGACCATCAGGGTGATGCTCGTCGACGACCAGGAGCTGCTCCGCACCGGCTTCCGGATGATCCTCCAGTCCCAGGGCGACATCGAGATCACCGCCGAGGCCGGGGACGGCCAGCAGGCCCTCCAGGTGCTGGAGCACACCGAGGTCGACGTCATCCTGATGGACGTCCGGATGCCCCGGCTGGACGGCGTCCAGGCCACCCGCCGGATCTGCCTGACCGAGGACGGCGCCCCCCGCCCGGACTCCCCGCACGTGCTCATCCTGACCACCTTCGACCTGGACGAGTACGCCTTCGCCGCGCTCAAGGCCGGCGCCAGCGGCTTCCTGCTCAAGGACGTCCCGCCGATCGAGCTGGTCGCCGCGATCCGCTCCGTCCACGCCGGCGACGCCGTGGTCGCCCCCACCACCACCCGGCGCATGATCGACCGCTTCGCCGAGGTCCTCCCGCTCCCCCGCTCCACCCCCGGCTCGCCCGTCCTGGCGCCGCTCACCGAGCGCGAGCGGGAGGTCTTCCTGCTGGTCGCCCAGGGCCTCTCGAACGGCGAGATCGCCGCCAGGCTCACCCTCTCCGAGGCCACCGTGAAGACCCACGTCGGCCGCATCCTCGCCAAACTCAACCTCCGCGACCGGGTCCAGGCCGTCGTCCTCGCCTACGAGGCCGGCCTGGTCCGGGCCGGTGCCGGGGAGTAGCCGACGGCGGCCGCGGCCGTAGAATGACGCGGTACGTCCGGTACCTGCAGAGGACTGGAACGGAAGTAAGGACGACGGCGAGCCGTGAGCACCTTCGACGAGGCCGAATTCGGGGCCCTGGCCGATCCGTTCGGTGATCCCTCCGACCCCGGGAACCGGCCCGCGCGGCTGGCGGTCGGGGTGGTCGGGACGGGACGGGTGGGGCCCGCACTGGGGGCCGCACTGCAGTTGGCGGGGCACCGGGTGGTCGCCGCGTCCGGGGTCTCGCTGGCCTCGCAGCGGCGGGCCGAGGCACTGCTGCCGGGGGTGCGGCTGGTCAGTCCGCCGCAGGTGCTGGCCGCCGCCGACCTGGTGCTGCTGACCGTGCCGGACGACGCGCTGGCCGATCTGGTGGCCGGGCTGGCCGCCACCGGGGCGGTCCGCCCGGGGCAGATCCTGGTGCACACCTCGGGCGCGCACGGCGTCAAGGTGCTGGAGCCCGCGACCAGGGCCGGGGCACTGCCGCTGGCGCTGCACCCCGCGATGACCTTCACCGGCACCGGCGTGGACCTGGCCCGGCTGGCCGGCTGCCCGTTCGGGGTGACGGCCCCGGAGGAGCTGCGGCCGGTGGCCGAGGCACTGGTGGTGGAGATGGGCGGCGAGCCCGAATGGGTGCCCGAGGAGGTCCGCCCGCTCTACCACACGGCCCTCGCGCACGGCGCGAACCACCTGGTCACCCTGGTCGCCCAGGCCCTCGAACTGCTCCGCACGGCGGGCGTGGCCGAGCCGGGCCGCCTGCTCGGCCCGCTGCTCGGAGCAGCCCTGGACAACAGTCTTCGCTCCGGCGACGCGGCCCTCACCGGACCGGTCGCCCGGGGCGACGCGGGGACGGTCCGCCGTCATCTGCACCAGCTCGGTACGGTAGCCCCCGACATCGGGCAGGCCTACCGCGCGATGGCCCGCGCCACGGCGCAGCGGGCGGTCCGGTCCGGATCGCTCAAGGAAGAGTCGGCGGCTGCGCTGCTGGACGTACTCAACGAGGAGAACCCCTGATGGCCCGTGGCAAGCAGCAGCCGAGCAAGGCTCCGAAGGTGCACAAGGCCGAGCTGACCCACACGATCGCCGACTTCGAGCCCGCCTTCTGGCCGGACGAGCAGCCGGTGGACAACGCGGTGGTGATGACCATGGGCGCGCTGCACGAGGGCCACGCCGCGCTGATCCGGGCCGCCCGCAAGCAGGTCGGCAAGGACGGCCGGGTCGCCGTCACCGTCTTCGTGAACCCGCTCCAGTTCGGCGCCGGCGAGGACCTGGACCGCTACCCGCGCACGCTGGCCGCCGACGTCCGGCTGGCCGAGGAGAACGGCGCGGACGTGGTGTTCGCCCCGCTGCCCGAGGAGGTCTACCCGAACGGGACCCCGCAGGTGCGGATCACCGCGGGCCCGATGGGCGAGCGGTTCGAGGGTGCGGCCCGGCCGGGCCACTTCGACGGCGTGCTGACCGTGGTGGCCAAGCTGCTGCACATCACCGACCCGGACTTCGCCTTCTTCGGCGAGAAGGACGCCCAGCAGCTCGCGGTGATCCAGCGGATGGTCGCCGACCTGGACTTCGACGTCGAGGTGATCGGCGTCCCGACCGTCCGCGAGCCCGACGGCCTGGCCCTCTCCTCCCGCAACCGCTTCCTCTCCGAGTCCGAGCGGGAGCAGGCGCTGGCCCTCTCCAAGGCGCTGTTCGCCGGCCGCGACGTGGCCGCGCAGGGCCCGAAGGCCGTCCGCGCCGCCGCCTCGGCCGCCCTGGACGGCGCCGAAGGTGTCACCCTTGACTACCTCGCCCTGATCGATCCGGACGACTTCACCGAAGCCGCCGACGACTTCCAGGGCGAGGCGGTGCTGGCCGTCGCCGCGAAGGTGGGCTCGACCCGCCTGATCGACAACGCCCGCATCATCGTCCGGTAAGAAGCAGTTTCCCAGGCATGCACTCACAGGAGGCGTGACCCAATGCTCCGCACCATGCTCAAGTCCAAGATCCACCGGGCCACCGTGACCCAGGCCGACCTGCACTACGTCGGCTCGGTCACGGTGGACGAGGACCTGCTCGACGCCGCCGACCTGCTCCCCGGGGAGCTGGTCCACATCGTCGACATCAACAACGGCGCCCGGCTGGAGACCTACACGATCGCGGGCCCGCGCGGCTCCGGCGTGATCGGCATCAACGGCGCCGCCGCCCGCCTGGTCCACCCCGGCGACCTGGTCATCCTGATCGCCTACGGGCAGATGGAGACCGCCGAGGCCAAGGGCTACGTGCCCCGGGTGGTCTTCGTGGACGGCGACAACCGGATCACCGGCTACGGCACCGACGCCGCCGAGGCCCCCGAGGGCAGCGGCCTGCTGCGCGGTGACCAGGCGTACGGTGACGGGCACACCGCGGCCCCCACCGCCGCGCGCTAAGGAGCAACAGGACATGACCGTCTCGCACCGCCTCACCGCCCCGGCCCCGGGCTGGACCACCACCACGGACGTGGTCGTGGTCGGTTCGGGCGTGGCCGGACTCACCGTCGCCCTCAACGTCCGCAAGGCCGGCCTGCGGGCCATGGTGGTCACCAAGGCGATGCTCGACGACGGTTCGACCCGCTGGGCCCAGGGCGGCATCGCCGCCGCCCTGGGCGAGGGCGACACCCCCGAGCAGCACCTGTCCGACACCCTGGTGGCCGGGGCAGGGCTCTGCGACGAGGCCGCCGTCCGCACCCTGGTCACCGAAGGCCCGGACGCCGTACGGAACTTGATCGCCACCGGGGCCGCCTTCGACCTCGACGCCGAGGGCGAGATCCTGCTCACCCGGGAGGGTGGCCACCACCGCCGCCGGATCGCGCACGCCGGCGGCGACGCCACCGGGGCGGAGATATCGCGAGCCCTGGTGTCCGCCGTCCGCAGCGACCCCGGGCTCGAACTCATCGAGCACGCCCTGGTGCTGGACCTGCTCACCGATGCCGACGGCCACGCGGCGGGCCTGACCCTGCACGTGATGGGCGAGGGCCAGCGGGACGGTGTCGGCGCGATCCGGGCCCGCGCCGTGGTGCTGGCCACCGGCGGCATGGGGCAGGTCTTCTCGGCCACCACCAACCCGGCGGTCTCCACCGGCGACGGCGTCGCGCTCGCGCTGCGGGCCGGGGCCGAGGTGACCGACCTGGAGTTCGTCCAGTTCCACCCGACCGTGCTCTGGCTCGGCCCCGAGGCCGAGGGCCAGCAGCCGCTGGTCTCCGAGGCGGTCCGCGGCGAGGGCGCCCACCTGGTGGACGCCGACGGCGTCCGGTTCATGCTCGGGCGGCACGAGCTGGCCGAGCTGGCCCCGCGCGACATCGTCGCCAAGGCGATCACCGAGCGGATGCAGGAGCTCGGCACCGAGCACATGTACCTGGACGGGCGGCACTTCGGCGCCGAGATGTGGGCCGAGCGCTTCCCGACCATCCTGGCCTCCTGCCGCTCGCACGGCATCGACCCGGTCACCGGGCTGATCCCGGTCGCCCCCGCCGCGCACTACGCCTCCGGCGGCATCCGCACCGACCTGCTCGGCCGCACCACCGTGCCCGGCCTGTACGCCTGCGGCGAGGTGGCCTGCACCGGCGTGCACGGCGCCAACCGGCTGGCCTCCAACTCGCTGCTGGAGGGCCTGGTCTTCGCCGAGCGGATCGCCGCCGACCTGACCGCCCGGCACACCGCCGGCCGGCTCCCCGAGCGCTCGGTCGACGTGGCCGGGGCCCGGTCCGCCGCGACGGTGCCGCTGCTCACCTCGGAGGCCAGGGCGCAGATCCAGCACCTGATGTCCACCGGGGCGGGCGTGCTGCGGTCGGCCGCCTCGATGGCCGCCACCGCCGCCGGCCTGGACCGGCTCGGCGAGGAGGCCCGTACCCACACCACCGAGGAGAAGCCCGCCGACCCCCGGGTGGAGACCTGGGAGGCCACCAACCTGCACCTGGTCGCCACCGCCCTGGTCGCCGCCGCGGCCCGCCGGGAGGAGACCCGCGGCTGCCACTGGCGCGAGGACTTCCCCGACCGCGACGACACCCGCTGGCAGCTCCACCTCACCACCACGCTGGACGCCGCGGGCATCACGATCAGCCACTAGGGGCCCGGGGAACGGCGGCGCCGACCCCAGGAGCGTTCAACCTGCGTACCGGGTCAGGCACTCTGCCGTTCCCCTCTCCGAACCCCTGACTTCCGAACCATCTGCCAAACAGGAGCATCCGATGTCCCACACCCACGAAGAACTCCCGATGGTCGGCTGCGGCGACGCCTGCGGCTGCGGCGACGGCGAGGCGTACGAGACCGGCCTGGACCCGGCGCTGGCCGAGATGCTGGAGGCGGCCGGCCTGGACCCGGTCGAGGTGGAGGACATCGCCACCCTGGCGCTGGCCGAGGACCTGGCCGGCGGCGAGGACGTCACCTCGGTGGCGACCGTCCCCGCCGACGCGGTGGCGACCGCGGACTTCACGGCCCGTCAGGCCGGCGTGGTGGCCGGTCTGCGGATCGCCGAGGCCGTGGTCTCGCTGGTCTGCGAGGAGGAGTTCGAGGTCGAGCGGCACGTCGAGGACGGTGACGCGGTCGAGGCCGGCCAGGTCCTGCTCTCGGTCCGCAGCCGCACCCGCGACCTGCTCACCGCCGAGCGCAGCGCGCTGAACCTGCTCTGCCACCTCTCCGGCATCGCCACCGCCACCCGCGCCTGGGCGGACGCCCTGGAGGGCACCGGGGCCGTGGTCCGGGACACCCGCAAGACCACCCCGGGCCTGCGCTCGCTGCAGAAGTTCGCGGTCCGGGCCGGCGGCGGCAGCAACCACCGGATGTCGCTCTCCGACGCCGCGCTGGTGAAGGACAACCACGTGGTCGCCGCGGGCGGCGTGGCCGAGGCGTTCAAGGCCGTCCGGGCCGCGTACCCGGAGCTGCCGGTGGAGATCGAGGTGGACCGGCTCGACCAGATCCTGCCGGTGCTGGAGGCCGGCGCCGACCTGATCCTGCTGGACAACTTCACCACCGCCGAGCTGAAGCAGGCGGTCGAGCTGGTCGACGGCCGGGCCAAGCTGGAGGCTTCGGGCGGGCTGACCCTGGCCACCGCGCGCGAGGTCGCCCAGACTGGGGTGGACTTCCTGGCCGTCGGTGCGCTCACCCACTCCTCGCCGATCCTGGACATCGGCCTGGACCTCCGCTCTTCCTGATCCGTATCTAGCAGAAGGCTCCCCCCGTGCTCCTCACCATCGACGTCGGCAACACCCAGACCACGCTCGGCCTGTTCGACGGCGAGGAGATCGTGGAGCACTGGCGGATCTCCACCGACCCGCGCCGCACCGCCGACGAACTCGCGGTGCTGATGCAGGGCCTGATGGGCTCTCACCCGGTCGTCTCGGCCGAGGACCGGATCGAGGGCCTGGCCATCTGCTCCTCCGTGCCCGCCGTGCTCCACGAGCTCCGCGAGGTGACCCGCCGCTACTACGGCGACGTCCCCGCGGTGATCGTGGAGCCGGGGGTGAAGACCGGGGTGCACGTCCTGATGGACAACCCCAAGGAGGTCGGCGCCGACCGGATCGTCAACGCGCTGGCCGCCAACCACCTGTACGGCGGCCCGTGCATCGTGGTCGACTTCGGCACCGCCACCACCTTCGACGCGGTCAACGAGCGCGGCGACTACGTCGGCGGCGCGATCGCGCCCGGCATCGAGATCTCGGTCGAGGCGCTGGGGATGCGCGGCGCCCAGCTCCGCAAGATCGAGCTGGCCCGCCCCCGGAACGTGATCGGCAAGAACACCGTCGAGGGCATGCAGTCCGGCATCCTGTACGGCTTCGCCGGGCAGGTCGACGGGCTGGTCGAGCGGATGGCCAAGGAGCTCTCCAAGGATCCGGACGACGTCCAGGTGATCGCCACCGGCGGCCTGGCCCCGCTGGTCCTGGGCGAGGCCGCCACGATCGACGTGCACGAGCCGTGGCTCACCCTGATCGGCCTCCGGCTGGTCTACGAGCGCAACAAGCCCGCCACCGCCTGAGCGGGGCGGCGAAGCCCTGACGGACCGTCACTCCTCCGATGAGCCGCAGATAGGCCAATCGGTACAGACGCGCGGCAAATAGCCATAAATCGGACGTACGCCACGTACTGTCATGGCATGCCGACGCCACACGGATCGCGCGGCGGCATGGCCTTCAGCGCCGACGAAGTCCGCGTGTTGCGCCGTGCCCTCGCCCAAGCGCTGTACCCGGTCCACATGCCGTACCCGACTCCTGCGGGTGAGCTGTGGGCCGAGGACGTCCAGGAGGCCCTGCGCCTCGCCGAGGCCGTGGACGAGGCCGTGCAGGAGGGCGGGCGGCTGCGCTCGTTCCTGCTCGCGGACCTCGCCCGGTACCGGGCCGCCCTGCCCGGCACCGTCTCCGGCTACCTGGAACGCCTGGAGGAGGCCATCACCGACGGCTACCTCCCCACCGCCGAGGACCTCACCGCCCTCCGCGCCCTGACCCGGCTGCCCTGCGGCGGCGGCGAACGCTCCCGCCGCTCCCGGCTGGCGGGCCGCTGCCACGCCATCGCCGAGGCCGACGTCCGCGAACGCCTCGCCCTCGGCACCGGTCAGCGGCACCTGACGGCCGTACCAAGCCCCGCCGCGCATCTCAGCGGCGGCTCCCCCGATCCAGCTGGAGGACGGTTCCCGATGACCGATCACGCCGCGGCCCCGAAGTCGCCCGCAGACGCCCGCCCGCAGCCCCGCCGGATGCCCACCCCCGCCGAGCTCTTCGGCCGCCGCACCCACACCGAGCCCAGCGCCCCGGCCCCCGCCCAGGACGACCTGGAACTCGCCACCGGCTGACCCCCGGTCAGGGGAGGCTCCCCCGCCTCCCCTGACACCGGCCCCCGTCCGCCCCTAGAGTGCACCGGACCCTCCGTACGCACCCCTGGGACGGCCATGCCCCTGATACGCCCGGCACTCCGGCTAGCGACCGCCCTGCTGGCCGGTCTCGCCCTGACCGGCCCCGCCCTCCCCGCTGCGGCTGACAAGGGCCCCGTGGTCTACGACGGGCCGTTGGCGGTGTCGCTCCTCCCGTGGGACCCGACGCCCGTCCGGGGTGCCTTCCTCGGCGACGTCGGTCCGTACGAGGCCGTCCGGACCCGGTTCGATGCCCGTGACCTGGCCGGGGTCGCGAACATGAGCGCAACCCCCGACTGCACCCCGGACGGTACGGCGTACGTCTGCCGGCACTGGCACGTCGAGGGACTGCCCGTCTGGGGATCTCTCCAGCTGATGCGGGCCGAGGGTGCCGAGGCGGGCGCCAGCGGCGTCCTGCACATCACGCTGACGAACGCGACGGGCACCTTGGCCGAGGTCGACGTCACCATCGTGATCGGCGGCCCCAACCTGGAGTTCGGCCCGCTCCCGACACCGGCCGACCAGCCCCTGGGCGAGGTGGTCAGCCCGTCGCTGCAGATCACCAACACCGGTACGCTCCCCGCCGAACGGGTCATCCTGACCCTCACCCCGGAAAAGGGCGCCACGATCGCGGAGCAGTTCGGCAACTGCAGGTACGCGAAGACGTCGGCGGTGGTCTGCGTCGTCGACAGCCCGATCGCCCCCGGCGAGACCGTCACTCTGGACCCGGTGCCGATCACCTTCGAACTACCCACATCCTCGGTGGAGTTCGCCGCACAGGCCAACTGGGACAGCCGTCCCGCCAGCAGCGAGCGGCAACTGGAACAGCTGGGTTACGAAACCGGCTCGGGTCCCCACCTGACCTTCGGCCGACCCGAGACCCCGGTCACCGCCCTGGGCCCCGTCGGCCTCCACGACTCCTGGAGGTCCTACCGGAGCAGGGTGTCCCTTGCCCCCGCACCCACCGCGAACCCGTCGGTCGGGAGTCCAGCCGGATCCCCGGACGTCCAGGCGTCCGGCTCCTCCATCACGACCGCCGACGCGTCCGGGCGGCCGGGCAGCGCCGTCGCCACCGCCGTGGTCGCCGCAGCGGCCCTGGTCGCCGCGACGGCCGGTCTCGCGCTCCGCCGCCGGGCCCGCCGGCCGGCCGACTGAGCGCCAGGCTCGGGCGCGCTGTAACAGTTCTGCTGCAATGGATTCCTGAATCGACCGCTCCTGCGACGAGTTGACCGACTTGTCCTGCCCGTCGCGCAACGGTCGTTCGATCACACAATTTAGAGTGCGCGGCGAAGACCCTGTGACCGAAGGACAGCAGTGGCACTCATACGCCTGGCCCGTACGTTCGGAACCGCCGCCGTCATCACCCTCCTCCTGGTCGGCGGTGCCCGGCCCGCTTCGGCGGAGAACGACCTCGGTTTCACCTTCCTCGGCGCTTCCACCCTCTCGCTGGATCCGGCCGAGCGGCCGAGCGACCTCTTTCTCACCATCACCCAGCAGGGGGAGGGCACGCCCGAGGACCTCAGGGTCAGCTACGACACCCGCGATCTGGCCGGGGTCGCCGAGCTCGGCACGGCCCTTGGGTGCGAGGTCACGGGCACGGTGCACCGGTGCGAGCAGCCCTCGCCCGCCCCCGGCAGCGCCAGCACCGGCGGAAACCCCTACCTGAGTCCGGCCGAGGGTGCCGCGATCGGCGCCAAGGGCGTCCTGCACATCACCGTGACCGGCTCGAACACGAAGCCCGCCGCCCGTGACGTCGAGGTCTTCGTCGGCGGCCCGAACCTGGTCCCGAAGTGGCCGGAACCCCTGAAGGACGTCAAGCCCGGTAGCACCCTCAGCCCCCGGCTGGAGGTCACCAACGAGGGCCGGCTCCCGGCCCAACGGGTGATCGTCCAGGCCACCCTCGGCCCCGGAGCGAAGTTCCGCCAGCAGTTCTCCAACTGCGAGTACGCGACCACGCCACCATGGCAGACCTACCGGATGCCGAGCACCTACATGGTCTGCACCATCGACAGCCCGGTCGCCCCGCAGCAGACGGTGCACCTCGATCCCCTCGCCATCGAGGTCACGGGATCCGAGTTCAAGGGCTTCCTCGCCTTCGAGGTGTTCGGCAACCGGGCCCTGGAGCGGAACGACCTGCGGAACTCCTACGCATTCGAGCAGGGCACCGGACCCCGGCTCACCTTCGGCAGTCCGGAGACCCCGGTCGACGACGTCGGCGGGCCGGACCTGTTGACGGGCCGTCACGACAGCACGTTCGGATTCGACGTCGCCACCACCTCGGACCACGAGGCCCTCGGCCGGTGGACCCCCGCGGGCAACGGCCGGCGCGGCACCCTGACGATCGGCGCCCGGAACAACGGCCCGGCCGACTCCTCGGACTACTTCCGCGACCAGGCCACGTCCGTGCGCCTGCACCTGCCCGACGGGGCCCGGGTGGTCACCGACCTCCCGGCGGCCTGCCACGACGCGGCGTGGGACGCGACGCAGCTCCTGGGCCCGGGCTACTACTGCTCCCTGTCGCAGCTGGGCCGGGTCGGGGAGGAGCTCTCGTTCGATCTCGGGCTCGAACTCGACGCCCCGGCCGCCGGTCTGAGCGCCCGGGTCTCGCTGCAGGACCGGACCAGCACGTACCAGCCCGGCCACCTCTCGGCGGTCGACCCGAACGACCGGACCCCGGTCAACGACGTCGTCCTGGTCCGGCTCGGTGAGCAGCCGGGCCGTGGCACCCCGGCCACCGCGCGCGCTGGGACCAGCACCGGCACCGGCCCGACCGACTCCGCCACCCCCGTCGAGAGCTCCGGCGCCCCCACGAGTTCCGACTCCGGCGCGCGGGCGACGCCGGGCTCCTCCTCCCGGCCGCTCGCCTCGACCGGCGGCGGCAGTGGCGCCGGCCCGATCACCGGACCGGGCACCCTCGGAATCGTCCTCGGCGGCGCCGCGGTCGTGCTCGGCCTCGGCGTCATCGCGGTGACCCTGCGCCGCCGCCGGGCCGGCGGGCGCGCCTGACGGACCCGCTGCGCCCGGGCGGCCCCGGAGAGGTCCTGCCGACCTCTCCGGGGCCGCCGCCGTGTCGCGGCGATATCCCGTGGCGGTCGCCCCCGTAACGGTCGATACCCTGGTGTGGTGAGCGATCAGAACAGCATCCCCGCGACCGACGACCTTCCCGAGCAGATGCGCGTCCGGCGCGAGAAGCTGGACCGGCTCCGGGCCGCCGGCGTCGACCCGTACCCGGTCGGCTTCCCCCGCACCACCACCATCGCCGACCTGCGCGCCAAGCACCCCGACCTGGAGCCGGACGTCACCACCGGCGAGCGGGCCGGCGTGACCGGCCGCGTGGTGCTGGCCCGGACCGGCGGCAAGCTCTGCTTCGCCACCCTGCGGGACGGCTCGGGCGACCTCCAGGTGATGTTCTCCCTGGACAAGCTGGGCCCGGAGCGGCTGGCGGCCTGGAAGGCCGACATCGACCTCGGCGACCAGGTGGGCGTCGAGGGCGAGGTGATCACCTCCAAGCGCGGTGAGCTGTCCGTGCTGGTGGACCGCTGGGAGCTGACCGCCAAGTGCCTGCGGCCGCTGCCGGACAAGCACAAGGGCCTGACCGACCCGGAGGCCCGGGTCCGCCAGCGCTACGTCGACCTGATCGTGAACCCGGAGGCGCGGGAGATCCTCTACCTGCGCAGCAAGGTGGTCCGCTCGATCCGCCGCACCTACGAGGAGCGCGGCTACATCGAGGTCGAGACCCCGATGCTGCAGCCGGTGCACGGCGGCGCCAACGCCCGCCCGTTCACCACCCACATCAACGCGTACGACATCGACCTCTTCCTGCGGATCGCGCCGGAGCTGTACCTCAAGCGCCTGGTGGTCGGCGGCGCCGAGAAGGTCTTCGAGATCAACCGCAACTTCCGCAACGAGGGCGCCGACTCGACCCACAACCCCGAGTTCACCTCGCTGGAGTCGTACGAGGCCTACGGCGACTACGACACCCAGGCCGAGCTGATCCGGGCCACCATCGTGAACGCGGCCCGGGACGCGCTGGGCACCACCGTGGTGCGCGGCATCGGCCCGGACGGCGCCGAGCACGAGATCGACCTGGCCGAGCCCTGGGCCGAGGTCAGCGTCTACCCCGGCATCTCCGCGCACCTCGGCACCGAGGTCACCCCGGAGACCGGTGTCGACGAGCTGCGCGAGCTGGCCGACAAGGCCGGCATCCCGTACGAGAAGGAGTGGGGCCACGGCCAGATCGTGCTGGAGATGGTCGAGCGGCTGCTCGAGCACCACGCGATCAAGCCGACCTTCATCAAGGACTACCCGACCGAGGTCTCCCCGCTGACCCGCCAGCACCGCTCGATCCCGGGCGTGGCCGAGAAGTGGGACCTGGTCATCTTCGGCACCGAGATCGGCACCGCCTACTCCGAGCTGGTCGACCCGGTCGAGCAGCGGGCCCGGCTGACCGCCCAGTCGCTGCTGGCGGCCGGCGGCGACGTCGAGGCGATGCAGGTGGACGAGGACTTCCTGCGCGCGCTGGAGTACGCGATGCCGCCGACCGGTGGCCTCGGCCTCGGGGTGGACCGCCTGATCATGCTGCTGACCGGCAAGAACATCCGTGAGACGGTGCTCTTCCCGATCGTGAAGCCGACCGCCAAGGCCGCCAAGGCCGCGGACGGTGCCGAAGGTTCCGACGTTTCCGAAGAGGAGTGACCTGGTGGACTACATCAGTGCGATCGTGCCCCCGCTGGTGATGGCGATCGGCTTCGGCTTCCTGGTGCGGGCGATCATCCGCTCCCAGGGCGGCGCCCAGCGCGCCAAGGAGGACGCCCTCGCGGACGCGCTGGCGGCCCGGAACGCCGAATAGCAGCCCCGGCCCGACGCGCCGTCACCCTCCGGGGTGGCGGCGCGCCGGTTTGCGGCGAATCAGCAAAGTTTGTCCGGAACACTCCCTATCCTGGCCGGACTATGGTGCGGCAACTCGGAGAACTCGAGAACGACATCATGACCAGGGTCTGGCAGTGGAACCGCCCGGTCACCGTTCGCGAGGTTCTGCAGGATCTTCGGTCGGAACGCGAAATCGCGTACACCACCGTGATGACGGTGCTCGACAAGCTCTTCAGAAAGGGCTGGCTCCGACGGGAGCAGGTCGGTCGCGCCTATGTATATGAGCCGGTCTCGTCCCGCGAGGCATACACCGCGGCCCTCATGAACGACGCCTGGGCGACCAGTGACAATCCGGCCGCGGCACTGGTTCACTTCTTCGGCCTGATGTCGCCCGAGCAGCGCGAGGCACTCCGGGACGCCCTCCGGGTCACCGCGCTCGCACCCCCCGATAGCGGGCCCGAAGGTGATCCGGGGGAGACCGGAAGCGCCTGAGCACGATAGCGTCCCGCCATGGAGGTCACCATCCGCCGGGCGCGGACCAGCGACGTGCGCGCAGTACGGCGGCTCATCGACGGCTACTCGCGGGACGGCATTCTGCTCGACAAGCCGACCGTGACGCTGTTCGAATCCGTACAGGAGTTCTGGGTCGCGGAACGCGACGACACCGGTCTCGTGGTCGCCTGCGGCGCACTGCACGTGATGTGGGAGGACCTGGCCGAGGTCCGCACCCTGGCGGTCGATCCGTCCTGCAAGGGCCTGGGGGTCGGCCACCTGGTGCTGGAGAAGCTGGTCCACACCGCCCGCTGGCTGGGCGTCCGTCGGATTTTCTGCCTGACGTTCGAGGTCTCGTTCTTCGCGAAACACGGTTTCGTCGAGATCGGTGAAACCGACGACAGTACAGCAGATCCGGCGGCGATCGCTACGGATGTCTATGAGGAACTTCTACGTTCGTACGACGAAGGTGTCGCGGAGTTCCTCGACCTGGAGCGGGTGAAGCCCAACACGCTGGGCAACTCAAGGATGCTGCTCCGCCTCTGAACACCCGGCGGAAGAGGTCGGCGGACACCTTCGGAGCAGCCAGGGGTTTGTGTTTTCACGAAAAAGGCGCTTTCCTTTCTCTAGGCAATGGGTCGTTTAGCGGAAAGGGAAGCCCGTGGCACAGAGGGTGCAGGTCATTCTTGAAGACGATCTCGACGGCGGTTCGGCGGACGAGACCGTGACGTTCGCCCTGGACGGCGTGGCCTACGAGATCGACCTGAAGAGCGCGAACGCGGAGAAGCTGCGCGGGCTGCTGGCCCCGTACGTGGACAAGGGCCGCAAGCAGAGCGGCCGACTGGCCGGAGCGCGCCGGGGCACCGCCCGCGGCACCGGCCGCCCGGCGGCGAGCGCCCCGGACACCGCGAAGATCCGCGCGTGGGCCAAGGAGAACGGCTTCAACGTCAACGACCGCGGCCGGGTCCCGAGCGACGTGCGCGAGGCGTACGAGCAGGCCAACGTCGCCTGACGACCGGTCAGCCGGCCGGTGCCAGACCCATCAGGTCACGGGCGCAGGCGTCGGCCAGGCAGTCGAGCAGTCGCAGCAGATCGGGTGAGCGCAGGTCCAGTACGGACCCGTGCTCGGCCGGGCGGAGCCAGCTGGCCCGCCGGTCATCGGGGCGCGGAGGAGCCTCCTCCGCGCCCCGCGGCCGTGGCACCCGGGCCGGTCCGGCCGCCCTGGCGGTGAGGCCGAGCCGGAGTTCGGCCCCCCAGCCCAGCCAGCGCAGCAGCTCGGGCACCGTCTCCGCGGTGTCCGGCGCCAGCAGGAAGGCGACCCGGTCACCCCGGGCCACCACCGGACCCGACGGCCGCCCCAGGCGGTCCAGCCGGGCGAGCGAGGCCAGCCCGACCGGGCGGCGCACCTCGACCCGGTCGGAGTCCAGCAGGGCGGTGAGCGGGACGGGGCACAGCCCGCTCCGGCTCGACGGAACCGTCATGGGCTGTGCAACGCTGGAGGGGCGACGCGGTCACGCGGCCACCACCTGAACGGCCGCGGGCCCGATCTGATCCACCGTCACCCCGGTGGACTTCTCGCCAGGCGAACACCGCCACCGGGGAAACTGCGCGAAACTCGCCGCATTACCGGGTATGAATGCAGGTGGGTGGGGCCGATGGCCCCGGCCGAGCAGATCGCGAGACCAGCTGTCCGAGTCCTCGGTGGACGTTGTTCGCCGTTGGCGTAGCGGTATCGGGTGCATCAGGCCCTGCTGTGGGAACACCGTCTCCCAGCATCAGGTTGGGAATGGTGTCGGCTGGTCGCGCAGCATGAAAGGCTCCACGTGAGTTGGAGCTGATCCGTGAGCCGCGCCGCTGAGCGGGACTAGCATGCGGAAGGACAGGGCGGGGACAGTCCCCGAACTGCCCGACCGCTCTGAGGAGCGATAAACGATGTTCGAGAGGTTCACCGACCGTGCGCGGCGGGTTGTCGTCCTGGCTCAGGAAGAAGCCCGGATGCTCAACCACAACTACATCGGCACCGAGCACATCCTCCTGGGCCTGATCCACGAGGGCGAGGGTGTCGCCGCCAAGGCCCTGGAGAGCCTCGGGATCTCTCTTGAGGCCGTCCGCCAGCAGGTCGAGGAGATCATCGGCCAGGGCCAGCAGGCCCCGTCCGGCCACATCCCCTTCACCCCGCGGGCGAAGAAGGTGCTGGAGCTGTCGCTCCGCGAGGCCCTTCAGCTCGGCCACAACTACATCGGCACCGAGCACATCCTGCTCGGCCTCATCCGCGAGGGCGAGGGCGTCGCCGCCCAGGTCCTGGTGAAGCTGGGTGCCGACCTGAACCGGGTGCGTCAGCAGGTCATCCAGCTGCTCTCCGGGTACCAGGGCACCGGCAAGGAGTCGGCCACGGCCGGCGGCCCCGCCGAGGGCACCCCCTCCACCTCGCTGGTCCTGGACCAGTTCGGGCGGAACCTCACCCAGGCCGCCCGCGAGGCCAAGCTCGACCCGGTGATCGGGCGCGAGAAGGAGATCGAGCGGGTCATGCAGGTGCTGTCCCGCCGCACCAAGAACAACCCCGTGCTGATCGGCGAGCCCGGCGTCGGCAAGACCGCCGTGGTCGAGGGCCTGGCCCAGGCGATCGTCAAGGGCGAGGTCCCGGAGACGCTGAAGGACAAGCAGCTCTACACGCTCGACCTCGGCGCGCTGGTCGCGGGCTCCCGCTACCGCGGTGACTTCGAGGAGCGCCTGAAGAAGGTGCTCAAGGAGATCCGCACCCGCGGCGACATCATCCTGTTCATCGACGAGCTGCACACCCTGGTCGGCGCGGGCGCCGCCGAGGGTGCGATCGACGCGGCGTCGATCCTCAAGCCGATGCTGGCCCGCGGTGAGCTCCAGACCATCGGTGCCACCACGCTGGACGAGTACCGCAAGCACCTGGAGAAGGACGCCGCGCTGGAGCGCCGCTTCCAGCCGATCCAGGTCGCCGAGCCGTCGCTGCCGCACACCATCGAGATCCTCAAGGGTCTGCGGGACCGCTACGAGGCGCACCACCGGGTGTCCATCACCGATGCCGCGCTGGTCGCCGCCGCCACCCTGGCCGACCGCTACATCTCGGACCGCTTCCTGCCGGACAAGGCGATCGACCTGATCGACGAGGCCGGCTCCCGGATGCGCATCCGCCGGATGACCGCGCCGCCGGACCTGCGCGAGTTCGACGAGAAGATCGCCGACGTGCGCCGGGAGAAGGAGAGCGCGATCGACGCGCAGGACTTCGAGAAGGCCGCCTCGCTGCGCGACGACGAGAAGCAGCTCCTCACCGCGAAGGCGAAGCGGGAGAAGGAGTGGAAGGCCGGCGACATGGACGTCGTCGCCGAGGTGGACGAGGAGCTGATCGCGGAGGTCCTGGCCACGGCCACCGGCATCCCGGTCTTCAAGCTCACCGAGGAGGAGTCCTCCCGCCTGCTGCGCATGGAGGACGAGCTGCACAAGCGCGTCATCGGCCAGACGGACGCCATCAAGGCGCTCTCGAAGGCGATCCGGCGTACCCGTGCGGGCCTCAAGGACCCGAAGCGCCCCGGCGGTTCGTTCATCTTCGCCGGTCCGTCCGGGGTCGGTAAGACCGAGCTCTCCAAGACGCTGGCGCAGTTCCTGTTCGGCGACGAGGACGCGCTGATCTCCCTCGACATGTCGGAGTTCAGCGAGAAGCACACCGTTTCGCGGCTGTTCGGCTCCCCGCCCGGCTACGTCGGGTACGAGGAGGGCGGCCAGCTCACCGAGAAGGTGCGCCGGAAGCCGTTCTCGGTGGTCCTCTTCGACGAGGTCGAGAAGGCGCACCCGGACATCTTCAACTCGCTGCTGCAGATTCTGGAGGACGGTCGCCTGACCGACTCCCAGGGTCGAGTTGTCGACTTCAAGAACACCGTCATCATCATGACCACCAACCTCGGCACCCGGGACATCTCCAAGGGCTTCAACCTCGGCTTCGCGGCCACGGGTGACGCCACCACCGGGTACGAGCGGATGAAGGCGAAGGTCAGCGAGGAGCTCAAGCAGCACTTCCGGCCCGAGTTCCTGAACCGTGTCGACGACATCGTGGTCTTCCACCAGCTGTCCGAGGAAGACATCATCCAGATCGTCGACCTGATGATCGACAAGGTGGACGGCCGGCTCAAGGACCGCGACATGGGTCTCGAGCTCAGCATCGACGCCAAGAAGCTGCTGGCCAAGCGCGGCTACGACCCGCTGCTGGGTGCGCGTCCGCTGCGCCGCACCATCCAGCGCGAGATCGAGGACCACCTGTCGGAGAAGATCCTCTTCGGCGAGCTGCGGGCCGGCCACATCGTGGTCGTCGGGGTCGAGGGCGAGGGCAAGGAAGCCAAGTTCACCTTCCGCGGCGAGGAGAAGTCGCCGGTGGCGGACTCTCCCGCGGCGGTCGCCTCGGCCGGTCCTGATCTCACCAAGTAACCGCAGTACCGGGTAGCACCGACCGGCTCCGAAAGGGCCCCTGCACTGGCCATAGCGCCAGCGCAGGGGTCCTTTTGCCATGCCCCTCGCGTTCATCGCCAGGTCACAATTCTTGTGATGAACCGCACGGTGGCCCCCGCCGTTCGACGGATAGCCAGGCTGGTTCGGATGCGATGGATGCTTCCACCGCCGGGTCCGGCTCGGACATTTGACGGATGATCAGGTGATAGAAGCGCCGGAGCATAGCGCCGTGGCCATGTCAGGGTCAAGGTCTTTCTTTTTTGCTCACCCTTGGATCAAATGACGTCCACCTGTCTTTCATTGGTTCACCGGCGGGGCCATGAGCTCGGCCGGTATGGGGAGGACGTCACCACGTTGAACATATCCAAGAAGGCCGCCGCGGCGACCGCGGCCGTGGCGGTAATCGCCGCTCTCGGCGCGGGAATGCTGCCGGCTACGGCTACCGCCGCGCCGGTCACGGTCTCCAATGACCCGGCCGACGCTGCGCTGAACGCGCCGGACGACCACAACCTGCCCGGTCCGCTGACCGGCAAGGTCGAGGCCCAGCAGAAGGCTGCTGTCGAGCAGCTCGTGAACGGCACCGCGAAGATCGAGACCCACGGCGGCAGCACCAGCATCAAGCTGGGCCGCGACAAGTTCGTCGAGCTCGGCCGCGAGCGCACGGACAAGATCTTCACCATCCTGGTCGAGTTCAGCGACCAGGTGGACAACACCACCAAGCTGCCCGACGGCACGGTGAAGTACGGCGGCCAGCCCGGCCCGCTGCGCAACCAGATCGCGCAGCCGGACCGGACGAAGGACAACTCCACGGACTGGCGGGCGGACTACAACCGCCAGCACTACCAGGACCTGTACTTCAGCACCACCAAGGACTCGCTCAAGACCTACTACGAGCGTCAGTCCTCCGGCCGCTACTCGGTCGACGGCCAGGTCACCGACTGGGTCAAGGTGCCGTGGAACGAGGCCCGTTACGGCTCGGACTACTGCAAGCAGCACGTCTGCAACAACGCGCAGGACCTGATCCGCGACGGCATCAACGCCTGGGTCGCCGACCAGAAGGCCAAGGGCCAGACGGACGCTCAGATCAAGGCGCAGATCGCCCAGTACGACCAGTGGGACCGGTACGACTACGACCACGACGGCAACTTCAACGAGCCCGACGGTTACATCGACCACTTCCAGATCGTGCACGCCGGTGAGGACCAGTCCGCCGGCGGCGGCGTCCAGGGCACCGACGCGCTCTGGGCCCACCGCTCGTACGTCTACGGCACCCTGCAGGGCCAGGCCGGCCCGGACAACAACAAGCTGGGTGGCACCCCGGTCGGCAGCACCGGCATCTGGGCCGGTGACTACACCATGCAGGCCGAGAACGGTGGCCTCGGTGTGTTCTCGCACGAGTTCGGCCACGACCTCGGTCTGCCGGACCTGTACGACACCTCGGGCTCCGGCATCGACAACTCGGTCGGCTTCTGGTCGCTGATGTCGTCGGGTTCCTGGCTCGGCACCGGCAAGAACAGCATCGGTGACAAGCCGGCCGACCTCGACGCCTGGAGCAAGCTGCAGCTCGGCTGGCTCAAGTTCGAGACCGGCAAGGCCGGCAAGTACTCCGCGCACCTCCTCGGCCCGGCGGAGTACAACACCAAGCGCCCGCAGGCGCTGGTGGTCGACCTCCCGTCGAAGACCGTCACCACCGAGATCAACACCCCGTTCGAGGGTGCCGGCGAGTGGTGGAGCGGCAGCGCCGACGACCTGAACGTCTCGCTGACCCGCGACGTGGACCTGACCGGCAAGGCTTCGGCCAACCTGTCGGCCAAGGCCTGGTACGACATCGAGCAGGACTACGACTACGGCTACGCCGAGGTCTCCACCGACGGCGGCGCCAAGTGGACCGCCCTCGACGGCACCTTCAACGGCACCGCGATCCCGGCCACCCCGGCCGGCACCGCGGGTCTGACCGGTGACTCGGCCGGCAAGTGGGGCGACCTGTCCTACTCGCTGGACGCCTACGCCGGCAAGGCCGTCAAGGTCCGCTTCCGCTACACCACCGACGGTGGCGTGCACCTCAAGGGCCTCGCGCTCGACAACATCGTCGTCAGCGCGAACGGTGCCCCGGTCTTCACCGACAACGTGGAGAACGGCGACAACGGCTGGACCGCCAGCGGCTTCTCGCGGATCAACGGCAAGTTCTCCAAGTCGTACGAGCAGAAGTACCTGGTCGAGAACCGTCAGTACGTTTCGTACGACGAGACGCTCAAGACCGGCCCGTACACCTTCGGCTCGGCCGCCAAGCCCGACTGGGTGGAGCACTACGCCAACCAGAACGGCCTCCTGATCTGGCTGTGGGACAAGTCGCAGAGCGACAACAACGTCACCAACCACCCGGGCCAGGGCCTGATCCTGCCGGTCGACTCGCACCCGGACACCCTCAAGTGGGCCGACGGCACCGCGATGCGCCCGCGCATGCAGGGCTACGACTCGACCTTCGGGTTCGAGCGCACCGACGGCCTGAAGCTCCACAAGGCCGACGTGCTGACCACCATCCCGTCCTCGAAGGGCGTCAGCTCCTTCAACGACGCGAAGAACAAGTACTGGAGCGCCGAGAACCAGTACAGCAGCGTCCAGGTGCCCAACACCAACACCGCGATCTCGGTCCTCTACGAGAGCTGGAACAAGCTCGAGACCCTGGTCCTGGTCAGCCCCGGCAAGTGAGCTCAGCTCAGTTGACGTGGTAGTCAGGTGACTTCGGCCCCGTCGGGATTCGTCCCGGCGGGGCCGAGGTGCGTTCAGCGCATGGTCAGTCGGTCCGGCTCGAACGCCTCGCGGCCCAGCAGCTCGGGGGGATCGCCGCCCTCGGTCCGGATCTCCACCGTGAAGTCGCCCTGCGCGGCCGCCGCTCGGAGGTCCACCGTCTCGGTCGCGGCGCAGTAGAGCAGGAGATGCCGCAGGCCGGGAAACGCGCTGACGTCGACCCGGTACCGCTCACGCGCGAAGAGGCCCAGGAACTCGACGTTCGGCAGGGAGAACCCCGGCGGGACGGAGGCCAGCGCGTTGGCAGAGATGCGCAGCGCGGTGATGCCGTTCAGGGCCCGCCAGGCGGCCGCTGACAGCCCCATCGCGCCGTAGACGTCGAGCACCCGCACCGCCGTGCCGGCCAGCACGCTCAGGTCGTAGCCCCACTCGCTGATGTAGAGCTCGGTCAGTTCGGGCCAGTCAGCGAGCGGCGCGAGGTCGATCCCCTCCGCGTCCACATAGATCCCGCTGGCCCCCAGTCCGGCAGCCACCGCCAGTTGCTCGGCGGTGGTGACCAGCAGGATGTGGAACGTCGAGAGGTCGATCCGCGAGATCACCGCAGCGACGAACTCGGTGTGCCCGAAGTTGGACCACTCGCGGGTGATCGTCTCGGCGCTCACCCCGTCGGCCGCCAGCTCCCCCAGCAGCGCCAGGGCTTCGTCTCCGCCGAGCTGACCGGCCGTGCGGACCACCTCGTCCTGGTCTAGCTCGACCCCGTCCAGGAGCAGCATCCGGAGCACCCCGATCAGGCCCTCCCCGACCGGCGCCCAGCTCGCGCTGTCCAGCGCCGCCGGATCGTCCGTCAGTTGCCTGGAGAGCCGGCTCAGCACCGCCTCCCGGGACGCCCCGTCCAGCTCCTGCGCGTAGGGCAGGCAGGTGCCGGCCGCGAGACGGACCGCCAGCTGCCGCTCTCCCTCCGCCTCGTCCCCTGCCGCCACCAGTCGCCCGAGCAGCTCCGCCCGCTCCCGGGGCCCGGAGTGACCCACCGTCATCCGGATCACGTCCTGCCAGGTCTGCTCCGCCGCCATCCTGGTGAGCAGGCCGAAGTCGGCCTGCTCCCGGAACTCCAGTGCGGCCAGGTAGTCCTGGAAGGTCCGGTGGATGAACTGGAAGGTGTCCGTACTGGTCTCGGCCAGCAGGCCGCTGCGGTTCAGCAGGTGTGCGTAGACCTGGGCGGCGTCGCCCTGCCGGGCGAGGGCGGGCAGGCTGGCCAGTGCGGCGTCGATCTGCCGGATCGCGGTCGTGCGCTCGCCCTCCACCTGGTTGTTACGCACCAGCCAGTGCGCGATCCGGCGCAGCAGCGCCAGCTGCTCGGGCTCGGACGGCCTCAACTTCTCGTCGGCGCCCACCTGTTTGGCGTCGTCGCGCTTCACCAGCAGCATCGACAAGGCGTCCCGGTAGATCTCCATCCGGTGGCTCGGCAGTGCGCCGTCGGACTCCCGGTTGAGCGCGCAGACCATCGCGCAGAGCAGCGGGCTGTCGGTGATCTGGGCCAGGTCGTCCGACTGCTCCAGGGTGCGCAGCAGCCCGCTCTCCAGCTCGTCCAACTCCTGCTGCCAGCGGGCCCGTTCCAGCGGCGTGTGCGGCACCGAGGTGAGCTCGGCCAGGATCGCGCCGTGCCAGCGCCCGATGAACCGGCGCCGGTGCTCCTCGCCCATCGGGCGGAGGGCCAGCTCCTCGAAGTCCAGGTGGGCCAGCCAGCCCGGCTCCACCGCCGAGGGGCGGACGGTCGCCATCGTCCAGACCTCGGGGTAGTGGTCGAGCAGGCGCTCCAACCAGCGCAGGGTCTCCCGGCGTTGGGCGTCCGGCACCTCGTCCAGGCCGTCCACCAGCAGCATCGCCCGGCCGCTGGCCAGCACCCGGGCCGCCCAGCCGGCCGGCTGGGCGTCGGCGCACAGGCGTCCGTCCAGGGCGAGCAGCTCCTCCGGCCGGGGGCTGAAGTTGCCCTGCCGGGCCAGCTTGCGCAGCTGCAGGACCAGCGGCACCCGGCCGTTCAGCTCGGCCAGCTCCTCGTCCAGCGTGCCCGCCACCGCACCGGTCGCCAGCCACTGGACCAGCGTGGTCTTCCCGGAGCCGGCCTGCCCCCGGAGCAGGATCCGCCGCTTGCCCCGGAGCATCTCCGGCACCTGCTGCGGGCCGGAACGGCCTTCGCCCTCACCGGACTCGACTGCCCCGGCCGGGTGGCGCCTGGACCGGTCGGAGAGCTCGGTCGCCTCCAGAGTGAGGTACCCGGCGTCCAGGCCCCAGCCGCGGCGGCCCTGGCCGTGCGCCTTGCCCAGGCCGAAGATCCTGATCCGGCCGTAGTCGGCCTGGATCGATTCGGCGTACTCGCGCTCGAAGTCGGTGTCGGCGATCTCCTGCTCCGAGATCCCCTCCAGCCTCGGCTGGGCGCCGAGCTGGTCCACCAGGCTGAACGCGAAGCCCGGGGCCGCCAGCAGCGCCGCCGCGGGCAGGACGTCGAGCTGCGAGCTGCCCCACGCCCCCGGGTTGTGGTCCCGGAGCACCAGCGCGAGCACCCGGCCCCGGAACACCACCGCTGCGCCGGACAGCCCGGCCCACGGGGAGCCCTGGGCGGCCACCGGCGGGAGCTGCTGGGCGAGGAAGACCTCACTCCCCTTGAGCAGGCCCGATTCAGGCATCAGCGAGCCCGTCACCTGGGTGCTCTCCAGCCGCCCCCGGTCGTCCCGCTCCACCGCCGGAAAGCCCGTCAGATGGCAGCCGCCCAGCGGCTCGTGCCGGTCCGTGCGGCCCCACCGGACCGGCGCCACCTCACCCTGCACCAGGTCGGCCCCGGCCAGCAGCAGTACCGCGTCCAGCTCCTGGCTGCGCCAGAGCACGGTGCAGCGGCCCCAGCCCGTCCCGCCGGGGACGGCCGCCTCGGCCGCCCCGCCGACCTCCGCACGCACCACGTGGTCCGCCGTCAGCACCAGGCGCCGCCCGAGCAGGTGGCCGCTGCCCTGGGTGACGCCCCGGACCGCGACCGCCCGGGTGGCCACGGTCAGAACCCGGCCCGGCTGCCGAGGTCGTCGTTGCCGACCTCCACGGAGCCGTCCGGGCCCTTCGGGGTGAGCGTCACCGTGATCCGGTGGGTCCGCTGCCGGGCCACGCCCGCCTCGGCGTCGGCGCTGAACACCCAGGCCTTCACGCCGCCCTTGACCTTGGCGTCCCGCTTCAGCTCGACCCCGAACTCCACCACCACCGAGTCGACCCCGAACCGGATCGCCTCGCCCTCCCCGCGCGCCACCGCGTCCGCCAGCTGCGCCCGTACGACGTCGATCGCGTCGGCCAGCTCAATTCCCGTGTCCACAGCGCCCCCTGAAGATGTGTCGTCCAGCCGAGCCTAGAACAACACGGGCAGCCGGGGGCGGCGGTCGCCGGGTCAGCGCAGCAGCTCCAGGAACTCCGCCGCCGCCTCCTCGATCTCCTCCGGGGTCCACTCCAGCGCCGCCTCCGAGACGGTGATCTCGGTCACCGAGTGGCCGGGCACCGGGCCCGGCTCGTTCCACCAGGCGAACAGGCCGACGCCCTGCTCCTCGGCCAGCCGCAGGGTGGCCTCGGTCAACCGCTCGGCGCCGTACGGCAGCCAGAGCTGGAACTGGTGGGTGTGCGGCACCTCCGGGTTCACCCGGGCGCCGGGCATCCGGCCGAGCGTCTCGGCCACCACCTTGGCGTGCGCGACGTACGACTCCAGCCGGGGCAGCGTGCGCTCCAGGCCGGCCAGGGCGCTCAGGGCGACCGGCCACTGCTGGTAGAGCGAGCCGCCGTAGCGGTGCCGCCAGACCTTGGCCTCCCGGACGAAGTCGGCCGGGCCGGCCAGGGCCGCCCCGCTGATGCCCTCCAGGGTCTTGTAGAAGGAGACGTAGATCGAGTCGCCCAGGGCGGCGATCTCCGGCAGCGAGTGGCCCAGGTGATAGACCGACTCCCAGATCCTGGCCCCGTCCAGGTGGACGTGCACGCCCTCCACCGCCGTCACCGCCGCGACCAGTTCGTCCCAGCTGGGCAGGATGAACCCGGCGTCCCGGAGCGGGAGTTCGAGCATCAGGGTGCCGAACTTCTCCTCGCAGTCGCGCAGTTCCTCCGGGGTGGGCACCCGGGGCTCCTCGGTCGGCCAGACCGAGGTGAGGCCGCCGAGGCGCTGGTAGGCCCGGCGCTCCCACTGCTCGGGGTGCGAGAGCGGGTGCATCGCGACCGTCCGGCTGCCGCTGCGGTCGGCCCAGTACCGCAGGGCGACCTGCTGGGCCATCGTGCCGGTGGGGAAGAAGGCGGCGTCCGGCTTGCCGAGCAGATCGGCGACCTGCTCCTCCAGGGCCAGGATCACCCCGTCGCCGTAGAGGTCCTGCGCCCGGTCCAGGTCGTACCCGGCCAGTTCCGCGTCGGCGGCCAGGGTCGCCAGCCGGTCGCGGACCGACTGCGGCCGGCTGCCCGAGAGCAGTCGGCCGCAGCGGTGGAAGGCGTTGAAGCGTCGCTCGCGGGTGGTGAGCTCAGATTCGGTCATACGAACGATCCTGCCCCACGGCGGGCGGACCCTCCAGCCGGTTAGCGGGGCGGGTACAGCGAGTACGACGGGAAGTTGCCGTACAGCTTCTCGTCCGCCCCTTCCTTCCCGTACGTCACCGCCCGGACCAGCAGGTCCCCGCCGACGAAGGCGCCCTTCCAGGAGGCGCCGAGCCCGCCGAAGACCTCCTCCCGGTCACCCCGGCTGCGCGGCTTGTTGATGCCGACCTTGAACGCCAGCAGATCGGGCCCGACCCGGTCGGCGAAGGCCGGGTCGTCGGTGGCGAGCGAGGCGACCAGGGAGCCGTTGCCCGCGTTCATCGCGGCCAGCAGCTCGGCCTCGGTGTCGACCAGCACGATCGAGTCCAGCGGGCCGAACGGCTCGGAGTGGTGCAGGGCCCAGCTGGCGGGCGGCTCCAGGACGGCCGCCGGGGCGAGGTAGGCGTCCAGCGACTGGCCGGGCAGGAAGACGCCGTCGGCCAGGCTGCCCCGGTGCAGCGGGATCGCCCGGGCGGCCACCGCCGCGTCGAAGTGGCCGCGCAGCTCGGCCGCCTTGGCCGCGTGGATGACCGGGCCGAAGTCGAGGTCCGGCAGCGGGTCGCCCGGGGCGGCGACGGCGAGCGGGTGGCCGAACCGCAGCTCCTCCAGCACCCCGAGGTAGGTCTCCAGGAAGGCCGGGAAGAGCGTGCGCTGCACGACGTAGCGCGGGTAGGCGGTGCAGCGCTGCTTGGCGTACTCGAAGCCCTTCTTCAGGTGTGCTCCGAGCGCCGCCCAGTCACTGTGGTCCCAGACGCCCCAGGTGTTCAGGCCCTCCTGCTCCAGGAAGTGGCGGCGGTTCAGGTCGGCCAGCGCGGTGGCGGCCTTGCGGCCGTTGGCCCGGCCGCCGACGAAGGCCAGCGCGCCCAGGCCGGCCGAGCGGATCAGCGCATCGCCGATCTGCCCGCCCGTGCCGGAGAGCAGGGTGACCGGCAGCCCGGCCCGGTGCATCACCGCGTGCGCCAGGGTCAGGCAGTGGAAACCGCCCTGGGAGGGGGTTTTGGCGACCACCGCATTGCCCGCCAGCAGCTGGACCAGCTCGGCGTGCACCTGCACGCTCATCGGGTAGTTCCAGCTGGCGATGTTGGAGACCGGCCCGGGCAGCGGGGTGCGCCCGGCCAGCTGGCGGTCGATCTGCTCCAGGTACCAGCGCACCCCGTCGAGGGCCCGGTCCACGTCGGCGCAGGCCAACCGCCAGGGCTTGCCGATCTCCCAGACCAGCAGCAGGGCCAGCAGGTCGCGCTGCTCGGCCAGGCCGTCGACGGCGGCCGCGACCCGGGCCTTGCGCTCGTCCAGCGGCACCAGGCCCCAGGCGGCGTGCTGCTCGGACGCGAACGCGACGGCGGCCTCGGCCTCCTCGATGCCGATCCGGGGCGGACCCGGGATCGCGGTGCCGTCCAGCGGGGTGGTGTGCTCGCCGGGAGTGCCGACCGCGCGCCACTCGCCGCGGACCAGGTTCAGCAGCCGGTCGGGCGTGAACGCCTCGGGCGCGGCCGCGATGCAGCGGGCGTAGGTCTCGGACCAGGATGTGCCGGGCTTGAGCTGTGGTGCCGCCATGAGGGGAGTTCCTCCGGTCGGGGGACGGGATGGCTCGGGCAGGGCGTGCTGTGATCGCGGTTCAGCCTGGCACGGAAGCGCACGAAGTGGACAGCAGCGGCGTCGGCGGGTGGCCGCGGTTCTGTGACCCGGTTCACGGTTGGCGCTGGTCGGGGCCGGGTAGACCAAGCCCTCCGGTGGGGCTGGTCACAGCTCCGACGGCCGATACTAGGTCAGGTAGTAGCGGGCGGGCCGTGGAGCGAAATGCCCGGTTCGCCCGTTCGGCCGGTCAGATCGAAAGATCATTACTCCGACTGCTGGAAGTTCCGGCCCACACTCACTACACGCCGTAGTACGTCACACCATTTTGGGACACCCGCGGTGACCGTTTACATCTGATTGGTCCCCCCGTTCCCGAACCATGAGGTGTCGTCACCCGATGTCTTCCCTTCACCGCGTCACCGCCTGGGTCCGGGAGCGCCGGACGGTCGTGGCCTGGAGCGGCGCCCTGACGCTGGCCGGCGGCGCCCTGCTGCTGCCCGCGACCGCCGCCGCCCAGACGGTGCTGCCGACCACACCGGGCAGCTCGGCCTTCACCTCGGCCGCCTTCGCCTCCACCGCCTTCGACGGCACCCGGGCCGGCCTGGTCCAGGTCGCCGCCCCCGCCCCGTACGAGCTGGCGGGCTCCGCCTCCTCGCACGAGGCCGTGGCCGTCGCGGACAACCTGGCGGCCGCCCCGGCCCCCGAGCCCGCTGCGGCGCCCGCCGAGCCCGCCCCCGAGGCCACCCCGGCCCCGGCGCCCGCACCCGCCTGGTCCGCGCCCACGCCCGGCGAGCCGATCAGCAACCCGTACGGCAAGAAGAACCCCGAGTACGCCGCCGGCTACCACACCGGTGTGGACTTCGCGGTGAGCGTCGGCACCCCGCTGCTCGCGGTCGGCGACGCCACCGTGGTCTCGGCCGGGTACGACGGCGCGTACGGCAACGAGGTGGTGCTGCGGCTCTCCGACGGCCACTACGCCGAGTACGCGCACCTGTCCGCGGTCTCGGTGCACGCGGGGCAGACCGTGACGCCGGGTCAGCAGATCGGCAAGGCCGGCACCACCGGCAACTCCACCGGCCCGCACCTGCACTTCGAGATCCGCAGCGCCAACAAGTACGGCGCCGTGATCGACCCGATCGCCTACCTCGCGGCCCGCGGCGTCACCGACTTCTGACGGTCGCCGACTTCTGACGGCCGCTCAGGAGGCCTCCGGTCAGAGCGCCTGGAGCGGGTCGATCCGCCCGGCGATCTCCAGCGCGACCTCCAGGGCAGCGGCGGTGGCCTCCTCCAGGCTCGCCGCGGCGTGGTCGCCCCCGCAGGCCGGGTCGGCGGGGCTCTCCTGGTCCTGCTTGAGCAGGAACAGCGCGGTGTTGATCGAGAACAGCGCCATCGCGGCCCGCAGCCGGTCCTGGAAGCTCGCGTCGGGGCCGTGCACCAGCCGGATCATCGCGATCATCCGGGCCTTGAACTGCAGCCCGGCCGGCGACTCCCGCAGCGCGGGCTGGTTCTCGTGGAAGAACCGCAGCAGCGGAGCCCGCTCCGCCATCCCGGCCGCGAACCGCCGGACCAGCTCGTCCCGCAGCTCCGCCGACCACTCCTGCCCCTCGCCCCAGGCGATCGCCTGGTCGATCGGCGCGGCCATGCTCTCCACGATCCCGTGGACGATGTCGTCCTTGGTCTTGAAGTGGTAGTAGAGCGCCGCCTTGGTGACCCCGAGCCGGTCCGCGATCTCGCGCAGCGAGGTTTTCTCGTACCCCTGCTCGGCGAACAGCTCCAGCGCCACCTCGATGATCCGTGCCCTGGTGTCGGTACGGGGGCTCTGCGCGGTGCTCATGAGTTGGCGGCCTGCCTCAGGACGGCGATCGGGGCGGAGACTGCGGTACCCCGGAGCCTCTGGGCTTGCATTCTCCCTGCGGCCGGGCCCGCTGCCGAGAATTTCGGCTTGACGCCCAGCATACGGACAACTTACCGTGCCACTGGCCCAGTCACTAGCCGGTCGGCAAGTAAGTTAGCCGACCGGTGCCGTTCCAGGAGACAGAAGCATGCCGAAACAGCAGGTCGACACCCCGGCCGACGCCGCGGTGCCGGAGGCCGACCCGACCCCGCGCAGCCCGCGCGAGATCCGGCTGGTCATGATCGGTCTGGTGGTCGCCATGCTGCTGGCGATGCTGGACAACCTGATCGTGGGCACCGCGATGCCCACCATCGTCGGTGACCTCGGCGGCGCCGAGCACCTGTCCTGGGTGGTCACCGCGTACACCCTGGCCACCGCCGCCTCCACCCCGATCTGGGGCAAGCTCGGCGACCTCTACGGCCGCAAGGGCACCTTCCTGATCTCGATCGGGATCTTCCTGCTCGGCTCGGCGCTCTCCGGGCTCTCGCAGACCATGACCCAGCTGATCGCCTTCCGCGCGGTGCAGGGCCTGGGCGCGGGCGGCCTGATGGTCGGCGTGATGTCGATCATGGGTGCGCTGGTGCCGCCGCGCGACCGCGGCAAGTACCAGGGCATGTTCGCCGCCGTGATGGCGCTGGCCACCATCGGCGGCCCGCTGGTCGGCGGCTTCATCACCGACCACCTGAGCTGGCACTGGACCTTCTACATCAACCTGCCGCTCGGCCTGGTCGCGCTCGCCGTCGTCATCGTGACGCTGAAGCTGCCCAAGGTCCGCTCCACCGCGAAGATCGACTACCTCGGCGCGATCCTGCTCACCGCGGGCATCACCTCGCTGGTCCTGATCACCACCTGGGGCGGCCAGGAGTACGCCTGGAGCTCGAAGCAGATCCTCGGCCTGGGCGCGCTCGCCATCGCCTCGCTGATCGGCTTCTGCTACGTCGAGCAGCGGGCCGAGGAGCCGATGCTCCCGCTCGACCTGTTCCGCAACCGCAACTTCGCCCTGGTCTCGGTGATCGGCTTCATCGTCGGCTTCGCGATGTTCGGCGCGGTCACCTTCCTGCCGCTGTACCAGCAGACCGTGCAGGGCGCCTCGGCGACCAACTCCGGCCTGCTGCTGATGCCGATGATGTTCGGCATGCTGGTCGTCTCGCTGGTGGTCGGACAGGCCGTCACCAAGACCGGCAAGTACCGGATCTTCCCGATCATCGGCACCGCCGTGATGGCCGGCGGCTGCCTGCTGCTCTCCACCCTGGGCACCGACACCGGCAAGTTCACCTCGGCCTGCTTCATGGTGGTGCTCGGGGCCGGCATGGGCTTCCTGATGCAGATCACCATGCTGGTCGCGCAGAACAGCGTCGAGCTCAAGGACATGGGCGTGGCCAGCTCCACCGCCACCCTGTTCCGCACCATCGGCGGCTCGTTCGGCGTGGCGCTGTTCGGCGCCCTGTTCAACAACCGGGTCACCTCGACCATGTCCGCCTCCGGTATCCAGACCGGCGCCTCGCACAGCCAGCTGGGGCCGGACGCGCTGCGGGCACTGCCCGCAGCGTTCCAGGACGCCTACCACCACGCCGTCTCCAACGGCATGCACACCGTCTTCCTCTGGGGTGCGGTGATCAGCCTGGTCGCCGTGGCGGCCGCGCTCTTCATGCGGGAGGTCCCGCTGCGCGGGACCGGCGACGCGGCCGAGAAGTCCCTCGAGGCCAGCGCGCTCTGACGCCTTCGCACCGGATGCCCGGGCCGACCCCTGACGGGGGCGGCCCGGGCATCCGGCGTTCCGGGTCCTGCCGGCGTTCTGGGTTGTTCCGGCTTGGCGTTCCGGGTTCTGCCGGGTGCTACTGCGGCAGCCGGTACACGCCCTGCGCCACCGGCTCGACCAGCCCGTCGGCGACCAGCCCGTCGAGCGCCCTGGCGCGCTGCACCGGGTCCGGCCAGACCGCGTCCAGCCGGGCCTGCGGCACCTCGCCGTGCGCGTCCCGCAGCACCGCGAGCAGCTTGCCCCTGACCTGGCGGTCCGTCCCCTCGTACGTCTGACCCCGGCGGGCCGGGCCCTGGTACGGCGGGCAGCCGGCGGCCTGCCAGGCGCAGTGCCGGCGCAGCGGGCAGCCGCCGCAGTCGGGGCTGCGCGCCGTGCAGACCAGTGCGCCGAGTTCCATCACGCCGACCGCCCAGGCGGCGGCGGTCGCGGTGTCGGCGGGCAGCAGGGCGGTCGCGGTCCGGCGCTCGGCCGCGGTGGTGGCCTGCGCCGGGTACTCCACCCCGGCCACCGCGCGCGCGAACACCCGGCGGACGTTGGTGTCGAGCACCACGTGGCGCTGCCGGAAGGCGAACGAGGCGACGGCGGCGGCGGTGTACTCGCCGACGCCGGGCAGCGCGAGCAGCGCGGCGTGGTCGTCGGGGACCCGGCCGCCGTGCTCCCTGGTGATCGCGACGGCGGCGGCGTGCAGCCGCAGCGCCCGGCGCGGGTAACCGAGCCTGCCCCACATCCGGACCGCCTCGCCCGGGGCGTCGGCGGCCAGGTCCGCCGGGGTCGGCCAGCGCTCCAGCCAGGCGGCGTACGCGGGCAGCACCCGCTTCACCGGCGTCTGCTGGAGCATGAACTCACTGACCATCACGGCCCAGGGCGAGGCCTCCGGAGTACGCCAGGGAAGGTCGCGGGCGTGCACCTCGTACCAGTCGAGCACGGTCGAGTGCAGCAGCGGCGCGGAGGTCGGGGCGGCAGTCGGGGCGGGGGTCACGGAAGTGGCAGCCATGGCCCGTCCATCCTCCCACGCAGCCGGATCCGCTCCGTCCGGGGATCGGTGAACCGCAGGAACACCCGGGTCATGCCGCGCCGCGGCAGGGGCGGGAACGGTGTCCGAGGCCGCCGCCCGCCGTCGGTTCGACCGGATCGACGCTGATGGGAGCTGCTGGGGACCCGGCTTCGGCGAGGTCCGGGACTCCGGCTGCCGACCCTCCTCCGGGCGGCCCCGGCGGCGAGCCACCCGGGTCCCCCGTCCGGAGCAAAACACGGATGATGTGAAGGAACCGGCGCAGCAGCGGTGTTGATGCACCATCGGGTGCGCCGGGTCTCGTAGAGTTTGCGCGTGCCTTCTCTGCGTCAACCCGTGGGACCGCTGCCGGCCTCGATCTACTGGCGACGGCGCGTCGTCGTGCTCGTGGCCGTGGCAGCCCTCCTCGCGCTGGTCCTCTGGCTGGTCACGGGCCCCGGCGGCGACGGGAAATCGGGCCCGGGCAAGGCGGCCCAGCCCGCCCCCGCCCAGTCGATCACGCCCGGCGCCGACCCGACCGGTCCGGCGATCACCACCCGCCCGGGCGGCAGCAGCGGCGGCTCGACCTCGACCGGCGGGGTCTCCGGCTCCGGCGGCGGCGAGGTCAGCCTGACCACCGGGGGCACCTCCGGCTCCGCCGGGACCACCGGCGGCACGGGCGGTACCGGTGGCACCGGCGGCACCTCCGGCGGCGCGGGCGGCACCACGGGCGGCGGGACGAACCCACCGCCGGTGAACACCTCCGAGGTGATGGCCCTCCCGGTCTGCACCGCCTCGCAGGTCTCGCTGGAGCTGGCGGGCAGTCAGGACGCCTACAAGGCCAAGGACAAGCCCCGGCTCTCACTCACCGTGCGGAACACCTCGACCGGCACCTGCCGGGTCAACCTCGGCCGGACGGCCTCCACCGTGGTGGTCACGCTGGCCGAGTCCAACGAGCGGATCTGGTCCTCCGGCGACTGCCCGACGGACCGTCAGGACACCTGGGTCCAGCTCGGCGCGGGCACCGGGCTGACCGAGACCTTCACCTGGGAGCGCGGGCGGAGCAAGCCGCAGTGCGCCACGCCGAACGCCACCCCGGACCCCACCCCCGCGCCGCTCGGCCGCTACCTGGTCCAGGCCACCCTGACCGGCCCGTCCGGCGGACCGGTCTCGGCCCGCACCTCGATCCGCCTGGAGGACTGAGCCGCCCCCGGCCGTGCGGTCGTCCGGGTGGGCAGTCGTCCGGCTGTGCGGCCGGGCAGTCGTGCGGCCGGGCTCAGTGCGCGGCGGGGGTCGCCGCAGCCGGCCACTGGGCCCGGCGGAGCGAGCGGCTGGCGGTGGCGGGCAGCAGCGCGAGCGCGAGGCACCCGGCGGCCAGCTGGAGCACGGTAGCCGGCCGGAGATGGTCGAGCAGCAGACCGCTGACAAAACTGCCGAGCGGCATCCCGAGGACGAACAGCGTCATGGTCGCGGCGATCACCCGGCCGCGCAGGTGGTCGGCCACCTGCCGGAAGATCAACAGGTCGACCATCACCCGGAGTGCCGGGACGCCGAGCGACCCCACCAGCAGCACCAGGAAGAACGCGGTCGGGCCGCTCAGCAGCGACGGCGCCAGCACCAGCGGGACCATCGCCCACGAGGCCAGCAACAGCAGCACCCCCGGCCGCAGGCGGCGGTGCAGCGGACGGACCAGCAGCGCGCCGAGCAGCCCCCCGACCGCCTCGCCGGCCAGCACCAGGCCGGTACCGGTGGTCGAGGTACCGCCGTCCCGGAGCAGGACCACCACCGGCAGCAGCGTCGCGGCACCGGTCAGGTTGATCAGGGCGACCACGCCGACGATCGACCGCATCACCGCGCTGCGCCACAGGTAGCGGAGACCGGCCAGGACGCCGCCCTCCTCCCGGGCGGAGTCGCCGGGGCCGGAACCGTCGGCGGCTCCGCCCGGGCGGCCGTCGAACCGGACCAGGCAGGCGGTGGCGAGCGAGTAGACAGAGGCGAGTGCGGTCCCCAGGAAGGGGACGGCCCGGCCGAGGCCGAGCAGCAGGCCGGCCAGCGGCGGCCCGAGCAGGGCCGCACCGTTGATCCGCACCTCGTCCTGGGTGAGCGCCTGCCGGAGCTGCGGGGCCGGCACCAGCGAACGGACCGCCAGCGTCCGGACCGGGCCCGCGTACGCGATGGTCGCGCCGATGACGGCGGCCACCAGGAGCGCCTGCCAGACGCTGAAGACGTCCAGCCAGAGCGCGACCGGGACGGAGCCGGTGGCCAGCACCCGGACGGTGTCGGCGGCGATCAGGATGCGGCGGCGGTCACGGCGATCGGCGAGCGCGCCGCCGTGCAGCCCGAACAGCAGCGAGGCGGTGAACTGGACCGCCCCGAACGCCCCGGCGATCAGCGGGGAACCGGTCAGCGCCAGCAGCAGCAGCGGGTAGGCGGTGTCGGCGACCATGGTGCCGAGCATCGAGGCCGCAGAACCGCTCCACAGGGCCTGGTAGCGCCAGTTGCGGCGGAGCGGGACGGTGGTCGGCTGCTCCGCCCGCTCGCGCTGGTCGCCCGTCGGCTCGTGGATCTCCCGTTCGGCCTGAAGCTCCGTCATGGCCCACCCCGTTCACCCGAGCGTGCACGGTCACCCTTCTGCAACCATTCACGCTTAAGTGAATGGTTGCAGAAGGGTGATTGGTTGCACAAGCGTTGACGTTCATGGGTTAATGAACGGGTGGTTGAGCAACTGAATGAGCGTGAAGTCAATGACCTGGCAACGCTGAAGGCCCTGGCCGATCCCGTACGGCTGTCGATCATCAACACGCTGATGGAGCGGAGCCCGGAGGCCCTGACGGTCAAGGAGATCGCCGCCGCCCTCGGCGAGCCGCCCACCAAGCTCTACCGGCACATCAAGCAGCTCGAACAGACCTCGTTGATCCTGGTGGCCGGCACCAGGGTGGTCTCCGGCATCACCGAGAGCCGCTACCTGCCCGCGCAGAAGTCACTCCGGCTGACCGGCGAGGTCTTCGCGGACCGCAGCATCGAGCGCACCGAGGCGATCGGCCCGCTGCTCGCCGCCGTGGACCTGGTCCGCAACGAGTTCAGGAACCACTACCTGGCCGACCGGCTGGACCTGCCGAGCGTCGCCCCGGGCAAGCCCGCCTCCCCCGCCGCGTTCAGCCACTTCAACATCCGGCTTCGCCCCGAGCGGGTGGTCCGGCTGCGCAATCAACTGGGCGCCATCATGGACGAGTTGGCCACCGAGGGCGACAGTCGCGACCCGGACGCGGTGCAGGTCTCCCTGCTCAGCCTGCTCTACGCGGTGAAGCCGGAGCCGTCGGCACCCGCCGGGGACTGACGCGCAACGGCTGAAGCACAACGGCCCGACCGACGAACGGCCGACCGCCACGGACGGACCCGGCAGTTCGGGTCATCCGCGGCGGTCGGCCGTTGCGGTTCAGGGCGCCGAGGGCCAAGGCCCCGGCCCGGGGTCAGACGTAGCGCTCCAGGATGGACGATTCTGCGAGCCGGGAGAGCCCCTCACGGACCGAGCGGGCCCTGGTCTCGCCGACGCCCTCGACCGTCTGGAGGTCGTCGATGCTGGCGGCCAGCAGCTTCTGCAGGCCGCCGAAGTGCTCGACCAGCCGCTCGATCACGGTGTTGGGCAGCCGGGGCACCTTCGCCAGCAGGCGGTAGCCGCGCGGCGAGACCGCCGAGTCCAGCGACTCCGGCGTGCCGGGGTAGCCGAACGCCTTCGCGACCGTCTGCAGGTCGAGCAGCTCGGCGTGGGTGAGCGCCTCCAGGTCGGCCAGCACCTCCGGGACGGTCTTGCCGCGCTTGGCGGCCCGCTCGGGGAAGTAGTCCCGGGCGACCAGCTCGCGCTCGGGCTCGACGCCCGCGATCAGCTCGTCCAGCTGGAGCGAGAGCAGTCGGCCGTCGGTGCCGAGTTCGAGCACGTAGCCCGCGATCTCGGCCGCGATCAGGCGGACCATCTCCAGCCGCTGCGCGACGGCGGTGACGTCCCGGACGGTGACCAGGTCCTCGATCTCCAGTGCGGAGAGGGTGCCGGCCACCTCGTCCAGTCTGAGCTTGTAGCGCTCCAGCGTGGCCAGCGCCTGGTTGGCCCGGGAGAGCACGGTGGTGGAGTCCTCCAGCACCCGGCGCGTCCCGTTCACGTACATCGCGATCAGCCGCATCGAGTGCGAGACCGCGACCACCGGGTAGCCGGTCTGCCGGTTGACCCGCTCGGCGGTGCGGTGCCGGGTGCCGGTCTCGTCGGTGGGGATGGTCGAGTCGGGCATCAGGTGCACCCCGGCTCGGACGATCTTGGTGATGTCCTTGTCGAGCACCACCGCGCCGTCCAGCTTGCACAGTTCGCGCAGCCGGGTGGCGGTGAACTCGACGTCCAGCACGAAGCCGCCGGTGGAGATCGAGTCCACCGTCTTGTCGAAGCCGAGCACGATCAGCCCGCCGGTGTTGGCCCGGAGCACCCGCTCCAGACCGTCGCGCAGACCCGTCCCCGGTGCGATGGCTGTGAGGGAGGCCCGCAGCAGGGCCTCCTCGCGGGAGGACTTGTCCGCCCGGTCGCTGGCTGCCACGTGACTCCTCCGGTCGACCCGGACCGTGTGGCGTGGTGCCCGACGGTCTGTCTCTCATTACTGCACTTCATGCCGATTAAACAGGGGAAAGTCTAACGGCGTTCGGCAATAAGGAGGTCTGGGTCAGTTGAGTTCGTCCGAGTCGACCGGTTCCCAGCCCTCCATCAGCTCGTCCGGGTAGGCCGCGACGGGTGCCGGGACCCGGGCGGGACGGGGTGCGGCCGGGGCTCCGGCGGCGTCCGCGCGCGGCTTCGCCGCGGCCTTGCGACGGCCCGGAATGGCCTGCAGCGCCTCGCCGATGTCGGCGACCTCGACCACCTTCATGCCGCGCGGGACCTTGCCCGGGTCCGGCGGGACGAGGGCGTGGGTGAAGCCCAGGCGGTGCGCCTCCGCGAGCCGCCGCTGAACCCCCGTCACCCGCCGCACCTCGCCCGCCAGGCCGACCTCGCCGATCGCCACCAGGCCGTTCGGCAGCGGGGTGTCGGAGGAGGAGCTGGCCACCGCGAGCGCGATCGCCAGGTCGGCGGACGGCTCGGTCAGCTTCACCCCGCCGACCGTCGCGGTGTAGATGTCCTGCTTGCCGAGCTTCACCCCGCCGTGGCGCTCCACCACCGCCAGGATCATCGCGATCCGGGGCGACTCCAGGCCGGAGGTGGTCCGGCGCGGGGACGGGATCTGCGAATCCACCATCAGCGCCTGCACCTCCGCCACCAGCGGCCGGCGGCCCTCCAGGGTGACGGTCAGGCAGGTGCCGGGGACCGGCTTGTCACGCCGGGTCAGGAACAGCCCGGACGGGTCGGCCAGGCCGACGATGCCCTCGTCGTGCAGCTCGAAGCAGCCGACCTCGTCGGTGGCGCCGTAGCGGTTCTTGATGCCGCGGATGATCCGCAGCCGGGCGTGCCGGTCGCCCTCGAAGCTCAGCACCACGTCGACCAGGTGCTCCAGCAACCGCGGCCCGGCGATCGAGCCGTCCTTGGTGACGTGGCCGACCAGCAGCGTCGCCATGCCGCGGTCCTTGGACGCCCGGATCAGCGCACCGGCCACCTCCCGCACCTGGGCCGGGCCGCCGGGCGCCCCGTCCAGCTCGGCGGAGGCGATGGTCTGCACCGAGTCCAGGATCAGCAGGCCGGGGTTGACCGCGTCGATGTGGCCGAGCACCGCGCCGAGGTCGGACTCGGCGGCCAGGTAGAGGTGGTCGGACAGGGCGTTGATCCGGTCGGCGCGCAGCCGGACCTGGCTGGCCGACTCCTCGCCGGTCACGTAGAGCGTGCGGTGCTGGTCGGTGGCCGCCTTGGCCGCCACGTCCAGCAGCAGGGTCGACTTGCCGACACCGGGCTCGCCGGCGAGCAGCACCACCGCGCCGGGGACCAGGCCGCCGCCGAGCACCCGGTCCAACTCGGGCACACCGGTCGTACGGGCGGTCGCGACCTTGCCGTCGATCTGGCCGATCGGCATGGCGGGGGTGCTCACGGGGCCTGCGGCGGTGGTCCTGATCGGGACGGCGCCGTACTCCTCGACGGTGCCCCAGGCGTTGCACTCGGGGCAGCGGCCGACCCACTTGGGCAGTTGGTTGCCGCACTCGGTGCAGCGGTACGCCGGGCGGGGCTTGGCGGTGGTCTTGGTGCGGGCAGCCATGGCGCACACGGTAGCCGCTCGGACCGACAACCCGGACCGACAAGCCCGGGCCGACCGCCCAGGGCGGACGCCCGGTCGCGCACCTGTCAGAAGTTCTCGGTCGGGTGGTGTTGTTACCCGAAAGAAGTACAAGGAGCCCGAATCCGCCCCCGGGCCCGGCCCGGTCCCTAGCGTCGGTCGGGTGACGACTTCCCCCACGTCCACGGCGGCGGCCTACGACCAGTACGCCGACGGGCTGTTCACTTACTGTCTCTCGGTCCTGTGCGAGCACGAGGCCGCCGTCGCGGCGGTCCGCGAGGTGCGCGACCTGGCGCTGCGGCACGGGTCCCGGCTGGCCGATCCGGCCCTGCGGCGGGCCTGGCTGTACTCGCTGGCGCGGCACTGCTGCCTGCAGCGGCTGGCCCAGGGCTTGACCGCGCCGAGTCCCGAGCACCGCCGCGAGCTGGCCTCGCTGGCCTGGCCGGAGGCGGCCGGGACACCGCCGGAGCAGCGCGAGGCGCTGGAGCTGGCGGTGCGGCACCGGCTGGCGCCGGACGAGGTGACGGCCGTGCTGGGGCTGTCCGCAGCGGCGGGTGACGAGCTGTTGGCCGCGGCCGAGGCGGAGGTGTGGCGGACCCGGGTGGCGCTGCTGGTGCTGGGCGTGGGCAGTTGCCCGGTGCTGGCCGAGCTGGGCGGGGCCGGGGCGGAGAGCTGGCGGGAGTGGGTGCTCGGGCCCGCGCTGCGGCGGGAGCTGGTGCGCCACGTGGTGGAGTGCCCGACCTGCCGGGGTACCGCGGACCGGGTCTCCGGCGAGCTGGGCACGGGGCTGGCGGCCCTGCCGGGGCTGCCGCTGCTGGCGGCGCCGGAGGAGCTGCGGGCGCGACTGGTGGCCCGGCGGCCGGCCGGGCCGGAGGAGGGCGGGCTCCGGTTCGACCAGCAGGGCTTCCCGCGCCACCGGGCGCCGGGTCGGCTCGGCGGGGCGGCGGTGCGTCAGCGGGTGGTGACCACGGGCGTCCTGGCGGCGGTGCTGACGGCTCCGGTGGTCGCGCTCTGGGGCGCCCACCGCAGTGGTGACGGTGCGTCGGGGACGGCGTCGGTCTCCTCGGTGCGGGTGGAGACGCCGGCGAAGGCGTCCGTCGCGCCGTCGACCTGGGAGAGCACGCCCACGGTCCCCGAGCGCAGCCTGGAGCTGGCAGGAGCGGTCACCACCAACGCAGAAACGTTGCTTCCCTCGGTCCTGGGCCCGGCCGTCCAGGTGCCCGGCCGGGGCGCCACCCGGCTGGGGAACGCCACCCCGCGCGCGGAGGCCCCGGCGCAGGCACCCCGGACGCAGCCGGCCGAGCCGGGCCTGCTGACCGTCGAGGCGCAGGAGTTCGGCGAGCGCACAGTGATCACCCTGGTCAACTCCGGCGGCACCACGATCCACTGGCACGCCGAGGTGGACGTGGACTGGCTCCGGCTGAGCCGGGACTCCGGCACCCTGGCCCCCGCCCAGCGGATCACCGTCACCGTGACGGTCGATCAGACCCGGGCGCCGGACCACCAGTGGCGGGCCCGGATCGCCCTGCCGCCGTCGCAGGCCGTGGTCACCCTGGAGGGCGGCCCGTCCGACCGGGACATCCCGACCCAGCCCCCCACCTCCGGGCCGAGCGACCCAGCGACGCCGACTCCGGACCCGACGCCCACGTCCACACCCACGCCCTCCCCCACGCCGACCGGCTCGCCGAGTTCGGAGCCGAGCAGCGGCCCGTCGGCCACGCCGTCCCCCACGTCCTCGGGTTCGTCGTCGCCGGCTCCGGCCCCCGCGAGCCCCTCCGCCGAGGTGTCCCCATGAGCGCGCCGGAGCGGTGGCACCGGCCCGGCGGACGGCGGGGCGGGCGATGACGCGGGGAGCACCGGGCGCACCGGGCGGGCGCCGCCGCCGGGCGGCCCCGCGACGGCCGCCGTGCCGGCCGACAGCGGTACGGCGACCGCCGCACCACCCGGCACGGTGAGCGTCCGCCCGCCCGCGTCAGGACTCACGCCGGCAGACCCGGGACGGCGTCGCCGACCTACCCGGCGCCCGGCACGGACCGCGCCACCGTGCTCCCGCTCCGGGTCGGCCGGGCTTCAGTACGGCCGGATCTGCGGCAGCCGGTACGTGCCGTCCAGGACGGCGGCGCCCGGCTGGTAGAGCCGGATCATCGGGCGGAACTCCCCGGCGGGGGTGGGCAGCCAGTTGGCCGCCTCGGCCGGGTCCTCCGGCCGTTCGTGCCGGAGCACCAGGGTGAGCGAGCCGTCCGGCCCGTACACCAGGCCCGGCGTGCGGTCGCCGATCGAGTACCGGTCGACCGGGTTGGGCACCAGGAAGTAGTCGGTGGCGTCGTACATGGTGAGCGACCAGAACGCGTCCACCGGCGGCGGGGCGTCGAAGCGCAGGGTGTACGAGCAGGCGCCGGTGAGCGGCCTGCCCTCCGCGTCCCGGTAGGTGGCGGCGTACACCGCCTCGTACGCGTGGTTGCCCCAGAGTCCGGTCCTGGCCGCGACCGCGCGGGTCAGGTAGGCGGCCCGGCGGTCGGGGATGCGCCACTGCGGGTCGTCCACGGTGCCGGGGCCGAGGTGGTCCAGGTTGAAGTCGAACAGGTGCAGGTTGAGCGCCCAGTCGCCGCCCGGCTGGTCGGGGTCGGGCCGGCCCGCCTGCTCGACCCGGCGACGGCCCTCGGCCAGCCCCCTGGCCAGTGCGGCGGCCCAGTCGGGCGCCGGGTTGCGGTAGGGCGAGGCGCCGGTGTCCAGCAGGCCGAGCGGGGCGAACCGCTGCTGGTACTCGACATCGGGCCGGGCCGGGGGGAACTGCGCGGCCCAGAGCCGGAGCTGCTCCAGGAAGCGGAGCTGCTCCGGCACCTCCGGGTCCGGCTCCGGCAGGCCCGCGCACTCGCCGCCGGACTCCCCGCCGGACTCCAGCGGGGTGAGGGTCAGCTGCTGCTGGAGTGCGCGCACCCGGAGCAGGTCGGCCGGGCCGTCGCAGGCGTTGCGTCCGATCACGGTCGCCACGGCCGTCGGGCACTCGATCACCTCGAGGCCGGGCTCGGGGGTTCCGCGCCAGTGCGGCGGCACCAGCAGTCGGCGCTGCGCCCGGGTGCCGGTGGCCCGCCGGCCCAGGTAGGCGAAGTTGTTGCTCCAGGCGTCGACGAACTGGAGCACGTAGTACGCGCCGTCCGCGTCCGGCACGTCCAGGATCAACGGGCCGCCGGACAGGTCGAGTTGGGCGACCGAGTAGACGGTGTCGTTGTTGACCGAGACGAACTCCGTCCCGGCCCCGCCGAGCTTGTCGGCGTGGCTGAAGCGGTTGAACCCGGTGGCGGGCAGACTGCCCATCCCGTCCCGGTGGAACCGGTCCACCATGGTCAGGTCGAAGACCATCGGGTAGCCGTACACATAGGCGTCGGCGGCGAGCGCCTCCAGGGTGGCGGCCTCGGTCATGCCCGTTCCTCCGTCCGGTCAGCGCGGGGATGGTCCGGCTGCCGTCCAGGACCACCCGGTCCGGACCGAACCCCCAGGGTCTGACATACCACCACAATCCGTATGAAACGGATGCTATGTCGGCCGCTCGGGGGCGGCATGTCGGACGGACCGTCAGCTCTCGGCGAATCCGCTCGGCCCAGGGTGAACGCCGCTTCCGGCCCGCACCCGGCGGGCGCAGGCTGAACGGCATGAACCTTCTCCTGATCGGCGGCTCGTCCTTCCTCGGCCGCGCCTACGTCTCCGAAGCCCTCCGCCGCGGCCACCGGGTCACCACCTTCAACCGCGGCCGCTCCGGCCCCGACCAGGACGGCGTCGAGGCCGTCCGAGGCGACCGCAACTCCCCCGAGGACCTGGCCCGGCTGGTCGAGGGCCGCCACTGGGACGCCGTGGTGGACACCGCCGGCCAGCAGCCGTACGCGGTCGCGCTGGCCGCCCGGACGCTGCGCGGGCACACCGACCACTACACCTTCGTCTCCTCGGTGCACGCCTTCACCGACTGGCCCGCGCTGCCCGTCGACGAGGACTCCGCCACCCAGCCGTGCCCCGCCGACACCCCGGCCGACCAGCCGCCCGGCAATCACCTCAAGGCCGGCTGCGAGCGGGCCGTGCTGGCGGCGTTCGGCCCCGAGCGCGCGCTGATCCTCAACTGCGGCCTGCTGATCGGCCCGTACGAGAACGTCGGCCGGCTGCCCTGGTGGCTGGAGCGGATCGCCGAGGGCGGCAGGGTGCTCGCTCCCGGCGACCCGGCGCGGGCGACCCAGCTGATCGACGCCCGCGACTTCGCCGCCTTCGGTCTCGACCTGCTGGAGCGGGGCGGCACCGGACGGTACGTCACCACCGCGCCGGCCGGGTCCAGCACCATGCGGGAGCTGCTGGAGGCCTGCGTGGCCGCCACCGGCAGCGGGGCCGAGCTGGTCTGGGCCCCCGATGCGCTGCTCGGCGAGGCCGAGGTGGCGCCCTGGGTCGAGCTGCCGCTCTGGAGCCCCTCCACGCCCGAGTGGTCCGGCATCTGGGCCGCCGACACCGCCAAGGCGACGGCGGCCGGCCTGCAGATCCGGCCGCTGGCCGAGACCGTGGCCGACACCTGGGCCTGGATCCAGCAGCGCGGCCCCGCCGGCGCGCCCTACCGGCAGGGCACCACCGAGCTGGGGATCGACCGGGCGAAGGAGGAGCGCCTGCTGACCGGGCTCTAGGAACGGTCCGCCCGTTCGGGTCGGGTCAGTGCATCCGGCGGGTGACCAGCTCGGCCAGGGCCAGCAGGTCGTCGGCCGCGGCCGGGTCGGGGACGGCGTCGGCGAGGTGGGCGATCGCCGCCGCCATCCGCTCGCAGGACTCGCTCTGGGCCCAGGCCCGGCCGCCGGCCTGGTCCACCGCGGCGGCCGCCTCGTGCAGCTCGACGGGCGTCAACTCGCGTTCCAGTGCGTACAGTTCGGCCAGCCGGGCACTGCCCGGACGGTCGGCCGAGAGCGCGAAGACCACCGGCAGCGACTTCTTCCGGGCCGCCAGGTCGGCACCGACCGGCTTGCCGGTGACGGCCGGGTCGCCCCAGATCCCGATCAGGTCGTCGATCAGCTGGAAGGCCAGCCCGATCTCCCGGCCGAACGCGTCCAGCGCGGCCGCCGCCTGCTCGCCCGCCCCGCCGTAGAGCGCGCCGATCGCGCAGGCCGCGCCGAGCAGCGCGCCGGTCTTGGCCTCGGCCATCGCCAGGCACTCGGCCAGCGAGACGTCGTCGCGCTGCTCGAAGGCGCAGTCCACCTGCTGGCCCTCGCAGAGCTCGACCACGCAGTCGGCCAGCCGCCGGACCGCCGCCGCCGCGCTCGGGTGCTCGTCCTCGGCGAGCACCCGCAGGGCCAGCGAGTGCATCGCGTCGCCCGCCAGGATCGCCTCGGTGGTGCCGAACACCCGCCAGGCGGTGGGCCGGTGGCGTCTGGTGTCGTCCCGGTCGATCACGTCGTCGTGCAGCAGGGTGAAGTTGTGCACCAGCTCGACCGCAGCTGCCGCCCGGACCGCCGTCGCGGGCCCGGATCCGCCGACCGCCTGTGCGGCGGCCAGCACCAGGGCCGGGCGGATCGCCTTGCCCGAACCGGCCGCCGAGGGCGTGCCGTCCGCCTCCCACCAGCCGAAGTGGTACCCCGCGACCCGCCGCATCGAGCTGGGCAGCGACTCGACCGCCGCCCGCAGGGCCGGGTCGACCACGGCACGGGAGCGGGCCAGCACCTCGGCGGCCTCCTGGCCCTCCCGGCTGTCCCGTTCGAGCGCGAAGATCCCCATGAACGTCCTCCCCCAGACCGAGAAAAAGTGACCGCGGGCAGGCCGCCCGCGGTCACGACGTGCTCAACTGCGGTGCGCGACGTCCACGTTCTCCAGTACGCCGACGGCGTTGGGCACCAGCGCGGCGACCGAGTAGTAGGTGCTCACCAGGTAGGAGATGATCGCCTTCTCGTCGATGCCCATGAACCGCACCGAGAGCCCCGGCTCGTACTCGTCCGGCAGGCCGGTCTGCCGCAGGCCGATCACGCCCTGGTTGTGCTCGCCCACCCGCATCGCCAGGATCGAGGTGGTCTGCGCCTTGCTGATCGGGATCTTGTTGCAGGGCAGGATCGGCACCCCGCGCCAGGCGGTCACCCGCTTGCCGTCCAGCTCGACCGGGTCCGGGTACAGACCGCGCTTGTTGGCCTCCCGGCCGATCGCCGCGATCGCCTTCGGATGGGCCAGGTAGAACTTGGTGCCGCGGCGGCGGCAGAGCAGCTCGTCCATGTCGTCCGGGGTCGGCGGGCCGGACCAGGTGGAGATCCGCTGGTCGTACGCGGCGGTGCTGAGCAGGCCGAACCCGGGGTTGTTGACCAGCTCGAACTCCTGCCGCTCGCGCAGCGCCTCGATGGTCAGCCGGAGCTGGTGCTCGGTCTGGTTCATCGGCTCGTTGTAGAGATCGGCGACCCGGGTGTGCACCCGGAGCACGGTCTGGGCCAGGCTCAGCTCGTACTCGCGCGGCCGGAGTTCGTAGTCCACGAAGGTGCTCGGCAGCTCGGGCTCGCCCCGGTGCCCGGCGGACATCGCGATCGCCGCCTCGCCGTACTTGTTGACGGCCTGCCGGGCGCCCTCGCGGTACCGCTCGATCTGCTCGCGGAGCGCGGGCGAGCGCCCGGCCAGCTCCTCGAACGCGGACCGGGGCAGCGCCAGCACGGTACCGCCGGTGGTGGCCCGGACGCCGAACGGCCAGAGCGGGTCGGACTGGGCCAGCGCCTCGTCCCCCACGTGGTCGCCGTCGGCCAGGCCGCCGAGCACGGTGGTCTCGTCGTACTTGCCGGTGCCGAGCCGGTCCAGCTTGCCGTGCGCGATCAGGAAGATCTCGTCGACCGGCTGCCCGGCCTCGACCAGCAGCTCGCCGGCGGTGACCGTGCGCACGGTGAACCGGCCCGCCAGCTCCGTCAGCAGACCGTCGTCCGGGAAGTCGCGCAGCAGCGGGACCTCCCGCAGCGTCGGGGGCACCACCCGGACCTCGGAACCGGTCTGCTCGAAGGCCACCCGGCCCTGGCCGACGGCGTGGCTCAGCCGCCGGTTGACCCGGTAGGCGCCGCCCTCGATGTCGACCCAGGGCAGCGCCCGGAGCAGCCAGCGGTCGCTGATCTCCTGCATCTGCGGGGCGGACTTGGTGGTGGTGGCGAGATTGCGGGCGGCCTCGGTGCCGAGGCTCTCCCGGTGAGCAGCGGCTGCGGGCGGGTGCACGCCGGGTGGGACCTGCGGCTCCCCGCCTTGACCAGGGATACCGACAGTGGTTTCGATGGACATCGAAAGGCCTCTCCGCGGGCACGATGCGGGCACGATGGACGTATCGCGTTGCGTGGTTCATGGTGGCTGCGATCCGGCCCCGACCGGTCGGGAAATGGCAGCGGGCTCACCCGATTCGGTGACTGTTCGAGCGTTTTCGCTCCGGCGCCGCCCGTTCTGTGCATCGTGCGCCCGGCCGCGCCCTGGCCGCCGAAGAATTCACATCCCCGAAACCTGTCGAAGTCGCGGTCAACTTCCGCTCCGACCAAGCCAGTTGACGGATCGCTGGTGGAACGCCCGATCAGGGCCCCGAACAGGCCGCCACCCCCCGTTCACCCGTTCGGCCGGGAGCGCTAAGGTGCCACCTCAAGGGCGCAGTCAAGGCCGGGTCTCGGCCACCTTCTGCCGGACGCCCTCCCACTGTTTCATGCCCTTTTCCCAGGGAGACCTCTGTGAGCGCCCCCACCCGCGTCTGGCTGAACCGCACCTACGCCGAGAACGTGTTCTTCATCGACCTGCTGCGGGCCGCGCCGGTGGAGGTCTGGGCCACCCACGTGGACGCCGACTCCCCCGTCCTGGCCGCCGCCGACCACGGCCTGCTGGAGCCGGACGGGCTCTCCGCCGAGGCGTACGTCGAGTTCGCGCTGGACTTCTGCGACCGCTACCGGATCGACGTCTTCCTCCCCCGGCTGCACCAGCTCGCGATCGCCCGGCACCGCGCGGAGTTCGCCGCCCGGGGCACCGCACTGGTCTGCCCGCCCGCCGGGGCGATCGCCACCTTCGAGAGCAAGGTGGACGGCTACGTCGCGATGGCGGCCGCCGGGCTGCCCGTACCGAGCTGGCACCACGTCCGTACCGCCGACGAACTCCTGCTGGCCGTGGCCGAGTTGGAGGAGGCCGGGGAGCAGCCCTGCCTCAAGCCGGCCAGCGGCGCGGGCGGCGAGGGGTTCCGCACCATCACCCGGGAGCCGTTCGGCCTGGGGCAGCTGGACGGCTGGCCGAGCGCGGGCGTCCAGCTCGACCAGCTGGCCGCCGCGATCGCCGCCGCCCCCGGGCCGGTCGACCTGCTGGTGATGCCCTACCTGGAGGGCCCGGAGATCTCGGTGGACTGCCTCGCCGACCAGGACGGCCGGCTGCTGGCCGCCGTCGGCCGCAGCAAGCGCAGCCGCCGCCGGAGCTTCACCACCGACCCGGTCTACCTGGAGCCGACCCGGCACCTGATCGAGACCTTCGGCATGTCCTACCTCTCCAACGTGCAGTTCCGCCACCACCGGGGCGTCCCGGTGCTGCTGGACATCAACACCCGGCCCTCGGGCGGGCTGCACCAGCTGCGGCTGTGCGGGCTCAACCTGCCGCTGGCCGCCGTCCAGCTGGCGCTCGGCCTGCGGCCCGCGCTGCCGCCGGCCGACGAGCTGCTCGGCGAGGACTACGCACTGGTGGCCGCGATCCAGCCGATCCGGCCGGCCCGGTCGGTGCCGCTGCACCAGCCGGAGCCGATGGCCGCACTGGTCTGACGCCGACGGGACGGGCTCCGGCGGTCAGCCGGGGCCGTTCCAGTCCAGGGTGGGCGGCAGCACGCCCTCCAGCGTGAGCAGCCAGCGCTTGATCTCCAGGCCGCGCGGCCCGCCGCCGAACCCGCCGAGCCCGTCCGAGGCCACCACCCGGTGGCAGGGCACCAGCAGGCAGAGCGGGTTGGCGCCCATCATCTTCCCCACTGTCCGGGCGGCGGTCCAGCCGCCGTCGGTGAAGTCCTCGAACAGCCCGCTGCGGGTGGCGAGTTCGCCGTAGGTGAGGGTCTGTCCGTAGCCCGCCTGGGCGACCAGGGTCTGCAGCACGGTGCGGTGCGGCCCGGTGGCGAAGCGCCAGTCGACCGGCAGCCCGAGGTCGGTCCGCTTCCCCTCGAAGTACTCCTCCAGCCGGGCGGTCACCAACCGCACCCGGTCCTGGTCCGTGCACTCCGGCTCGCCCACCCGCACCCCGGCCACCACGTCCCCGTGGTACGAGACTGCGGCCACCCCCTGCGCCGTGACGGCCAACCGCAGCGGTCCGCTCGGCAGCGGCGTCGGCACGGTCACCCAGGAGATCGACATACCTCGCACGCTACCCGCGCCCCGGCGCCCCCGGTCGGCGGATTCCGATTCCTCCGCCTTCTCCCCCCGCCGGAGGCGCCCGCGGATCGGAGGAGCCCGCGCGTCGACCGCGGCGCGATGCCGGAACGTCCGGTATCAAGAAAGGGTGAAATCCACCCATAAGCCGTTATTCATCCCGCCCCTGCTCACCGTCGACAGCTCCGGCCTGGTGGCCGAGATCGAGGCCTACCTGGCCACCTTCCCGAGCCGCCCGGAGCTCCCGTACGTCTGCCCGCTCGGCAGCGTCCGGCAGCCCTGGTACGCGGAGCACCGGCCGCCGGCCGCGACCCTGCTGGACCGGCTGCTGCGGCGGCCGCCCGCGCCGACCAGGGTGGGCATCGCCGGGCACCTGGCGCTGGCCTCCCGCTACCTGGCCGCGGCCGGCTGGGTGCAGGGCACCATGTGGGACGACCATGGCCGGGTCTGCCTGCTCGGCGCCCAGGCCGCCGTCCTCGCGCACGGCTTCGGCGTGCCCGAGGACGCCCGGCGCGGCCGGATCCAGGTGATGGAGGTGCTGCACGCGAGCGGACACCCCGTCAGCTCGCCGGACGAGTACAACGACGCCCCCGGCACCCGGCAGGCGGACGTCCACCGGCTGCTCGACCTGGCCGCCGCCCGCGCCCGTAGACTCGGGATCTGAGGAACCGGCCGCGAACCGAAGGAGCCCGACCGTGAGCGAGGCCGTGCGGAGCGCCGCCGTCCAGGACGAGAAGAGCCGGCGCCGGCAGATGCTGGTGCGGGCCTCCGTCTACATCGCGGGCACCCATGTCTTCGCCGGCTTCGTGATCCTGCTGTTCGCCCTGGGCAACCGCCGCTGACCACTGCGGGACTTGTCCACAGCCTGTGGACGGACGCCGCGAACCCGGCGCCGGACCAGGGCTGAACGCTGCCAACACCCGGGGTGAGCCCGCAGATTCGACGTACTTGCGTTGTCTCTGTCGAAATTTTGCGCATTTACATGGACTTCATGCACCGTCGCGCCTAGTCTCTCCAACGCTCGGCCGTTCCCACCCACGCGACCAGCAAGGAAGTGCATCCCCCCATGCAGCCACCCCCGCTCCACCGACTGCGCGCCCCACTCGCCCTGCTCACGGCAGCCGCACTGAGCTCTGCCGCCCTGCTCGGCCTGACCGCCCAGTCCGCACACGCCGCCGCCGTGCCGACCCTCTCCCCGCTGGACGTCACCGGCCGGGGCGCCACCGTGCCGTTCAAGGAGCAGGAGGCCGAGTACGCGGCCACCAACGGCACCGTGATCGGCCCCGAGCGGCGGTACGGCACGCTGCCCTCGGAGGCCTCGGGCCGCCAGGCCGTCACGCTCAACTCCACCGGCCAGTACGTGGAGTTCACCCTCACCGCACCGGCCAACGCGATGAGCTTCCGGTACAGCCTGCCGGACACCGCCGACGGCAAGGGCCGGACCGCCTCGATCGACCTGGTGGTCAACGGATCGAAGCTCAAGGACCTGCCGGTCACCTCCAAGTACGGTTGGTACTACGGGGGTTACCCGTTCAACAACAACCCCGGCGACACCAACCCGCACCACTTCTACGACGAGACCCGGACCATGTTCGGCTCGACCCTGCCCGCCGGCGCGAAGGTCCGGCTGCAGGTCTCCTCCACCGCGCAGTCGCCCAGCTTCACCATCGACCTGGCCGACTTCGAGCAGGTCGCCGCCCCGATCGCCAAGCCCGCCGGGGCACTTGACGTGGTGGCGGACTTCGGCGCCGACCCGAGCGGGGCCACCGACTCGACCTCCAAGTTCCAGGCGGCGGTCAACGCCGGTCAGGCGCAGGGCAAGACGGTCTTCATCCCGCAGGGCAGCTTCACCCTGTACGACCACGTGGTGGTGGACGGCGTCACGCTGGCCGGGGCGGGGCCCTGGTACAGCGTGCTCGGCGGGCGCGACCCGATCAACCGCAACCGGGCGGCCGGCATCTACGGCAAGTACGTGCCCGGCGGCGGCTACGGCGGCGCGGTCCGGCCGCACGAGGCCAACGGCCCGAGCCGGAACGTGACGCTGAAGGACTTCGCCATCATCGGCGACATCCAGGAGCGGATCGACGACGACCAGGTGAACGCCATCGGCGGTGCGATGAGCAACTCCGTGGTCGACAACCTGTGGATCCAGCACACCAAGGTGGCGGCCTGGATGGACGGTCCGATGGACCGCTTCACCATCCGCAACAGCCGGATCCTGGACCAGACCGCCGACGGCGTGAACTTCCACACCGGCGTCACCAACTCGACCGTCACCAACACCTTCGTCCGCAACACCGGCGACGACGGCCTGGCCTCCTGGCCGGAGCGGGTGCCGAACGTGGGCGACAGCTTCACCCACAACACGGTGATCCTGCCGATCCTGGCGAACAACATCGTCACGTACGGCGGCAAGGACTTCACCATCTCCGACAACGTGATGGCCGACACCATCAGCAACGGCGGCGGCCTGCACATCGCCAACCGCTACCCGGGCGTCAGCTCCGGCGCCGGCACCGCCGTCGCGGGCACCATCACGGCCGCCCGCAACACCCTGATCCGGACCGGCAACAGCGACTTCAACTGGAACTTCGGGGTCGGCGCGGTCTGGTTCAGCGGCCTGAACGAGGCGATCAGCGGCGCGACCATCAACATCACCGACAGCGACATCCTGGACAGCTCGTACGAGGCGATCCAGACCATCGAAGGCGCCGTCTCCGGCGTCAACTTCACCAACGTGAACATCGACGGCGCGGGCACCTACGCGATCCAGGCGCAGGCCAACGCGAGCATGAAGTTCACCAACGTGACGGCGAAGAACATCGCGCAGGCCGCCACCCCGACCCACAACTGCGTCGGTACCGGCTTCGTGATCACCGACGGCGGCGGCAACTCCGGCTGGTCCGGCAGCACCTGCTCGGGCGTCTGGCCGGACCCGAGGTTCACCTACGGCGGGCGGCCGTCCAACGGCACCCAGCCCTCGCCGTCGCCCTCCCCGTCCCCGTCCGACTCCCCCTCCTCCTCGCCCAGCCCGTCCCCGTCCCCGTCGCCCTCCACCTCGACGCCGCCGGCCTGCACCGTCAGCGCGACGGCGAGCAGCACCAACCAGAACTACGGTGCGGCCAACGCGATCGACGGCAACGCGGCCAGCTACTGGGAGAGCGCCAACAACGCCTTCCCGCAGTCGCTGACCGTGGACCGCTGCACCGCCGCCAACGTCAACGGCGTGCAGCTCAAGCTGCCGGCCGGCTGGGAGACCCGGACCGAGACGGTCTCGGTGCAGGGCTCCACCGACGGGGTCGCCTTCACCCAACTGGCCGCCGCCCAGGGCGTGGTGCTCAACCCCGCGACCGGCAACACCGCCACCGTGAGCTTCCCCTCCACCAGCGCCCGCTGGGTCCGGGTGACGATCACCGGCAACACCGCCTGGCCCGCAGCCCAGCTCTCCGAGCTGACCGTGCTCACCGGCGGCAACCCGACCACCCCGCCCACCAGCACCCCGCCCACCACCCCGCCGGCCAACCAGAACCTGCTCGCGGGCCGGACCCTGACCGCCACCAGCCACGCGGACGTCTACTCCGAGTCCCGGGCCAACGACGGTGACCCGAACAGCTACTGGGAGAGCGCCAACAACGCCTTCCCGCAGTCGCTGAGCGCCGACCTCGGCAGCCAGTCCACGGTGGGCCGCCTGGTGCTCCGGCTGCCGGCCGGCTGGGGCGCGCGGACCGAGACGCTCTCCGTGCTCACCAGCACCGACGGCACCAACTGGACCACGGCCAAGGCCTCGGCGGGCTACGGCTTCGACCCGGCCACCGGCAACACCGTCACGGTGGCCTTCCCCGGCGCCTCCGCCCGGTACCTGCGGGTGACCTTCACCGGCAACACCGGCTGGCCCGCCGCCCAGCTCTCCGACCTGCAGGCGTTCAGCTCCTGACCCACCCGAACGACGAAGGCCCTGACACCCCTTGCGGGAGTCAGGGCCTTCGCGTGCGTCAACCGCGCGAGCGGGGCGGCGCGGTGGAGCCGCGCACCACCAGCTCGGGCTCGAACAGCAGCTCGTCGTGGGTGATCTTGGCGCCGCCGATCTCCCCCGCCAGCAGGTCCACCGCGGCCCGGCCCATCGCCTCGATCGGCTGCCGGACGGTGGTCAGCGGCGGGTCGGTGCAGTTCATGAAGGACGAGTCGTCGTAGCCGATCACCGACACGTCGTCCGGTACCGAGAGCCCGGCCCGGCGGACCGCCCGGACGGCCCCCAGGGCCAGCGGGTCGCTCGCGCAGATGATGCCGGTCACATCCTGCCGGAGCAGCCTGGTGGTGGCCGCCTGGCCGCCCTCCAGGGTGAACAGCGCCCGCTCCACGTGCTCGTCCGGCAGCTCCAGGCCGGCCTTCGCGGCCGCCACCCGGGCCGCCGCCAGCTTGCGCTGGGACGGCACGTGGTCGCTCGGGCCGAGCACCAGGCCGATCCGCCGGTGCCCCAGCTGGCGCAGGTGGCCGATGGACTGCTCCACCGCCACCGCGTCGTCGCAGGAGACCCGGGCGAAGTCCAGCCCGTCGATCGCGGCGTTCAGCAGCACGGTCGGCAGGCTGCGCTCGGCCAGCCGCTCGTAGTGGTCGTGGGCCGCGTCCGCCTGGGCGTACAGGCCGCCGAAGAAGACCACGCCGGAGACCTGCTGGGAGAGCAGCAGGTCCACGTAGTCGGCCTCGGAGACGCCGCCCGCGGTCTGGGTGCAGAGCACCGGGGTGAAGCCCTGGCCCGCCAGCGCGCCGCCGACCACCTCGGCGAAGGCCGGGAAGATCGGGTTCTGCAGCTCTGGCATCACCATGCCGACCAACCGGGCCCGCTCGCCGCGGAGTTGGGTGGGTCGCTCGTAGCCGAGCACGTCCAGCGCCGTCAGCACCGCCGCCCTGGTCGCCTCGGAGACGCCGGGTTTCTCGTTCAGCACCCGGCTGACCGTGGCCTCGCTGACGCCGACCTTCTGCGCCACCTGGGCAAGTCGTCGTGTCATGCCGTGAGTGTACGTCTTCTGTCGCAAGCTTTTTGCGCTTTCTTGCGTTCCCGACAATCCGCCTTTTCCGGACAGTTGCCGAACAGCCGGAAGTGCCGCCGGGAGTGTCAGGACTCCCGGCGGCACCGTTTCAGGGGGTATTACGGGTTCACGGTCAGGGTGAAGGTGGAGGTGGTGTTCTTGATGTCCTGGAAGTTGCCGCTCATCCGCAGGTTGTTGAAGACCGCGTTGCCGACCGCCGGGCCCTGGCCGGCCTCGGCCGCCTCGTTGACCCAGATCCCGTAGCCCGACTTGGCGTCGAAGGCGTCACCGCTGCGCTGCGCCCCGCTGATCGAGACGTTGGTGAACACCGTGTCCTTGACCGGGAACTGGGGCTGGCCGCCCGAGTAGTTGGTCTGGAACATGATGCCGTGGTAGGTCGGGTCGACGATGTCGACATCGTTCACCCGGATGCCCTGGAACACCTTCGAGGCCGAGAAGACCCAGATCCCCGGGAAGGTCTGCGAGCCCCAGAAGTGGCCGCCGGCCCGGACGATGGAGATGTTCTGCAGGTTGGTCGGATCGGTCCCGAAGCCGTTCATCGGGTAGCCGAAGTCCAGCGAGCTGATGGTGATGCCCGAGTAGACCAGGGTGTCGGCGATGTGGATGTTGCGGAAGGTGTTGGCGTACCCGCCGTACACCGCCACGCCGGCCGCCCGCCAGGTGAGGATCGAGGTCAGGTTCTCGAAGACGTTGTTCTTCTCGTCCGCGCCGCCGGAGTCGATGGCGGAGAAGAGCGCGAAGGAGTCGTCACCGGTGGCCCGGGCCTCGTTGTTGCTGATCAGGTTGTCGGTGCTGCCGTTGGTCATGTTGATGCCGTCGGCGAAGGTGTCGCGGATCCGGGAGTTCTTGATGGTCATGGAGTCGGTGTTGGCACCCCAGTACATGCAGACCATGTGCTCGACCCAGATGTTGTCGATCACCGTGTTGGCGACGTTGGAGAAGTCGAAGACCTTGCCCGGGCCGTCGATCCGCGAGGTGTAGTTGCCGAAGTAGGCGAAGCCCGCGAAGGTCGAGCCGTTGGTGGTGGCCTCGGCCCGGAAGCCGACGTCGGTGTTGGACTGGGTGCTGGGAGCGTGGAACCTGGTGAACCAGGGGCCCGCGCCGATCACCTTGACCGGCTTGCCGTAGACCTGGAACTTGCTCGCGGTCTGGTAGTCGCCGGTCGGCAGGTAGACGCCGACCAGGGTGCCGGTGCTGTCCATCCGGACCTTGTCCAGGGCGTTCTGCACGTCCTGGTGGGTGAACCCGGCCGGCACCGCGTACCGCGCCGGGTCCGGGTTCGGGGTGGCGGTGGCCTGCTCCAGGCTGACGAAGTCGATCGCGTACTGCGAGGTGTTGCCCGCGTCCTTCTGCAGCTTGATCCTGCTGCCCGCCGGGACGGTGGTGCCGAGCAGCACGTTCGCCTCGTCGTAGATGTGCCGCGGTCCGCCCGCACCCGGGGAGTTGCCCGGGCCGGTCTCGCTGCCGTACAGCCAGGCGTACTTGGAGGTCAGGTCGATGGTCTTCAGGAAGGTCCCGTTGACGTAGACGCTGAGCGTCGAGTCGATGCCGTCACCGCCCGCCGCGTCCGGGATGGAGAACCGGGTGACCAGGGTGTTGGTCGGCGCCTTGGTGGTGAACTCGACCGAGGCACCGGTGGAGTTGAGCGTCACCGCCCGGCGGCCCGAGGCCTCGCCGGCCAGGTCGCCGACGGTCCGGTTCGGGCCGACCAGCGCGGCTCCGCCGGCCAGTACGCCGTCCTCGGCCTCGTAGGTGTCGTACGGCATGTTGGCGCCGCGGCCGACGAACAGCGACTGGGTGCTGGTGTTGTTGGCCTGCTTGACCGGCAGCTCGTTGGCGTCGTTGGCGATCACCGTCTTCACGGTGTACTTGCCGTTGCCCGCCGTCCAACTGCCCAGGCTGACCGGGGCGCTGGTGGCGCCGGCCGCGATCGCGCCGGAGTAGGAGCCGGTCAGCGTCTTGACCACCGCGCCGCTCTGGTCGGCCACGGTCAGGGTGATGCCGTGCGCACCGGCGGCCGAGGCCACCGTGCCCTGGTTCTTCAGCGCCACCGAGAAGTTGACGGCGTTGCCGGCGGCCGGGTTGCCCGGCGACCAGCTGACCGGCGAGGCCAGCAGGTCCGAGCTGGCGACCTGGCTGACCACCAGGGCGGCCGGGGCGGTGAAGCTGTTGTTGGTCTCGTCCCGCTCGATCACGGTGTTCGCCGGGTCGACCTTGGCGGTCACCTGGTAGCTGCCGGCGTTCTGCACCCCGGCGTTGACCGAGACGGTGCCGGAGGCACCGGCGGCCAGCGCGCCGACCTGGGCGGTGCCGACCTTGGTCGACCCGAGGTACAGGTCGACGGCGGTGGCGGCGGAGGCCAGCGTGCCGACGTTCTTGACCGTCGCGGCCAGCGTGACGGCGTCGGTCTCGACCGGGTTGGCCGGGCTGGCGGTGGTGCCGGTGACGGTGAGGTCGGGGTTCGGCGCCGGGGTGCCGATCACCTGGAACTCGGCCACCTGGCCGCCGCCGGAGCCGGAGTTGGCGGTGATCCGGAGCTGCACGTCGGCCGCGTTGGCGCCGACCGGGATGGTCACCGTGTTGCCGGAGGCCGGGTCGAAGGAGTAGCTCTTCGCGGCCACCAGGCTGCTCACGCTGCTGGCGCTCTGGTCCCGGCCGAGCACCTCGATGGTCTGGGTGCGGGCGCCCCACGCCGCCGCCGGGTTGAGCTTGACCACGACCGAGTCGACGGCCGCGTTCGAACCGAGGGCCACCGTCAGGTTGTTGGGGTAGCTGTTGGAGTTCCCCTCCCAGTACGTGGCCAGGTCGTTGTCGTTGGCGTTGGCGGCCACGAAGGTGAAGATGCTGGACGAGGCGGTGATCGCCTTGCCCGCCGCCAGGTTGGTGCCGCCGGTGGTCCCGCTGCGCAGCACGGTGTTGCTGCTCGCGGACTGGTTCCCGGCCGCGTCCTTGGCCTTGACGTAGTACGAGACCGTGGCGCTGTCCGGCTGGCTGTCGGTGTACGTCAGCACATTGCCCGCGACCGTGCCGCGCAGCGCGCCGTTGGCGTACACGTCGTAGCCCGTCACCCCGGTGTTGTCGGTCGCCGCACCCCAGGTCAGCTTGATCTGACCCGAACTCGGCTGGGTGTACGCCAGGTTGGCCGGAGCGGACGGAGCCTGGGTGTCCCCGGTGGCGCCGGTGCGGGTGACGGTGTTGCTGTTCCCGGACTGGTTGCCGGCCGCGTCCTTGGCCCGGACGAAGTAGGAGACGGTGGCGCTGTCCGGGCGGCTGTCGGTGTACGTCAGCACGTTGCCCGCGACGCTGGTCAGCAGCTCACCGTTGGCGAACACGTCGTAGCCCGTCACCCCGGTGTTGTCGGTCGCCGCACCCCAGGTCAGCTTGATCTGACCCGAACTCGGCTGGGTGTACGCCAGGTTGGCGGGCGCGGACGGCGCCTGGGTGTCCCCGGTGGTCGGGCCGTACGCCTCCAGCTCGGCCAGCTGGCCGGCCGGCCAGGCGGTGTTGGCGGTGATGTTCAGCCGGATGTACCGGGTGGTCGTGGTGCCGAAGTCGACCGTCACCGCGTTGCCGGCGGCGGGGTCGAAGACGTAGCCGGTGGAGGCGGCCAGATCGGTGAAGCCGGTCCCGTTGGCACTGCCCTGGACCGAGAGCGTCTGGGTGCGCTTCTCCCAGCCGGCCGGCAGCTTGAGCACCAGCTTGTTCACCGCGACCGAGGAGCCCAGGTCGAGCTGGATCCACTGCGGCAGCGCGTTGTTGGAGCTCTCCCAGTAACTGGACTGGCTGCCGTCGTTGGCGTTGTTCGCGGTGTAGGTCTGGCTGTAGCTGCTGGCGGTCAGGGTGCGGCCCTGGGCCAGGTTGGCGCTGGTGCCGGTCGCGCCGTGCACCTCCAGCTCGGAGATCTGGGCGGCGGGCCAGCCGGTGTTGGCGCTGATCGCCAGCCGGACGAACCGGGTGGTGGCGGCCGGGAAGCCGATCTTCACGGTGTTGCCGGCGCCCGGGTCGAAGCTGTAGCCGGCCGAGTTGGTCAGGGTGGTGAAGCTGGTGCCGTCGGCACTGCCCTGGACGGCCAGCGTCTCGGTCCGGCTGCCCCAGGCGGCGGGGAGCTTCAGCACCACCTCGTCCACGCTGGCGGCGGCGCCCAGGTCGACCTGGACCCACTGCGGGAGGCTGCCGTTGCTGCTCTCCCAGTAGGTGGACTGGTTGCCGTCGTTGATGTTGGCCACGGCCTGGCCGCCGTTGGAGCTGCTGGCCGCGACGGCCTTTCCGGCTGCCAGGTTGGGGCCACCGGCCGCCGAAGCGACGGTGCCGGGCAGCATCGGGCCTGCCAGCGCGAGCAGGCTGATGGTGGCTGCGGTGGCCACCAGTCGGGGGATCGGTGCTCGGGTTCTCACGGTTTCCTCTGTCTCGTCTCGTCCGAACGAAGGGGTGGGGGTGAGGAGTTGGGAACCTTGCGAGGTGGTGGCGACCGGGCCATCCGGGTCTCCGGGGGAAGCGACGGGGCGGAGCGGCGCCCGGCCCTGGCGGGCCGGACGGAGGGTGTTCCGCGCCGGGACGCTGCGGTGCGCTTGCGGTGCCTTCGGTGCTGCGGTGCTGCGGTGCTGCGGTGCGCCGTCTAGCTGAGCAGCCAGACCGCCGTGTCGGCGGGGAGGAGCCGGTCGTCGGCGATCGGGCCGCTGGCCAGCAGGACGGAGTCGTGCGGGGGGAGCAGCACGGGCTCCGCCCCGAGGTTGACCACGCAGACGAAGCCGGGGCCGCGCCGGAACGCGAGCACCTGCTCCGTACTGGTCAGCCACTCGAACTTGTCGCCGTGCAGCGCCGCTTCGGAGCGGCGCAGCCGGAGCGCGGTGCGGTACAGGGTGAGCATCGAGTCAGCCCGCGCCGACTGGGCCTCGACCGTGAGGTCGGCCCAGTCGGCCGGCTGCGGGAGCCAGGGCTCGGCCGGAGCCTGGCTGAACCCGTACGGGGGTCGGTCGCCCGACCAGGGGAGCGGCACCCGGCAGCCGTCGCGGCCGGGGTCGGTGCCGCCGGAGCGCAGGTGCATCGGGTCCTGGAGGCGGTCCAGCGGCAGGTCCTCGACCTCCGGCAGGCCCAACTCCTCGCCCTGGTACAGGTAGACCGCACCTGGGAGGGCGAGCGAGAGCAGCGCCGCCGCCCGGGCCCGGCGGCGGCCGAGCGCCAGGTCGGTCGGGGTGCCGAAGGCCTTGGTGGCGAAGTCGAACCGGGTGTCCCGGCGGCCGTACCTGGTCACCGTCCGGGTCACGTCGTGGTTGCAGAGCACCCAGGTGGCCGGTGCCCCGACCGGGGCGTGCAGGGCGATGGTGCCGTCGATCGACTCCCGCAGGCTGCGGCCCTCCCAGGGGCGGGCCAGGAAGTCGAAGTTGAACGCGGTGTGCAGTTCGTCCGGGCGCAGGTAGCGGGCGAACCGTTCGGCGTCCGGCAGCCAGACCTCGCCGATCAGGATCCGCTCACCCGGGTACTCGTTGGCGATCGCCCGCCAGGAGCGGTAGATGCCGTGCAGCTCCTCCCGGTCGGTGAACGGGTGCGGGTCGCGGCCCTTGACGAAGTCCGGCAGGGCCGGGTCCTTGGCGAGCAGGGCGGCGGAGTCGATCCGGACCCCGGCCGCACCCCGGTCGAACCAGAACCGGAGGATCTCCTCGTGCTCCGAACGCACCAGCGGGTGCGCCCAGTTCAGGTCGGGCTGCTGGGTGGCGAACAGGTGCAGGTACCACTGGCCGTCGGCCGCCCTGGTCCACGGGCAGCCGCCGAACTCGGACACCCAGTCGTTCGGCGGGAGCTCGCCGGCTTCCCCCCGGCCGGGCCGGAAGTGGAACAGGTCCCGCTCCGGGCTGCCCGGCTCGGCCGCCAACGCGGCCTGGAACCACGGGTGCTGGTCGGACACGTGGTTGGGGACGATGTCCACCACGGTGCGGATGCCCAGTTCGAGCGCCTCGGCGATCAGCAGCTCGGCGTCGGCCAGGGTGCCGAACAGCGGGTCGACGCCGCGGTAGTCGGCCACGTCGTAGCCGCCGTCGGCCATCGGCGAGGGGTACCAGGGGTTGAACCAGACCGCGTCGATGCCGAGTTCGGCCAGGTACGGCAGTCGGGAGCGGACCCCGGCCAGGTCTCCGGTGCCGTCACCGTCGCCGTCGGCGAAGCTGCGCGGGTACACCTGGTAGATCGCGGCGTCGCGCCACCAGTCCGGGTGCTCGGACGGGAGCCGGGATTGCTGTCCCACGGTGGGAGGTCCTTTCGGGTCGGCGCCCGTTCTCGGCCCCGGCCGGCCCTGCGGGCCTCAGCCCTTCAGGCCGCCGGAGGTGAGCCCGGACATGATGTTGCGTTGGAAGATCAGGAAGAAGAGGATGGTCGGCACCGAGGCGATCGCCAGCGCCGCGATGATCACGTTCTGCGGCACGCCCATCGACAGCGACTTGATGCCGATGTTGAGCGTCTGGTTGGCCGGGTCCGGCTGGACCAGCATCGGCCAGAGGAAGTCCTTCCAGACGTTGACCACCGCGAAGATCGAGATCACCCCGATGATCGGCCGCGACATCGGCAGCACGATCGACCACAGGGCCCGGAGCGGGGTGGCCCCGTCGATCGCCGCCGCCGCCATCAGGTCCTCCGGGATGGAGTCGAAGAACCGCTTCAGCAGGAAGATGTTGAAGGCGTTGGCCACGGTCGGCAGCCAGATCGCCCACGGCGTGTTGATCAGGTTGAGGTGCAGCAGCGGCAGGTCGAGCACGGTCAGGTACTGCGGCACGATCAGCACCGCCGCCGGGATCATCAGGGTGGCCAGCATCATGCCGAGGATCAGGTTCCCCAGCACCGGCCGCAGCTTGGACAGCGCGTACGCCGCCGCCACGTCGAACACCAGCTGGAACGCGAGCGCCCCGAAGGCGTAGTACAGGGTGTTGAACAGCAGCCGCCCCATGCCGAGTTGGCGCCAGGCGGTGGCGTAGGTGTCGGGGTGCAGCTCGGCCGGGAACAGCGTCGGCGGGTTCTGGATCACCTCGGCGGTGGACTTCAGTCCACCGGTCACCAGCCAGTACAGCGGCCCGAGGAACACCACGGTGAAGCCGACGACGGTCAGCACCAGCACGGTCCGGTACAGCAACCTGCCGAGCGGACGGTTGAGTTGGGTCTGCGATATCAGCGTCCGGGTCAGCGGCTCGTCCACCGGGGCTCCCATGGTTCAGTCGGCCTTTCGGGACAGCCGCACGTACAGGGCGGAGAAGCCGGCCAGTACGAGCAGCATGATCAGGCCGAGCGCCGAGGCGGCGCCGTAGTTGTTGAAGTTGAAGGCGTACTGGTAGACCAGGTAGACCACCGTGGTGGTGGACCCCTGCGGCCCGTTTCCGCCGGTCAGCAGGAAGGGTTCGACGAACACCTGCATGGTGGCCACGACCTGGAGCAGCAGGAGCAGCGAGAGGATCAGCCGGGTCTGCGGGATGGTGACGTGCCAGACCCGGCGCCACAGGCCGGCCCCGTCCAGCTCGGCCGCCTCGTACAGCTCGCCGGGGATGCCCTGGAGCGCGGCCAGGTAGATCAGGGTGGCGCCGCCCATGTTCATCCAGGTGGAGGCGATCACCACCGAGATCATCGCGGTGTCAGGGGAGTTGAGCCAGGCCGAGGTCGGCAGGTGCAGGCTGTGCAGGATGCTGTTGAACAGCCCGAAGTCCGGGTCGTAGAAGTACTTGAACAGCAGCACCGAGGCCACCGGCGGCATCATCACCGGCAGGTAGACCAGCACCCGCAGGTAGGACTTGGCGTGCCGGAGCTCGTTCAGCAGGACCGCCACGAAGAACGGCACCGCGAAGCCGAGCACCAGCGCCAGCAGCGTGAACAGCAGAGTGTTCCGCCAGGCCTGCCAGAACGCCGGGTCCTGGAGCAGCTGGTCGATGTTGTCCAGGCCGACCCAGCTGGTTCTGCCCCGCTTGGTCTTCTGGAAGCTCATCACCACTTCGCGGACCATCGGGTACCAGGTGAAGAAGGCGAAGCAGAGCAGGGCGCCGATCAGGAATCCGTGCGCGGTGAGGTTCTGCCGGACCTGGCGCCACAGCCGGCCTTCGTGGGTGGTGGGTCTGGCCGCCTTCCCGGCGACACTGATCGCTGCCATTGCTTCGCTCTCCCGCTGGATCGTCGGTACTCCCCCGGCAGGGGGCCGGCTCTGACGGCCAGCCCCCTGGGGACCACTACTGGAGGCTGGCCAGGACCTGGTTGACCTGGGTCTCCGCCTCGGTCAGCAGCTTGCTGATGTCGGCGTTCTTGTCCGTCAGCACGGCCGAGACCGGGTTGTCGAGCACCTTGTAGATCTGCTGCGCGTGGGCCGGCTCGGTCAGGCCGGGCACCGGGACGGCCAGGTACGGCGCGTAGTTCTGCACCGGGACGGTGGCGCTGGCCGCCTTCGCCTTGTTGTCCGCCTCCAGGCTGGCGCCGGTGAAGAAGAACGGCTGCGGCAGGCCGACCGGCAGGCCGTCGGTCTTGGTCCGGGCGTAGTTGAACTGGCCCTTGCCCAGGCTCAGGAACTTGAAGTTGATCCAGGCGATGCCCGCCTTGATCTGGTCCGGGCTGGACCCCTTCTTGAACATGTAGTCGTTGCCGCCGAGCAGCGCCGCCTTGGCCCCGGGCATCGGGCCCATGCCGTACGCCTCGTAGTCGCCCTTGAGCGTCTGCACCATGTAGGTGATGTCGTCCGGGGCGCCGACGTACATGCCGAGCTTGTCCGACGCCATCTGCGTCATCAGGTCGGGCCACTTGAGGCTCTGCGCCGCGCCCATGGTGTTGTCGGTCCAGCGCATGTCGTACAGGTTCTGCAGGACCTGCTTGCCCTCGGGGGTGTTGAACGCGGCCTTCTTGCCGTCGTCGCTGACCATCTTGCCGCCGAGGCCGTACAGCTCGGCGGTGTAGTGCCAGCCGCCCTGGTTGGTGGCGCTGTAGTCCCCGTACCCGTTGACCCCGTTGCCGAGCGCCGCGATCTTCTTCGCCGCCTCCCGGATCTCCGCCCAGGTGGCCGGCGGCTTCTCCGGGTCGAGCCCGGCCTGCTTGAACAGCTTGCGGTTGTAGAGCAGGCCCATCTTGTAGTTCGAGGTGGGCAGGCCGTACAGCTTGCCGCCGTCCTTGAGCGTGGCGAGCACCGACGGGTCGATGTCCTTCAGCGCCGGGACGGTGCTCTCGTTGACGTACGCGCTGATGTCCTCGGCGCCGTCGGCGTCCAGCACCTGGTTCAGGTCGGTGAAGTAGGTGTAGAAGACGTCGGTCTGCGTCTTGCCCTTGAGCTGGGCGGTGAACGGGGCGGGCTCCTCGCAGGGCGAGGCGTCCTTGCTCTTGATCGTCACGTTCGGGTACAGCTTGCCGAACGCCGCGATGTCCTCGTCCCACTGCTTGCGCTCGGCCGCCTTGGTCACCGGCGGCTGGCAGTCCACGCTGATGGTGACCTTCGCACCCGGGTCCAGCGTCGCCGAGCCGGTCCCCTTGGTCGACCCGTCACCTCCGCCCGTGCTTCCCGAACTGCCGCAGGCGGCAAGGGAGATGGCCATCCCGGTTGCCAACGCGACACCGACGGATCTACGGACAAGCCCGGTTCTCTTCATGGCGGACTGACCCTTCTACAGGCATGGGTGGAGGGGGGCGCCGCGGCCCTCGCCTGGCGGCTCCTGGCGGCTCCGCTACTTAACCACTGCTCGACAGATGACCACAAGATGTCGACAGGATTTCGCAAAAAGACGACTCTCGACTGTCGGGTCCGGCTCCGGAGCAACAGAAACGCCCCTCGGCCGAAGCCGGGGGGCGGGCGGGAGGGGCGGGCAGGGCGGAGCCGGACCGTCAGCCGGGGCTGAGCTGCCGACGGCCGGCGATCTGCTCGAAGATCAGGTTGGTCCGGGTCTGCGCCACCGCCGGATGGGTGGTGAGGTGGTCCACCACGAAGTCGCGCAGCGCGTCCGGGTGCGCGAGCACCACATGGAGCAAGTAGTCGTCCGAGCCCGCCATGTGAAAGACCGTCACCACACCGGGCATGTCCGGGGCCGCCGCCCGGAAGCTCTCGTTCTGCTCCCGGGTGTGGGCCCGGAGCCGGACCGAGATCATCGCCTGCAGCGGCAGACCGATCGCGGCCGGGGCGATCTCGGCCCGGAACCCGCGGATCACCCCGCGCTCGCGCAGCGCCCGGACCCGGGTCAGACAGGTCGAGGCGGCGATGCCCACCGCGTCCGCGAGCGCGTTGTTCGGTATCCGCGCGTTCTCGGCGAGGATGCGCAGGATCGCCCGGTCGGTGTCGTCGAGGGGCGCCTGCCGGGCTGGGGGAATGTTCGGCACGGGGGTCAGACTCCCCCTCCTCGGCGACGATCCGCAAGGTTTTCCCGGCCTGTTCCGAATCTTCTGCAGACTGCTTCCCCCGTCCCGGCGTGAAGTTCATCCTGGCTCTCGACCGGACCGGGTCGGCACCACCCCTCGCCGAGCCGGCCGACCCAGCGAACCAGGAGCGCTGCGCCATGAGCCGAACCGACACCCTGGCCGTACCCCTCGGACCCGCCGCCCCCCTGGTGGCCGGCACCGCCGAGGAGCCGGACGCCGCCGACTTCGCGCTCCCGCCCGGCGGTCTGGCCAACGGCCAGCGGCTGCGCGCCCTCGACCGGCTGGACGGCTACCTGACCAGGAAGCGCCGGAACCTGCTCGGCTTCCAGGCCACCCAGGAGATGGGCGCCGGCGCGTTCGACCTCGGCCGGTTCATGCAGCACAACATCAACAACCTCGGCGACCCGTTCCGGAGCGGCGGCTACAAGCCGAACACCAAGGTGGTCGAACGCGCGGTGCTCGACTACTACGCCGACCTCTGGCACGCCCGGGGCCCGCACGACCCGGGCGACCCCGAGTCCTACTGGGGGTACGTGCTCTCCATGGGCTCCACCGAGGGCAACATGTACGCGCTCTGGAACGCCCGGGACTACCTGAGCGGCAAACCGCTGATCCAGCCGCCGACCGGCACCTCCGGGCCAGCCCCGGAGCACCCCGGCGCCCGTCGCCCGGTGGCCTTCTACTCCGAGGACACCCACTACTCGTTCGCCAAGGCGGTCCGGGTCCTGGGCGTCGACACCTTCCACGCCGTCGGCTCCGAGCAGTACCCCGGCGAGTGCCCCCTCCCCGGCCTGCCGGACTGGCCCGCCGAGGTGCCGTCCAGCAGCGGCCCCTCCGGCCGCTCCTGGGACGGCACCGGCGAGATCGACGTCGACGCCCTGGCGGCCCTGGTCGAGTTCTTCGCCGCCAAGGGCCACCCGATCTTCGTCAGCCTCAACCTCGGCAGCACCTTCAAGGGCGCCCACGACGACGTCCGCCAGGTCTGCGAGCGGCTGCTCCCGATCTTCGAGCGGCACGGCCTGATCCAGGCGCAGGTCACCCACGGCCGCGACCCGCACACCGGCGAGCCCCGCACCGACCTGCGCCGACGGTTCTGGATCCACGTGGACGGCGCCCTCGGCGCCGGCTACGCCCCCTTCGTCCGGATGGCCGCCGCCGACCCCGCCCACGGCTGGACCCCCGCCACCGAACTCCCCGAGTTCGACTTCGGACTCACCCTGCCCACCCGGGAGTTCGGCGACCTCGACCTGGTCTCCTCGATCGCCATGAGCGGCCACAAGTGGCCCGGCGCCCCCTGGCCCTGCGGCATCTACATGACCAAGGTCAAGTACCAGATCGCCCCGCCGTCCCAACCCGACTACACCGGAGCCCCCGACACCACCTTCGCCGGCTCCCGCAACGGCTTCTCCCCCCTCATCCTCTGGGACCACCTCTCCCGCCACTCCCACCAGGACCAGGTCGACCGCATCCGCCACGCCCAACACCTGGCCGCCTACCTCGAACACCAACTCCGCGCCCTCGAGCTCTCCCACAACCTCACCCTCTGGCCCGCCCGCACCCCGGGCGCCATCACCGTCCGCTTCCGCAAACCCAGCCCCGACCTGGTCACGAAGTGGTCCCTGTCCTCCCAGGACGTCCTCACCACCCCCGGCGACGAATCCACCCGCCGCAGCTACGTCCACGTCTTCCTGATGTCCTCAGTCGACCGCACCAAGCTCGACGCCCTCCTCGCCGACCTTGCCCACGACCCCGCCCTCCGCGGCATCGCAGACTGACTGCATCACCCGGCATCAGCAGAGGAGCGACCGTTGAACATAGAAACAACTGCCCCGATTGCGGACGGGGCGGGCGCGATCCGGGGCGTCCACAAGAACCGATCCGGCCCCGTCGAGATCGCGGAGCCTCGGCGCGCGGTCTTTCATCGCCTGGGAGAGCTCCAGTGGGTCAAGGTCACGGGCCGCGAGCGGGGCAAGTCGGGGTCCGTACTTGTCCTCAAGTTCACCGACTTCTCCCAACTCCCCAGCTGGCTCCTGGCCCTGGAAACGGAAGACCCCGACCCGACCCAGGTGTACCGCACCCACAAGTACAGCCTGCTCATCGAGAATCCTCGCCGAGTGATCAAGCCCTTGTAGTCGACACCCCGGAAACCGACGCAGGGCCGACTCCCCGGGATCACACCGGCGAGCTGGCCCTGTATGCGTCTCGCGACGCTACGAATGCGGAGCCCCCTGTCGGGTTCGAACCGACGACCCCCGCTTTACAAGAGCGGTGCTCTGGCCAACTGAGCTAAGGAGGCGCGGTGACCGCCCGCAGCGAGGCCACGGCGGCACCAGTGGGCAGTGTACCGGGCGGGGGTGGGCTGGTGGGGAGGGTTATCGGGGGGCCGGGAGCGGGTCGTGACCGGACTGATGCCGAAATCGGCCGCCCGGAGGGCTGACAATCCGATCACCCGGCGGGTAGCGTCGCGAGGAGTCGTCGCGGTGGTGGTTCAGACCACTGCCCGGGACGGCGGCGACAATCCAACCTTTACTCGGATCGTCCGGCACGTTCCTGCCGGTGAAGGAGTGTAAGAACCATGGCTTCTGTCACGTTCGACAAGGCGACCCGGCTGTACCCCGGCGGCACCAAGCCCGCCGTCGACGCCCTCGAGCTGCACGTCGAGGACGGCGAGTTCCTGGTCCTGGTCGGCCCCTCCGGCTGTGGCAAGTCCACCAGCCTCCGGATGCTCGCGGGTCTCGAGGACGTCAACGGCGGTGCGATCCGCATCGGCGACCGCGACGTCACCCACCTGCCGCCGAAGGACCGGGACATCGCGATGGTGTTCCAGAACTACGCGCTGTACCCGCACATGACCGTCGCGGACAACATGGGCTTCGCGCTCAAGATCGCCGGCGTGAACAAGGCCGAGATCCGCACCAAGGTCGAAGAGGCCGCGAAGATCCTCGACCTCACTGACTACCTGGACCGCAAGCCGAAGGCGCTCTCCGGTGGCCAGCGCCAGCGTGTCGCGATGGGCCGCGCGATCGTCCGTGAGCCGCAGGTCTTCCTGATGGACGAGCCGCTCTCGAACCTGGACGCCAAGCTCCGCGTCTCGACCCGTACCCAGATCGCGTCGCTCCAGCGCCGCCTGGGCATCACCACCGTCTACGTGACCCACGACCAGGTCGAGGCCATGACCATGGGCGACCGCGTCGCGGTGCTCAAGGACGGTCTGCTGCAGCAGGTCGACAGCCCGCGCAACATGTACGACCGCCCGGCCAACCTCTTCGTGGCCGGCTTCATCGGCTCGCCCGCGATGAACCTGGTGGACGTCCCGCTGGTCGACGGCGGCGTGAAGTTCGGCGGCTCGGTCATCAACATCTCGCGTGACGAGCTGGCCGGCGCCGGCACCGACAAGAGCGTGACCGTCGGCATCCGCCCGGAGCACTTCGAGATCGTCCCCGCGGGCGGCATCGAGGGCGTCGCGGTGACCGTGAACGTGGTCGAGGAGCTCGGCGCGGACGGCTTCGTCTACGGCACCACCAAGATCGGTGGCGACGACAAGGACATCGTCGTGCGCGTGCACGGCCGTCAGATCCCGCAGAAGGGCGAGACTATCCACGTGGTCCCGACCGGCGGCGAGACCCACGTCTTCAACACCACCAGCGGTGCCCGCCTGAGCGCCTGACGACCCGTCGGCGGGCGCGGCGGCGCCTGACGACTTGTCGACATCCCGAGCCCCCGACCGGAGAACCACCGGTCGGGGGCTCGGTCGTCCGTGCGCCGTGCGTCAACCCGGCGACAGGACGAACCGGGACACGCGTCACTCATTGGGGTAACGGAGGGCGACCTGGGCCCCACGCACCGCTACGCTCCTGACCGTGAAGCAGCTCGTGCGCCGCATCGGCCAGACCGTTGCCCTGACCCTGCCCGTGATCCTGGTGACCACCGGCACGCTCGCCGTCACCCGCGTCCCCTGGGCGCCACCGACCGGACTCGACCAGCAGGTGGTGGCCGCCTCCAGCGGTGACGGCACCATCGGCCGCACCGCGACCGCCACCAACACGCAGGGCATGGCTCCGCAGGACGCCCTCCGGGTCGACCTGATGGACGAGCTGCGGACCCACAACCCGGGTACCGCGCTCGACCTGCTGGAGCGCACCATGCGGGAGAAGCCCGCGCTCACCCCGTACTGCAGCACGCTGGCCGCCGACCTCGGCAAGGCCGCCGTGCGCAAGTACCAGGGCGACGCGCAGCGGGCCCGCTCCTTCGCCCGGCCGGTCTGCGACGGAGCCTTCGCCGCAGGCGTGGTCGGCCAGTAGGTCGGCCCACCCGCGAAGCAGCCCGGCAGGTCGGCCTGTGCGCGGACCTGCCCGCGAAGCAGCCCGGCCGGTAGGTCCGCGCGCAGGGGCAGCCCTAGAGTGCTGCCATGACCGCTGACTCCACCGCCCCGCACCCGCACTCCCCCGCCGTGACGCAGGCCGTCATCCTGGCGGGCGGCCAGGGTTCACGGCTCCGCCCGTACACCGACGACCGGCCCAAGCCGCTGGTCGAGATCCCGGGTACCGGGACGCCCATCGTGGGGCACCAGCTCGCCTGGCTGGCCGCCGAGGGCGTGACCGATGTGGTGATCTCCTGCGGGCACCTCGCCGAGGTGCTGCAGGAGTGGCTCGACCACGCCGACCTGCCGCTCGCCGTCAGCACCGTGGTGGAGACCGTCCCGCTCGGCCGCGGCGGCGGTCTCAAGCACGCGGCCAAGGCCCTCCCCCGGCCCGAGGAGCCCTGGTACGCCACCAACGGCGACATCTGGACCAGGTTCAGCCTGCGCGACATGGCCGCCTTCCACCACGAGCGCGACGCCCTCGCGACGCTCGCGCTGGCCCGGCCGCGGATCCCCTGGGGCGCGGTGGAGACCGACCAGTTCGGCAACGTGCTCGACTTCATCGAGGCGCCGCCCTCCCCGTTCCTGATCAACGCCGGGCTGTACGTCTTCGCCCCCGGCTTCCAGGAGCTGCTGCCGGACGTCGGCGACCACGAGCGCACCACCTTCCCCCAACTCGCCCGCAGCAAGCGGCTGGCGGGGTACCAGCTGCCGCAGGGGTGCTACTGGCGCGCGATCGACACCGCGAAGGACCTCACCGAGGCGGCCAAGGAGCTGGCGGCCGACCGGTCCTGACGGAGCGCCACACACAGCACAGCAAGGAGCGCGGTGGACCCCCACGGTCCACCGCGCTCCTTTCCTGTACCCCGGTACCGGAGACCGGAGCCGAGCCGGGCGGCTAGGCGTCCACCCGGCCGACCGGGCGGCCGCCGGGGGCGAGCCAGTGCGAGGCGCCGAGCAGCGGGGCGCCGAGCACCCCGCCGAGCAGCCCGCTCGGCGTGCTGGCGGGAGCCGGCTTGGGCGGTGTACCGCCACCACCCGTGGTCCCGCCGGTGGTCCCGGCGCCGCCCGCCGGGGTGCCCTTGGCCGGGGTGGTGGGTGCGATAGAACCGGACTCCGACTTGGTCGAACGGGGCTTCGCGCTCCCGCTCTTGCTGGGCGAGGGGGTCGGGGTGGGCGACTTCGGCGCGGGAGTGGTCGGGGCCGGCGTCGGGGAGGGGCCGTTGCCCGGCCACATCGGGGAGCCGAAGTCGGTCGGGGGCTTGGCCGGGGTCGGGTCGGGACGGCCGCCGGTGCGGACCGCCGCACCGAGCATCGAGCCGAGCAGCAGGGTCAGCCCGACCACCACCGCCGTCACCACGCCGCTGCGGCGCAGGATCCGCCGCCGGAGCGCGGCGGGTGCCGAGGTGCCGTACCGACGCCAGGCCTCCAGCGCGATCCGCCCGTCCAGCGAGCCGAACGGCGCACCCGCGATCAGCAGCGGGCTCCAGGCGGCCAGGAAGATCAGGTCGGGGGTGTCGTAGACCGGCACCGCCCGCCAGCTGACCGTGAACAGCAGCGCGGCCGACAGGGCCATCGCCGTCCCGGCTGCGGCCCGCTGCCAGAGGCCGAGGATCGACAGCACGCCGACCACGATCTGGATGAAGGCGACCGCGAGCCCGGAGCCGACCGGGTGGGCCATCGCGAAGTCGAGCAGCGGCTGGGCCACGCCCCACGGGTGCAGCGAGGCGAGCCAGCGCATCATCGAGCCGCGGTCGCCGCCGTCGAAGTACACCGGGTCGCACAGCTTGCTGAACCCGGCGTAGACCGAGAGCGAGCCGAGCACGATCCGCAGCGGCAGCAGCACCAGGCCGAGGTCGACCTTGCGGCCGGGGTACTTGCCCTGGCCGAAGTCGACTCCGGTGGCCGAGACCTCGGGGAGCTCGCCCACCGGGGCCCAGCTGTCCACCGGCTCCTGGGCCGCCGTCCTGGCCGCGGCCTGACGGTACGCCTGGAGCTGCTCGGTGCCCTCACCGCCGACCGGTCCGGCCGGAGCCGGGACGGTGTTGAGGCGGACGGCCTCCAGCAGCTGGGTGGCCGCCAGGTCGCCGGGGTCGGCCTGACCGGTCCAGGTGACCGCGGTGACCCGACCCTTGCGGCGGAGCGGGGTCGCACCAGCCACCACCGCGCCGGCCGCACCGGCCAGGGCCGGCACCTGGGCGCCGCCGACCACGACCTGGGGCGTGACCATCGGGCGGGGGGTGAAGCCCGCCGGGGTGAAGGCCGCCATTCCGTACGGATCGCCGAAGGCCGCGCCCGCCGGGGCGTCGATCAGCGGAGCCACCGGGGCCGCCAGCCTGACCCGGAAGCTGGCCTGGGTACTGCTGAGCCGTGCCGGGTCGGACGGCACCTTGACCGTGTTGAGGCCGGGGCCGGCATCTATTCCCGCCATGCCGCCCGGGGCAGGGCGCCGAGGTGTTCTGGTGTCCACACCCGTCTAACCGGGTGACAGCCGGTTAGGACACTCTCCCGGGTGGATTCCTGACGCCGATTGAAGTGATCATGAGTAAACCGATCGGGCCTGACCAGGCCCGATCGGTTCACCACGACATCACTGCGACAAATGAGCGTCAGCCGTCACCCGGACGGCGGACCCACCCGACGTGCCCGACCGACGCGGGCCGGGCCGGCTCAGACGCCCTTGGCCCGCAGCCGCGCGGCCTCGTAGAGCACGATGCCGGCCGCGACACCGGCGTTCAGCGACTCGGTCGCGCCGGGCATCGGAATCCGCACCCGGATGTCACAGGTCTCCGAGACCAGCCGGGAGAGGCCCTTGCCCTCGCTGCCGGCCACGATCACGACCGGGCCGCTGAGCGCCCCCAGGTCGCCGATCTCCGCCTCGCCGTCGGCCGCCAGGCCGACCACGAGCAGACCGGCCTTCTGGTATGCCTCCAGCGCGCGGGTCATGTTGGTGGCGCGCGCCACGGGCAGACGCGCCGCGGCGCCCGAGGAGGTCTTCCACGCCCCGGCGGTCATGCCGGCGGCCCGGCGCTCCGGGATCACCACGCCGTGTGCCCCGAAGGCGGCGGCGGAACGGACCACGGCACCGAGGTTGCGGGAGTCGGTGACCCCGTCCAGCGCGATGATCAGCGCGTCCTCGCCGTTGTCGGCCGCGTCGGCCAGCAGGTCCTCCGGGTGCGCGTACTCGTACGGCGGGACCTGGAGCACCATGCCCTGGTGGTTCATGTTGCCGGTCATGTTGTCGAGCTGGACCCGCGGCGCCTCCATCAGCGGCACACCGCGCTCGGTGGCGGCCTGCAGCGCCTCGCGCACCCGGTCGTCGGTGTCGATGAACTGGAGCACGTACAGCGCGGTGGCGGGCACCCCGCCGCGCAGCGCCTCGACCACCGAGTTGCGGCCGAAGACCAGCTCGGCCGAGCCCGAGCCGCCGCGACCGCCACGGCCGCCGGCGCCGGCCCGGCGCATGCCGGCCCGCGACTTGGCGTCCATCTCGCGCTTGACGGCCGCATTGGCCTGCCGCTGCTTCACGTGACCCTTGCGGGCCGAGGCGGGCGGGGTCGGGCCCTTGCCCTGGAGCGCCTTCCGGCTGTGCCCGCCGGTGCCGACTGCCGCGCCCTTCTTCGATCCGGGGTTGCGTCGGTTCCTGCGAGCGCTGTTGCCGGCCATGGCTGTACTTCCCTTGTCTGTCTCGCACGCCCCGGCGGCGATCGCCGACGGCATGCTCTGCGTCATGCGGATGGGCCGTACCGGTGCGGTACGGCCCACCCTCACCCCGGATAGCGGGGTTACTGGTTGTTGAGCGTCCAGCGCGAGCCGGTCGGGCCGTCCTCGATGGACAGCCCCGCCAGTACGAGCCGGTCGCGGATCGCGTCCGCGGTGGCGAAGTCCTTGCGGCCCCGGGCGGCCTGCCGCTGCTCCAGCACCAGCTGGACCAGCGAGTCGACCACCCCGTGCAGGTCGTCGCCCCGGTCGGCATCGGCCCACTGCTCGTCGAGCGGGTCGAGGCCCAGTACACCGAGCATCGCACGGACCTCGGCCAGCCGCGCCACCGCGCTGTCCTTGTCGTCCGCGGTCAGCGCACTGTTGCCCTGCCGGACGGCGGTGTGCACGACGGCCAGGGCCTGCGGCACCCCCAGGTCGTCGTCCATCGCCTCGGCGAAGGCCAGCGGAACCTCGGGCGCCGCGTCCACCTGACCGCAGCGCTCGACCACCCGCTGGATGAAGCCCTCGATCCGGGCGAAGCCGGTCTCGGCCTCCTGGATCGACTCCTCGCTGTACTCGATCATCGAGCGGTAGTGCGGCCCGGCCAGGTAGTACCGGAGCACGATCGGGCGGTGGCGCTGGAGCATCTCGGAGATCAGCACCGAGTTGCCGAGCGACTTCGACATCTTCTCGCCGCTCATGGTGACCCAGGCGTTGTGCACCCAGAAGTTGGCGAAGTCGTCGCCGTACGCCTTCGACTGGGCGATCTCGTTCTCGTGGTGCGGGAAGATCAGGTCGAGCCCGCCGCCGTGGATGTCGAAGGACTTCCCGAGGTACTTGTGCGCCATCGCGGAGCACTCCAGGTGCCAGCCCGGACGGCCGTGACCCCACGGGGTCTCCCAGCTGGGCTCCCCCTCCTTGGACCGCTTCCACATCGCGAAGTCGCGCGAGTCGCGCTTGCCGGTCTCGCCGGTGCTCTCCGGCTGCCGGAGGTTGTCCAACTCCTGGTTGGAGAGCGCCAGGTACTCGGGGTACGTGGTCACCGCGAAGTAGACGTTGCCCTCGGACTCGTAGGCATGGCCCTTCGCGATGAGCGTCTGCATCATCTCGATCATCTCGGGCACGTGGCCGGTGGCCCGCGGCGCCACCGAGGGCGGCAGGCAGCCCAGCGCCTGGTAACCGTCGTCGAAGGCGCGCTCGTTGGTGTACGCGATCTGCCACCACGGGGTGCCGAGCTCGCGCTCCTTGGCGATCACCTTGTCGTCGATGTCGGTGACGTTGCGGACGAAGGTGACCTGGTAGCCGCGGTAGCCGAACCAACGGCGCATCACGTCGAAGTTCAGGTTGGACCGGACGTGTCCGATGTGCGGGGGCGCCTGGACGGTCGCGCCACACAGGTACATGGAGACACAGCCCGGTACAAGCGGGACGAAGTCGCGTACCTGGCGGGTGCTGGTGTCGTACAGGCGAAGGCTCACAGCGTCAAGCGTAGTGGGCCACGGGGGGTGCCCCGCCACCTTTCGCCCATGGTCGCGTCAACTGGGCCCGGTTCAGGCGTTGCCGACCGCCTTCCGGGGCGACAGCCGGACCACCACCCGGACGTCCTCCGGGCCGTCGTTGCGGTAGTCGTGGCCGAGGTACTTCCGGCACAGCTCGTCGATCAGCTCCCGGCCTCCCTCCCTGGTCATGGTCACCTCGCCGCGCAGTTCCAGGTAGCGGTACGGGTGGTCCGGCGGGTTGACGAGCAGGCTGACCCGCGGGTCCCGGAGCATGTTGAGGTGCTTGCGGCGGCCCTCCACGGTGGAGAACACCACGTCGTCGCCGTCCCGTTTGATCCAGACCACCGAGGACTGCGGGCTGCCGTCCGGCTGGACGGTGGAGATGCTGACGAAGGACTTGGCGTCGAACAGCGCCTTGGCCTGGTCGGAGAGCTGGACAGCCATGCGGGGCCTCTTCCGTCGGTACGCCCGGTTCACCCGCCACGCTAGTGAACCGGGCGCACCCGAACGGACTCGGACACCCGTCAGACCACCGAAAGGACTAAGCCGGATCGGTCCCGGCCCGGTAGACCAGGGCCGTGGCGATCGCCGCCAGCCCCTCCGCCCGGCCGGTCAGGCCGAGGCCGTCGGTGGTGGTGCCGGAGACCGAGACCGGGGCACCGACCGCCGCCGACAGCGCGGCCTGGGCCTCGGCCCGGCGCTTGCCGATCTTCGGGCGGACGCCGATCACCTGGACCGCGACGTTGCCGATCTCGAACCCGGCCGCCCGGACGATCCGGGCCGCCTCGGCGAGCAGGGTGACGCCGGAGGCACCGGACCACTCGGGGCGGTCGGTGCCGAAGTGCGCGCCCAGGTCGCCCACGCCGGCCGCCGAGAACAGCGCGTCGCAGGCGGCGTGCGCCGCCACGTCCGCGTCCGAGTGCCCGGCCAGGCCGAACTCCTCACCGGGCCAGTCCAGCCCGGCCACCCGGAGCGGGCGACCGGCCTCGAAGGCGTGCACATCGGTGCCGATCCCGACCAGCGGGATCAGCGGCGTCGGCCAGGTCTCAGAAGCCATCGGAGGCCCTCCGTCGGGCGAGTACGGCCTCGGCGAGCACGAGGTCCAGCGGTCGGGTCACCTTGAACGCCTCCTCGTGGCCCGGCACCACGACCACCCGGCCGCCGAAGTGCTCCACCAGGCCCGCGTCGTCGGTCACCGCCACCGGCTCGGCCAGCGCCCGCGCGTGCACGTCCGCCAGCACCTCCCGGCGGAAGCCCTGCGGCGTCTGGACCGCCCGCAGCGCGGACCGGTCCGGCGTGCCGAGCACCGGCTCGGGCACTCCGGCGGGCTGCGGCTCGACCAGCTTCACCGTGTCGGCCAGCGGCACCGCGGGCACCACCGCCTCCGCACCGGCCCGGACGGCCGCGGCGACCGCGTCCACCACCTCGACCGGCACCAGCGGCCGGGCCGCGTCGTGCACCAGTACGATGCCGACCCCGGCCGGGATCGCGGCCAGGCCGAGCCGGACCGACTCCTGCCGGGTGTCACCGCCGGCCACCACCCGGATGTCCTTGCCGTCCAGCCCGTGGCTGTCCAGCAGGGCGACCACCTCGGCCACCCCGTCCGCCGGGGCCGCCACCACCACCAGGCCGACCGCCCGGCTGCGCGCCAGCGCCCGGACGGCGTGCACCAGCAGGGGCACCCCGCCGAGTTCACGCAGGGCCTTCGGGGCTCCGGGGCCGAGCCGCTCGCCCCGCCCGGCGGCGGGGACCACGGCTGCTGCGACTGCTGCTGTGCCGTTCAGGGTTTCGCTCCTTCGGCGCTGTGCCGTTCTCTGTTCGGATACTCGCGTCGGATACTCGCGATTCGGGTGCACGCGGTCAGGTTTCGCGCCTTCGGCACGATGGGTATGGCCCTGGCGAACGCCCGACGGTGCCCCGGCCCCTTCCGAAAAGCACCGGGTCCCGTCAGGGCGTTCGGATCCGTGCCCGGGTACGCCGAAGCGCCCGAGGTGCCGGGTGGCCACCTGGATCACGTACGTGACCATGGTGACGCACCGGCATCGGGCGCTTCGACCTGCAGAGGACTGCTGTTACGAGGCCAGGACCTCGTCGAGCAGCGTCTCCGCCTTGTCCTCGTTGGTGTTCTCCGCGAGCGCGAGCTCGCTGACCAGGATCTGGCGTGCCTTCGCGAGCATCCGCTTCTCTCCGGCCGAGAGACCGCGCTCACGCTCACGACGCCACAGGTCGCGAACGACCTCGGCCACCTTGATCACATCGCCGGAGGCGAGCTTCTCGAGGTTCGCCTTGTACCGGCGCGACCAGTTGGTCGGCTCCTCGGTGTACGGCGCCCGCAGCACCTCGAACACCCGGTCGAGGCCTTCCTGGCCAACTACGTCACGCACACCGACGAACTCCGCGTTCTCCGCGGGCACGCGCAGCGTCAAGTCTCCCTGCTGCACCTTCAGCACCAGGTAGGTCTTGTCCACACCTTTGATCTGGCGAATCTCAATGGCCTCGATCAGCGCAGCCCCGTGATGGGGGTAGACCACCGTGTCGCCAACCTTGAACGTCATGTGACAGGGCCCCTTCCGTGGCTTACCAGAATAACACGGTTCTCGGCCCACCCGAAGGGCGTTTTCGCAGGTCAGAGCCGGTCTCGGGGCTTGACAAGGGCACCTCCGGCATGCTGCGACCGGTGTTCGACGGGGCCTTACCGCAGGTCGGAGGCGGTGTACGCACCTGACGAAACCTCTGGCAACACTCCCGAAACCATGATTGGATCATGGGTTTTTGCCGTATACGCGCTCGTGGCCTCCGGCGGGCCCCGCCGGACACCCCCGGCGGCACCCCGGCCGGCCCTCCCGCCGCGCACCCGGCCGTACTCCACCCGCGACACGGGGCCACCCCGTGAGAACCGGATAACTGCGGTCGGTAATCTGACCTTGACCACCGACCCGAGATTCCAAGGAGATGCCGCCGCCGTGAGCCGCAGCCTTCGACGCGGCGCGATCGCCGTGATCGCCCTCGCCGCGATCCTCCCGCTGTCCGCCTGTGCCGCCGGGAACTCCCCGGACACCCTGCAGATCAAGCCGGACAACGCCGCGACGTCGATCGGGAACGACCTCAAGCTCAACAACATCGTGGTGGTGACCGCGGTCGGCTCCAGCTCGGAGCACGCCGGGCCGGCCAACCTCACGGTGAACATCAGCAACTCGGGCAGCAGCCCGGAGACGCTGCAGTCGGTCACCATCGGCGAGGGCGTCACCGCGACCTTCGCGGACGCCAAGGGCGCCGCGCTGTCCGAGATCGTCATCCCGGCCGGCGGCGCGGTGCTGCTCGGCGGCGAGGGCCAGCCGGTCGCCCGGGTCGGCTCGGCCAAGCTGGAGGTGGGCGGCTTCGCGCCGACCTCGTTCTCCTTCGCCAAGGCGGGCAAGGTCTCCACCGAGGCCCAGGTGCACCCGGCCGACGGCCTGTACGCGGGCTACGGCCCGAAGGCCGCCGCCTCGGCGTCGCCGTCCGCGTCCGCTTCGGCCTCGACCGGCGCCTCGGCCTCCCCGTCGGCGTCCGCGTCTGCGTCCGCGTCGGCCGGCGCCTCCGGCTCCGCCTCGCCGTCCGCCGGTGCCTCGGCCTCCCCGTCGACCAGCGTCGCGGCCTCGCACTGACACCACGCCATGCCGAAGGCCCCCGCTCGAACCGAGCGGGGGCCTTCGGTGTGCGGTTTACGGCTCGAACTTGTAGCCCAGGCCACGGACCGTGACCAGGTAGCGCGGGGCGCCCGGGTCCGGCTCGATCTTGGCCCGCAGACGCTTCACGTGGACGTCCAGGGTCTTGGTGTCACCGACGTAGTCGGCGCCCCAGACCCGGTCGATCAGCTGCATCCGGGTGAGCACCCGGCCGGCGTTGCGCAGCAGCATCTCCAGCAGGTCGAACTCCTTCAGCGGGAGGTCGACCTTGGCGCCGTCCACCGTGACCACGTGCCGGTCGACGTCCATCCGGACCGGGCCGGCCTCCAGCGCGCCGGGGCCGCCGCCGTTGTCGCCGACCCCGCCGTCCTCGCCGCGACGGCGGAGCACCGCGCGGATCCGGGCCACCAGCTCGCGGGTGGAGTAGGGCTTGGTGACGTAGTCGTCCGCACCTATCTCCAGGCCGACCACCTTGTCGATCTCGCTGTCCTTGGCGGTGACCATGATCACCGGGACGTTGGAGCGGACCCGGAGCTGACGGCAGACCTCCGTGCCGGGCAGGCCGGGGAGCATCAGGTCGAGCAGCACCAGGTCGGCGCCATTGCGTTCGAACTGCTCCAGCGCGTCCGGGCCGGTGGCGGCGATGGCCACCTCGAAGCCTTCCTTGCGGAGCATGTACGACAGGGCGTCGCTGAACGACTCCTCGTCCTCGACCACCAGTACTCGGGTCACGATCGGGCCTCCGGGGCAGGAAGGGGGTTGGGGAGGATGGTTGGGCTCTGCTGACTCGCCGCCGGAGCCTGCCCGGCGGGGAGTCGGACGGTGAAGGTGGAACCCTGGCCCTCGACGCTCCAGACCGACACGGTGCCGCCGTGCGAGGCGGCCACGTGCTTGACGATGGAGAGGCCGAGGCCGGTTCCGCCGGTGGCCCGGGAGCGGGCCGGGTCGACGCGGTAGAAGCGTTCGAAGATCCGCTCGCGGTCCTTCTCGGAGATGCCGATGCCCTGGTCGGTCACCGAGATCTCGATCAGCTCGCCGTCCGCCTCACCGAGGGCGGCGGCGCTGGAGATCCGCCGGGTGGCGATCGCCACCCGGGTGCGGGGCGGGCTGTAGTTGACCGCGTTCTCCACCAGGTTGCCCAGCGCGGCGGCCAGCTGGCCGCGGTTGCCGTGCAGGTAGAGGCCGCCGATGCCGCCCGCCGCGATGTGGATCTGCTTGGCGGCGGCGGGCTGGCGGCAGCGGTCGATCGCCTCGGCGATCAGGGTGTCGACCGGGACCGGCTCCGGGTCGACCATCAGCTGGTCGTCCTGGACCCGGGACAGGTCGATGATCTCCTGCACCAGGCTGGCCAGCCTGGTCGCCTCGATCTGCATCCGGCCGGCGAAGCGCTGCACCGCCTCCGGGTCGTCGGAGGCGTCCGCGACCGCTTCGGAGAGCAGCGACAGGGCGCCGACCGGGGTCTTCAGTTCGTGCGAGACGTTGGCCACGAAGTCGCGGCGGACGGCCTCGATCCGGCGGCGCTCGGTCAGGTCCTCGACCAGCACCAGGACCAGCCGGGAGCCGAGCGGAGCAACCCGGACGGACACCGCCAGCGGGTCGGTGGCACGGGCCGCGCCCGGCCTGGGCACCTCCAGCTCCACCTGGCGGATCTCGCCGTCCCTGCGGGTGGCGCGGGCCAGTGAGAGCATCTGCTCCACCGCCATCGCCCCGCCCCTGACCAGGCCCATCGCGTAGGCGGCGGAGCTGGCCTTGACCACCTCGTCGCCCTCGCCGAGCACGATCGCGCAGGAGCGCAGCACCGAGAGCACGGTGTCCACGCCCGGTGGGAGCGGCGGCTCCTGGGTGAGCGTGTGCACGCCCGGTTTACTGCCCTTGGTTCCGCTGCCTGCCCTGGCCTGCTCCCGCTCACTCCAGCGGAAGGCGATCGCGGCCGTGAGACCGACACCGAGCCCGGCTATGGCGCAGGCTGCGGCGAGGGCCACATTCACGTCCATGTGGCCAGCGTAAGCGCATCGGGGCGGCCCACCCCCGGGGTCCGATCAAGGCATCGGCCGCGCGTTGCCGAGAATTCACCTTCACGCTGCCACTGGTTCACTGCCGCGGCCGTGCGTGGTCGCCCGAACGGCCCAGGGTGGGTTGCGCAGCCCGAGCGGGCGGTGACGGCACTACGATGCCGCCACCAGCAGCGGCCGTCCTGACGGGATGACCGGTCGGCACCGCCACCGACAGAGCTACTGAGGAGAGCAGAATGCGCGACGCGTACCACGAGGAACTCGACTCGATCAGCGACGGCCTGGTCGAGATGGCCCGGCTGGTCGGCTCGGCCATGGGTCGGGCCACCACCGCGCTGCTCGACGCCGACCTGGCGCTGGCGGAGAGCGTGATCGCCGCCGACGACAAGGTCAACGCCCTGCACCACGACCTGGAGAACCGAGCCATCGACCTGCTGGCCCGGCAGCAGCCGGTCGCCACCGATCTGCGGATCGTGGTCACCTCGCTGCGGATGAGCTCCGACCTGGAGCGCTGCGGCGACCTGGCCCGGCACGTGGCCAAGGTGGCCCGGCTGCGCTTCCCGGAGACGGCCGTCCCGAACGACCTGCACCCGATCGTGCTGGAGATGGGGCAGCTCGCCCAGCGCCTGGTGGCCAAGGCCGGCCAGGTCATCGCCACCAAGGACGTCGAGAAGGCGCTGGAGCTGGAGCAGGACGACGACGCGATCGACGCCCTGCACCGCGAGCTGTTCTCGCACCTGCTGGACGACCGCTGGCAGCACGGCATCGAGACCGCGGTGGACGTCACACTGGTCGGCCGGTACTACGAGCGCTTCGCCGACCACGCGGTCTCGGTGGCCAAGCGCGTGGTCTTCCTGGTGACCGGCGAGCACGTGGCCGACTTCGTCGCCAACGCCGAGTCGGCGGAGTAGGTCCGGCAGACGGAGCGGGCCGGGCAGGCAGGGCAGGCGGAGCGGGCGGGGGCGTGACCGCGGGGGTGCGATGACGGGGGCGCACGGGGTGGTGGGGAACCGCCCCTGCGCGCCCGTTGACGCCCCGTCACCGGCGGGGCTTCACTCATGGGGTGGCCACAGCTCCGTGTGTGCCGCCGTGTGCCAGTGCCGAGGAGGGCCCAGCGCGATGAAGGCAACCACTGCCCCGACCAGTCCGCCGTCGAGCGTCGTCGAGCCGACCACCCCCGCCCTGCTGCCGGTCCTCGCCGCCACCTGCGGCTGCGGCGGGGGCTGCGGCTGCGGCTGCCAGTCGGGTGCGCCCTGCCAGTGCGGCGGCGTCTCCGGCGGCTGCTGCGGCCACTGAGCCCGTCCGCCCGAGCGGCCCATCCCCTTCGCCCGTCGGCCGGGCGCCCCTGTCCTGAGCGGGGCGCCCGGCCGACGTATGCCGTCCGCCGCTAGAACTGCGGCACGCCTAGAACTGCAGGTCGACGCAGGAGTAGAAGGCGTTCGTGGTGTCGGCGACGTCCCACACCGCGAGCAGCACGTGGTGCCCGGTCAGCCCGGCCGGCAGCGGCACGCTGTGGGTCAGCGTGCTGGGCGGCTGCTGGTTGTTGCCCGGGACGTTGAGCAGCGGGGTGAGGTTGAGGTTGCTCCGGCTGAGCACCGTGGAGGCGTTGTATCCCGGCTTGGTGAGGTAGTAGCGGTACGAGGAGGTGGCGTGCCTGGCGGTGAACTTCCAGGTGAAGTTCTGCTTCTGACCCGCCGTCACCTTGGTGGTCGGCCAGGCCCCGTTGCGGGGCGCGTCCAGCTGGGCGAACCGGCTGTTGCCGCCGGCGCAGAGCTTGCCGTCGGCCGGGCCGCTGTTCGGGAAGCCCTTCGGCCCCTCGACGCTCTGCGGCTCCCACTGGATGTCGCCGCAGCCGGTGACGGTGCCCGCCGCACAGTACGCGGCCCGGCTCGGCGGGCCGCTGATGTAGCCGTGCGAGAAGGCCGGGATCGCGGTGGCGACCGGTACAGCCAGGGCCCCGACGAGGGCCGCGAACAGATGGCGCTTACGCATGGTGCTCCTTCCGGACTCGTCTCCGGGCAGGCCGGAGCGAGCTGTGGGGGTGGATGGAGTGCATGACTGGCGCCCGGCCGCCGGTGGGGGATCTTGGCGTGCTCGCGCCAGCGCTGGTGCATACCGTAGGAGCGCCCGGTCAACCCGTCAATGGTCTGAACCACCTGAACCCCCGCCCCACAGCGCCGAGTTGGTGGCTGCCCATTCGGCGGAGGTGCCCCCGACCGCACGAAACCCCCGGTCGGCGCCGAAGCGCCGACCGGGGGTTCGATGGACTTTCGGGCTTACTTCTTGCCCTGGTTCTTGACCGCCTCGATGGCGGCCGCGGCGGCGTCCGCGTCCAGGTAGCGGCCGCCCTTGGTGAGGGGCTTGAAGTCGGCGTCGAGCTCGTAGACGAGCGGGATGCCGGTGGGGATGTTGAGGCCGGCGATGGCCTCGTCGGAGATGCCGTCGAGGTGCTTCACCAGGGCGCGCAGGCTGTTGCCGTGCGCGGTGACCAGGACGGTCTTGCCGGCCGCCAGGTCGGGGACGATGGCGTCGTACCAGTACGGGAGCATCCGGTCGACGACGTCCTTGAGGCACTCGGTCTGCGGACGCAGCTCGCTCGGGATGTCGGCGTAGCGGGCGTCGCCGGACTGCGAGTACTCGGTGCCGTCCTCGAGCGCCGGCGGCGGGGTGTCGTACGAGCGGCGCCAGAGCTGGAACTGCTCCTCGCCGAACTCGGCCAGGGTCTGGGCCTTGTCCTTGCCCTGGAGGGCGCCGTAGTGGCGCTCGTTCAGCCGCCAGCTGCGGCTGACCGGGATCCAGTGCCGGTCGGCCTTGTCCAGGGCGATCTGCGAGGTGCGGATCGCGCGGCGGAGCAGGGAGGTGTGCAGTACGTCGGGGAGGAAGCCCTCGGCGGCGAGCAGCTCGCCACCGCGTGCGGCCTCCTTCTCACCCTTCTCGTTGAGGTCGACATCGACCCAACCGGTGAAGAGGTTCTTCTGGTTCCACTGGCTCTCGCCGTGACGGAGCAGGATCAGTCGGTAGGTCGTGTCAGCCATGGTGCTCAGCTTAATAGAGCCGGATAACCCCTGGCCGGGACCAAGGTCCACCAGTAATGTGCAGATCGAAGATGAGCCACTTACAGTTGCGCTGAGCGGTCGATCCGGCCTGCCCCGGTCCGTTCAGCGGGACTCCGTGCACCCCGGGAGCCCCCAGATGCCCGTCCCCCAGCGCCTGCGCGTCTCACTATCGGAGACGGCCGGTGGACTCCCGCGCCAGTTCTGGTGGCTCTGGATCTCCACGCTGGTGAACCGGATCGGCGGCTTCGTGGTCCCGTTCCTCGCCCTGTATCTGACCGCCGACCGGGGCTACTCGGCGGCGTACGCGGGCCTGGTCGCCTCGCTGTTCGGGCTCGGCTCGGCGATCGCGGCGATCGGCGGCGGGGTGCTGACCGACCGGATCGGGCGGCGGCCGACACTGCTCGCGGCCCAGCTCGGGACGGCCGTCAGCATGGCGGTGCTGGGATTCGCCGACGGCCGGACGGCGATCGCGGTGGTGGCCTTCCTGGTCGGCCTGGCCAGCAACGCCTCCCGCCCCGCCGTGTCGGCGATCATCGCCGACGTGGTGCCGGCCGAGGACCGGACCCGGGCCTACTCGTTGAACTACTGGGCCATCAACCTGGGCTTCGGCGTCTCCGCGGCGCTGGCCGGCCTGATCGCGGCGCACGGGTACCTGACGCTCTTCCTGCTGGATGCCGTCAGTACGCTCGCCTGCGCCGTGGTGATCTTCGTGAAGATCCCGGAGACCAAGCCGGCCGCCACCGCCGTGGACCGGTCGGGACCCAAGGTCGGGCTCGGCACCGTGCTCCGGGACGGCCGGTTCATGGCGGTGGTCGGCATCAACCTGCTGCTCGCCCTGATCGTCCAGCAGAGCAGCAGCACGCTCGCCATCGACATGGGCCTGGCCGGCATCCCCGCCTCGCAGTACGGCCTGGTGGTCGGTCTGAACGGCCTGCTGATCGTACTGCTCCAGCTCCCGCTGACCCGGCTGATGGAGGGCCGGAACCGGACCGCGCTGCTGGCCGTCAGCGTGCTGCTGATCGGCTGGGGCTTCGGGCTGACCATGTTCGCGGGCTCGTCGGCGGTGTTCTACGCGCTCACCGTCGTGGTCTGGACGGTCGGCGAGATGATGAACGCGCCGACCATGATGGCGCTGGTGGCCGAGCACTCCCCGGCCCGGGCCCGGGGGCGCTACCAGGGCATGTACTCGCTCTCCTGGTCGCTCGCCGGGTTCCTCGGCCCGCTCGGCGGCGGGCTGCTGCTCCAGTACGGCGGCGGGACCGCGGTCTGGGGCACCTGCGCGGCGCTCGGCACCGCCGCGGCGGTCGGATTCCTACTGCTCGGCCGACGGCCGGCGCCCGAGCCCGCGGCGGCGACCGCGGACACCGGGCCGGTGCGGGTCGGCGCCTGACGGCCGGTCGGTGCCTGACGGTCAGTCGGTCTCCGGCAGCTCGTCGGCCGGAGCGGCCAGGTGGGTGAAGGCCTCCAGGTTGCGGGTGGACTCGCCGCGCTTGGTCCGCCACGCCCACTCGCGCCGGATCGCGGTGGCGAAGCCGAGTTCGAGCAGGGTGTTGAACGGCTCGTCGGCCCCCTGCAGCACCGTGCCGAGCAGCCGGTCCACCACCTCGGCGGTCAGCCCCTCCAGCGGCAGCCGCCCCGCCAGGTAGACGTCCCCGAGCGCGTCGATCGCGTACGCGACCCCGAACAGCTTGGTGTTGCGCTCCAGCAGCCAGCGGTAGACCGCCTCGTGGTTCTCGTCCGGGCGGCGCACCACGAAGGCGTTCACCGAGAGGGTGTGGTCGCCGACCCGGAGCGCGCAGGGAGTGGCCAGCTTGCGCGTCCCGGGCAGCGTCGCGACCAGCGTGTACGGGTCGGTCGCGGCGGGCTCCCAGGCCACGCCCGCCTCGTCCAGGGCACTGCGGAGCAGCGCGAGGGCGTCGTCCTTGGTACGGGTTGCCATGAGGGAGACGTTACTCGGCGGTACCGGGGAGCGCGGGCGTGACTCCCCGTCAGGCCAGCCGCAGGCCGCCGAGCAGCCCGGAGCGGTGCATCGCGGCCGTGTAGACCTCGGCGGTACTGGCCGCCGCGGTCTCCCAGCCGAACGCGGCCGCGTGGGCGGCGGCGGCCGCCCCCTGACGGTGCACCAGCTCGGCGTCGGTCACGTACGGGCGCAGCGCCCGGGCCCAGTCCTGCGGGTCGTGGCCGGTCACCAGGGTGCCCGTCCGCCCGCCCCGGACCGCGACCGGCAGCCCGCCGACGGCGGCGGCCACCACCGGGGTGCCGCAGGCCTGCGCCTCCAGCGCGACCAGCCCGAACGACTCGCTGTACGAGGGCATCACCAGGGCCGTGGCGGCCCGGTACCACTCGGCCAGCGCGGCCTGCCCGACCGGCGGGTGGAACCGGACCACGTCGCCGATGCCGAGCTGGGCCGCCAGCTTCTGCAGACTCTCCGGCTTGGCCAGGCCGCTGCCGGACGGGCCGCCGACCACCGGCACCACCAGCCGGTGGCGCAGCTCCGGCTCGCGCTCCACCAGCGCGGCGACGGCGCGCAGCAGCACGTCCGGTGCCTTCAGCGGCTGTATCCGGCCGGCGAAGAGCAGCACGGCGGCGTCCTGCGGCAGGCCCAGCCGGGCCCGGGCCGCCCTGCGGTCGCCGGGGCGGAAGACGTCGAGGTTGACCCCGGGGTGCACCACGGCCAGCTGGTCGTCCCTGGCGGAGTAGTGCAGGGCCAGCTCGGCGGCCTCCTCGGCGGTGTTGGCGATCAGCCGGTCGGCGGCCTCGACCACCTGGCTCTCGCCGATCACCCGGGCGGCCGGCTCGGGGGTGTCGCCCTCGGCCAGCGCGGCGTTCTTCACCCGGGCCATGGTGTGCATGGTGTGCACCAGCGGGACGCCCCAGCGCTGGGCGGCCAGCCAGCCGACCTGGCCGGAGAGCCAGTAGTGCGAGTGCACCAGGTCGTAGTGGCCGGGCCGGTGGCCCGCCTCGGTGCGCAGCACCGCGTGGGTGAAGGCGCACAGCTGGGCCGGCAGGTCCTCCTTGACCAGGCCCTCGAACGGGCCGGCCGTGACGTGCCGCACCAGGACCCCGGGGGCCAGCTCGACCGTGGGCGCGTCGTCGGAGCTGATCGCCCGGGTGAAGACCTCGACCTCGATGTTGAGCTGGGCCAGGCGCTTGGCCAGCTCGACGATGTAGACGTTCATCCCGCCCGCGTCGCCGGTGCCCGGCTGGTGCAGCGGGGAGGTGTGGACGCTGAGCATCGCGATCCGGCGCGGTCGACGGGAGCGGCCGCCGACCAGGGCCTGCAGCCTGCCCCGGGACGGGGGCAGGATCTGGGCACGGCGAGCCGTTCTTGCAGGGTGCTGGGTCACCTGCGGAAACCTCCTCGTTGCTCCCCGTCGGCCGCCCGCGGGGTCGCGGGCATTCATCCAGTGTGACAACCCACGAGGATGGGGACGGCATTCCCGCCCGCCCGCTGGGGCCCCGCACCGGCTCCGCCGTAGGCTGCTGCGCATGGCCGCCTCGTTCGATCCCACCAGCTCCGCCGCCCGTGGACGGCGGGACCGCCCGGTCGGAACGGTCACCCGGGGCACCACCAACACCAACCGGCTGCGGCGGATGGACCGCTGGATCGCCCACACCCTCGGCCCGGCACTGCGCTCCGCCGACCGCCCGCCGACCGCGGTCGACCTCGGCTACGGCGCCGCGCCGTGGACGGCCGTGGAGCTGTCCGGGCGGCTGCGCGCGGTGCGGCCCGACGTCCGCACGGTCGGCATCGAGATCGAGCCCGACCGGGTGGCGGCGGCGCTGCCGTACGCCGAGCCGCCGCTGCTGACCTTCCGCCGGGGCGGCTTCGAGGTCCCGCTGGACGGCGGGGAGCGGGCGCTGCTGATCCGGGCCGCCAACGTGCTGCGGCAGTACGAGGAGTCGGCGGTGGCGGCGGTGTGGGAGCGGCTGTGCGGACGGCTGGCGCCCGGCGGGCTGCTGGTCGAGGGCACCTGCGACGAGATCGGGCGGCGGCACGTCTGGGTCGCGCTCGGCCCTGAGGGGCCCCGGACGGTCACCTTCGCGGCCCGGCTGGGCGGCCTGGACCGGCCGTCCGACCTGGCCGAGCGGCTGCCGAAGGCGCTGATCCACCACAACGTGCCCGGCCGCCCGGTGCACGCCTTCCTGACCGACTTCGACCGGGCCTGGTCGGCCGCCGCGCCGTACGGGGCGTTCGGCGCCCGGCAGCGCTGGGTGGCCGCCTGCCGGGCGCTGTCCGGGAGCTGGCCGCTGGTGGACGCGCGGGGGCGGTGGCGGCAGGGCGAGGTCACGGTGCCGTGGAGCGCGCTGGCGCCGTAGGCCCCGCGGGTGACGCTCCATGATTCACGATTCACTCGAACGAGTTATCGATTACCTCTGGTGCGCTGACGCCTCGTCACGCCACCATGGGAACACCGGACCGCGGTCAGCTCCGCTGCGCCAGCGCCCGCTCGAAGACCCCGTACGCCTCGGCCCCGAACAGCACGAACCGCACCTCCACCAGCTCCGACCCGCCGTCCACGACCTCCGCCACCGCCGCGAGGGCGATCCGCGCCGCGTCCTCCAACGGCCAGCGGTACACCCCGGTCGAGATCGCCGGGAAGGCCACCGTCCGCGCCCCCAGCTCCGCCGCGACCCGAAGGGACTCCCGATAGCAGGACGCCAGCAGTCCGGCCCGCTCCTCGTACTCCTCCGGCAGGTGGACGGGCCCCACCGTGTGCACCACCCACCGGGCCGGCAGCCGGCCCGCCGTGGTGGCGACGGCCCGGCCGACCGGCAGGCCCTTGCCGTAGTGCGAGGCGCGCAGCTTCCGGCACTCGGCCAGGACCTCCGGCCCGCCCTTGCGGTGGATCGCGCCGTCCACCCCGCCGCCGCCCAGCAGCGAGGTGTTGGCGGCGTTCACCACCGCGTCCACCTGCTGCTCCGTGATGTCACCCTCGACCAGCGTGATCCGTGTCACCGCACCGACCTTCCGTCATATTCCATGCCGAGCACCGCATCCACGTGTGCCCGCCGTCACCGCCCGGCTGTTTCGGCGGCGTGGCAATAGCCACAGAGTCGCCGGTCGGCCGGAGAAATCTCCGGAGATCACGTTATGGTCGCGGGAAGCTCCCCGACACACAGTGCCATGCGGGCACTGCGCGCGGACCTCAGCCGTTGCCCAGTCGGGGAAAGGGAGGACCGACCAATGCCCGCAACGGGAGACGGGCGGGCACCGCGTGCCTCGTACCGGCCGGGCGCCGTCACCGAAGCACGCGACCCGCGTGCGGAGGCGGTCGGGGCTGGGCCCGCGCCGATACCGCACCCCCGGGCCACCGCCGGGACGCCCGACGCGCCGTTCCGGCTGCTGGTGATCGAGAACGACTTCACCGACGCCGCCTTCCTGGAGCAGCTGGTCGCCGACAGCGGCTCGGCGATCGAGCTGCACTGGGCCCAGGGCGTGGAGTCCGCCGCCGCCCGGCTGGCCCGGCCCGGCTCCCGGCGCGGCCGTCCGCGCGAGGTGGAGTTCGGCTGCGTCCTGCTCGACCTCGCCGACCCGGCCGACCAGACCGGCCCGCTCCAGGGCCTGGAAGGTCTGCGCGAGCTGCTCCGCTGCGCCCCGCAGACCGCCGTCGTGGTGCTCACCGACGCCGCCGGGGCCGAGCTGGGCGCCGCCGCCGTGGCCGCCGGTGCCCAGGACTTCCTGATCCGGCACGAGACCGACGGCGCGCTGCTGGCCCGGGCCCTGCGCTACGCGGTCGAGCGCAAGCGGGCCGACGAGTCCCAGCGCCGCCTGGTCGAGGCCGAGCTGCGCGGCCAGGAGAACGCCCGGCTCCAGCGCCACCTGCTGCCCACCCCGCTGCTCGACGGCGCCGGGCTCTCCTTCACCCGCCGCTACCGCCCCGGCCGCAGCCGGGCCCTGCTCGGCGGCGACTTCTACGACGCCGTCCGGACGGACGACGGGATCGTCCACGTGGTGATCGGCGACGTCTGCGGCCACGGCCCGGACGAGGCCGCGCTCGGGGTCGCGCTCCGGATCGCCTGGCGCTCGCTGGTCTTCGCCGGGCTGACCGGGCAGGCGCTGCTCACCACGCTGCAGCACGTGCTGGAGCACGAGCGCCGCAGCGACGAGATCTTCGCGACGCTCTGCATGCTGGTGCTCTCCCCCTCGGACGGCCGCGACCCGGCCGACGCCGAGCAGGCCAAGCTCTACCTGGCCGGGCACCCCGCCCCGCTGCTGCTCGGCGCCGACGCCGGGCCGGCCCTGCTCTCCGCCGACCAGGCGGGCCCGGCGCTCGGGCTGCTGCACTGCGACGACCCCGGCGCCGCCTGGCCGGCCCAGGAGCTGGCCCTCGACCCGGGCTGGACGCTGCTGCTCTACACCGACGGCCTGGTCGAGGGCCGGGTCGGCGCGGGCTCCCGCCGACTGGGCCAGGACGGCTTGGTCGAGCTGATCGGCGACCACCAGGCCGGCGGCCTGACCCGGGGCCGACTGGTCGACAGCGCCATCGCCGAGGTCGAGGAGCTGAACGGCGGCGCGCTCACCGACGACGTCGCGGTGCTGCTGCTGGAGCGCAACCCGGCCCCGCTCATCATGGGCTGACCCCCCCGCACGCTGAACCCGCCCCCGGAAACGCCGATGGGGAGCGGCCCGGAGCCGCTCCCCATCACCGGTGACACCTCGTCACCAGGGCCCGTACGGACCCGTGTTGCGCTTGCCGCCGTTGCCCCGGCCATCGGTCAGCTGCTTGATCGCGGGGCGGACGTCGACCATGTAGATGATCGCGGCGGCCAGCCCGACCAGGGTCAGGATGCCGAACACCGCCGCGCCGAGCAGGAGATCGAGCCCGAGCGCCAGCCCGAGCACGACCAGCCAGAACGTCTTGGTCTTCTTGTCCGCCGCCCGGTACGCGTCCTCCCGGCGGGTCACCGCGTCCACGAAGGCGGTCAGCTTGAACCCCACGATCGCCACGGCAAGCCACCAGAACGGATTCAGGTAGTCCAACGCCAGGATCTCGGACACTGCGGACTCCTCACTGCGGCTCCGGCCGTACTGCCGCCCGTCGTGGCACGGCCGGATGACCGTACCCAGGACAACGCACCGGTAAGCCCGGTCGTGCCCGGTCTACTTCTCGGTGGTGCCGGTGCTCTTCCGGGCCCGGGGGGCCCGCTTCGGCTTCGGCTCGGGGGCCGCGTCCGGGTCCAGGTCCGGCTCGAGGTCCACCACGACCGCCTCGACCACGATCTCGGCCTCGACCTCGGCCTCGGCCTCGGCCTCGACCTCGACCTCGGCGGTGGCGAAGTCGTCGGCGAAGTCGTCGGCGGCGGCCCAGGCGGTCGGCTCCTCGGCCGAGGGGGCCGGCTGGCCCTTCTCGACCACGGCCTTGCCGCGGACCGCCAACTCCTCGTACGCCTCCTTGGCCTTCACGGCCAACTCCAGCGCCAGGCCGACCTGCTGGAGCGCGAAGGTCTGCGCCTTCTCCTGCAGCCCCTTGAGGTCACCGGGCAGCGTGGAGACCGTCTCGGTCACCTTCGCCTGCGCCTCGACCAACCGGGTCTGCGCCTCCTGGAGCCTGGCCGCGGCCTTCTCCTGGGTGCCCTTGCGGTCGGCCGCCAGCGCCTCGACCCTGGCAGGCACCTCCCGCAGCTTCTCGTAGGCCAGGTCCCCGGCGCCCGCGATCGCGTACAGCGGGGTCGGGTCGCTCAGCGTCTTCTTGATCTCGTCGGTGATCGGCATGACCGGTCCTCCTACTACCCTTCGACAGTCCGGCGGTCGGCCTGTCCCTCTCCTGCTTCCCCGGGCTTCCCGACGCTCTCCTGATTCTCTTTCAGGAAGGCGTCGTAGACCGCGAGCAGCGCCTGCTTCTGCCGCTCGCTGATCAGCGGATCGGCCAGGATCGCAGCCCGCAGTTCGAGCCCCTCACCCTGCCGCTCCTCCAGAATCCCGGCCTGCACGTACAGCGTCTCGGCCGAGATCCGCAGCGCCTTGGCGATCTGCTGAAGGATCTCCGCGCTCGGCTTCCGCAGCCCCCGCTCGATCTGGCTGAGGTACGGGTTCGAAACCCCGGCCGCCTCCGCCAGCTGGCGCAGCGAGTACTGCGCGTTCCGCCGCTGCTCCCGGATGTACTCCCCGAGCGAGCCGACCTTCAGTGAAGCCATGCCAGCACTCTGCCCCACCGTGCTTGCAATTGCAAGCACAGCGCTAACACCAGCAACCACCGCCGCCGCCTCGGGGCACCTTCAGTCGGAGGGTCCGTCCCCCGCTGCCGCGAGCAGGCGGTGGGCCAGGGCGCGGGCGGCGGCGCGTACTTCGGGGCCGCCCGTGATCCGGAACGGGGCCGGGAGGGAGGCGAGCTGCTCCGCGTACCAGCGGGGGTTGCTGGTCGTGCCGGTCAGGCGGCAGGTGGTGGCGTCGACCGGCTCCAGCCGGCCCAGGGTGCGCGGGACGTACGGGGCGACCTCGGGGTGCGGGGCGTCGATGAGTACTTCTGCGGTGTACTCCCAGCCGACGGCGAGGTGCTCCTCCAGGACGGCGACGGGGTCGAGTCCGACCGGCGGGTCGAAGCCGTCGGCGAGTACCTCGACGGTGCGGACCCGGTCGATCCGGTAGGCCCGGCGGCCGTTCGAGGTGTGCGACCAGCAGAGCAGGTACCAGCGGCCGTGGCGCACCACCACGGCCCACGGGTCGACCTCGACCTCGCGCTCGGGGCCGGCCTCGGAGCAGTACGCCAGCCGCACCCGCCGGTGCGCCGAGCACGCCTGCACCAGCTCGGTCGTGGTCCCGGGGTCGGGGCGGGCGGCGGCGCGGTCGTGGGCCGGGGCGGCGGCCCGGCGGACGGATTCGGCCTGGGTGGCGACCGGCTCGGGCAGTGCTCGCATGATCTTGCCCAGTGCGCTGCCGACCGGGCCGGCGGTGTCGTTCGCGTCGTGGTGGCCGTCGAGGACCGCCATCACCAGGCAGAGCGCCTCCGTCGCGCTGAAGGTCAGCGGCGGCAGTCGCAGGCCGCGCCCGACGCGGTAACCGCCGTACGGTCCGCGCACCGACTCCATCGGGATGCCCGCCTCGCGCAGGATGCCGACGTACCGCCGCGCGGCCCGGTCCGAGACGCCCAGCTTCTCGGCGAGCCGGGCGGCGGTGATGCCCGGGGCGGCCTGGATCAGTTCGAGCGTGCGCAGCACGCGTGCGAGGGGGCCTGCGTCGGGCTCCACCCGGCGTCCTTTCACTGCGGCGACCGGGTCACCGCGGTACTTCCCCGGCCCCGGAGATTCCGGACGCAGAACGTCCGGAACCGAGCCTACTGTGCTCCGCATGACCGACGACAACGTCCTCGACACCACCATTCACGAGCCCTCGATGACCGCCGGAGAGGTCGAGATGCTGCTGTTCGCGCTCGACCGCTCCCGGGCCCAGTTCGCCTGGAAGTGCGGCGGGCTGGACGCGGCCGCACTGAACCGGCCGCTCCCGCCGTCGACGCTGACCCTCGGCAGACTGGTCAAGCACATGGCCCTGGTCGAGCAGCGCTACACCATCGACTTCACGGGCGAGGCGCCCGGACCGCCGCTGGACACGGCGGAGGCCATGTCCGACCCGGACTGGGCCTGGCGCAGCGCCGACGACGACACCCCCGAGCAGCTCTACGGCCTGTGGCGCCGCGCCGTCGAGCACGCCCGGGACTCGCTGGCAAAGGCGCTCGCCGACGGCGGGCTCGACCAGCCGGCCAAGTACACCGCCTCGGCCGACGGCGTCCCGCCGAACCTGCGGCGCATCGTGGTGGACCTGCACGACGAGTACGCCCGCCACGTCGGCCACGCCGACCTGCTGCGCGAGGCCGTGGACGGGCTGGTCGGGGAGGACCCGCCGCAGTAGGCGCCCCGGCATGGCGCAGGTCACATCCGGCCGTGTCACAGCGGATCGGGCTGCCTCGTCCCAAGGGGTGCAAGCCACTACCGCTGAGGAGCACACCATGGACGCACGGCTGAACCTCTTCGCCACCCCGACCGCCGGCCGGGCCGTCAAGCAGCTGATGGGCATGCACAAGGTGCTCCAGGACTCACCGCTGCCGAACGCGACCCAGGAGCTGGTGGCGCTGCGGGTCAGCCAGATCAACGGCTGCGCCGCCTGCATCGACATGCACACCAAGGAGGCGGACGCGGCCGGCGAGACCGCGGTGCGGCTGCACCTGGTCGCGGCCTGGCGGGAGGCCACCGTCTTCACCGAGCCCGAGCGGGCCGCGCTGGAGCTGGCGGAACAGGGCACTCGGCTCGCGGACGCGGCCGGCGGGGTCGGCGACGAGGTGTGGGAGCGGGCCGCGAAGCACTACGACGAGGAGCAGCTCGGGGCCCTGGTGGTCCTGATCGCCTTCATGAACCTGGCCAACCGGATGAACGTGATCACCCGGCAGCCGGCCGGCAACTACCGGGCCGGACAGCTGCACTGAGACCGCGTCACCAGCCGGCCGGACGACGAAGGGGAGGATGTCGGAATGAGCAAGGTCGAGGAGTTCGAGGAGCTGCGCCCGCTGCTGTTCTCGATCGCGTACCGGATCCTGGGCAGCGTGGGCGAGGCCGAGGACGCGGTGCAGGAGGCGTGGCTGCGCTTCGACGGCTCACCGACCCGGCCCGTCTCCACCAAGGCCTTCCTGTCGGCCACCGTCACCCGGATCGCGATCGACGTGCTGCGGTCGGCCCGGGTCCGGCGGGAGCAGTACGTCGGGCCGTGGTTCCCCGAGCCGCTGCTGAGCGATCCGTTCCAGGACCCGGCCCGGTCGGCGGAGTTGGCCGACTCGGTCTCGATGGCGGCGCTGTTGCTGCTGGAGCGGCTCAGCCCGTTGGAGCGGGCCGTGTTCGTGCTGCGGCAGGTGTTCGACTTCGACTTCGACCAGGTCGCCGCGGCGGTCGGGCGGTCGGAGGCGGCGTGCCGGCAACTGCTGGTGCGGGCGCGGCGGCACATGGCGGACGGGCGGCCGCGGTTCGAGGCGGCCCGCGAGGAGCGGGACGCCCTGGCGGCGCGGTTCTTCGACGCCCTGCGCGAGGGCGACGTGGCCGGGCTGCAGGAGCTGCTGGCCGCCGACGTGTCGCTGGTCGGCGACAGCGGCGGCAAGACCCCGCAGCTCGCCAACGCCGTCAGTGGCGCCGGGAACGTGGCCCGGCTGCTCGCCGCGGTCTTCCCCTGGCTGGCCCGGATCGACGTCGCCTTCGAGCCGCACGAGGTCAACGGCCAGCCCGGCGCGGTCTTCCGGGACCGGGACGGCAAGGTGCTGCACACGCTGGTGCTCGATGTGCTGGACGGACAGATCCAGGCGATCCGCTCGGTGACCAACCCCGACAAGCTCGGGCACCTGGGCCAGGTCGCCGACGCCTGGGCCGTCCACCGCGAGCTGCAGCAGGCCCGCCGACAGCACCGCCGGGACTTGTCGGACGGGCTCTAGTTCGCGGCGGCCGGGCGGTAGGTGCAGACGTTGACACCGGCGGCGCTGGTCTCGGTGGAGACCAGCTCGAAGGCCTGGTGCGTGCCGTCGGTGGGCCAGATCGTCTTCCCGCCGCCGACGATCACCGGCATCACGATCAGGCGGAGCTCGTCCACCAGGCCCTCGCTCAGCAGGGTGCGGGCCAGCGTCGGGCTGCCCATCAGCGCCAGGTCGCCGCCCTCGGCGGCGCGCAGCTCGCGCAGCCGGGCGACGGCCTGGTCGCCGGGGATGCGGGTGCTGTTGTGCCAGGTCAGGTCGGCGTCCGCCAGGGTGCCGGTGACGACGTACTTGGGCAGCGCGTTCATCCGGTCGGCGAACGGGTCGCCCGCGCGGTCGGGCCAGGCGCTGGCCATGGTCTGCCAGGTGCGGCGGCCGAAGAGCAGGCCGGCCGCCTTGGCGGTGGCCCCGTCGAACGCGCCGCCGACCACCTCTGGGTCGAAGAAGGGGTGCGACCAGCCGCCGTTGGCGAAGCCGCCGTCGGTGTCCTCCTCGGCACCGCCGGGGGCCTGCACGACGCCGTCCAGGCTGATGAACTCGGTGATCACGATGCGCATGGGAAACCGCTCCTGTTAGGTCCGAACCTCGGGTCTACAGCACCGAAGACTGCCCCACGCCTCCGACACTCGACCTACCGGGACGATTCGTGGGGCTCCGGTGCCGAGGGGGCGTCAGATGCCGGGCCAGGACGAGAGACAGGCCGCCTGAGTGCGAGTCAGACGACTCCGGTCAAGTCCGTGCAGCCAGGACAGCAGCTCGGGAGCGGCATCGAACTCCGCCCAGAAGCCCAGGCGCAGGTCGGCCGGCGAGCGGAGCACGAGCCACTCCTCGAGCAGGTCGGCCAGGTGCTGCTCCGCCGCCCGCGTCCGGGTGGCGGCCAGCAGGTCCAGCCAGGGCTGCAGCGTGCCGGTGCTGACCGCGAGCAGCTCCAGCACCTCGGCCACCGGCACCGGGGCCGGGAACCGGTGCAGGGTCTGCTCCAGCCAGGCCTGCCAGACCTCGGTGAGGGCGGCCCGGGCGGGCAGTGGCCAGGCCTGCCAGTCCGCCTCCACCAGCCGGGTGGCCACCCAGGCGCCGTCCACGTGCAGCTCGTTGCCGATCACGGCCCGGACGATCGCGGGCGCCATCCGGCGGAACAGGCCCGGGAAGTCCTCCCAGTGCGAGGGCGTCCTCATCACCACCGAGGCCAGCAGCCTGGACGGCACCCGGTCGGGCGGCCCGGCGAGCAGCCGCCGGTCGTCCTCGTCGTAGCAGTAGGTGCAGCCGACCAGCTCGAACAGCCGGTCGGGGGCGAGGGCCGCGCCGAGGGCGTCCAGGGCCGAGGCGAGGCGCTGCTGATGGTCCGTCATACCGACCTGCCGGGAACTCCGTCCGGCCGACCGGCGAAGATCACGACGTTACCAGCCGGCCCAGCTGTCGGTCCGGCCGGTCGGGAAGGGTACCGATGGCCACGGTGGCGTCGTGGTCCTCGGAGGTGCGGAGTTCGACGGTCAGGCCGTGGGCGGCCATGGCGGCTGCGGTGCCCGGGGCCTGACGGGTGCTGGTCTCGATCAGCAGGCGGCCGCCGGGGGCGAGCCAGTGCGGGGCGCCGGCGATGACGCGGCGCTGGACCGCCAGGCCGTCGGCGCCGCCGTCCAGGGTGAAGCGCGGTTCGTGGTCGCGGGCCTCCGAGGGGAGGAAGGGGATCGCGTCGGTGGGGACGTACGGGGCGTTCGCCACCAGGACGGTGATCCGGCCGCGCAGGCCGGGCGGGAGCGGGGCGTACAGGTCGCCCCGGTGCAGCTGGGCGGTGGGCGGGAGGTTGCTCCGGGCGCAGTCGACGGCGGCGGGCGAGAGGTCGGCGGCGTGCAGCTCGGCCCCGGGGGCGGCGACGGCCAGTACGGCGGCCACGGCACCCGCGCCGCAGCACAGGTCGAGCGCGACGCCGTCCGGCCGGAGCAGTGCGGCGGCCTGTCCGGCCAGGAACTCGGTCCGGCGGCGCGGCACGAAGACGCCGGCCGTGACGGTGATCCGCAGGCCGCAGAACCCGGCCCAGCCCAGGACGTGTTCGAGCGGGAAGCCCTCGGCCCGGCGGCCGACCATGGCGGCGAGCTGCTCGGGGGTGGTGGCGGTGGCGACGAGGAGGTCCGCCTCGTCCTCGGCGAAGACACAGCCGGCGGCGCGAAGGGTGGTGACGATGGTGGCGTACGACATGACGGAGGCCTTTCGAGCGGACGAAGGGCGCCCTCGTGGCCTGCCGGTCAGTGCGGCGGGGCGACGGAGGAGAGCACCCGAACGGGCCGAGCGGTCATGGGTGTCACCTCCTGGGTCGCATCGTGTACTGCCGAGAGCGGCACCTTACCAAAGGCCGGGTCGGTCGCCGGTCCCGTCCGGGTCGGCCAGTCTGCGGCCGGTCTCGGCGAGCAGCCGGCTCAGGTCCCGGCCGCCGATCCTGATCCCGGCCGGGCCGAGGCCCTCGGCCGGGGCGGCCTCGGCCGGAGCCGGCGGCGCGGCCCGCAGGGTGAAGTCACCGTCCCAGAAACCGTCCAGCTGCTCCATCAGGAGGCTCCGATCGCGTCGGCGGAGAGGGTGACCAACTCCCGCAGGGTGGTGGGGTCGAGGCCGGTGAGCCACTGCTCCTCGGTGGAGACGGCGGCCTCGGCCAGCGCGCGCTTGGCCTCGATCAGCTCGCCGATCCGCTCCTCCACGGTGCCGACGCACACCAGCCGGCGGACCTGGACGTCGCGGCGCTGGCCGATCCGGAAGGCCCGGTCGGTGGCCTGGTCCTCGACCGCCGGATTCCACCAGCGGTCCAGGTGGATCACCTGGTTGGCGGCGGTCAGGTTGAGGCCGGTGCCGCCGGCCCGGAGCGAGAGCAGGAACACCCGGGGGCCGCCGGGGGCCTGGAACCTGGCCACCAGTTCCTCCCGCCGGTGCTTGGGGACGCCGCCGTGCAGGTAGAGCACCTCCTCGCCGAGCCGCTCGGTCAGGTGCGGCTGGAGCAGCCGTCCGAACTCCGCGTACTGGGTGAAGACCAGCACCCGGTCCCCCTCCGCCAGTGCCTCGGTGAGCAGCTCCTCCAGCCGGGCCACCTTGCCCGAGCGGTCGCCCAACGCCGAACGGTCGTGCAGGAGTTGGGCCGGGTGGTTGCAGACCTGCTTGAGCTTGCCGATCGCGGCCAGCACGGTGCCCTTGCGTTCGACGCCCCGGATGCCCTGGACCCGCTGCAGCACGTCGGCCACCACCGCCTGGTAGAGCCCGGCCTGTTCGGCCGTCAGGTTGCACCAGACGGTGATCTCCTGCTTGGCGGGCAGCTCGGCGGCGATCGCCGGATCGGTCTTCAGCCGCCGGAGCACGAACGGGCCGCTGAGCCGCCGCAGCCGGGCCCCGACGTCGGCGCTGCCGTGCTGCTCGACCGGGATCGCGAACCGCTCCTTGAACGACTCGGCGCTGCCGAACAGGCCGGGGTTGGCGAAGTCCAGCACGGCGTGCAGCTCGGCCAGCCGGTTCTCCACCGGTGTGCCGGTGAGCGCGATCCGGTGCACCTCGACCGGGAGCGAACGCAGCGCCCTGGACTGGGCGGTGGCCGCGTTCTTGACGTACTGCGCCTCGTCCGCGACCACCCGCCGCCAGCGGGTCCGGGCCAGCGTGCGGGCGTCCCGCTGGAGCACCCCGTAGGTGGTGATCACCAGATCGGCGTCCGGGACCGACCCGGCGCGCTCGCTGCCGTGGTGGACGTGCACCCGGAGCTTGGGCGCGAACCGGGCCGCCTCGCGCTGCCAGTTGCCGACCAGCGACATCGGGCAGACCAGCAGGGTGGGCCCGGTCGCGTTGCCCGCGTACTGCTCGGCTGCCAGCAGGGCCAGCGTCTGGACGGTCTTGCCGAGGCCCATGTCGTCGGCCAGCACACCGCCCAGACCGAGCCGGGACAGACCGTGCAGCCAGGCCAACCCCCGCTCCTGGTACGGGCGGAGGACCGCGCCGAAGTCCGGCGGCAGCGCGGGGGCCGCGCTGTCCTGGGACCGGCCGGCCAGCAGCTCGCCGAGCGGCCCGGTGGCGGTGACCCCGGTGACCGGCAGACCGCCGACGGTGGCGGCCGGGTCGAGGGCGAGCCGGAGCAGTTCGGCGGTGGGCAGCGAGCCGGTGCCGTGCCGGGTGAGGAAGCCGAGCGCGGCGGCGATCTGATCGACATCCACCTCGACCCAGCGCCCGCGCAGCCGGACCAGGCCCTGCTGGGCGGCCCCGAGATCAGTCAACTCCTGCTGGGTGAGCTTGACTTCGCCCAGGGCGGCCTGCCAGCGGAAGTCCACCACCGAGTCCCGGTCGACCTGGGCGGCCCGCTCGACCGAGCCGGGCGGCGCGGTCCTGGCGGCGGTCAGGGCGAGGCCGAGACTCGGCCTGCGCTGCCACCAGGCGGGCAGCAGGACCCCGAACCCCGCCCCGGTGAGCGCGGGCGCGGCGTGGCGCAGGAAGTCGAGCGCACCCGCTCGGTCGAGCCGCAGGCCGGAGCTGCGGGTGCGGGCCAGGGCCGGCCGCAGCTCGGGGCGGCGCAGGGCGGCCCGGTCCAGCTCGGCCAGGTAGCTCTCGACCGGGTCGGGCAGCAGCCGGGCCAGGGCGGCGAACGCCGGTCCGCCGTCCCAGAGTTCGGCGGCCGGGAGGAGCAGCGAGGGCTGGTCGACCAGCTGGACCAGGAAGTCGAGCCGCCAGTCGTCGTCGGAGGGACGGCCCTCGGGGTCGTCGTCGGAGGGCCCGAGCGGTTCGGAGAGCCGGAAGCAGAGCCGGACCGGGCTGTCCGCCGGGGGCGAGCCCGAGTACCAGGCCGCCAGCCGTTCGCGCAGGTCCTCGACCTCCCCCGCGGGCGCCTCGAACCGGCCGTCCGTCCGGTGCAGCGCGGCCCACCAGGCCGCCGGCGCACCGTCGGCGGCCGGTACCGACTCCCCCGCCGGGTCCGGCACCCCCTCCAGCGCGACCCGGATCTCGTGGTCGACGAAGCGGTCCAGCAGCCCGGCCACCAGGTCGGCCGCCCCCACCCCGCTCCCCATCCCGTGCTCGGCCAGCACGATCGGCGGGCAGCCGCGCACCAGCGCCTCGGCCTCCCGCCGGTCGGCCGGCCCGGGCGCGGGCTGCCAGTGCGCGTACGGGCCGCCGTCCCGCTCCCGCACCACCGGCAGCGCCCGCCCCCGGCCGGCCAGCCGCCAGGCCAGGTCGTGCACGGCGGTCAGCCAGCGCAGCGAGGCGCCGTACGCCAGCTCCACCGACCCGGCGGTGTACGGGAGTTCGAGGCTGGCGCCGGACCAGTACGGGTCGAAGAGCTCACCGAGCAGCTGGGCCGCCTCGGCGGGCGGGAAGAGCAGTACCGGCACCCGCCAGGCGGTCAGCGAGACGCCCCGGCCGGTGGCGCCGATCGGCAGCTGCGGGGACGGGGTGGGGGCGCCGCTCAGGCTGGGCAGCCGCAGGGTGCTCCACCGCTCGGGAGCCTGCTCGGCGAGCCAGCCGGGGCCGGGGCCGAGCGCGGCGAGCAGCCGGGCGACCTCGGCCGCCGGTGCGGCGAACGGGTGCGCGGCAGCCGTCGGCGGCGCGGCCGACGGTGCGGTCGGCGGCCGGTGCAGCCGGGCCGCCGTGTAGGCCCGGGCGTCCTCGGCCCAGAGCGCGAGCCGGCCGTCGGCCCGCCAGAGCGCGTGCAGGGCGTACATGGACGGGCCTCCCGGGACGGCAGCGGACTTTCACCCTAGCCCGGCGCTCCGCGCCCACCTTGGTTGAACATTGAACGAAGTGGGGTTATGGTGGTGGCACGCCAACAAGTTGAAGCCTAAACAAACGGCTTCCGACCCGAGGAGAAGCCATGGGCATCTTCAACCGCACCAGCAAGGCCGCCACCACCACCGTCACCGAGGCCCCGGCCGGGCCCGACCTGGCCCACCTGACCGGCGACTACACCGTCGACGCCTCGCACAGCCAGGTCGGCTTCGCCGTCCGGCACGCGATGGTGACCAACGTGCGCGGCACCTTCACCGAGCACGACGGCCTGCTGCACCTGGACGGCAGCCACCCGGAGAACTCCACCGCCGCACTGACGATCAAGGTCGCCAGCATCGACACCGGCAACACCCAGCGCGACGAGCACCTGCGCACCGGCGACTTCTTCGAGGCGGAGAGCTTCCCGGAGATCACCTTCCGCTCCACCTCGGCCGAGCGGCTGGGCGGCGACTCGTACCGGATGACCGGTGACCTCACCATCAAGGACACCACCCGCGAGGTGGTCCTCGACCTGGAGTACACCGGCAGCGCGACGGACGTCTACGGCGCCCAGCGGGTCGGCTTCGAGGGCAGCGCCACCGTCGACCGCACTGTCTGGGGCCTGACCTACAACGCCGCGCTGGAGACCGGCGGCGTGCTGATCGGCGAGAAGGTGAAGCTCAACTTCGACATCTCCGCCGTGAAGAGCATCTGAGCCGGCCTCAGCAGACCAGCAGCGCGGCATCCTCGGCGGGCAGCCAGCTCACCGGCGGACGCCGCAACCACCCCTCGCGCGAGCCCAGTCCGGCCACGGCCTCGCGCAACGCGGTGAAACCCGGATGACGCAGCTCCGGGCGGTGCACCAGGCTCACCAGACTAAGCGGCACCGGATCGACCAGCGGACGGGTGACGGCCCCGGGTATCCCGGGGCCGCCGGTCGTGGTCAGCATCGCCTCACCGTGCCGGGCCAGGTAGTGCCCGACCTCCTCCACCCCGACCGGCGGGCTGTGCGGCGCCGCCGCCGACAGCCCGTGCGCACCCAGCAGCCGCTGTCCGAGCGCGGTCCACTCGGTGGTGGCCGGGTTCCCCGCGCAGATGTCCACCGGGTACCCCGCCAGCGCGCCCAGCGGCACCTCGGGCAGCGCCGCCAGCGGATGGGCCAGCGGCAGGAAGACCGCCATCGCCTCGAACCGCACCGGCAGCTGCGCCAGTCGGGACCGCATCCCGGCCGGCAGCCCGGCGAACCGGCCGAACGACACGTCCAACCGATGGGCCGTCAGCTCCACCGCGGCAGCGGCGAGCCCGCCGTGGAACCGGGCCAGCAGCTCCAGCTCGGGCCGCGCCGCCCGCGCCGCCGCGAGCAGCCGGACGGCGGTCAGGTCGTCCCCGGTCACGTCGTTGTTCAGGTCCACCAGCAGCGGCCGGTGCCCGGCCTGCCCGGCCAGCAGTTCGTCGTGCAGCGCCAGCAGCCGGAGGACCTTGGGCAGCAGCAGCTCGCCCTCCGGGGTGAGCCGTACGCTCCGGGTGCTCCGGTCGAACAGCCGCTGCCCGAGCGCCTGTTCCAGCGACCGGACGTCCCGGCTGAGCGCCTGCTGCGCCACGTGCAGCCGTTCGGCGGCCCGGCCGAAGTGCAGCGTCTCGGCGGTGGTGGCGAAACCGCGCAGCAGACGCGGGTGCAGATCACGGGGCATCCCCGCACCCTAACGCCCGCCTATTGACAACAGGAGTGCGTGAATCGGGCAGAACAGGTGTTGGACCGGACCGGAGCGGCCCCGGAAGGCTGGGCGCACGTCCCCGCGCCACCTCTGGAGCCCCGTGTTCGCCTCGTACCGCCGCCTGTTCGCTGCCCCCGGCGCGCTCGCATTCACCCTGGCCGGGCTGTTCGCCCGGCTCTCCTTCTCCATGACCGGCGTCAGCACCGTGGTGCTGATCGCCGACAGCCACGACTCGTACGCGCTGGCCGGGGCGGTCTCCGCGATCGGGGTGGCGGCGGTCGCGCTCGGGATGCCGGCGATCGGGCGGCTGGTGGACCGGTACGGGCAGTCCAGGGTCGCGGTGCCCACGGTGCTGCTGACGGCCGTGCCGATGGCGGGCCTGCTGCTCTGCGTCCGACTCGGCGCTCCGGTCTGGACCCTGTTCGCCTGCAACGCCGCCGCCTCGGTCACCCCCAACCTCGGCGGCATGGCGCGGGCCCGCTGGGCCCACCTCTACCGCGACGACCCGGCCGCCCGGCACACCGCCAACTCGCTGGAGCAGGCGCTGGACGAGCTCTGCTTCATGGGCGCCCCGGTAGACAGTACACCCTTGGAAGTGCCACGAAGCCCAGTCACGGCAACGAAAAAGCCCCGTCTGAGACTGTCTCAGACGGGGCTTTCGCGTTGGTGCTACTTACAGAACGAGGCCTTCACGGCCTCAACGATCGCCAGTGCCTGAGCGTCCGTCAGCGTCACGGCGCCGCCTTCAAAACGGCTCTTAGCGTTCTTCGCGACGGTCGCCGCATCCTTGCCCGCCTGCACGTCGGAGCAGACGTTCCGGGCCCGGTCTACAGCCTTGTCCGTCTTCTCGACCAGTGCAGGGTTCACGGCCTTGAGCGTGGCCACCAGGACGGCCGTCTGTGCCGCATCGGGCGACGGGATCGCGCTCGCCGGCTTGGGGGCCGTACTGCTCTGCGCGGGGGCCGGAGCGGGGCTTTCAGCCTTGGGCGCCTCGGACTTCTGTGAGGCACCGAAGGCCCCCTTAGGGCTGCTGCTGGTGGTGCTGGCCGAGTTGCACCCGGTCAGTGTGAGTCCGGCGAGCAGAGCGGTTCCGATGATGCGCGTTGCGAGTCGCAACGTCCCTCCCCTTGTCGATCATGTGAACGAAGATCAAACATCTACCATGCTGCGCACACAGACGCCCCCCCGATTCAGTGAACCGGAGGGGCGTTGGCGAGGTGGGGTCAGTAGTTGGCGCGCTCGGCTTCGTCGGCTCGGAACGCCGCTTCGTAGCGCTTTCGGTCGGCCTTGAGTCGCGCGTTCCGTGCTTCCTCGGTGCTCATGTCCTCTTCGGTGTAGTCGGCAAGGGTCATCACGATGTGCGCCGCACGCATCATGCCGCCGACCGTCTGCACCACACGGGCCTTGACCGCGCTGCTTCCGCGCTGCTCCGTCCGCAGGGCGAGGCCCCAAGCTTCAGCAACGATCCGGGCGTATGCCTCGCTGATTTCTGCGGTCAGTTCCTCGACAAGTTCACGGACGGCGGTCACTTCGGTTCCTCCGGGTTGGTCAGGGGCTTCACAGGGGCACTCAGGGCAGCGAGACGGGGGTAACAGTCGGGGCAGCCCCAAAGCTCCCATGAGGGGCCGCTCTGCCGCTCCACCGTACGCACCAGGCGAACATCCTCGGTGCGATAGCAGGCGTTGCAGATTCGCGTGATTCCGGTCGGCTCGGCCATCACGCTGCCGCGTCCGTCTGCTGGTGCTCTGCCATAGCGGGGGCGTCCACCCAGTGCACCGGGTCCGGCATTTTGGCGTCTGCGGCCCACGCGGCGGCTCGGCGCTCTCGGGCCAGTTCGGCGCCGGTCCGCAGGTACTCGCCCCGCCGGAACTCCTGCTCCATCGTGTCGAGGCAGTCTTGCCACGCACTAGCGGAGCGGCGTGCCATCGGACTGCCGTAGGGGTTCTCTCGCACGGCCCACGGGGCGAGTCGCTGCCCCGCGAGGAACACGGACTCCGGCAACGGATCGCCTGCCCGGTGACGGCCCGTCGGGGGCTCGGCGGCGCTCATGAGCCACGCCAGGGCGAACGCGAGGACCAGGCAGCCGGCGAGGCTCCAGGACCAGAGTTCAAAGGTAGAGTCAGGCATGTCGGCAGCTCCTGTATAGCTGTGCGGACGTGAACCCCGGGCCGGGCCTATTCGGCTCGGGGTTCGTTCGTTGGCAACGATAGACCTTTACGTAAGGCAATGTAAGCCAATGTAAAGGGCAAGGGGCCTAGGTGCGCGAGCAGCCGCGCGCCCGATACCGTCTGACCATGGAATTTGGGCCGGATGACGTGATCGACCGCGAGGCACCCGAAGCGCCGTTCGAGCAGCTTGCGGCGATCCTGCGCGCCCGGATCTCGCGGGGCGACTGGCAGCCCCGGCGGCAGATTCCTCCGGCTGAGCAGCTCGGCGAGCAGTACAAGCTCTCTCGGCCGACCGTCCGCCGTGCTGTAGAGGTACTGATCACCGAGGGCCTGCTAGAGATCCGGCACCCTCGGGGGACCTTTGTGACCGAGCACCCGCGCTAGCCCAAGATCACTCAGTAGGGCAGTTCGGGCATGTCCGGGCCGTCGTCCGGGACGGGCGTGTACTGGACCGGCTCTGGCTCTGGCATCTCCCGCTGAACGATCTCGTTCGCCTCTTCGGAGGGGACACCCCGCTCGACAAGATCGGCGTACCGGGCGAGCCGTTCAGCGCTGGTGGTCATGCTTCGCAGCCTAGTGGCCGGGTGGGGCTCAGCCCTGCCGGAGTTCATCAGCAGAACGAGATGAAAAACGGGAAACGGCCCCGTCCTACCGGAGTTCACCAGCGGGACGGGGCCGAGGGGCGCGGGGTGGCAGTGGGTCGTTACATCATTGACAGCCCGCGCCTGGTCGAGATTACCCGCCACTGTCAGCCGTCTAGGACTGGCCACCGTTCACGGGCAGGATGGATCATCCCGTCCGGCCCCCGGGCTACTTCGCCTGGGGCCGCTGGCGTTCCGGCCGGCGTCCCGTGCCGTCGCACGCCTCGCACGCGTGCTTGAGTTCGTCCTTGCTGTTGGCGATCTGCACCGACACGAACCCGGTCCCCTGGCAGACATTGCAGTACATGGCGACTCCTAAGAGACCGTGACGCGGCCAGTGCCACCGCAGGTACTGCACTGGTACCGCAAGCCGTTCTGTGTGGTGTACCCCTGCCCCCCGCACGAGCTGCACGGGATCGTGCCCAGCTCGGCCGGCAACGGTGCGGGTATAAGCGGTACGGCTGTCAGCGTCGGGCGGTCGAGCACGTTCAATGGTGCCATGTTGAGCACTCCTCTGTGTGGGCTTGCCCCGGTTGTTGGGGCGGACGCGGGTGGTTCAGTCCACGTCTTGCACGTGCACGACTGCTGCCCGGGTGGGCGGCTCCATGCCGATGTTCCTGCGCACAGGCGCGTTTACCGAACGGGGCGGGCTCATGGTCACGCGGCGGGGTGGTATCCGCCCGGCTCGCCGAGGAACAACAGCGGCAGGTGCATCCCGGCCTCGCGGGCAGCGAGGGCCTCGCGGATGCGGTCGGCCTGGTACGGCTCGCACCGCTTGTGAAGGTCTGCGGGCTGCATCCAGACCAGTTCCCGAATCTCCTCGGCAGCCTTCGGCGGGATGGACAAGCCGTCGACCTCCTCGGCGGTCAGCGTCCCGCCGTCGATCACGACGTTCAGGCCCTCGGTGGCGCCCGTCGTCGCGTTCGCCTCCATCTGGTCGACGGCGAGGATGCGCGTCAGGGTCCGGGTCAGTCCGGTTTCCTCCAGCAGTTCCCGCGCGGCAGCGTCGGCGATCACCTCATCTTCGTGCGCGCCGCCACCGGGCAAGATCGGCTTGTCCTTGTACGTGGGCTGCACCATGAGCACCGCCCCGGTGTCATCGCGGGTGATCAGCACCACGCACCCGAGGCGGCGCCGGGGTTGCTCAGATCGCTCAATGTCACTGTGTGCCATGGGTGTTACCTCCAACTAGGTATGTCGGACGGGAGTCGTGGATCAGTGCACTACGTGCGTCCCAGGGAACCGGAGGGGCTTTGGAGCTGCCGGAGCTACGTAGTAACTCGCCATGGCCAAGGACACGCAGGCAGCATCCGCTATGTTGCTGAGCAGCAGCCCACTCACCTTCGCCGCCCGGCAGGCATCGCGTAGGGCCTGTTCGAGCAGCGCCGCAGAGCGCTCCCGCTCTCGCGCTGCCACGTAGACCGCCGCGAGAAGTGGATCTAGCGGCTTGGATGTTCGCATTCGGTTCCTTGTCCTGGCGTCGGGCCCCCTGCCCTTGGTCGCCCCCGTCCGTTCTCAACGGTCACCGGGGCAGGGGGGTGTGCTTCCCGCCGGGTCAGTAGTCCAACGGGAATCAAGGGGGTCGCCCCGGCCCAGTCCCAACAACCAGGACCAGGGCGACCTGTGCGCACCGCCGCGCGCACAACTCCGCAGGATGCATCCGGCGGAGTACCGGCCCACACACCGCCTGTCGGGGGGATCAGGCAGCGGGGCCGACCCGTCCGAGTACGCCAGGAAACGGGCGCACAGGGGACGGGAGATCAGGAAGTTAGACGGTGGCGTCGACCCGCACGGAGCCTCGGCGCCGGTTCAGCGCACCAGCCCACGTGTTCAGCTTCGAGCCGAGGTTCAGCCGACGGACGTAGCGCACGTGGTGCCCCCGACAGACCGTGATCTGTTTGCGTTGGGGCGTGGACGGTATCGGGGTCACTTCGGCTTGCGCGCCGCACGGGACACAGAATCCGGCCCGCCACTCGGGCGGTTCCTCGCCGCTCACGTACCGGCCCGCCGTGCCCGTGCCCGTCTGCGGCGCTGCCAACGCTCGGCCCAGTCCGGTCCGCACACGGTGCCGATCACAGCGGCCAGTGAGAGGACCCCCCACACGGACCAGCGGCCAGCGTCAGCGGGGTCGAGCATCACCACGGCCAGCGAGAGACCGGCCAGAGACTGGACCACCAGCACGGCCCCCACAACCAGGCTCAGACGGCTGATCATGAGCCCGTGTCGAGTGGCACCGAGGGCACGCACACGGTGTGGGCGAGGCCCTGCGGCGGGTCGAGGCCGACACTGGGAGTGGCCACCCACGCAACCGCGCTGACGTGTGCGTAGTTCCGGTGGTCGGGGTAGTAACCCAGGTGCCCCAACGCCCACTCCTGCACCGTGTCGTAGTCCCACGTTTCCGCGCTCCTGGCAGTGCACGGCTGCCCGTCGTCCCGGGTACTGGTGCACCGAAGCTGGTACAGCGGGCTCGGCGCGTCGGGGTCAGGGTTCCGGGCCAGGGTCCAAGGCGGTTCGCCCTGCATGCGCGTCAACACGCTTCGCTGCCTTCCTTGTTGAGATCCTGCATGCGCCACCGCGTCAGCTCGGTACACGCCCTCGTGTCGGCGAGCAGCCGTTCCCGGCTAGCGGTCTCGGCCGGCGAGAGGGGCCGTCCGGCGTGCTCCTCGGGCGTCATGAGGGGCGTCACGGCCGGTAGGGGTCTCGACTTCAGCGCGCTGGCAAGCAGGCCGCGAAGGGTGGCCCTGGTCCGGTCGTCGGTCATCCGGCCCGCCACTCAGTGCAGTTGGAGCATGGGCAGGTCGAGCGGATCGCATCGCGGGACAGTCCGGAGTCTCCCGGCAGTACCGATCCGGCCGTCCGGGCCCGCTGGTAGGTAGCGAGCGGTGAACCCGGCCTCGGCGGCGCAGGCTTGGCGGCTTCGGGCGGGGGCTCCAGCCAGCTCGCTGGCATCTGCCTCGCCCTTGGCGGGCGCTTCGGTGGGGGTGACGTGGTGAGCTTCGCGGGCATGGCGGTGCGTCCCTTCGCGCAGAGTCGGGGATGACGGCGGACCACCCGTAACGGGGCGGTTCCTGCCTGTTACCAGGATCGGCATCCGGGCCTAGGATCGGAAGCGTCTTAACTCTGTAGTGAGCCGGACTTTAAGTGAGGATCGAACATGCCTCCGAAGCAACTTGACCCAACGTCATCACCGTTGGCAGCGTTGGCTGTTCATCTGCGCAGGTCAAGGGTGGCGCGCGCACTCACGCAAGTTGAACTAGGCAAGCTGATCCAGTACAGCAGCGTCTACATTTCGACCGTTGAGACTGCCAAACAGCCGCCGAGCTTAAAGTTCGTCTCCCTGGCCGATGCGGCACTGGGCGCACAGGGCACGCTGGAACTCCTGTGGTGGAGCTGGAAGAACGGCGCCCTGATCCCTGGGTTCGCTGACTACACGCCGCGAGAGGCGGAAGCACTAGTGATCCGCCTGGTTGACTTCCGGCTGATCCCCGGCCCACTTCAGACGCTGGAGCACGCCGCCGCCTGGGAAGCAGGGAACGTTCGACGCGGGAGCGCGACACCTACACAAGCCGACGCCCGCGTAGCCACGCTGGCAGCGCGTCAGCGTGGCCTAGAGCGCACTCCCGCACCAGTTGTGCATGCGGTCATCGACGAAAGTTGCTTGTACCGTCCGGTCGGCGGACCGGCCGTGATGGCACGCCAGCTCAAGCATTTGGAGTCGTTGAGCGAGCGTTCAAACGTGATCTTGCAGGTCGCCCCCTACAGCCTGGCTGAAGATCATCCGTTCTCGCATCCCGTGGTCCTGCTGACCATGCCAAACCGGGCAATACTCGGCTACACCGAGACGCTGCAACGGGGATACTTGGAACGAGACTCTGAGACAGTTGCCACATGGGCTGGAGCCTTCGATCGGCTACAGGTCGACGCACTCAGCAAAGGGGCATCACAGGCGATGATCCGTGAAATACGGAAGGACCTTGAACGTCATGCACGTTGACCTATCTGACGCCCAGTGGCGCAAGAGCTCTTACAGCAACGGCAGCGGAGGATGCGTTGAGCCCGCACTGAACTATGCCCAAACGCATGGTGTGGTTCCCGTCCGTGACTCCAAGGACCCAACCGGTCCCGCGCTTATCTTCCCCGCCGAGGCATGGGCCGCCTTCGCGACATGGTCCGCCACGTTCGACGTGTGAGAGCCCGCCCCGAGGCCCCACCACCCGCCGATGGGTAGTGGGGCCTCGGCCGTTGCTACGCCGCCAGGGCGAGCAGCTTGACCACCAGCGCACGTGTGTCGCGCACCGGAGTGAGCAGGACCAGCCCGGCCGGGGTCGGGGTTGCCGGCTCACGGTCGACCAGGTAGACGCCCCACGCTCCAGCCGTCTGCCGGACGTCCATGCCGTACCGCTCGGTGATGCCCGCCCGAGTCAGCGCCGAGGCGAGGCGAATCCTGATCTCGCTCGCCTCGGCCCGGTCGTCCCGGCTCACTATGAAATGCCTTGTCCTGGTCACGCTGCCACCTCCAAAGCGGCCGGGTCGTGCAGTCCGTAGTCACAGGTGGTCCACGGCTGGTCATGCATCCGCCATGTGCCGGTTGCCCGGTCGTGCACCCACTCGACCCCGCCCGCCAGCGCATGCGTCCTGGTCTCTCGGGCGAGCAGACGAAAACCCCTGTACCTGACGACGTGCCGCAGTACGGCAGCGATCACGCCGCCCTGCGTCTCCAGCACGGCGGGCAGATCCTCACAGGCCCGGATCAGAGTGGTATCCAGACCCTCCGGAAGGTTCGGGCAGACCTCCCACGCGCCGCTCCCTTGCTCACAAGGAGTGACAAAAACCGTAGTAGTGACGTACATCTCCTCGCCGTGCGTAACCATCCGCTAACCCTAGTACACAGTTTCGACTCTGAACAGCCCGGATTGAACGTGTTCAGTAAAAGCGTCCTGCCCAAGCGCCCCTTGCCCTGTAGGACGCTGACCAGGCCTAAAGGTTGCACGTTGGACTGACATTTGTGCGAACAATTTTTCGACGGCACCTTGTGACCAAAAACACAAAGTCCCCTGCGCCAGCGAGGCAACGATGTGACGGACAGTCAGTTGCCTGTGCAACGTTTAGACGATTGAAGTTTCCGGCCGCAGGCCGGTTCCATGCCCCGCAGGGGCGGGCCCGTGAGCGAAGCGAACTTGAGGGGCCCGGGGCGACAGCCCCTGCCCGAAGGGCAGCACCGCCCGTGAGCGCAGCGAACTTGGGGGCGGTTTCCCGTCTCGGCCCGGCGCGAAGCGCCATAGGGGGCCGAGTCCGGCCGTAGGCCGTCGACTAGCACGACCGAGCGGGCCGGCTGGTAATCAGCCGACCCGCCCTAGCTGGCCCTACTCCTGGTCATCCGTGCCGTACGCCTCGGCCAGTGCCGCGCTCTCGGACTCCGTCACGAACGGGCAGAGCAGGGGCCTACCGTCGTCCCGAGGACACGCGAAACGTCCGCTGTCGCAGGCGTGGCAGGCACTCATGCCGTCACCCGCCGATGGCACGTGATGCACAGCGGGGTGACGCCCCCGGGCAGAATCACGTAGAAACTGGCCCCCTTGGACTCGCCCGTGCTCTCCTCGTGCTCGGCCGGACCCTCACATGTGCGGTACAGCCCCGAGCGGCGCATCACGAACCAGTCGGCCGACTCCGACTCGGCTCGGTTCAGCCGGTAGACGGACAGGATGTACGTCACGCCTTCGACCAGCTCGGGCCCCAACTTCGGGTCCGCTTCGACGGCTTGGGTGATCATGCGGTCCCGTCCTGCCCCGGGGTCGGCCAGCATCACGGCTACCGACAGTTCGGCGGTGCCGACTGCCCGCAGACTCCGAAGCTCTTTCACGTCAACTCGCCCGGCAACAAACATAGTTACTCCTCATAAGCCCCGGCCTGTATTCGGGGACGGGTACCAGAGAGCCGCGCGGGTGGGAGCCTCGGCGGTCCGGTGCGCGCCGTAGGCGCAGGACTGCCGACCCGTGCCGGTGAACGCGCCGTAGGCGCCCGGCTAAGGGCGGTCCCCGTAAGGGGACTGAGATCCGGTGAACGCGCCGCAGGCGCCCGGATCTCACCCGCAGGGGCCGCTAGGCCCCGAAGGGCGGGCACCCGCACGTGTGGCACCCTGGCACCCGCCCCCGCTAGTAATTCCCTTACTCCCGCTGGCCGTTGCTGCGCCGCCGCGCTGCGCCACGGCCCGCCAGGGTGCGCCCCACCTCGCTGGCCGGACGGACCACGGTCGCCACGCTGCTCCCCTCGGCGTCGCGTAGGTGCATGTCGACCAGGCGGCCCCGCCGGGTGATCGTGACCGTCCCCCCGTCCACGGTGCCGATGACGATCACCACTGCTGCGCTCCGGCGGTGTACAGCTCACGGAAACGTGTCTTCCCCTTGGTCCGGGCCTGCTGGACCTGGTACGGCGTGACGCGCATGTCCGCTGCCAACAGATCGTCGTCGGTGCCCTCGCGGTACTGGTCGACCGGGGACACGCCTTCGGCGGCCTTGAGTACGTGCCGCTGCCGCTCACTCAGCAGGCCGAGCGTGCGGTGGACCTGGTTACGGATGACCTTCCGACGGTGTGTCTCGACATCGCGGGATTCGACCAGGTCCGGGGGTAGCTCGATATCGCGGGCCACAACGTCCCCGAGGGTGACATTTTCTCCGAGGGTAGTGACGTTGAACGGCCGGTCCAATGAGTCAACCCCCATCCAAGACAGCCGGGCGGAATAGGCAAGCTCCGGACTCATCCGGTCATTACGCCGAACCCCCGTGACTGCCAATAGTTCTGCCTTGTAGGGGTCGCCGGCTGCCAGGCATAGCGCATCCTCGAATACCTTCGCGGTATGCGGGTCCACTCCTGGGCGGGTCGCTTCCCGCCGAGCGTCCGCCATGGCGCGGGTAATCTTGCGATCCACGAACGCCATGAATTGCGCAGGACTGTCGCCGTCGAAGTCGGCGATCGCCTGCCAGACTGCTATGCGTCCGGCTTGCGCCAGATCTTCTATCAGGTCGGTGTCGGTATGGCCGCCGGTGGACGCGAGCCGGCGGGCGCGGGCCGTGAGTAGGTCGTCGGTTTCGGCGATTACGGCCGTGATTGCTGCAAGGTCTTTCGCCTTGGCGGCCTGAATTTGGGCATGCGTGAGCTGAGTCAAGGGGCACCGTTCCAAGTGGGATTTGTCGCCCCATGTGGGGCGGGACGGATTCCCGGAACGGAGCTGGAAAAGGGCAGACTTCACCCCTTGCCGGTACTCACGTGGTTTTGGAAATGGGCATGGAAAAGCCCCGTCCCGGGTTAGCAGGACGGGGCTTAGCTATTGCCGTAATCGCTGCGAGGCACTGAATTTAGATTCGAGTGCGCAGAGCGGCAATGCACATAAAGCGGCCAGACATGGGCGAGCCGTGACAAAGGTCCCGAGTCGATACGAGAGCGATAGCCAGGGGCATATTCCGACTACAGCGGGTCAGATCGTTACCAAAATTCGGCCGTTTGGTGACTCAACTTTCCAAATCGTTATGGCGGCCACCAGGCACCAGGGCCCTTGCGCCCCTAGGAAAATGACCCTTCGGGGCTCAGAAAACCGATTGACATCTGCCTAGTACGGTGATCCGTACAGCGACCCCCACGAACGTCCGCCGATCTCGGACTCCGCTTCGATGGGCACGCCCCGCAGGTCCCAGGTCATGCACCGCTCGATTTCCCGGGCGATCTCGGCAGCCTCGCCGGCCGGAGCCGACACGAGGCATTCGTCATGGATCGGCAAGCGCAACATGTCGAGCAGTCCGGCTTCCTCGATATTGATAAGGCTCTGCCCGAGAACGTCGCGCGCCGCACTTTGACACATATAATTTGTTACAGCGTATGTACGGTCCCTATCCAAAGGAAGCCTTCGGCCCGTCGCCGAGATGGACACCATTCCGGTCTCGAAAGCCTCACGCTGCCACCTGCGGGCCGCCTTTTTGATCTCTGGGTAGAGGCGGTCATACGCCCGGATAGCGCGCTGTACGTCCTCGACGGGCACGCCAGACTGACGGGCGATCGTGGCCGCGCCGCCCCCGTAGACCTTTCCGAGACCGGTCGACTTGCTGAGCTTCCTTTGCTTCGGGGTGAAGCCCTCGCCGAACAGAATCGACGCCGTGAAATCGTGCAGATCCTGGCCGTCCCGGATCGCCTCTTTCATCCTGCGCACGTCCGCCAGGGCGGCGAGTACGCGAAGTTCGACCGCCTTGAAATCGGTCGAGATGAATACATGTCCTTCCTCCGCCAGCAGGCACCGGCGGATCATCTGATCCGAGGCCGGAAGCGTCTGGAGAGCGGGCCGCGTAATCGACATGCGCCCCGTTCGAGCCTGTAGGGCATTGATGAACGGGTGGCACCGCCCCTCGGCGTCGACCGTGTCGAGAAACGTGCCGGTATAGGCCGAGCGCCATTTCCCCGCGCGCTTGGATTTGATTACGGCGAGGGCAAGCGCGTTCGGCGTCCGCAGGCCAAGGGGTTCGCCCTGTAGCGACACGTCCGCGAGGGCTGACAAGACCGACTTATCAACTCGCAGGGCACCGCTGGCAGTTGTCTCTGTCAGGGCTTCGCCCATGCCCACCAGGGCCGCCGCTATCTGCGCGGTCGAGTTGACGTTGTCGACCCCGTACCGGCCCGCAAGGGCAGCGAAGTGCTGCGCGTCCTCGGCGAGTTGGCCGTTCAGTGCCTCGGTGTACGGCACGTCTAGGACCATGCCCTTGCGCTGCATGTGGGCACAGATACGGGCTATCTCGTGCTCGTACGGGATGAGGGCGTCCCGTACCTCTAGCCGGGCGAGTTCCCGCCGCAGGACGGTCTCCAGCCGTGCCGTGAAAATGACGTCGAGACCTGCGTAGAGCAAATAGGTTTCGTCCGTCGCCGGAATGCCCGCCCAGCCGGTCTCTTTGGTGAAACCGTGCGAGCGAAAAACAGCGTTGAGCCCTGCCTGAGTGTCCGGGGCCGCCGGGTCCACCCAATAGGCCGTCAGCGGCTTGAGCGCGGTCCCGATGCCCATTTCTTGGGGCTGCCTCGGGTCAATGAGGCTTGCCAGAATGCGAGTGTCGGTGGTGTGCGGTGCGAGGTCTTCGAGCGGAATTCCCGCGTGCCGGTCCAGCACAAGCCAGTCGAAGGCTGCGTTATGAATGAGAATTTGCGGGATTCGCCGCAGGGCGTCACGGGCGTAAGAGGCGAAGTAACCCCCGCGCTCATAGAGCAGGACCCAAGCCGTTCGGGCGTCGCCGAATTGCACCGTGCGAAGACGGTAGCCTGTTGAGAATAGGTCGAGACCGCTGGTCTCTGTATCCACCGCGATAGGTCCACGGTGCCGTACTTCGTAAAGCCACTCCCAGAATTTACGTAGGTCGTCGGTGTCCTCGGGTACATTTACGGTGACGGTCTCGCCGGCCACCTGGTGAAGAATGGTCCGCATAGCCCGAAAGGGGGCTGCCCGCCGCAATGGCAGACAGCCCGATTTCAGGTCGCGAAGATACCTACCCCCTTCGCGTCGGGGCTCTGGTCGGCTCGGCGGATTCCCAGCAGGGCGATTCCCCGTTTCGTGGACTTCCGGACCGCCCCCCTTTCCTCCATGGCGTCGTAGAATGCCCGCCGCGTACCCCGCTCCCGAGCCGGTAGGTTTTCGTCCTCGGCCCATTCCAGGTAGGCCGTGAACGCCTCGTTGCCGTTCATCTGCGCGCTTTCGTCCCGAACCAGGACCCCGGGGAAGAAGCCGGCAAGCTGGTCGCTGGTGGCCCGGTACTCCTGGCTTGCGCTGGACACGTCCGGCGGGTCCTGTAGGCCCTCGGCGTACCACTCTGCGGCCCCGCGTACGGCCCATGCGGCGATCCCCTCGGCCTCCGCCCGGAGCTTCCGCAGCAGATCGGGATCACGCTCGGCCGGAGCGAAGAAGCGCAGAAACGGGAGCATCCGCACACGTCGCCACAGGCCCTCATCTTGGCTTCTGAATTTGGGCCTGTGGTTGGTCGCGAGAAGCAGAAGAAAACTCGGCTTGAACTCGAAGAACTCATGGTGCAGGAACCGTGCCTGTATCACGTCACTGCCGGTCGAGCGCTTGATAACTGCCTCGGACATCGGCTTGCCAGCCTCGCCCTCGGATGCCATAACCAGCCGGGCCCCGCGCAGGGCAGCAAGGTCGTTGGGAATTCCGCCGCCCTTACGCTCCTCGAACGTGCTGAATCCCGTCGTCTTGGTGATCGCCCGAAATACGGCCGTCAGGGTGTCGAGGAAGACGCTTTTGCCGTTCGCTCCCTTCCCCCACAGAATCGCGAAAACCTGTTCCGACGTGTGCCCGGTGATTCCGTAGCCGATGACGCGCCGCAGATACGCGGGCATGTCGGGGCTGCCGGGGAACACTTCGGTGAGGAACCTCTCCCAGCGTGGGCAGGTCGCTTCCGGGTTGTAGTCGATATCGAGTGCGAAAGTGGCTAGGTCGCGCTGGTCGTGCGGCCGGATCGCTCCGGTCCGCAGGTCGACCGTGCCGTTTCGAAACGTCAGCAGATCGGGGTGCGCGTCGAATTCCTCGGGCGTGACATAGACGGACGGGATGGATCGCAGCTCGGTCATCAGCGCGTCAATGCGGGTCGTCATGGTGAAGCCCCGCGCGGGTTGAGTCTGGCCGGCCAGCACCAGGGCGGCGCCCATCCGGTGGATTTCCTGCCGGACCCGTACGTCACTGCGGACCCAAATCCGTCCGTTCCACGTGTGGAATCCCATTCCGGGGGCGTACCGGATTCGGCCCCCGCACCAAGCGACCAGCGCGTGTGCGTTCATCGCGTCGGATTCGCCGAGCTGGCCCACCAGGCGTGCCAGGATCTCGGCCGCCTCGGCACCCTGGTCCCGGCTGACCGTGTCGGCGCCGGTCCGAACCGCCAACTCGGCGTCCCGGCTAGCCACTTGAGCATCCGTGCTGTTCTTTGCCGGACGGGCTGCCTTGACCGCACGGTGCAGCGCTGCCGGGAATCCGGCCGGGTCCGACTCGCGCCAGTCGGTCAAGTCCCCTACAGAAGATGGCAGTTCGAGCACCAGGGCCGTAACGCCGTGCTCGGCCAGGCCCTCGGCAAGACGGGCTGAGAATCCCTGCCCGGCCTGGTCCTGGTCACCCGCGAGGATCACCAGCGAGCCGCGCAGTCCCTCGGCCAGCTCGGCGACCAGCTCGGGACTGCCAGCAAGGGACGCGCCTCGGATCGCTACGGCGTCGTACCCGACAGCAACGGCCGTCAGGGCGTCGCCGGGGCCTTCGCAGAGCAGGACCGTGCCGTAGCCACCCTGCCCGTGCATGACGCCGTAGGGGGCCCACCTGTGCCCCCTCGGGTTCATCAGGCTCACCCATCGGGCGGGGCACTGACCGGACAGGTCCCGCCCCTGTAGGCCCCGGGCAACCCCGTCGAACCCGACCAGGGGGACGGTCAGCCGGGGGTGCGCGCGGTAGCCACGGGAGAGATGCGCGAACGCGTCGGGTGCCTCGCCCTGGTCGCCCTGGTCGTAGCCGAGCCGAAGATCAGCGGCCGTCTCGGTGTCCACCCCGAACCGGTCGGCAAGGTAGTCGAGCGCCGGGCCGGCCAGTGCCGCCGAAGTCCGGTCGACGTACGCGGCGAGAGCGGCCGTGTGTCCCACGGTGACCAGCTCGGGGCGCGCGCTGCTGACCGTGGCACCGGGTCCGGTCACGTCGAACAGGTCCCGCATGCGGAGTCCAGCAGCAGCTGCAACCGCCTCGGGGGTGCAGCCCGTGCGGCAGTGCACCCGAAGCTTGTGATCTTCGCCCCGCCATAGCCGCAGAGACGGAGTTGAGTCGGGGTGTGCGGGGCAGAGCGCCGAGTACCCGCCGTCCTGGTGCTCGGTCACATCGCCGAATCGGGAGAGCAGATCAGCTAGGAACACGATGCGCCCCCCGAATATCGGCGAGCAGATCGGCGAAGTCGGCGAGCGAGATAGTCACGTACCAGCGGTTGGTGTCGGTGCCCCGGGCAGAGTAGACCGCCCCGTACAGCCCTGCCGCGTCGTCCACGGGCATGCCGAGCGTGTCGCGTACGGCCGTCCATGTGCTGATGGGGAAGTGCACCCGCCCGGAACTGGCCCCCGCGCCCCGGCGCTTGTGCACCACGACCCCGAACGGATACCCGGCGTGGCCCGCCTCGGTGACCGCCTGCCGGAGCCACGTCGGTACGGCCGGGCTCTTCACATCCTTGCATTCCAGGATGAACGGGTGGCAGTGAATGTCACCCACGTCTCGGGCGCCCTCTTGTGCGGCCCGGCGGACGTTGTCGGCGCTGGCAGGGTGCAGGAATCGGCCGTCCGGGTCGACCAGGCCGAGATGTCGGTTCAGGTAATCGCGCACCGACGATTCCCATGCGGTGCCGCGCGCCTTGTTCGGGTTACTCATCCTCATCACGCCCCCAAACGGCGACAACGGCGAGGATGATGCAACAGAAGACGATGCCCGACAGTGAGGCAATCAGGAAAAAAGCCAACGGCTCGTTGGTCACGAGAATCACGGTTCCCCCTAGAAATGGAAAGAGCCGGAGAGCATCGTGGGGATACTCTCCGGCTCGGTGCGGGCCGCTAGGGGCGGCTAGTCCTCGTAGATGTCCGCCACACCCGGAATGACAAGGCGGACGTGCTCACTGGAAATCCACTCCCGGCGCAGGCTCTTACGGCGCGTGAATCCGGACTCCGTACCGGTCGGGCGAACCAGCAGCATGGGCCGCAGGCGGCCGTCGACCAATTTGGCCGTGACCTTGTCGACCAGGGCGTCAGCGAGCCTGACACGGTTTCCCTGCCGGGCCGCGTAGACGATCAGGTCTCCCTTGTGAAGTTCCTCGCCCGCATAGTCCGTGATAACGCCGCGCTTACCCATCGGTGTGGTCCCCCTCGTTGTGGTTCATCAGGTGCAGATAGGCCGTGAAAGCCTGCTGAGAAACGGCGCCGTTACCGGCTGCCTTGAGCTGACGGGCCCGGTTAAGGCCCGGAATGTGTGTGATCCACCCGCGCGGAAGGCCCATAAGCCACTCGGCGAAAACAGCCGCAAGCCGCTTACCGCCTCGGGGTCCGAATTCGACCGGGACGGGCGCGGGGCGGCCGGTGATGGTTTCCCACCGATGAACCGCCGGGCCGTAGTCCTGCCACCATTCCCGGGGCGAATGGAACGCCCCCGGCGTCTCCTCGGCAATGTCCGGGTCAACGGGCAGCAGGAACGAGACCTCATCATCGAGATTGGGCCCGTGACCACCCGCACGGCGCTTGTCCGGATGCTGTGCGGCGCCGTTCGATCCGAGATTGGCGGTGGGTGTCTTGAAAAGCTTGTGCGCCCGGTCCTTATCGAATAGGCGGGCGACCGCAGTAACAAGGTCGTCGCCCCCGGCGCCCTCGCGTTCTGCCTTAGCGAAATCAGGCCCGCGCGATGCGTCGCTTGCCGTCGGAGTCGGTAGCAGGAGTAGCGATGCAGAACCACCGATCTCGCACGTGGGCGGCACCAGTTCCGGACGCTCGGAAGCAAGTCCACTTCGCGTCATACCCGATCTCGGCCAGGTCCCCGAGTACGACCGAGAGGCCCCGCGTTCGGATGGCGGATACGTTCTCCAGGAAGACGTACCGTGGTCGTAGAACGCGAACGGATTCCGCGACGTTTTCCCAGATGCCCGAGCGCGCACCACGAATCCCAACCCGCTTCCCTGCGTTAGAAATGTCCTGGCAGGGGAAACCTGCCGTGATGATGTCGACCTGGCCTCGGAGCTTGGACCAGTCGTATTGCGTGATATCCCCGATGTTCGGGGCGTGCGGATACCGGGTGGCGAGGATCAGAGCGGCGTACGGATCGATTTCCGCGACATAGCGCACTCGCTCGCCGGTCAGTGACTCGACCGCGCGGCCGAGCCCGCCGTATCCCGCGCACAGTTCGAGAATCGGAATAGGTCTCTCCCCCAAGAGACAGGGCAGGGGCCCCGCTGACCAGCAGCGGAGCCCCGGCCGGCTAGAACTTCGGGTCCGCCATGGCGTCGTTCCAGCTCTTGAGAACGCGGATTACCGGCTTGCGGTAGGAAACGTCACGGCCCTTCTTCGTGGTGTACTCGACCAGCTCCAGCTCAAGCGAGCACAGGGCCTCGCCGTCAATTCGGTCGAGTGCGTTCTCCACCTCGTGCAGGACCTGCGCCAGCATCCACGAACCGGTCTGGAACCGAAAAAGGCCAAGGTGGTAGTCATCGGCGAGCCGGAAGGAAACCGAGATGGACGGCGACGGGCCCCGCTTGGACTTCGCGGCTGCCTTTCGGTCCTCCATGAGGGCGGGGCAGCGGCAGGGCTTGCCCTTGTCCTCATCCGGCGAAAGGAACTCGACCCCGTCGCAGTGGTGAATAAGGTTCGAGCCGTTCCACAGCTTGAGATCCGAGGTGATCGCGCCGGAACCGGCAAGAATCACCTTGACCTTGTCGACCGAGGTTTCCACCTCGATGAAGTTCTCCGACTGGGAATCGGTCTCGACCGGAGTCCCGCCAAGAAGCTGCGCGATTGCGGCAGCCACATCGGGGTCACCGGTCGACACCCGCCACTCGGAAAGGGCGACGGGCAGGCCGTCAACCGCCTTGCCCGAATGGAAACGCCCCACGGTGTCATCCGAGAAAGTGCCCTTCGGCATCGCGTCCGGGTCGGTCTCGAAAATGCGCATAGCCATATTGGATTCCCCCTGATTTTGGGCATGAAAAAAGGGGCAGCCCATATTGGGCGTACCCCTGCACTTAGGTCCTGCGGGCGCTGTATCAGGCCCGGCGCTGAGTCCCTGTCACCAGCCGGCGGGCGCTCTGCGCGATAGCGCGGCCGATCACTGTCTTACTGATCACGCGGTCCCACTCGAAGACGCGCCGCAGCGTGAGGAACACGCCGAAAACCTCACTGTCGATCCGGACCGGCTTGAATGCCCAGTCCTCGCCGGTGATATGGAGTACGGCGGCGCCGTCGAATTCGGGCATGGGCTCGCTCGTGCCATCGGCGGCGATGATCCGGTCAGCGTTCGCGTACGCCGAGAGCTGGAGTGCGACGTCTGGATACGTCGACTTCGACGTTTTCCAGTCCACGATCAGCAGATGCGGAGTGCCACTGTGGTCGGGAGTCGGCTTGCCGTCCTCGCCGAGCCACACGCGCAGAATGGCGTCGAACGAACCGGCGTACTCGTGCGTGTCGGACCAGGCGATATCCTCGGCCCGCACCAGCTCGGGGCGGACAACGGTAAGGAACTCGGCGAACCCCTTGCGGTAGGGCTCCAGGTCGGGATGGACCCGGTCGATTTCCTCAAGACGGATCATGCGCTCGAACATGTCGTGGGCATCGCTTCCGACCTTGGCCCGAATCTTGGTGTAGCGCAGGTGGGAGTTTCGGACGTAGTCCACGGCGCCGTCCGGGTCGCGCTCGGCGATGCTCGCCACAGCGGCGAGACTGGATACGGCCGTCTCGGCAGCCATGCGGGCCGCCCAATGGACTAGGAACGGCTTGGGGAGCATTCCGACGACGGAAGTCACTCCCGGGTACTTTACGGCGGTCTCGGGGTGCACATAGAAGCGCGACCCGCCCCGCTTGATAGTCCGGACCTGTCCGGGCATGGGTGTCCCCCTCGGGTAGTGGTGAAGGGTGACAGGGGTGGTGGTTAGAGACCAATTTCTAGTTCTCTCTAGGAAACATAGGGAGAAGTGAAAAAAGGGTCCGAACCACCACCCTTGCCACCCGGCTGTCAGCGCCGAACGGCAAGGGCGTCGGCAAGCTGGTGCAGATCGGCGAGCGTCCCGCCGTTGGTGATCGTCACGTCCGCCGGGTAGGCGGATAGCTCCGTCTCTGTGACGTGCTCGCCGGCCGAGCCGCTGAGCTGGTGCCCGGGGCGCTCGACCCGCACCACCAGGGCCCCGCGTTCCCGCAGTGCCTCAACCTCGTTGGTGTGCCGCACGTCGGTGACGACCGTCGGAAGGTTCCACGCCTCGGCGACGTCGACCCGGGCGAGGGCGAGCCGCAACCAGTAGTCCGGGTCGTGCGTTCGCACCGCTTCGCCGAGCCGCTGGAGCGTGCGCCGTACTTCGGTGTGCTCCGCTTTGGCCCTCTCCCACCCGTACCTGCCGACCACATCGGACAGCCGGACGGGCAGGTGGCCATACGCGGTGCGCTCGGCCCCCACGATCGGGTCCAGGTCGAGCGCGGCATCCCGCAACGGGTCGGCGAACGCCACCCTGATGAACGCGAATTGGTGGACCAGCCGGGCCCCGATGGAGTCCTTGCCGGCTCGGGCCCGGCCGAGCAGCGCCACATGGCGGTAGGACATCAGTCCTCGTACGGGCCGACGGCCGCAGGCGGAGTGATGCCCGCCGCGATGGTTTTCGCGTCCTCCCACCGCTGCACCGCCTCGCCGGTACCGAGCACCGCCGCAGCGAGGCCGAGCACCAGGGCGGACGGAAGGGAAGGGACGTAGTGCGCGACCAGGGCCAGCGCGGCGACCAGAACCGCATAGATCCGGGCCGGATGGGTGTAGATGAACTGCATTGAAGCCCCCTAGAAAGTGACTGTGTGTAGAGAAAAAACGGCCCCGCGGGGCGGCCTATAGACGACTGAAACGGACATGTCCGGCTAGGAAGTGCGCACTCTGCGCTACGGCATGAGGCGGGACCAGGTGACCGGGCCCACCACCCCGTCAGAGCTGATCCGCTGGTCCGACTGGAACCGGCGTACGGCCGCCTCGGTGTCACCACCGAACACGCCGTCGGCACCGAACCGGCCGACGCTGTAGCCGCGCCGGGTGAGCACGGACTGCACCACCCGGACGGCCCCGCCGGTCGAGCCACGCCGGATCAGGTAGCCCGGGTACGGGGTAGCCGCGCCGCCACCGGTCGAGCCACCACCCGGGGCGGGCATCCCGGCCTTGACCCAGGCGTACAGGCGGGTACCGGGGCAGGAAGTTGCGAACCCGTCCCGGTGGCCTCGCATTGCCAGCTGGCGACCGGTGCGGGCGCACGCCATGTCGTAGAGCGCACGGGCCGACCGCAGGGCCGCATCGCTCGGGGCCTGGTCGCCGCCGACAGCGATCTGTACGCCGATCGCGCTGCGGTTGTGGTTCGGGCAGTGGGCGCCCTGTAGGTTCCACCCTCGGCCCTCGTAGACCGTGCCGGCCTGGTCGACGACGAAGTGATAGCCGATGCCCGACCACCCGTTGCCCAGGTGCTCGCGCTCGATGGCCTGCGGGACCGCAACTCCCGTGCGGCTGACGGGAGTTCCGCCGTCGTAGTGGATATAGAACTCGGTGCGCTCGGACAGTGGCACGGTCGCCACGTCGTTAGTCCAGGGACGGGCGCCCCACGCGCTGCGGGAGACGATATCGACGCTCATAGTGACCTCTTTCGGGCATAGAAAAGCCCCGCCCGGTAGCGCCCGGACGGGGCTGCGTGTTGTGAACTCGGTTGTGTGGTCGCCTACTTGGCAACCGCCTGCACAATGGCGACCAGGGCGCCGCCTACGCCTGTCAGCGCGGCGACGGGCAGCGCGTAACGCCATGCCTCAAGGGCCCTTAGCCTGCTTTCGTGGTCGTCCAGTTCGGCGCGCACGCCCTCGGCCTGCTGGCCGATGCTGCGGACCTCTGAACGAAGTTCGATGACCTGGTCATAGATCTCTCGCGCGCCCACGCTGACCACGCCGAGCTGATCAGGCGGGGTCTGCGGGTCCGGTGAACGGGACGGGTGCATTCGGGTCGGTCTCCTCTCGGCGGATGGTGACCGCAGCGGAGAGCGGTCGGTAGTCGACCGTCCGGCGGAGTAAGGCGGTTACGGCCGACTCGGCCACGGCCTGTACCTCCTCGCCCGCCCTGCGGTAGGTGTCTGGTGTCGGTGGCCCCGGGTCCTGCCCGGTGGCATAGGCGACGATTGCCCGTACGTCCTCGGCGGGCAGCACGATGGACAGGGTGTACGCCTGTGCGTCTGACACGCTCTCTCCTCTCAGTAGCCGGCCGGGGCGGTCACGGTGGACCAGGTCCCGGCCGTGGTGGCGCCCGGGGCCGTGGTGGTCGACACCCCCGAGGCGAGGCCGAGGCCGAGCGTCAGGGTTGGAGTGCCGACCGACTGCCGGGCCTGTAGCAGCACGCGGCGCCATGTCCCGGTTCGGGTGTGCGGCGGGTCGAGCGTGTGCAGCCACTCGGCGCGCACCCACTGCCCGGTCCCGGCGCCGAGGGCAATCACGGCCGACGTGGTGCGGCCCGAGTCCACGTCGAACAGGCGGAACTCAACTGACCCGGCGCCCGTGACCGTCGCCCAGAAATCCAGGCGGACCACCGGCCGGTTCAGCCCGCCAACGCCGATCTGAGCAACGGCTCTGAACGCCGCGCCGCCGGACCACGGGGTATACGGGGACATGGGCAACGGTTCATCGCGGGCACCCGCACCGGGGTTGCGCTCCAGTGCGTCAAGGCGCCGCCGCAGGTCGGCGAATTCCCCTGCCAGGCTAGGGAGTTGCAGCGCTCCCGACACTGGCGTACACCCCCTCCGGGACCAGGGCCAGCGTGGTCTCCTCGCCAGCATCGGTCAGCTTCACCGAGACGCCGGTGATCTTGTATGTCCTGTCGAGCACCAGGCGGCCGCCGACTCGCGCACGGACCCTGACCAGCTGCCCCGGCTGTACGTCGCCGGGCCCCGGGTAGCTGTCCGGGTAGAGCCGAACTGACGGAATCACAACCGGAGTTGAGCCCTCGGAGATCATCTGCTGCGAGTACCCGGTCAGCACGTCGACCGTGGTCACGTCCTGCCGGGACTGAACGGCCGACAGCCGGGGCATCCGAAGCTCGGCGGGCAAGTTGTACCACCACACCGCGAGTTGGTCGTCAGCCTGGCCCCCGCCCGTCGTCACAGCCTCGGTGACCATGCTCGTACCGTCCACGCTGAAACTCGGGATATCGCAATTCGCGCCGTGCTCCAGCACGAGATCCGTGGGAACCCCCGAGGCCGGAGCGAGCCGGAAGAAATTCGCGACACGGCTGCCGGACCACCCGAAGCCAATTCGGAAATCGAATCCGTTCCGGACCCCTGCCAGGTCCTCGACAGCCTGCCCGAGGGCCTTCCGCTCGTACTTGCGGTAGGTGCGGTCCCGCAGGACTCCGGTTGTGGTCGAGCCGTCCCACATGAGGGCCCGAGGACCCGAGTTCCATGGGTACTGCCCGGTGCCGTCACCGAAATCCTGCACCAGCGCCTTGACAATTTCACCCTGATCCCGCTGCGTGAACGCCGAATCATAGGTGATCAGCCGGCGCCGGTAGTAGGCCCAGAGCCCGGCGCAATTGAGTTCCGCATCCTCGGACTCAAGGTCCACACCGAAGGCGACCAGGGGACCGCCCCACAGGATTTGCTCACCCCGTTGGACGTAGACCAGAGTCCGCCAGGGGGAAAGAGCCGACCAGTCGAATGCCCACAGCGGGATTTTAACCGTGGCCGATCCCGGCCCATTGAGCGCCAGGGAGTAGGAGAGCTCGGAAACGGCCAGCTCTCCCCACAGGGCACCGGTCAGGAACTCGGCGAAGATTACGCGGTACTGTGCCATCCTCGCCCCCTACTCAAGCGGAACAACGGTCATCTGTGAATAGGACTGCCACTCATCGAGATACGCCCAACCGAGCTGGGCATAAAGTGCGTGCCAGACCTTCAAAGGCTTGTTCTTGGGGATCAGGACATGGGCCGTTCCGGCGTGCGGTGTGATCGCTGCGGCAGCCTCGTACTTGCGGAGGGATTCCCAGTAGTTCGCCGTATCGGAGAACGTCATAATGGAGTGCCACCCCTCACGCCCCGGGGCGCCGATTACCCTGATCTGATAATTCAGAATGCCCACCCGATCATAGGTGGCCGCAGGACCGTCGTACCGCAGCACCATGCCGGACATGTCCGCGCCGGGAGCGTCCACGCCCCACCACCCGGTAGAGCCCCGAGACGTCTGCCCCGTCATAAAGGCACGGTTGACCAGGGGCCGCGCGTCGGTTGCCCCCTTGACATACACCCGGTCTTCATCGGCGGCATAGATCAGCCCGCCCTTGTATTGATTGCCGGCCACCGCTGCGACGCTCTGCCCCGGAGCGGTCCGCAGAGGGGTGATCGGGGTCGGATCTCCCTGCCCCGTGGTCGCGTACCGCATGTCCTCGATATCGGCCGCAGAAAGGCTTGTCGCGCCCTTCTTCACTCGGACCCTGGCGAGGACTAGATAGCTGTCATACGGAACGCTCGGAGTGCCCGCACCATCCGTTCCCCGGACTACGTCGACCGCCCACCCCGGGGCGAGATTGCCCGGGGCATAGTTTGCTAGGGCCACTTCGGCGTACGTCGTCGCGTCGGTGTCATCGGAGACACGCGCCACAATCAGGTCATAGCGGTCTGCTGTCGCCGAGGCAGTGGCCAGGTTGAATTGGACACCGGGGCTCGGCAGGTCGATGTAATACGCGTGCCGGAAATCACGGACGCCAGCTTTGGTCAGCGGCACCCATGCCCGGCCACCGGCGACCGCCACACGGGCGGAACTTCCGGCTACCGCCGTGGTCTTGAATCCGTCGCCTGCGAAACCAGGGATCACCCCGATATTCAGCCCTCGGATATCTGCCAGGACCGCCCGGAAGTCGCCGGAGTCGTATTCACCCTTGTGCAGGTAGATCGGCGCTCGGATACCTCCCGCCATATTTCCCCCCTTAGATCCATGCGGAGCGCCAACGCACGTCAGCGCCCCGGTTTTTATCACCGAGCAGATCATCGAATTCGAGCCGTACCGTTCCCGGCGTAAGCGCGAACCATGTGCTTTCGGGTGTCAGTGCGCCGTATCGGGAAGCGCCATTGAGAAGCACGCTTCGCGCCCTGGTGTCGATTGTCAGTACCTCGTTGGTGGGTACGTTGAGTTGCACGGTGATCCGCTCGCCGGTCCGACGGTTGATAACCGTCGGATTCACTGCCGGGCCCGCGATGGTGAAAGTCGGCCACGTGGGCGTATTGCCGTCGACCGTGATGTCTACAGGCGGCGCGATATAGACCGCCCCGGATTTCATCACGCCCCACGGGAACCGCATCGGAAAAATCTTGACCGAGCCCCGAGGGGCCAGCGGCAGGACCCGCGCTGTCGCTTCCTGGTCCGCGTACAGCACCGGATCGGCCGCGTACAGTTCCACGTCAAACCGGACCGCCCCGGCGGCGTAGACCGAGCCGACCGGCGCCGAGCGCTTGCGGACTCGGGCCGTCAGCCGGCCGGACCCGCCAGCGAGGCCGGGCACCGCGAACCTGAGAACCTTGTCCCCTGCGGCGGGCTGGAACGCTGCCAGCACTTCCGCCAGGGTGCCGGGGTCGTCCAACACGGTGAACCCCAAGTGCAGTACCCGGGCCCCGAGATAGTCGGTCCCGGCCGAGGCCCCGTGCCGTTGCAGCAGCGTCCGATCGGACGACCGGACCTCGGGCGAGTCGAGCAGCCCTGACGGTTCGTGCAGCACCACCGAGCCGGGGGCGCCGAGTAGGACACCCCCGTACTCCATGGTCCACGGCTGCCCCGAGTATGAAACGGCAGCCAACTACCCACCCCCTGTTCGTAGTTGCCACGCCAGCTCTCGCCCGATCTCGTACGGGCTGGCGTTGGTGGTCGCGTTGACCGTGATGGACGGTGCCGAGCTGGTCGCCGAGGCACCCGGCAGGGCCAGCACGGGGGCGGGCACCCGCACGGGCGGAATCGTGACCAGGGTCCGCAGTCGGGCCGTGAGATCCGGCTCGGCCTGGTCGACGCCAGCGGCGATACCGGCGGGAATCCAGCGGCCGACCCTCGCCGCCATGACCCGTGACGGGGAATGGATGCCGAGCGCGTCGGCAATCGGACCAGGAATTGAATCCTTGGCCCACCCGATCAGCTTGTCTTTCAGCCAGCCGCCCATGCCGGAAATGCCGTCCCAAATTCCGCGAGCCAGGTCCTTGCCCTTTTCGACCAGCAGGCTTCGGAAATCGCCGACAGCGTCCATGACCCGGACCGCCAGGCCGCCAACCCATGTGATGAACTCGCCGAATTTGGACACCGCCGTTTCGACAAACTCGGCCACCGGTCGAGCGGCGTCACGGAAGGCTGTTGCGAGCCTTCCCATGAATCCGATCCACTCGCCGACCACATCGATAACCAGGCCAATGGCACTGAACAGGCTCTCGAAAATTGGTCCCGCGAGTCGAATGATCACCGGGATCACGACGCCGAGAATGTCGGCGGCGAGCCGTCCGAGCCACGACAGGACCGACGTCACCACAGAGATCAGCGGCTGAGCCTTGTCGACCAGCTCACGGAACTTGTCGCCGACCGTCTCAACAGCCGGCACGACCCTGTCCCGGATGAACTCCGATACCGCCGAGAAGATGGGTTGCAGGTTCTCGGCGATCGCTGAATAGACGCGCATCACAGCGGGCACGATGGTGTCACCCATCACCCGGCCGATTCCGGACAGTACCGGCATGACCGCCGAGGCGACCGCCGAATACATGCCCATAAGCGCGGGCAGCAACTCGCCCGAGACGACCCGCCCGAGGCCCTGCAAAGCAGGGAACAGCGTCCCCCGTGCCAGCGAAACCAGCCGCTCGAAAACCGGCAGCAGATCGTTTCTGGCGTCGCCACCGAGGCCTACCAGCATTTGCCCGAATGCCCCTACCGCCTCGGGTCCGGGGCCCTTGAAGAGGTCGAAGAACGGGCCGACCAGTTGGCGGCCGTACTCAAGCGCAGGGCCGAATACGCCAGTCACGACGGCGCCGCCCTGTTCCAACATCGGGATGACCTTGTCACCCATGAAATTGGTCAGTCCGACTTCAAGGGACCGTTTGAATCCCTCGACTCTGGTTTTCGCGTTGTTGTGCAGCGCGTCGCCCATTGCGTTGGCGGCCCCTGCGGTGTCCCCTAGGGCCGCTATAGCAGTGCTCGGGTCAAGGGCCCAAAGCGCCTGGCCCATGTCCTCGGCTTTGGTTCCGAAAAGGCCCACAGCGGCAGCCGAACGGGCCGCAGGATCGGGAATTGCCTTCAGCCCGTCTATGACCTGTTGCAATCCCTCTCGGGCACCAGGGCCGCCCTTGGCGATTTTGGTGGTCATCTCTTCGGCGTTCAGGCCGATAGCCTCGTACGCCTCGGTGCTGGCTTTAGATCCGTCCGTGGCCCTGATCTGAAATTCCTTCAGGGCGTCGGCGACCACGTCGGTATCACGCGCACCCGCCAGCATGCCTTGAGACATAAGCCCCATGGCGAGAGCGGCCGACAATCCCAAGTCACGGAACTTGGTCGAATACTCATTGAACGTATCGGCCATGTCATCGGCGCGCGGGCCCATCTGCTGCATTCCCCGAGTGAGAATGTCTAGAGCCTCGGTGCCGTCTTTGGCTAGTCCGTTCTTGAGTATCTGACCGACCGCATTTGCAGTCTGCCCCAGGTCGAGCTCGAACGTATCGCTGAGATCCGCTACCCTCCCGGTAATGGACTCGATTTGAGCGTTCGTGGCGTCCGGAGGAAGGATGCCAGCGCGCATCACACCGGATAGTGCCTGTGCAGCGTCCTCGACATTTTCTGTGACGCCGTGCGCATAGAGCTGCCCGGCGGCTTTTCCGTACCGGGCGGCTGCCTCGGGCGTACTGCCTAGGCTCGCTTGGATCTTCCCGTTAATGGCGCCCTGGTCGAGAGCGTCCGAGAAACCTTTTACCAGAACGGCAGCAGCGGCCAGGCCGACCGCCAGGAGACTGCCCTTTAGGACGCCTCCCATTTTGCTGGTGAAGTTCTCGCCGGCTGCCTGCCCGCCGCCCTGCCCGGCCGCCTCGCCAGCCTGCTCCGTAGGGCCTGTGACTTGCTGTTGCAGCTCTCTGGCGAACCCCTGAACTTCAGGGACAATCGACAGATAGCCCATTCCGACCTCGACGGCCATTACTCACCCCCGTCCGTCGGTTGGAATCGCGCCAGGTACGCGGCGACGTCCTGCGGGCTGCGCTTGGTCGAGCCGATCCGGCCAGTTTTGATACCCGGCCTAGGAATGGGTTCCGGGCGCCGACTCGGACTTTTGGCCCCGGCATTTCCGCGCTGCCAATTCGCTTCGTTCAGCCGGTCGTGGACGGCCGCGAGTAGCTGGTTTTCCAGCGTCCACACAGCGTCAGGACCGGCCAGCGAACGGGCCAGGGCGGAATCGGTCGGCAGTCCGGATATCAGTGCCCGCAGGCGGCGCCACGTCAGCCCGGAACCGGGCCGCCACAGGTCCCGGATATCGGTCCCGTAGTAACGCTGGAAATCGGCTTCTATAGCCTCGCCGTGCTCGGTCAGGAGGCGGGCGAGGGCTCGGGTTCCCCCGGCGTCACGCCCTCGTGCCGCTGCCAGCGGCGAAACAGTTCACCGACCGCGCTAATAGGTACGGGCAGCTTGTCGAAGTCGGCCCACTGGTCAGCGAGACCGGCCCGCAGCAGCGCGACGATATCCGCTGCGGACGGACTCTCCGTGTTCACCTCGGAGAGAATCGCCTTGTCGAGATCACTGGCCGCCGGGAGTACGAACGTGGTCCCGCCGAGAGCGAAACGGAACGGGTCGCGCTTGGCCTCGGCCACCCACACGTCAAGATTGAAAACGTCACTCATGAAAACACCTCACGATCTAGCAGGAACGTTCCTGCCGCAGGGCAGAAACGGGTTACGGTGCCGGAGTGCTGAGCCATGCCGGATCGTCGGAGAACTTGATTGCGACGGTCCCGTCCGCAGCGGGGTAGGCCGTGACCGTCAGCTCGTAGGCGAGCGCTTCGTCACCCTTGTAGGTCAGGTCGCCAACTTCGGTTACCTCACCATCCGGAATCACGATGCGGATATGGCTGGTGCCGTCGACCACATCGAATCCGAACATCCTGCGGTCCGGACCCGGCGCCTTGATTGCGAGCACCGCCTTACCCGAGGTTCCGGTTACCTTCGAGCCTCGGTGGTAAAGCTCCAGCGTGGTTTTGCTGGTCTCGATGGCCGTAAACTTGAACGTCATTTCCGAGGAACTGACGACCTTTCGGACCGTGGCCCCGCCCTGCCACGCCTTGATTTCGGTTGTATCGGCGGCATTGGACTCGGTGATCCCGTCGTCACTGATCCAGCCGATATCGACAGCGGCAGCCGGCCATGCGGTTGTGGCGTCGACCGGGGCCGTAGTTCCCTTCGGCGCGGTGTATGCGGCGCCGGTAATGGCGACGCGCACGGCATTTGCATTTAGGGTCATATATCATCTACTCCTGTAAATTGGCAGTACGCGGCATGCCCTCTTGACTGCGTGGGTAAGCTGCTTCGCATGGATGCGGGGTTGGCCGCCGTGTGCGGCGCACTAGCGGGGTCAGCGACAACAATCGGTGCGGCATTTGCAGCGGGGTGGGCTCAGCAAAAAGGCATAAGAATGAACGCTCGGGCCACACACCTCAAAGAGCGGCGCGAGCCCCGCCATTCCGCCTACATGCATCTGATCTCTGTTGCTTCCGCCGCGCGGGAAAGTTTTTATGCCATCACAGATGAATCCCGTGCAGCGGCACCCGCCATGGAAGAGGAGATGAGAGAGGCATGGGCAGAGGTCGCACTAGTGGGCCCTGATTCGGTAGTGGCCGTCGCAAGCCCAATTTCCAGTCATGTGGGTGTAGCTCTCGGAATTGTGCAGAGAGGGCTTTCCCATGCGCCGGGAGCGCGTGTGCCGTCTGACCTAGAAACCGTCCGACTAATTGGAACGCAGCTTCAGGACTTAATTCAAGATTTCGCAATAGCCGCGCGGGCGGCACTGGATGACGACGGGCTCCAACCCTCCCAGCGCCGTCGCTAGGCCCCTAGAGCACGCGTCCGCGCATGTGGATTTCGACGGCGAACGCGTAACGGGGGCTGCTGGTCTCACTGTCAGGCAGCCATTGCAGGCCCCCGACTTCGGTGATCCGGTAGACGGTAACTTCATCGCGCACGCCCGGAATGGAGTCCATGAGTGCGCGAACCAGGGCGGCGAGATCGTGCGCTTCGGATTCGGTGGCAGCCCACGCATGGATATCGAGGCGGGGCCGGTCGGATACGACGGTCGCCCTGGTCCCGCCGACCCGCTCGACCCGAACAAACTCGGGCGGCCGTGCCATCGGGATGCGAGAGACGACCGGCACGGGTCGGCCGGCTGCCGAAAGCGCGGCCCGCAGGTAGCCCGTGACGACCGCTACGGCGTCCGGCATGAGGATGGTCGGGCGGCTAGTCATTGGCGCCGTCCAGGCCCCGCAACAGGTCGCGCCGGGAGCTCTCGTAATCGGAGTGGCCCCAGTCGTAGTCACCCACTACGGCGGACCGGATTCGCAGGCGGCCCGTTTCCTGGTCCGTCTTGTAAATCCCACCGTTGCCCCCGGCCGAGGCAGCGATCCGGCGCGCGATACGGTCCAGCTCCGCACCGACCCCGGGCAACTTCATGAGGCTGCGGATACCAGCCCTGTTGGCCTTGAAGCGGCGAAAGCGACTCACCCCGCCACCACCACCAAACGGGCCTCGGCGTGATGGATGCGCCCGGCGGATTCCCACCACCGAGCCACTTCGCCGTCCGTCTCCAGCAGGCGCCCGGCGGACAGAACCCGGTCACCGGGGATCAGGTCCAGGTCGACGCCGCGCCGGGTAATCAGGCGCCACCCGGTTGTCACGGCGGGACGATCCCCGTCCGCCTCGGCGGTCGAGTCCGGCTGAACTGCCACACTCCGCACGGTCGTTGCGGTCGCTCGGGTCCAGTCACGTTCGGTGGTCGCGTTGCCGTAGCGATCGAGCCGGTACGGGGCCCGGTAGATCACTACCGTCTGCCGGTACAGGCTCACGTCTGGATCACCACCACGGAGCGGCGCCGGTACCGAGCGAGCTGGTCACGCTCGACCGGGGCGAGTGAGGCCCCGATGGTCTCGGCGGCGTAGGTGACGGACACCCCTCCGGCGGTTTCCTGCCGCAGGTCGGCCGGGTTGGTGATGATCCGGCCGGCAAGCGTCAGAACGATCGCCAGCACGTCGCCTGGCACGCTGCCGTGTCCTGATGTGTAGGTCACCAGGGCCGGACTGTGGGGGTATGGGAGCACCCGCAGGCGGTCACCGTGCAACTCCCACTGCGCGTGCTCCAGCGGGCCGCCCATGACCGTGACGGCGTCGACCGATACGACCGGCCGGAGCGGCAACGTGATCCACCCTGTTCGGGGGTGCAGAAGAACGGTGGTCGCCCGGCGTGCGAAGTCGGTCCGGGCCTCGGTGCGAACCACGGCTGACGCCACGTCAAGCACCGTTGCGGCCCCCGGCGGCATGTCCTCGGGGGCCCGCTGCAACCAGGCGGCCAGCTGGTCCACAGTGGCCAGCGCCGGAAGTGTGGTCATGGTCAACCCCCTCTATTTGCTGGTCAGTTGGGCACCGCACCCGATGCACCGTGTGACGATCCGCTCGGCCCCGTCCTGGTCGAGCACAGGAAAACGCTCAAACCGGGACGGGGCTTCACAGAATTCGTCATGCGGAAGGCGGGGAATCGGTGCCGTTGCGCGCTTACGCGGCGGCATTCCGGGCCCCTTTTCTACTTGGCCAGAACGCCGTTAAGGCGGGCCGCACCCTTGCCACCGAAAACGGCAACGCCGGTGTAGAACTCGATTCGGGTCCGGTAGGACGGCTTGGACTCCAGCTCGCCCAGGTCATAAACCTGAACGCCGCCGTTGGTGAGACCGGTAACGGCCCGGTCGTCCTCGCCCTGACCGAATCGCACGGCGTAGATCGAAGACGCGTCCACGGCAGTTCCCTGCGTCTCGGTCTGCGGGAGGATATCCACGCCCGCCGCATTCTGGCCGGGGTCCAGGAACGAAATCCCGTTGTAGGTCAGCACGCGCTTACCGGTCAGATCCTCCCGCACGATCTCGACACCACCGATACGCCGAGCGGCGCTACGAACCTTCGCGAGAACCTGCCGGTTGGCGTACAGCGCGCCGTTGCCGGCCGTCAGACCCGGGACCGAGGCCACCAGGGAATCCAGCAGGTCAAAGAAGGCGTGCGGGTCCGTGGTGCCGTTGCCGAGTACGGGCGCGCCGTTGGTGCCAGCGGTCAGAACCTGCCCGCCGGTGAGACGCTTGCGCAGGCCGTCGAAGGACTTCGGGTCGGTGGCGATATCGCCATTGAAGAAGGTTTCGGCGAACTTGTAGGAAGCGGCCTTCACCTTCATTCGGGTCTGGATCGCGCGCTGGTCGTTGAGGTTTCCCCGGGTGCGGACGATGAACTTGTCCACGTCGGCGTCACCACCGAGAATGACCAGGCTCTCGGACTTCTGGTTGACCGTGCCGGTGCTCTCGGAGTAGGCGCCGTTAACCGCTCGGAACTCCACACCGGGGAGCGTGGCCTCCTCGTTGTAGGCGTAGGCGTTGCCCTCGATGGTGAGAAACGGGATGCGGTCGAGAATGCTCGACTCCTGCACGAACGTCTCAATGACGCCGCGCTGAAGATCGGTCGTGGAAAGCTTCGCGGCCTCGGCGAGCGAAATAGCCATAAGGTGAATTCCCCCTGTTTGTGGGCATGAAAAAGGGGCCTCTCATTTGAGAAAGCCCCGGAGCTGGCGTCCTACTTCGAGTAAGCCCGGCGCAGGCGGTCGAACGGGCTGGACGGCTCGGGCTCGGCGGCGCGACGCTGACCGGCGCCAACGTCGCCCCACGGTGCGGCCCCCTGCGGCGGAGTGGCCGCAAGGTAGGGCTTGTCCTTGACCAGCTTGTCCAGCGCGGCAGTTACGGCCGCCGGGTCCGCCTTGCCGTTCTGGCCGGCAAGCGTGGACAGGTCGAGCAGGGCAAGCGCGTCGGACGGGTCGGCGAGACGACCAGCGGCGGCAGCGCGTACCTCGGCCCGCAGCAGCTCGGCGGCAAACTCGCTCCGGATCTCGGCCTGTAGCTCGCTTCGCAGAGCCGCCACGTCGGTCCCCTTCTGCGCGGCGTTCGACCGGCGGAGTCGAGCGGCCTCGGCCTCGGCCTCGGTGGCGCGCTGCTCTGCGGCAGCGAGCGCGTCGGCCTGGTCGCCCTGGTCGCCGCTGGCGGGGGCCGGAGTCGGGGCGCCCTTGGCAGGGTCCTCGGGGGTCGGGCCGTTCGGGGTCGGGCCGTTCGGGTTCGGGTTCTCGGGCATGGTGCTCTCCTAGGTGATGTATCCGAATTTCTTGAGCTGTGCGATCTCCAACTCCCGGTCCCCCTTGGCGAGTTGGAAAATGGTTTCCGGCATGAGGCGGCGCTCGGTGGACCGTGCGTACCGTTCTCCGCCCTGCTTCTCATAGGCGGCCCCGATCGCTCGGGCCCCGATCCCTCGGCGGGTGGTCCCCTCGGTGGTCACCAGTGCATCGCCGTTGCGGGTGGCCGCCGTGGCCAATCCCCGCCGTGCATTGACTAGTTGCTCGATATCGGCGCCGTGCTCCATGGCCTTAACCGCAGCGCCGCCGAACCGGCGGTGTCGCTCGGCGGGGGACATAGAGTCGTACAACTCCCGAGCAGTCTTGACCTGGTCCAGCTCCGCAGGGTCATTCCACTGCCGCTCAGACAGCGGACGCATGCCGCAGTCACATTGCGGGTGCCGCTTGAACCCGGTCGAGTACGAGTACGTTCGGCCGGCCAGCACGATGCACCGCGAGCACGCTGGCAGGCTGACAACCCGGACGTACATCACACATGACGACTCAGCCGCCATGGCGACCGACGTAGCCGTACGCGCCGTGTCGGCGATCGTGGTGCCGGTCAGCATCGCCATTTGGGTCATGCCCCGCAGGGCCGCCAGCTCTGGAGCCTCACCGACTGCCAGCGCCCGTGCGGTGGTGATACCGGGCAGGTACAGCAGTGACGCCAGGGATCGGCCGTCCATCGCCATACCGACCAGGGCGGCCGGGTCGAGCACGCCGAGCGGTGCCAGGGTTGCCCCCTGCGCCAACATTGACGCTGCCACGAAAGCCTGTGCCCCGGCTGCTGCGGTTGCCTGTCCGGCCGTCACGGCCCGCAGGATCGCCAACCCCGTCTCGCCCTGTAGGGCCGCCAGGATGCGATCCGGGGACACGTCTCGCCACAGGTCCCCAACTGCCCCAACCACGGCCCGAGTCAGCGCCTGCACTTCCCGGTACCGGGCGTCTGCCAGAGCGGCGGAGTCGGCCATCACGCGCCCTCGGCGGGGTCGTCCTGGTCGCCGCTGGCGGGGGTCGGCTTGGTGCCGAACAGGTCGCCCATGCTGCCCCCGAGAATGGCCGCCGCCTGGTCGGCACGCATGCGCTGCCACCGCTTGATTTCATCCGGCGTGACCCCGGGGATTCGCTCCCACAGGGCCTCATCCGGAACGCCAATCGCCTTGAGCTTGACCAGCGCATCCGAGTACTGAGAGTCCGAACGGAACTGTGGATCGCGCCAAATGACCGAGCCCAGGGCCAGCGACTCGGCACGGCCGGTCTCACCGTTGGCGACCGCTTCGAGCCGCATTACCTCACGGAGAGCGGCACCGAAATGGCGCTGCCTCTCGGTCACCTTGGCCACTAGACCGGCCTCGGATGCGGCGAGCGCGTCGGCCGAGACGTTGATCAGCTGACCGGTCAGGTACGTTGCGGGCGTTCGGGTCTGTGCGGCGATGTGCTGGACAGCGATATCGATGACGTTCGTGTAGTTGGCGAGATCGGCGGCCGAGAATTCGGCGATCGCCGCCCCCTCCTTTTCGAGCCAGAGCAGGCGGTCAGAGCGGAACTTGTCGAGCGGCAGATCCTCCTCGCCGATTACCTCACCGGTTTCGTCAAGGATCTCTCGTACCGGACGGTCCATTCCGAGCACGGCACGCGCGGGCAGGGCGAGACCATCCGAGGCGGTCATCAGGTGAGCCCACAGGGTGTTCACGGCATCCTGTAGCGGCACCACGTTCTGGATCTCGGAACGTGGCGACCCGTACAGCCGGGACCGGTTAGGGAGTTCCACCAGCGGGACGGCACCGAGAGGGTTCGGGATGTGCGCCGGTTCGCTCGGGGAAAGGCCCTCGGTCCGCTCGACCCATTGCCCACCGTCCCGCATCGGTCGCTGCCAGCGGTACACCATGGACGGGAGAAACAGCGTGGCAAACTCGGCCGAGCCGTCATGCCAGACCTTGAGACCGGCGGAACGGACTCGCCGACGCCCCGGGGCGTACTCGACAACAGCACCCGAGGAATGCTCGAAGGTGATTTCGGTATCCTGCCCGTTCGGCCGCCAGACCAGCGCGTAGGAACGTGAGGTGATCAGAGCTTCGAGCAGCGCTAGGCCGATCTCGACATCGCATTCAGCCTTGCGCCACGCTCGGCCGGCTGCCGTATCTATCGAGCCGTCTTCGAGACGGAATCCGAGCGGCATAAGCCTTTCGACGGTCGCGTCCGGGACGACCGAGCACCAGTTATCCGAGAACTCGGTGAACAGCCCACCGGTCTGCGCCGTGAACTCCGGCGACGTGAACAGGAGTGGATGGGTTCCGTCGTAGTAGCGGGACCATTTCTTAGCGGCCGTCTTGCGCCGCTCGATTTTCGCCCGCAGGCGGATGGTCATTTCCAGCGGGGTTTCAGCCACGCCGCACCCCCTTGGGCAAGAAAAAGCCCCGCCCGGTTACGCCCGGACGGGGCTGGATTGGATTCGCCAACACGGAGCGCGCCTCTTAAATAAGCCCCACAGCGATGTATGTAAGCGGCTATTTGACTACCAAAAAGCCTTCCGATACCGTCCTCGGCATGCCTGCTGAATTCACCCCGCATACTGCGGGAGAAGTGACCGAGGAAATCGTCACGCTCGCCTATGAAATCGCAGAGGGTTGGTATCGAGACTGCCGGATCGACTGGGAAGACTTGCTTTACCGGCTCGATGGCAGTGAACTCGCCGACGGTCGGAAGCTCTGGATGCCCGACCAAATGACAGCCCCATCGGTCATCGCCTTACAGCGGGCCGTAAACGGGCTCCGCCGTGGCTAGGCACTGGCCGCACGGGGCCGCTTAAGGGGCCTGCGGACATAGCCGTCAAGGGCCATCACGGCGGCTGCAATGCCGTCGATACGGGCCGAGGATTTGTTCCTGTCCGGCTTGACGGGCCGCATGTTGTCGTTGCCGTCCCGGTAGACCTCGACCACACTGGCGTTCCAGCGCAGGACGGGGTTTCCGCCGTGCTGAATTTGGTTCTCGCGCAGCAGTCGCTCCAGCTCTTTACAGCCCGGCGACATGCCTAGATAGGTCTGCGCGACGGGTACCAGGTCGACCCCTCGGGTTTTCGCCTGTACGCGCTGGACAAGCTGACCGGCGAACATTCGGTCATAGCTGATCCGCTGCACGTCCAGCCGTCGACAGTCCTCGATGATCTGCCGCTCGATGGCCCCGTAATCAATCGCGTCGCCCTCGGTCAGCATCAGCAAACCGTCCTGCACCCACTGCCCCAATGGGACCTGTAGTTGCTGTTCGAGTTCCGCCAGGCGTTCCTCGGGCAACCAAAAACGGGCGATTAGGTCCAACTCGACCCCGGGCGTCCGGGACTCGACAGCGAGCACCCAAGCCGAAAGGTCGGAAACGGCCGACAGGTCGACCCCGCCCCACGCCCGGCGATAGCGGAAAGTCTTCTCGTTGACCTCCCCGGTGTTCTCATCCCAGACCGTAAGCGGAAGCCACCGTGAGGCGGCCCGCATTCGGCGGTTGAGCGACAGCCGGCAGAACGTCGGGAAGTAGGACGGCGTACTCTTGGCCTTGTTCGCCTCACGGCGCATGTACGCCAGCGTCGGCGAGACACCGAGACCAGGATTCGCCTTGTACCAAGTCTCCTCGGCAAAGGGGTCGTCCTTTTCCTCGGCGGCCCAAATGACCCCGTAGTGCCCCGGATCGAAAACCACACCGTCGGCACAGCGCCGAGTGTAGGTGTGTTTCTCATCGTAAATGCTGCCCTCGGTGCCCTCATCAGCAGTCGTGATGAAAACCACCAGCGGCTGATCACGAGCACCGGTGCCAGTTTCAATGGCGTCGATAAGGTCACGACGCTTATGCACGTGGACTTCATCCACCAGCGCGCCGGACACATTCAGACCGTGGGCCGTTTCGGCGATCTTGGAAAGGGCCCGGAATACCCCGCCAGTGCGAGGGACACGAATTACGCCACGGAGTACCTCGACCCGGCCGCGCACGGCGTGAGAGGTGACTGCCATGCGTTTAGCGTCATCGAAAACACGTTCCGCCTGCGGGAGCGAGCCGGCTGCCGCGTAAACCTCGGCACCGATCTCCCGGTCCGCCAGTAGCAGCACCAGGCCGATACCGGATGACAAGGTCGACTTGCCGTTCTTACGCGGAACCTCACACCAGACCGAGCGGATTACCCGCACGGCCCGGCCGAGTTCTTCGTCATAAGTGAGCCACCCGAATACCGGGGCGATCACCCACACGACCTGCCAGGGTGCCAGCTTTAGCCGACTGTTGCCCCAACGGCCTTTCGTATGCTTGAAACTCTCGATGGCCGAGACAGCCCGCCGAGCGGCCTCAACGTCAAAGTAGGCGCCGGGTGCACTCCCTGCCTGTGCGGCGACCACCAGCGGGCGAGAGCGAACGGCCGAGGCTATGTCATCCTCGGAGAGACCGAGTTCCCGCAGGGCCCCGATAGGGACCGGCAGATCATCAGTCGAAAACTCCGTCATCATCGCCCCCGATTTCCGGCGGCGTCAGACGCCCCCGAGCCGAGGGAGACAGCCCGAGTTCACCGATGTAGCGGGCGAGTTGGGAGCGGTACTGCCCCACAATCGTGGTTGCGCCGTTCTTCTGCCACCCGCGCTCGCCCTGCATGAGAATGCCGTTTGCGGAAATCTCCCGCTCGCACTGGTCGATACGGGCGACACACACGCAGTAGTCCGTGAGCGTGGCCGTGTCGACGCTGCCGATACCGGCGACGTGCTCCAGCACCGGAACCACCCGGCGCCACTCCCGCGAGGCCACCAGGCGGCACCTTGCGTTGACGTCGGCCTGGTCGCCCTCGCCCTGGTCGGTGAACAGCTCGACCCAATCGGGCTCGGTCAGTTCAGCCGGCGGGACCGCGACGCCCTCGGGGATCGGCCGCTTGCCCGGATTCCCCTCTCGGATCACCTGTAGTGGCGGCCTGCGCCTGGTCGGATCGGCCATGATCACTCCCTTCTCGGTTCGTCACGCTCCGCGCAAACAGGGCTGGTTGCGGCGCTAGTTTTTTCCCTCCCTGCCGGAAAATGGCAGGTGGGAGAGGGGCCACCCCCCTGGTAAACGTGCAGGTCAGAGCCTTTTCGGCTTCACTCGCTCGGCAGCCCAACCGCCAGGCTGATGAACAGCCGTCTCGCGGTTGTGACACTGCGTGCACAGCGGACGCAAGCGGTGCCACGCGTCAGGGTCAGAGACACCCCGAGCGACCAGTGAGCGGCGTGACTCGGGGAAGTGATCAGCGACCGTCGCTGTCCCGGTACACAGCACGCACCACGGATGCGCGTACAGGTAGGCACGCCTGATGCGTCGCCAGCGGGCGTCATAGCCTCGCTCTGCTGCCGTTCCTCGCTGCTGCTCTGCCTCACGCTGGTGAGCCGGGCAGCGTCCGCCAGTGGTCAGTTCGGGGCACCCCGGGACAGAGCACGGGGGGCGTGGTCTGCGTGGCACGGGGCACCTCCAATCGGGCGTCAGGGTGGGTGCCCGTGGCTATGCTTTTCGCCATGACTAAGCACGAACGCCGGATCACCGAGCCGGCCGCACCATCCCATGGGGTGTTCTCAACTCCGCCTGTCAGCAGGCTTCGAGCCCAGTCGGCGAGCCTGTTGGGTGAGCCCGTGGTGGTGATGATCCAGCCCGACACGATCAGCTTCACCAGCCTGGACGGGAAGCTACTCACAGCGGACACTGTCGAACTGTCGGTGCGTGAGTCCGGCGGGCAACCCCTGGTGCTCCCGCAGACGTTCGGGCCCGAGGTGGCGCCCGGTTGGAAAGCTCGGCTCACCGCCCGGACTGACGAACTGGTGATCCACTACCCGAACGGCCTTGTGTTCTACGACGGGACCATGCCGACGAACGGCCCATGGCTGTCCAAGGTGGCCGCCGCCGGATCTCTCGTCATGGTGACTGGCCCCATGGCTGGGCTGCCGGACATGGAACCGGTCATCCTGGCCGGGCGCGCTATGTGGGTCCGTCTCCCGCTCACCGTTTCCTGACTTCGCTTTGTCGGCCCCGCACTCGCGGGGATGCCCCACCTGAGCAACACCCTCCCCGCATGCGCGGGGGTCTGCTGGCGTGACCTACGGGCCGTCAGAACGGTGTACTGGCCGCCCCGAAGTCCCGTGACGTCTTGCCCTTGTGACAGGGCCTACAGAGCGCTTGGACGTTGCCGTCCGTGTCTTCGCCACCGAGGGCAAGCGGGATGATGTGGTCCACGTCGATGGCACTCGGCGGGAAGTCTTGCCAGCACCATTCACACCGACCCGTGCCGGCTAGTTCGATCCGCTTCCGTAGGCGTGCGGCCCCGTTGTAGGTCCACGCTGCCTGAGCCTGTCTGACACGCCGAGCACGGACCGTCGGACGGCCCTCGTACGCCCCGTGATGAACTTCGCAGCGCCCTCGGTGGGTGGCGGGCTCGGTGCAGTCGATACAGCGCATGTCCCGCCCCTTCCGAGTCGTTAGCAAGTCGTGACTTAAGGCCACGGGGAGGCCATTCCCGTCCCAAGGGGGTAGCGATCCACCACGTGCGAAGCGAGCCGAGTGCGCCGGTCCCACAACGGGCCCCAATGGTGTTGGTAGCGCCGGAAGTTGCTTCCCGCAGTGCATTCTCAGGCCGCTTGGTCGGACCCTCAACTCCACATAGGCTCAAGGCAGTTCAGCCCCAACCCGCTAGGGAGTAGCCATGCCTAGGTCGAAGTTCGTAACGTTCACGGTGGAAATCAAGGTCACCCGCAAGGGCGGGCCGGCATGTTCCCCGGAATCCATCGCCGAGGCAATCGCCGAAGAGTGGGATGGGGCGGAAGTCGAGATCGATGACACGACCCTGTCCGTAGACGTGGTGCACGTCGTCGCGCAGTAGTCGCCCTGGTCGGCAGTAGGGCAACGGGCCACAGCGAGATGTCCGGCCGTGGCCCGTCCTGGCACCCGCCCGTCGTAGTCGGTGGCGGCCCGTAGGCTGCCCGAATGGACCGAAACGAACTGATGGCCGTAGCCGCCAGCATCAGGACCCGCCGAGGCGAGATCAGTGCCGACCTGGCCGAGCTACCCGCACGGTCCCAAGAATGGTTTGCACAGGCTGAGTTCCTGTCAGCGGTCGACACCCTGCTCACGGGTCTGGAGCGGCAGGTAGCAGCTCTGTAGGTCAGTGCCCACCCCCGGACTCGAACCGGGATAACACGCGCCCTGGTGGGCACGCTGCCTGGCCGTTTCGGCTAGGTGGGCTCTGTGTGGCAGGCGAACCGGATCACCCCTGCCTCGGACACCCCGACCACGTCGCCGTCCGGTGCCGTTCCTGGTGGTCCTGGTGGCCCTCGCCGGCTCGGCCGGGTCGGGCAGGGGACCGCACCCAGTTAGTCCCATTCGGTGCGCCCGAGGGCGTCGTTACTAGGGTTGGTGCGGCCCCCGGTCTGAACTGTCAGCGCACGGCGCTAGGTTGGCCGTGTGAATCATGTGATGTGCGATAGCTGTTGGGTGTGCGGTCCCGGACAGCTCGACCCGGAGAACCGCAGCGCCCATCTCGACATGGTGAAGGTGCCACCCGTCACCGAGGGGCCCCGAACCGTTGAACGGTGCTGTTTCTGCTGGTCACCGACCGTGGCGGGCATTCGAGTGCCGCACGACCCCGCTTCGCCAATGCCTGTATGCGAGGGCGTCGCCGGGTACCACTCCGGTGCCCGAGGTGCAGGCGACCCGACCACCACGGACCCCGAAGCGCTCGCGCAGGATGCCGAGCTGGACGCGCCGGATGCCGAGCTGGACGCGCCAAAGTATGACGACACCGACACGTCCGGCCCACGGGTGATCGTGGCCACGCTGTAGGGGCCGAGGGGCCGCACTCGGTCGTCCCGGTCGGTTCGCCCTGGCGGACGCCGGTTCCCGGGCAAGTGCGGCCCCGCTGGTGCTCTGCCTCACGACTCCGGCGGCCACCCCCGAGAGGGTGCGTGGTGCACGGGCAGAGCAGCGAGAGAGAAACGCGGGCACTCGGTCCGCCTGTCCGTCGGTGGGGTGCGCGGTAGTCCCGCAGTCCCTCTCTCGGAAGTAGTAGGGCGGGAGGGATTCCCACCGGACCGCCGCTTCGCGCTGGTCGGTACCTGGTGGGCTCGCTCGCTCCGTACTTGCTTCCGGGAGTAGTAGGGCGGGAGGAATTCCCGTGACGCCGAAGGTGACAGGGGTGGTGGTTAGAGACCAATTTCTAGTTCTCTCTAGGAAACATAGGGAGAAGTGAAAAAAGGGTCCGAACCACCACCCGCACCCCCCTTGCCCGCTGGTGCGCCCGAGGCCGAGCCGGCGGGCACGGAGAAGCCCCGGCCGGGCACAGGGCCAGACCGGGGCTTCTAGGGGCTGTATGGGGCCGTCAGGCAGCCATGGTTAGGGCCTCGGCTTCAAGGCGTGCGTCCTCGGACACCGCCCACCGGATGCTCACCCGCTCGGAGCCCTTGAACCGGCTGCCCATGCCCCTGGGCGCCTTACTGACCACCACGGAGTCAATGGCCAGCCCGAGCAGGTCACGGCGCAACTCCGGGGCGGCCGTCTCCCAGAACTCTGCCGCGTGCCCCTCGGTGAGGAACGTGATGTCCACCCGCCCCCCGCCGGACAGCTCAGCGATGCGCGCTTCGGCAATGTCCATCTGTGCCTCGGCGGCGACCTTGTGCGGGATGCGGTAGCGCGCCGAGCGACCGACATAGAACGTGCCGGACGCGTCATCGGCGTGGAACTTGTCGAGCTTGGCCTGTGCCGCCTTGAGCTCCGCGCGGGCGTCCCGGAGCGCCTGAGTGTCCTCCGGACGGGCAAGGGCCTGCCACCGCTCGGCGACTGCCAGCATGACGTCGTCGTCGTCGGCGGCGTTGTGCAACTGGTCCGCCCACTGCTGGACCACGAACCGCAAAAGGGCGCGGGCGCTCACGGAGACCGGGGCAGGGCAGAGCCCTCCGAGTTTCTGGGTAGTGCACGCGTACGAAGTCCCGCTTAGAGATGCTGCCCGGTTGCACCCGGCACACGTCATTCGACGCGAGAGGGGGTGCGCCGTCCGCCCCTCCGCCCGGGTACGCGGTATGAGCTGGTTACCGGACATGACCCGGCGAGCCCGAGCCGCAAGCTCGGCCGGGATCATCTGATCCACCACGGCCGGCTCAACGCACCGCACGGGCTGCCCGTCGGTGTCGACGTACTGCATTGGCTCATGTGACCCCCCGTGCGCGACTGTCAGCCACCCCTCGTACACCGGGTGGATCACGATTCGGCGGATCTGCGAAACGTTCCACTGTGCCCCCGTGACGGTCCGCAGTCCCTCGCGGTTCATGGCCTTTGCCAGCGCCCGGCCGGAAATCCCGTCGGCGATCTTTCGGAAGATCCGTGACACCACATCCCACGGGCTCACCTCCCGCTGCCCGTCTATCAGGCACAGGTACGGCGCGGTGTCAGGGCGGAGCCGGCGGGTAACGGGGTCGGCCACCACGCCGAACGGGGCCTGGCTGAGCCAACGCCCCTCGTTGCGCTGCTTCGCCTTTGTGCTGCGCACGTTGTAGCTCAGCCGCTCGCTGTACTCGCGGGCAGTCTCGGCCCTGTCAATGATCCACTTGCGGTCGCGCTCCTCCGAGCTATCCAACCGCTCATAGTCGAAGATCACGCGAGCCCGGCCCAAGATGGGTACGACCGCCTCGGCCCCCTTACGGGAGAACCTATCGAGGGCGTACACCCACAGGCACGGCACCTCACCATCGAGAACGGCGGTCATGGCGGCGTCGTACTGCGGGCGTTTCACGTCGGACCAGGCACTCAGGTTCTCGCGCCAGACCTTACGGACGCAGTAGCCGTTTTCCTCGGCCCATGCGCGTCCCCGGTCTTCCTGCGCACGGATGGACAGTGCGCGCTCTCCCTCGCGGACTACCTTCGACTTACGGAGCAACAGGTCAACTTGCGGGCGGCCGTGGCAAGCACACACCCCCGCTGACGTGGTCGATTTCATGCCCTCTGTGGGGAGGGAAAGGTTCCCGGCGGGGCGGGTGAGAGTGGCGGCGACCATGGCGGACCCCTTGTGGCCTGCGGAAACGGTCCGCTACCGAGTAGGTCCCAGAGTGTTCTACCTACTCCGGTCCTCGCCATGCTGCTGTGCAGCACGCTCTTCCCGGCCGCCGGGCTGCTCGCCGCGACCGTGCTCGGCACCACCGGGGTACTGGTCTTCGCCGCCCAGCGGCGGACCGAGCCACCCGTGCAGCCGGTGGCCGCCGCCGGGCGGGGCGCACTGCGGGCGGGCGGTCTCCGGGTGCTGGTACTGGTCTTCGCCGCCACCGGCGTGGTGTTCGGCTCGATGGAGGTCAGCACCATCGCGTACGCCGACTCGCTCGGCCAGAAGCCGCTGGCCGGTGGGCTGTTGGCGCTGGTGGCGGCCGGGTCCTGCGTCTCCGGGCTGGTCCTCGGGACGGTCCGCAGCCGGGCCGGGGCCGCGGGCCGGCTGCTGGCCGGGGTGGCGGCGATGGCGGGGCTGCTGCTGCTCCCGCTGGCGGCCGGGCTCGCCGGGGCCGGGCTCGCGGTGCTCGGGGCGGCCCTGTTCGTGGCCGGGTCGGGGACCGCGCCGACCATGGTGGCCGGTATGACGATGGTCCAGGAGGTGCTGCCCGCACGGCAGTTGAACGAGGGCATGGGCGTGGCCGTGGCGGGCATCCTGGTCGGGATCTCGACCGGGGCCGCGCTCGGCGGGGCGGTCGCCCAGCACACCGCACCCGGCACCGGCTTCCTGGTGCCGGCCGGCGCGGCCGCGGTGGCCCTGCTGGCCGCACTGGCCGGACGCCGCCGACTGCTCGGGCGGCCAGAGGCGCCGGACGCGCCGGTCGCGCCGGTCACGCCGCCCGTCAGCGCACCGGCGGCGTGACCGGGAAGCCGTACCCGTACTCGGGCAGCCGGACGCCGCCGGGGAACCAGCCGGCCCCGCTGCCGGTACGGACCGCACCCGCCCGCTCGTAGAACGCGACCGCCCGGGTGTTGGCCGCCAGCACGTCCAGGTACAGCACCCGGCCCCGGCAGTGCTCCCGGCAGGCGGCCAGCAGCGCGGAGCCGATCCCGCCGCCGGTCAGGCCGGGGCGGACGTGCAGGTTGTCCAGCAGCACCCGGCCGTCCGGCTGCGGGATCAGGTACCCGAAGCCGTCCAGCCCCCGCCCGCTCTCGGCCAGCAGCAGCACCGGGGTGTCCGCGGGCTCCCCGTAGTCGACCGTCAGCCGGATCTCCCAGAGTTCGCGGCGCTCCTGGACCAGCCCGTCGCCGAGGGCCTCGGGCGGGAGCAGGCCGGCGTAGGCGGACAGCCAGCTGGCACTGTGCAGGGCGGCGACCGCCGGGGCGTCGGCGGCGGTACCGGGGCGGATCTCGGAGCGCATGGCCCCGAGCCTGCCACAGCGACCGCCCCGGCCTCTCCGGACGGCCAAGGTAGGCTCCACAGGCGTGGAGCCCAATGACGTCACGGAGCCGGCACCGGCCGCGAGCGACCCCGGAAACTCCGAGCTGCCGGGCGGTCGGGCCAGGCCGAAGACCGACAAGAGCGAGCAGACCCGGGCGCTGATCCTGGAGACCGCGATGCGGTTGTTCAAGGAGCGCGGGTACGACAAGACCACGATGCGGGCGATCGCCGCCGAGGCCGGGGTGTCGGTCGGCAACGCCTACTACTACTTCGAGTCGAAGGAATTCCTGATCCAGGGTTTCTACGACCTGATGACGTACGAGCACGCCGCGGACGCCCGGGCCCGGATGGCCGGGCACACCGACTTCGCGGACCGGCTGGAGATCGCGCTGACCTCCTGGGTGGACTGCGCGGCGCAGTACCACACCTTCGCGTCCCAGTTCTTCCGGACCGCCGCCGACCCGAACAGCTCGCTCAGCCCGTTCTCCAACGAGTCGCACCCGGCCCGGGCCACCGCGGTCGAGCTCTTCCGCGAGGTGCTGACCGGGTCCGACCTGAGCACCAAGCTGGATGCCGAACTGGCCGAGCTGCTGCCCGACCTGCTCTGGCTGCAGCTGATGGTGGTGGTCCTGTACTGGGTCTTCGACCGCACCCCGGACACCGAGCGGACCAGGGAGTTCGTCCGCCGCTCGACCCCGATGGCGGCCAGGGTCCTGGCGCTGTCCCGCTACCGGGTGTTCCGCCCGATCGTCCGGGACGCCAAGGGCCTGATCCAGGACTTCATCCTGCCGACCATCGGCCGGACGACGAAGTCCTGATCCACCCTCAGAAGCCGTCCGGGTTCCAGGCCTTGAGCGGGGTGCGCAGCAGCAGGTCGGCCGCGGCCGCCGCGCCGGGGCGGAGCTCGGTGACCAGGCCGCCCGCGACCAGGCGGGGCACGCTCTCGGCCCCCAGGTAGAGCGAGCCCAACTGGCTCGCGCCGAGCGCCAGATCGGCCGGGTCCTCGGTCCGGGTGCAGCGACCGGAGCCGTCCGGGGCCGCCTCCAGGGCCCAGCGGCCCGCCGCGAACCCGTCCCGGTCGGTCACCTCCAGCACCGTCCGGCTGGCCGCGCCGTAGCTCCGGGCGGCGAAGGCGGCGGGCACGTCCAGCACCCGCAGCCAGGTGAAGTCGGAGACCTCCTCGCCCGGCCTGGCCTGGCGGGCGTCGTTCAGCCAGAGCGGCAGCGGGTCGTCCGGGGCGAGGTTCTCGATCTTGATGGTGCGGACCCAGTCCACCGAGAAGACTAGCCGCCAGAGCGCCACCGCGGCCGGGGCGTCCAGGGCGATGAAGTCGTCCACGGTGAGGGTGCAGTTGGGGACCGAGCCGTCCCAGTCGTCGTCCAGCCGGTACGAGACCAGGCCGGTCACGGTGCCGTCCTCGTCCCGGTGCAGCGCCGCGAACTGCTCCTTCCAGTCGAAGCCGGGCAGGGTCGCGTCGCCGGTGACCAGCTGCCACCAGTACGGCTTGCGGCCGATCGCGCCCGGCTGGGTGCGGCGCCAGCGCTCGTGCAGACCGGGGCCCAGCTCGCGCAGCTCGGCCATGGTGACGAAGTCGACCCGGCCCCGGCTCGCCGGCAGGTCGGCGCGCAGGCCGCCGGACGCCTGGCGGTCGATCCGCAGCCCGCCGTTCCAGGTCGCGGGGCCGAAGCCGAACCGGCCGTAGATGTTGTACTCGGCCGCGATCAGGATGGCCACCGGACAACCGCGGCGGTGGGCGTCCACCAGGTCCGTGGACATCATCCGGCTGAGCAGGCCCCGGCGGCGGTGGGTCGAGTTGACCGTCACCCCGGTGATCGCGTCGGCCCGGACGGTGGCCCCGCCCGGAACGGTCAGCTCGGTGTCGAAGCTGCGGAAGGTGGCCACGCAGCGGCTCGGGTCGAACGGGTCGAAGGCGCCCTGCCAGCGGTCCGGCTCGAACTGCAGGCGGCGGAACGGACTGCCGTCCTCGACGTGCGGCCGCAGGAACCCCCGTGCGATCGCCCGGTCCCAGACCGGGATCTCGTCCTCGGTGATGTACCGGATGTCGACGTCGTCATTCCGCGCGTTGCCCATCCCGTCACGGTACGACGCACCGTCAGGAGCGGCATCCGATTTATCCGGCACCACCCCCACCGACTGCCTCATCTCACATGTGAGATATCGTCTGCCGGATGAGCGACGACTACCTCCAGCGCATCGGCGGTCTCATCCGCACCGCCCGCGAGCACAAGGGCAAGACCCAGGGCCAGCTCGCGGCAGCGCTCGGCACCAGCCAGAGCGCCGTCAACCGGATGGAGAAGGGCCAGCAGAACCTGACCCTGGAGATGGTCGCCCGGATCGGCGAGGCCCTGGACAGCGAGATCGTCTCGCTCGGCTACGCCGGCCCGATGCACCTGCGGGTCGACGGCGGGCGGCAGTTGAGCGGCGAGATCGACGTCCGGACCAGCAAGAACGCCGGGGTCGCGCTGCTCTGCGCCTCGCTGCTCACCACCGGCCGCACCACGCTGCGCCAGGTCGCCCGGATCGAGGAGGTCTACCGGATCCTCGAAGTCCTCGCCAGCATCGGCGTCAAGGCCCGCTGGACCAACGACGGCCGCGACCTCGAACTCACCCCGCCGGCCCGGCTCGACCTCGACTCGATGGACGAGGCCGCCGCCAAGCGGACCCGCAGCGTACTGATGCTGCTCGGGCCGCTGATGCACCGCGCCGAGCAGTTCCGGATCCCGTACGCGGGCGGCTGCGACCTCGGCACCCGGACGGTGCAGCCGCACCTGGGCGCGCTGCGGCAGTTCGGCCTGGAGGTGGCCGCCACCGACGGCAGCTACCACGCCCGGGTCGAGGCCGGCGTCTCGCCCGGCCGGCCGATCGTGCTGACCGAGCGCGGGGACACCGTCACCGAGAACGCGCTGATGGCCGCCGCCCGGCACGACGGCGTGACCGTGATCCGCAACGCCAGCCCGAACTACATGGTCCAGGACCTGTGTTTCTTCCTGGAGCAGCTGGGCGTCAAGATCGAGGGCATCGGCACCACCACGCTCACCGTGCACGGCCTGGTCGATATCACCTGTGACGTCGACTACGCCCCGGCCGAGGACCCGGTCGAGGCGATGAGCCTGCTCGCCGCCGCCGTGGTGACCGCCTCGGAGCTGACCATCCGTCGGGTCCCGATCGAGTTCCTGGAGATCGAGCTCGCGGTGCTGGAGGGCATGGGCCTGGACCACGACCGCACCCCCGAGTACCCCGCCCGGAACGGCCGCACCCGGCTGGTCGACCTCACCGTCCGCCCGTCCAAGCTGACCGCCCCGGTCGACCGGATCCACCCGATGCCGTTCCCCGGCATCAACATCGACAACGTCCCGTTCTTCGCCGTGATCGCCGCCGCCGCCCACGGCACCACCCAGATCAACGACTGGGTCTACGACAACCGGGCCATCTACCTCACCGACCTGACCCGGCTCGGCGCCGCCGTCACCCTGCTCGACCCGCACCGCGTCCTGGTCCAGGGCCCGACCCGCTGGCGCGCCGCCGAGACCGTCTGCCCGCCGGCCCTGCGCCCGGCCGTGGTGATGCTGCTCGGCATGCTCGCCGCCGAGGGCACCTCGGTGCTGCGCAACGTCTACGTCATCAACCGCGGTTACGAGGACCTGGCCGAACGCCTCAATTCGATCGGCGCCTCGATCGAGACCTTCCGCGACATCTGACCCCACCGCGGACGGTTCGGCGACAGACGGGAAGTAGCACCCCGCCCCGGGCCGGGCTCAGGGGCGGCCGTAGAAGTCGGGGCGGCCCATGATCCAGAGGCTGGCCTGCTTGATCGCCATGCCGGGTCGGGGGGCCTCGATCATCTGGTCGTTGCCGATGTACAGGGCGACGTGGTGGATGTCCCGGGCCCGGCCGGTGTCGGTCCAGAACACCAGGTCGCCCGGCCGGAGTTGGGCGTAGCTGACCGGGGTGGACTCGGCGTACTGGTCGGCGGCGAAGTGGGTCAGGGTCTTGCCGGCCCGGCGCCAGGCCATCATGGTCAGGCCGGAGCAGTCGTAGCCGGCCGGACCCTCGCCGCCCCAGATGTAGGGGAGGCCGATCTTGGAGCGGGCGAACGCGATGGCGGCGTCGGCCCCGCCGGCCGACCAGGGGGTCTCGACGAAGGAGTCGGCCGAGGGGCGGGCGGCGGCGGCCTCGGCAGCGGCGGCCGCCCTGGCGGCGTCCTCCGCCGCCCGGACCGCGATCGCCTCAAGCGCCTCGCGGCGCTGCCGCTCCAGGTCGACGGTGGTGTGGCGGGCGGCGGCCAGCGCGCCGAGCAGCTGCTCCCGGCGGGCGGCGATCTCGGTGACCTGCGCCTGCTGGGCGGCCAGCCTGGCCTGGGCCTGCTCCTTGGCCAGCCGGACGGCGTCGGCGGCCCGGACGGCGGCCTCCTCGGCCGCTCCAGCCGCCCCGGCGGTCCGGTCGGCCTCGGCGGCGGCATCGGTCGCGGCGTCCAGGATCTCCTTGGTCCGGGTGCCCGCCATGTCGATCGCGGCGACCTGGGCACCCACCGCGCGGGGCCCGTCGGCGCCCAGCAGGGCGTCCAGCGCCGAGAGTTGCCCGCTCGCACCCTGCCGGTAGGTCTCCCCGGCCAGCTCGGCCGCCCGGTCGGCGGCGTCCAGCCTGGCGGCGGCGGCGATCGCGGCGGCAGCGGCGGTCCGGGTGGCCTCGGCCCGGGCCCGGGTCAGTGCGGCCTGGGCGCCGTTGTAGGCCTCGACGGCCTGTTCGGTCTCCCGGGCGGCGCGGTCGAGGTCGCCCTGGGCCGCGGTCAGCCTGGCCTCGATCGCGGCGGTGTCGGCCGCCCGGGCGGCCTCCTCGGCCTGGGCGGCGGCGATGTCGTCGGCGGTCGGGAAGGGGTCGTCGGCGGGGGCGGCGTAGCCAGGGGCGGCGGGTACGGCTCCGGCGGCGGGCAGCAGTCCGAACAGGCCGGCGAGGGTGAGCAGGAGCGTTGGGAGGATTCTTCGTGCCACGGGGTGCCCTCTCGCGACGGCTGACGGCCAGTCAAATATCCCATCAAGTGACAAATCGGTCACTCGTTGTCATAGTTTCAGACCTGACGGTCCCTCAGCGCTATCCCCACACGGCCGGTCGGGTGAGATGTCGGATTGTCGGCCCGATCCGCCCGGCGCACGCCGGGCGGACTCCCGGCGGCCCCCGCGGACCCTGGGCGCGCCCCCTGGCCTGACCCGCCGTCAGTGCGGCCGGCGGCCCTGCGGGTGCGGCAGCCGGGGTGCCGCACCGCGGATCCGCCGCTGCGGCAGGTGCGGCTCCGGCCCGGTCGGCGGGACCGGGCGGACGGCGTACGTCCTGGTGCGCCCGGCGCGGACGGTACGGCGGCGCGCCACCGCCGGGGCGGTGCGCTCCGGCGCGCCGGGGGTGCCGGACGCGAGCGGAGTGGCCCGGCGGTCGGTCAGGCGGGCGGAGCGGCGGGCCAGCGCCCGGGCCGAGTGGGCGTCCAGATGGGCGGTGGCACGGGCGGCCATCCGCTCGGCCACCCGGTGGGTGGCGGTGTGGTGGGCCGGGACCTTGTCGGGGGCGCCTGCGATCAGGTCGAAGAGCCAGGTCCTGGCGCGGTCCGCGCGGGCGTGCAGCCGCCGTTCGCGCCGGACGGCGCGCGCCCGTCGCCGGGGCCGGCTCGCGTACCGCCAGCGGGCCCACGGGCTGGTCGGCCGGGCCAGCCGGACCGCCCCGATCCAGGACAGGCCGGGGACCATGATCCCGAGCAGCCCGGTCCACACCTTGCCCTTGAGCAGCGCGACGATCGAGACCAGGGCGTTCACCGCGATCACCGCCACCAGGCCCCACCGGGTGTCCTGCCCGGGCACCACCCCGAGCGGCACGTACCCGGTCAGCAGCAGCGCGGTGAACAGGATGCCGAAGATCACCGCGTCCACCGACTTCCGCCCCTGCGCGCTCCAGTAGACGTCGTCCAGGTGCAGGATCAGCGCGAACTCGTCCAGCACCAGCCCGCAGCCGATCCCGAAGCCGAGGCCGAACCAGTCGATCCACGGGTGCCCGCCGTTGGTGGCGAACACCCCGACCCCGCCGAGCAGCAGGAAGCCGAGGCCGAACACCATGTGGTGGATGTGCAGGCCGCCGGGCGTGATGTTGCCCGGCCACCAGCGCACCTTGGCCCGGATCATCCGGACGCTGACCCGGATGAAGACGAAGGACAGGATGAAGCCCACCAGCAGCAGGAACAGCGGCTGTTTGTGCGCGGCCACGATGTGCGTCCGGTAGCCGTCCGACAGGGCTTCGATCATGGGCCGTACCTTCGTTCCGTCGTGGTGCTCCGCCGTCCCTGACGGCGGCTCAGAAGCCGCGGGTCCGTTTGGCCGCCCGGCGCGGCACCAGCAGGTAGGGGGCCAGCCGCTCGGCCGAACCGCCCGGGCCGCGGGCGCCCGCGCCGGCCGGACCGCCCGGCAGGGTGCTGGGCATCTTCATGAAGAGACGCGCGATCTCCCCGCCGAGGTTCACCCCGACCGCCAGCGCGAGCGCCAGCGCGGCGGCCCGGCCGACCTGGACCAGCCCGCCGTCGGGGTCGTTCTGGGTGAAGGCCAGCATCCCCAGGTAGATCGCCGAGCCGGGCATCAGCGGGCCGAGCGCGGCGGTCACGTACGGCAGCGCGGAGGTCGCGTGGTAACGGGCGGTCAGTTGGCCGAACAGGCCGACCAGCCCGGCCGCGATCCCGGTGGCGACGATCGGGGAGATGTCCGCGTTGTACGCCAGTACCCCGTAGGTGGACCAGCCGATGCCGCTGTTGAGGGTGACCAGCAGCAGGATCCTGCGGTCGGTCTGGAGCAGCATCGCGAAGGAGAGCGTGAGCACCATCGCCGCCACCAGCTGCACCGGCGGATGGCTGACGCCGATCAGGCTCTCGCTCGGATTGAGGTTCGGATCGAGCTTGGAGCCCGCGTAGAGCACCAGCATCACGCCGATCACGATGCCCGCGACCAGGTACAGCACCTCCAGCAGCCGGGCGGCGGCGGTGATGTAGAAGCCGGTCAGACCGTCCTGCACGGCGGCCACCAGGGCCCGCCCCGGCAGCAGCGCGAACAGCCCGCCGGTGATCACCACCGAGCCGCGCAGGCCGAGGTGGTTGAGCGACAGGATGATCCCGGAGACCGCGGCGGGCATCGCCGCCAGCACGAACTGGTAGAACTCCGGCAGCCCGCGCCGGGCGATCAGCGAGGCCAGCCGGTCGCCCAGTATCGCCGCCACGAAGCCGTTGGCGAAGACCAGCCAGGCCTTGGCGTCCAGCCTGCCGCCGACCAGGAAGGTCGCCGCCCCGGCCAGCAGTCCGGTGGCCAGCGCCATCAGCCAGGTCGGGTACGGGTGCCGGTTGCGGCGGATCTCGGCCAGCCGGCGGTAGGCGTCGTTGACCGTCAGCTTCTCGGCGGTGATGTCGGCGACCAGGCGGTAGACCGCCGCCAGCCGGGTGTAGTCGGAGGTCCGGCGGCGGACCACCCGGTCGGCGGTGACCGGCGGCTCCACCAGCGAGGGCTGGTACGAGATGCCGATCAGGGTGAAGGTGACCTGGGGCTCGCAGTGGTCCAGGCCGAAGGCGTGCGCGATGCCCAGCATCGCCGCCTCGACGTCCTCGGCCGCCTCGCCGCTGGCCAGCAGCAGTTCGCCGATCCGCAGCGTCAGGTCGAGGATCCGCGGGACGTTCCGCTTCACCGCCGACTCGGGCTTCTGCTCCCGCTGGGTCCGCTCGTACGCCGGGCGCTCGGCCATCGGGGTGCGCAGCAGGGTGCGCATCCGGTCCGGCCAGGGGGCCTCGCCGGGGGCGCCCTGACGGAGCATCGGGACCGCGATCCCGGTCGGCGGGCTGAAGCCGACCGCCTTCCACACCTCGGGAGTGAGGGTGTCCTCGGGGTTCCAGGCCGGCGGCTCGGCCGCCTCGGCCGGGGTGAGCAGGCCCTCGGTCTGCTGCGGCGGCGGCGCCATCGGGATGACCGTGGGGTGTTCGACCGGCGGCGCGGCCGATCCGAGCAGGCCTTCGGTGGGCGGGGCGTCGCGCGGGGGCAGCGGCTTCCCCGCGGCCGGCCCGGGCGGCCTGCCGCCCCTGACCTTCTTGCCGCCACCCGGTCGGCCCCGGCCCCGCTTCGGCACTGCCGCTCCTCCACCGCCCCGTCCCGCTTGGTCGCTCCCACCTTGCCTGATCAAGGGGCCGGATGCACAACAGCCTGGGTTCAGGCCGCCTGCCGCGCACTCCGACGGGCCCGCAGCAGCTCGACCGCGACCGGGACCACCGAGACCAGCACGATGGCGACCAGGATCGCCTCGATGTTGTCGCGGACGAACGGGATCTGCCCGAGGTAGTAGCCGAGCACGGTGACCCCGGCGCCCCAGAGCACGCCGCCGACCACGTTGTAGAGAACGAAGGTGCGGTAGTTCATCCGGCTCACGCCCGCGACGATCGGGGTGAAGGTCCGGACGATCGGCACGAACCGGGCCAGCACGATCGCCTTCGGCCCGTGCCGGTCGAAGAAGGCAGCCGCCTTCTCCACGTTCTCCTGCTTGAACAGCCGTGAGTCGGGCCGCCGGAACAGGCCCGGTCCGACCTTGCGCCCGAACAGGTAGCCGACCTGGTCGCCGGCCACCGCCGCCAGCACGATCAGCGGGCAGACCAGCCAGAGCGGCTGGTCCAGGTAGGTGCCGTCCGCCACCAGCAGTCCGGCGGTGAACAGCAGCGAGTCGCCCGGCAGGAAGAAGCCGATCAGCAGGCCGGACTCGGCGAAGACGATGGCCAGGATGCCGACCAGCCCGAAGGTGGAGATCAGTGTGGTCGGGTCGAGCCAGGAGGGGCCGAGGGCGAGGCTGGTCACGGTCAGGGGCTCCTCTGGGCGGACAGCTTAGGCAAAGAAATAGTAAAGCATTGACCAAGCAAGCGGCGCGGGCGGCCCCTGATTCCCGGCAAACTGGACATACTGTCCGACTATGAGCAGCGACGGCGCAGCGGAGGAGAGCCTGACCACGGTGATCGTGGCGGGGCTCTGCAATCTCGGGATCGCCGTGGCCAAGGCGGTCGCCGGGGTGGTCAGCGGCTCCAGCGCGATGCTCTCCGAGGCGGCCCACTCCTTCGCCGACACGGTCACCGAGCTGCTGCTCTTCGCCTCGATCAAACGCGGCGCCCGCCCGGCCGACGACGCCCACCCGTTCGGCTACGGCCGGGAGCGCTACCTCTGGGCCCTGCTCGCCTCGGTCGCCACCTTCGTCGGCGGCGCGGTCTTCTCCGTCAACGACGGCATCCACACCCTGGTCCACGGCGAGGAACTGGGCAGCCCGACCCTCTCCTACGTCGTGCTCGCGATCGCCTTCGTGCTGGAGGGCGTCTCGCTGCGCCGGGCCGTGCTCCAGGTCAGGGCCGAATCGGCCCGGCTCGGCACCGTCACCCGGCAGTACCTGCGGCACACCTCCGACACCGCCGTGAAGGCGGTGTTCCTGGAGGACGCCGCCGCACTGATCGGCCTGCTGCTCGCCTTCGGCGGCCTGCTCGGCGCCCAGCTCTCCGGCTCCGCCGTCTGGGACGGGGTGGCCTCGCTGCTGATCGGCGCCCTGCTGGCCTGGGTCGCGTACGTGCTCGGGCGGGACAACTCCTCACTGCTGATCGGGCGTTCACTGCCGCAGCGGCTGGAGGACGGGATCGAGGAGACGCTCCGGCGGCAGCCGCACGTGGACGCCGTGCTGGATCTGATCACCATCGTGCACGGCCCCAAGGAGGTCCTGGTGGCCGCCAAGGTCGACTTCTCCGACCTGGCCACCGCCGCCGAGGTCGAACGCGCCTGCGACACCGCCGAACACGCCGTCCGCACCGCCTACCCGGCCGTCACCCGGATCTACCTCGACCCCACCCCGGGCCCACCCGCCTGACAGGCAGGGGCCCGGGGAACGGCGGCGCCCACCTCAGGAGCGTTCAACGTGCGTACATGGCCAGGCACTTTCGCATGGTGCCCCGCCAGCCAGGTAGCGTCGCCGTTCCCCGAGCCCCTGGCTGCGCCATGGCGGGCCGCCTGCCGAAGGTCGCTGCCCCGGGCCCCTGGCTGCGTCAGAGCCCGTACCGCTCCGCGATCTCGCGGTGGGGCGTGACGTCGGCGCCCGCTGCGGCGGCGAGTTCGGGCCAGCTGAGCGGGTGGGCCCAGTCCCGGGTGAGGGTGGAGAGGACGGCGTCGGCCTCCGCCGAGGAGACCAGCGGGGGGACCCCGAGGGCGGCGTAGACCCCGGGCAGCGACTCCCCCGTACCGGGGTCGACCAGGGTGTAGCCGTCCCCGCTGTGGGCCCAGATCGCGTAGCCCGCGTCGCTCAGCGCCTCCCGGAAGGCCACCCACTGCGCCGTCCCCGGCCAGGCACCGTCCAGCCACCAGGTGGTGTACCCGGCCGGGTCCAGCAGCGTGAGCAGCTCGAAGGCGGGCCGCCAGTCGTCGCTGCCGCCGTCGGTACCGTCGGTGCCGTCGTCGGGGGCCTCGTTCAGCAGGGCCGGACCGAAGACCACCACGTCGCCGTGGTTGAGCGTCAGGTCGTCGCCGAGCACGGGGAGGATGCGCGCGGTCGCGGGCCCGGTCCGGATCGCCGGGAGGTCGACGGGGGTGCCGTTGCTGCGCCGCGCGCGGACGGTGACGACCTGCCACTCCTCGTCCACCGGGCCGCTCTCCTCATCGAAGTCGATGCCCAGCAGGGCACCGGTGGAGCGGACCACCTCCCAGTCCCGGTTGGCGGTGGCGGCGGTGACCAGGTGCCAGAGGTCGGCCGGCTGGACGGTCCGGTACTGCAGGTCGGCGGCGGTGCCCTCGGCCGGGAGGGCGTGCTCCAGCAGCTCCAGGTAGAGCCGCTGGGCGGTGGCGTGGTCGCCCAGCCGGGTGGCGGCCAGCGCCCCGAGCCGGCGCGGGTTGATCCGGGTCGGGTCCTCGGCCACCATCGCGGCACAGTGCTCGCCGGCCTCGGCCCAGCGGCCCTCGGCGGCGGCCCAGCGGGCCCGGGCCCAGTACGCGTCGGCGGGGCTGTCGGCCATCAGCCGGTCGGCCAGCCTGCGGATGCCGTCGCCGTCGCCGGCCTCGATCAGGGCGGCGGACAGCATCCGGGCCAACTGGCCGTCGGTGGGGTCGACTTCGAGCCGCTCCCAGAGCAGCTCGGCGGCCGCCCCGGCATGGCCGAGGGCGCCGAGCGCACCGGCCAGACCGGCCACCAGGTCGGTGGCCGGGGCGGCCGCGTGGGCGGCGGCGAGCAGGTCCGCGGCCTGTTCGCCGGCCACCGGGTGCTCGGCCAGCCAGGCGCGGAACTCATCGATCGGGACCGGCAGTTCGGCCACCGGAAGGGCCTCGGCGGCGGCCCGCAGGGCGGCCACCTCCGCGGCCACGCCGTCGGTGCGCCGGAGCCGGCCGAGCTTGCGCTCGCCGGTGGCGGCCAGCGTCCGGGCCACCTCCCGGGCGCCGCGCCGGACGGCCAGCCGGCCTGCGATCAACAGCAGGTCCAGGCACGGACGGTGGGACCCGGAGGCGTCCAGGTAGCCGACCCAGTGCGCCAGCCGGGCGCCCAGCTCGACGTCGTTGAGGTAGGCGTCGGCCTCGACCAGCGCGGCCACGGCGGTGGCCCAGCGGAACCGGATGTCGGCGTAGTTCTCCGCCTCCTCCGGCTCGGGCAGCTGCTCCAGGGCGGCCTCGGTCCGGCCGAGCGAGGCCAGCATCAGGGCCCGGCCGACCGCCAGCTTGCGCCGGTCGTCGTCGTCCAACTCCCGCCGGGTGGCCCGGACTCCCGCCTCGGCGGTGTCGTAGGCGTCCAGCGCGTCCTGGTAGCGGCCGAGCCGGTGCAGCGCGGAGGCCCGGCTGTGGCCGAAGGCGAGCGAGACCTGCTCGCCGGCCGCCAGGATGCGGGCCTGGGCCCGGTCGAGATGGGCCAGTGCGGCCTCGGCCCGGCCGTCGTCCTCCAGGGTGTCGGCGTACTCCCGGGACAGGCAGTCGAAGCAGGCCCGGGCCGGCTCGACCCGCTCCAGGGTCTCCTCCAGCACGGCGAGCCGCTCGGGCACGTAGCCGGGGCCGTCGATGTTGGCGTGGCAGATGGTGAAGTCCTGGACGGCACAGACCGCCTGCGGACAGGACTCGGTCTCCGGGCGGTGCGCGAACTCCAGCAGCGAGACCGCCTCGGTCAGGGCCGCCTCGCCCTGGTGGCGCTTGTTCAGCAGGTTCTGCAGCCGCCAGTGCCGCAGGAAGACCTCGACCCAGGGCAGGTCGAGCGCGCGGGCGGAGGCCAGCGCCTCCGGGTAGACCGCGTCGAGCTGCTCGTTCCGCCCCTCGACGGCGTGGCCGGCGATCTCCGCCAGCGCGGTGGCAAGCCGGTGCTGGCCGGACTCCATCAGCTGCCCGTGGCTCTCGTGCACCCAGGCCCAGATGTCGGTACTCATGCGGTGTCCCCCTTGCCGGGCGTGCCCGGGCCGTTCGGTGCGGTCATCGGTTCTGCGAACCGTCCTGTCCTGACGTCAAACCGTCCCCCGTGGACGGCACTTCGGGAACGGAGGCGGTGAGCGCCGCCACCGCGGTGCCCACTCCCCCCAGCGCGGCGGTCAGGTCCCCGGCGGCCGAGCCGGCCGCCGCCGCCATGATCACCTTCAGTGAACGGAGCAGCCCGGCGGCGGTGGCGCTGCCGGTGTGGCCGGTCCGGTACGCCGCCAGCAGCTGCTGGACGGCGGGTGCGGCCAGGTTCAGGTAGAGCCTGGCCTTGACCGTGTCGTCGGTCCGCGCGGTGAAGGCGCGGGCCAACCGCAGGGCGGCGGACGGGATCCGGGCGTCCGCCTGGTCGTCCTCGATCCGGGCCTTGAGCTCGGCCTCCCGGTCCGGGACCAGCACCAGGGGCAGCCCCGGCGGGTCGAACCGGGCCGGCACCAGCTGCTCGCCCGGGTCGGTGAGCGCGGCCGACAGCCAGCCGAACTCCTCGGCGGGCAGCGGACGTTCCGGGTCCCGGAACAGCTCGCGGCTGCCGCTCTCGCCACCCAGCTCGACGATCCGGCAGTCCCGCAGCGCGGCGTAGCGGCGCAGGAACGGCAGCACCGCGTACCGGTCGCCCCGGGCGATCGGCACCTGCATGGCCCGGTAGAGCATCTCCTCGAAGCCGCCCCCGGCCCCGAGCGTGACGTGCACCGCGCCGTTCCCCGCCGCGCGCAGCGCCCCGGCGGTCAGGTCGCCCTGCGAGGTGGGCACCGGGACGTCGTCCGCGAGCAGGGTGAACAGGCGGTCGTCGACCAGGGCGGCGCCGAGCAGGTCCTGGCCGTGCCGGGCCAGGATCCGGCGCCAGGCGGCGGGGTGCAGCCGGGCCGTCTCGTACAGCCCGTCCACGATCGCGTCGGCGAGCGCCTGCTGGAGCGCCCGGTAGTGCTCGTCGCGCTGGAGGTCCTCCCGGCTGGCGGTCGGGGTCAGCCGGCTGGACTCGATCACGCCGCCGACGAACCCGGCCCACGAGGGCAGCAGGTCGCGGGCGTCCTCCGCCAGCAGCATGCCGCGGAGGTAGAGGCTGAGGTCGCGGTTGTCGGTGGAGCCGTAGCTGCCGCCGTCCTGCACCCAGAGCAGGCCGACCGCGTCGGTCCGGTCCTCGACCGGGGTGACCGGGAAGGTGGTGAGCGGTTCGAAGCGGCGGCCGAAGGCGGCGGCGAACCGCATCCGGTCCGCATACCGGTCCTCCGCCTCCTCCTGCCGCCAGGGCACCGGGGTGCCGTTCACCGGCCGCTCGTCCGCGCCGACGTGCACCGGGACCGGCAGCAGCACGCAGTACCGGGTGAGCACCTCGCGCAGCGCGTACTCGTCGGCCAGCTGCGCGTGTTCGGCCTTCAGCAGCAGCTCGACCACGGTGCCCGGGGACGGGCGCGGCGGGACCGGCTCGACGCTGTACTGCTCGCCGCCCCGGCTGCGGTAGCGGTGGCCGAGCCCGGGTTCGCGGTGCGAGGTGGTGGTGACGGTGACCTCCTCGGCCACCGAGAAGGCGGACAGGAAGCCCAGCCCGAAGGCGCCGATCAGCTCCTGGTTGCCCGTCAGGTCGCGCAGCAGCCGGGTGTACCCGGTGCCCACGGTGGCCAGGTAGGCGTGGATCTCGGGCTCGGTCAGCCCCGCCCCGGCGTCCTCGATGGTGATCGTCCGGCGCGCCTGGTCCGCACCGACCCTGATCACGCCGGGGGCGCAGCCGGGGTCCTCCAGGGCGCGTCGGGTGTGTGAATCGTGGGCGTTCTGGACGAGTTCGCGCAGCGCCACCAAGGGGGTCGAGTAGAGATGCGTGGCCAGCACGCCGACCAGACCCCCGAGATCGACCTCGGTCGTACGCAGATTCCGTTCCGGCAGCCGACCGGGCTGAAGACCTTCTGACATGGGGCCCAAGTCTGCCAGTAAGACAATCCACCTACTAGGTTTTTCGCTTTTCCGTTACCTAGCAGCGAGTTACCGGCTGCATGCCTGCTCAGACGGGGGGGAATTGCCCGTTCCGGGTGCTCCCCGGATTGTCGACCGCCATCCCGGCACGCAGTCCATGACACTTTCGGGCGAACCGGACGGCCGACCATTGAAGTCAATCAACCGTCTGGTGAATGCTGGTCACGCGACGTCAGGTACCGGCGCGTTACGGGGCGGCCACCCCGCACGTGCCACATTCGCACCAGTTAGCAGGGAGACCACCGTGTCCCGAATTCGCGCAGCCGCCACCGTCACCGCCCTCGCCGCCTTTCTGCTCCTCGGAGCCGGCACCGCCCAGGCCGACAACGGCGCGGGCGCCGCGCACGGCTCCAACAGCAGCGTGGTGAGCAACATCGGCTCCAGCAACGTCGTCGGCAGCGTCAACGGCAACGGCAACGCGACCCAGCAGGCCGCCACCGGCTCCGGTGCGGCGAACCAGAACAACAGCTCCGGGGTGGCCGGCAATTCCGGCGGCATCGGCGTGATCCAGGGGAACGGGGCCTTCGCCCACTCCGTCTACTACCCCTTCGTGCTCTACTAGGCCGGCACCGGGCCACAACGGCTTTCCGTGCGGGGCGGGTCCACAACGGACCCGCCCCGCACGGGCGTACCCGTCACCCGACCCCCAACACCGCTCGGGCGAAAAGGAGCAGACGCTCCGTCAGATCGTCCCGCTGACTGCCCGGCCGGTTCCGCACCCCGTCGTTCACGAGCGAGAACATGGCGTGCACCCGGATCCGGGCCTCCGCCTTGTCGTACTCCGGCCGCACCTGCCGGAGCAGCACGACCCAGGTCCGCAGGAAGTCCCGCCGGGTGTCGATCGCCACCTTCCGGTCCGGCTCGGCCAGCCGCTCGGTCTCACTGACCGTCACACCCAGGTAGTCGACGTGTCTGCGGGCGAAGTCCACGTAGGCCCGCAGCCCGGCGTCCAACGCGTCGGCCGGGGCACCCGCCGACGCGATCGCACCGGCGACCTCGTGCCAGAGCCGCTCCCGGCCGCGCACCAGCGCCGCCGCCAGCAGCTCGGCCTTGGTGTCGAAGTGCTTGTAGACGCTGGGCCCGGCGATGCCGACCGCCGCGCCCAACTCGTCCGTGCTCACGTTGTCGAAGCCGCGCTGGTGGAACAGCCGGGCGGCGGCGGCCAGCAGTTCCTCCCGCCGCGAGTCGCCGACGGGCTGCTCCACCGGGACCGGCACCGGCGGCCCGGGCGGCCCGAACGGGACGGCCAGCAGCGCCTCGCCCAGCCCGGCGAGCAGCCGCTCGAACCGCCGCCGGGGTGGAGCGAAGGTGTGGTAGGACAGGCCGCCGTACGCCGAGAGCAGCGACCAGCAGAGCAATTCCGCGTCCGCCCGGCGGAGTTCGGGCCTGGCCTCGCCCAGCACCCGGGCCATCTCCCGTACGTCGGCGCGCAACTCCCGCCGCAGCTCGGCCCGTTGCGCGGCCGGCAGCAGCCGGGCGTCGCGCTGCCAGAGCGTACCCAGCGCGCGCAGGTCGATCGCGGCCGCCGCCAGCGCGGCGCACAGCTCGGCCGGCCCCGCGCCGCCCGCCGCCACCGCCGCCCGGAGGCCGTCGAGTTCGGCCCGGACCACCTGGCGGAGCAGCTCGGGCTTGCCCCGGAAGTGCCGGTACAGCGCCGGCGCGGTGATCCCGACCGCCGACGCCACCTCGGCCATCGAGACCTGGTGGTAACCGTGCCGGTGGAACTGCTCGCCCGCCGCAGTGAGGACCTGCGCCTTGCGCCCGGGCGGGCGGCGGGCCGCACCGTGCTCCGTCGTCACCCTCGCGCCCCCTGCAAGCGATCACCCGCGGCCGTCGGCCCAGGGTAGCAAGGATTCACTTGTGCGGCCGTGGAAAGCCCGGCCAACGGGTGAACCGTAGGGAAAACCACCGCCGACAACGCTGGACAGCGGAAGCTACCGGCGATTAACTTATCGAGCGATCAGGGGGCACCACGAAGGGAGCGCCGCGTGCGCCGCACCGTGTTCAACGAGGACCACGAGGCGTTCCGGGAGATCATCCGGGGCTTCATCGCCAAGGAGGTCGTGCCCGTCTACGAGAGCTGGGAGACCGAGGGCCACCCGCCCCGGGACTTCTACCGCAAGCTCGGCGAACTCGGCGTCTACGGCATCGAGGTCCCCGAGGAGTACGGCGGCGCGGGCGAGAGCGGCTTCAAGTACCAGGCCGTGGTGAGCGAGGAGTGCGCCCGGGCGGGCGTCACCTTCGGCTCCTCCGGCGTGCACACCGGACTGGTGCTCCCCTACATCCTGGAGTACGCGAACGCGGAGCAGAAGCAGCGCTGGCTGCCCGGCTTCGTCTCCGGCGACATCATGACCGCGATCGCCATGACCGAGCCCGGCGCCGGCTCCGACCTGGCCGGGATCACCACCACGGCCAGGCTCTCCGAGGACGGCACCCACTACGTCCTGAACGGCGCCAAGACCTTCATCACCGGCGGCGTGCTGGCCGACCTGGTGCTGGTGGTCTGCCGCACCTCCGCGTACGACCCGGCCGACCGCCGGGCCGGGCTCTCCATCCTCTGCGTGGACACCACCTCCGCGGGCTACGCCGTCGGCCGCAAGCTGAAGAAGATCGGCCTGCGCACCTCGGACACCGCCGAGCTCTCCTTCACCGACGTCAAGGTGCCGGTCGCCGACCTGCTCGGCGAGGAGGGCCGGGCCTTCGCCTACCTGACCCACAACCTGGTGCAGGAGCGGCTGGCGATCGCCGTCGGCGCGTACGCCTCGGCCGCAGCCGCGATCCGCTTCGCGGTGCAGTACGTGAAGGACCGCAAGGTCTTCGGCCAGGCGGTGTCCGAGTTCCAGAACACCAAGTTCACGCTGGCCGACTGCCAGGCCCAGGTGCTGGCCCAGCAGGCCATGGTCGACCAGGCCCTGGAGCTCTACCAGCACGGCGAGCTGACCGTCGCGGACGCCGCCGCGGCCAAGCTGTTCTGCACCGAGTCGGCCTCCCAGGTGATCGACAAGTGCCTCCAGCTGCACGGCGGTTACGGCTACATCCTGGAGTACCCGATCGCCCGGCTCTACACCGACAACCGGGTCTTCCGGATCTACGGCGGCACCAGCGAGGTCATGCGGACCATCATCGCCAAGTCGCTCGGCCTGTAGCACCCAGGACCAGCCCGGCGAGGACCCCCACGTCCCCCAGCTCGCCGGGCCCGGGCCGGTCCGGCCTAGTGTCGGACCGGGCCCCCGGCAGCGGGCCGTTCCCCCATCGGCCCGCTGCCCCACCCCTCCGCCCGTCCGCGCCCCGGCCGCAGAGGACCTGATGACCGATCAGCACGCCGACTCGCTCGCCCTGGTGACCCGGGTGCAGGCCGCCCTGCGCGCGCCCGGCGCGCCGTTCGAGGTCGAGGCCACCCCCGACGGCCCCCGCTACCTGCGCGCACCGCACACCCTGCGCGAGCTGCTCGACGCCACCCTCGCGCACGGCGACCGCCCGTTCCTGGTCGCCGCCTCCGGCCGGTACAGCTACGCCGGGCACCACGGCGCCGCCGCCTCGCTGGCCACCCACCTGCTCGGCGCGTACGGGCTCCGCCCCGGCGACCGGGTGGCGATCGCCATGCGGAACCTGCCGGAGTGGCAGGTCGCCTTCTGGGGCTGCCAGTTGGCCGGCCTGGTGGCCGTGCCGCTGAACGCCTGGTGGACCGCCGAGGAGCTGGCGTACGCGCTGGACGACTGCACGCCCGGTCTGGTGATCGCCGACCCCGAGCGCGCCGTGCGGGTGGCCCGCTGGGCCGGCGGGCACGGCGTGCCGCTGCTCACCGACCTGACCGGCCTGCCCCGGGACGGCACCGCCCCCGAGGTCCGGATCGAGCCGGACGACCTGGCCACCCTGCTCTACACCTCCGGAACCACCGGACGCCCCAAGGGGGTCGAGGCCACCCAGGCGGCCTGGTGCGCGGCCGCCGCCTCACCCCGGTTCTTCGCGGCCGCCTCGGTGCTCTGCGCGGGCGGCGACCCGGCGGCGACCCGGCCCCCGACCACCCTGATGACCTTCCCGTTCTTCCACGTCGCGGCCTTCACCGCGATGTTCCCACTGATGGCGAGCGGCGGCACCGCCGTCCTGATGCCGCGCTGGGACCCGGCCGAGGCGCTCCGGCTGATCGCCGAGCACCGGGTCACCGCCTTCGTCGGCGTACCGGCCACGGCGATCGGGCTGCTGGACGCGGCCGACGCCGCCGGGGACGCCCTGCCCGGGCTCGGCCTGGTCAACACCGGCGGCGCGGCTCCCCCGCCCGGCCTGGCCGGCCGGATCGCGGACCGCTTCGGCGGCCGGGTCGAGGCCCGCAACGGCTACGGCCTGACCGAGACCTGCGGCGGCGTGTTCGCCAACTTCGGCGCCCGCTACCTCGCCCGTCCCGACAGCATCGGCCGCCCCTCCCCCGCCCTGGACCTGCGGATCGCGGACCCGGAGGGGCACCCGCTGCCGGACGGCGAGGTCGGCGAACTCTGGCTGCGCGGCCAGCCGGTGTTCCGCGGCTACCGCAACAACCCGGCCGCGACCGCCGCCGCCTTCACCGACGGCTGGTTCCGCACCGGCGACCTGGCCCTGGTGCGGGACGGCGAGGTGTCCGTGGTCGACCGGCTCAAGGACCTGGTGATCCGGGGCGGTGAGAACGTCCACTGCATCGAGGTCGAGGGCGTGCTGACGGCCCACCCCGAGGTGGCCGACGCCGCCGTGCTCGGCGTCCCGCACCCGGTGCTGGGCGAGGAGGTGGCCGCCGTGGTGGTGCTGCGGCCCGGCGCCACCGTCGACCCGGACGGGCTGCGCGCCCATGTCGCCGGCCGGCTGGCCGCCTTCAAGGTGCCCGCGTACGTGCTGCTGCGGACCACCGAGCTGCCCCGCAATCCGACCGGGAAGATCGTCAAGCGGCAGCTCAGGGCCGAACTGGACGTGCTGCTGCCCCGCTGACGCCGGGGCGCCAACGGGGCAGACGGTCCGGTCAGTTGTGGCTGCCGGCGCCCGGGTGCTCGGCCCGCCAGGCCTCCAGCCCGGCCAGCGAGGCGGCCCGGGCCTGGTTGAGGGTGCGGTGCGCGAGCTCCGTGGGCGGGGTCTCCAGCTGCTGCATCCAGCCCCGCCCGGCCGACAGCAGCGCCGCCCCGACCATGGCGGTGCCGGCCAGCCCCACCAGCGCACCGATCCCGGTGAGCACCGCACCGGCGCCCAGCAGCTGTCGATTGACCTCGAACCCACCGATGAACTTCTGATACGTCGCCATGTGACCCACCATCGGCCACCCCGGGCACCGCCGCATGCCGGGCTGCCCCGTTCGGGTTCGGCCACCGGGCCGCCCGTACCGGCGCCGGTTAGGGTCGCGGCATGGGTATGGGAATCGACCTGGCCGCCGTCGCCGAGGAGCACGCCGCCAAGGCGGCCGCCTCGCCGCACGGGCGCAGCGCCCACCTGCTGCTGCACGACGGCGTGCTGCGGCAGACCGTCATCGCCCTGACCGCGGGCACCGCGCTGGACGAGCACAACGCCCCGCCGGCCGCCAGCCTCCAGGTGCTCAGCGGCCGGGTCTCGCTGACCATCGCGGGGCGCCGGGTGGAGCTGACGGCCGGTCGGCTGCACCCGATCCCGCCGGAGCGGCACGGGCTGCTCGCGCACACCGACGCCGTGGTGCTGCTCACCGCCGTCACCGGCTGACCGCGGCCCCGGTCAGCCGAGCACCCGGGCACCGGTCAGCTCCAGGCCGCGCAGGACCTGGGCCCCGGTCAGCGCCTGCTCCGGGTCGATCAGCCACTGGGTCACCAGGCCGGCCAGCACGGCCTGGTGGAAGGCGCCGACCACCACCTCGTCCTCGGTGTCGGGCACCTCGGTCAGCTCGGTGAACATCGCGGACATCGCCAGCCGGGCGTGCCGCTGGACCGCCTGGAACGACTGCCGGATCTCGGGCATGTCGTCCAGCCGGGCCACCGCCTCGAACTGGGCCGCCCAGAGCCCGTGGTACTCGACCAGGGTCGACCGGACGCAGTCCCAGGTGGCGACGAAGCGCTCGCGCGGGCTCGCGTCCGCGGGCACCGCCTCGGCGACCGCCCGCTCGACCGCGTCGCCCCAGCCGCCGATCGCCTCGATCATCGCCGTGTTGAGCAGCACCTCCTTCGAACCGAAGTGGTAGCCGATGGCGGCCAGGCTCACGCCGGCGGCGTTGGCCACGTCCCGGGCGGTGGTCCGGCTGTAGCCCTTCTCGAACAGGCAGCGCGTGGCACCGGCCAGCAGATCCTCACGATTTCCCATGCCCGGAAGCCTAACGCCCGGTCGAGACGATTGTCTTGCACATCTGTACTAGACAGACGTCTGACACATCCGTATGGTTCTCCTCATGACCGCAACCCACGGCCTCGCCGGCCGCCGCGAATGGACCGGACTCGCCGTCCTCCTCCTGCCGACCCTCGTCATCTCGATGGACATGGGGATCCTGTTCTTCGGCCTCCCCTTCATCAGCAAGGAGCTGCGGCCGAGCGGAACCGAGCAGCTCTGGATCATGGACATGTACTCGTTCGTGCTGGCCGGGATGCTGATCCCGATGGGCGCGCTGGGCGACCGGATCGGCCGCCGCAAGCTGCTGATGGCCGGCGCGCTCGGCTTCGCCGCCGCCTCGGTGCTGGCGGCCACGGCGGACGGTGCCGGGCAGCTGATCGCGGCCCGGGCGCTGCTCGGGCTGACCGGGGCGACCCTGATGCCCTCGACCCTGGCGCTGATCCGGAACATGTTCCACGACAGCAAGCAGCGGCAGGCCGCGATGGGCGCCTGGAGCGGCGTGCTGATGGCCGGTGCCACCCTCGGCCCGGTGGCCGGCGGGCTGCTGCTGGAGCACTTCCACTGGGGCTCGGTCTTCCTCTGCTCCGTCCCGGTGATGGCCCTGGTGCTGGCCACCGCCCCCGCGCTGCTGCCCGAGTACCGGGCGCCGCAGGCCGGCCGGTTCGACCTGCCCGGTGCGCTGCTCTCGGTCGCCGCCGTACTGCCGACGGTCTACGGCATCAAGCAGCTCGCGGTGGACGGCTGGGCCCTGCTGCCCGCCCTGGCGATCGTGGCCGGCCTGCTGCTCGGCGCCCTGCTGGTGCGGCGGCTGCGCACCGCCGCCACGCCGCTGGTCGACCCGGCGCTGTTCCGCAACCCGGTCTTCACCGGCGCCGTCTCGGTCAACGCCGTCGCGATGCTGGCGATGCTCGGCTTCGCCCTCTTCACCTCGCAGTACCTCCAGCTGGTGCGCGGCTTCAGCCCGCTGACCGCCTCGCTCTGGGCCCTGCTGCCGAGCGTCGGGGTCGGCGCGGCGGTCGGGATCTCCGGGGCGCTGGCCGGGAAGGTCCGGCCGGGCGTGCAGATGGCCGGCGGCCTGCTGGTCGGGGCACTCGGCTTCGGGATCATGACGCAGGTCCGGGCGGACTCGCCGCTGGCGCTGATCCTGGTCGGCGCCGGGGTGCTGGCCGCGGGCACCGTCAGCACCGTGATGCAGACCGCCGAGCTGGTGGTCACCGCCGCCCCGGCCGAGCAGGCCGGTGCCGCCGCCGCCTGCTCGGAGACGGCGAGCGAGCTGGGCGGTTCGCTGGGCATCGCGGTGCTCGGCGCCGCCGGTGCCGCCGTCTACACCACGCAGTTGGACGGCGGGCTGCCCGCCGGGCTGCCCGAGGGCGCGCTGACGGCGGCTCAGGACACCCTCGGCGGTGCGGTCACGGTCGCCGCCGGGCTGCCCGCCGACCTCGCCGCCCAGCTGCTCGGCACCGCCCGGGACGCGTTCACCGACGGTCTGCACCTGGCCGCCGTGGTCGGCGCGGTCTGCCTGGTGGCCGGATCCGTGGTGGCCCACCGCCTGCTGGGCGGGCTGCCGGCCCGGCCCGCCGAGGCCGCCGACCCGGTCGAGGAGCCCGCCCTGGCCGCCTGATCCGCGACACGGTCCGTACGGTCCGCCTGGCCACGAGTCCCCCCGGGGGCTCGTGGCTAAGCTGCGTTCCATGCCGGAACCGAGCCCGCCCGAGGAGCCCGAGGAGCCGGACTACCGGTTCTCGCTCGCCAACGAGCGCACCTTCCTGGCCTGGATCAGGACCGCCCTGGCGCTGCTGGCCGGAGCGATCGCGCTGGACCAGCTGGCCCCCGGGCTGGCGCCCGCAGCGGTGCGGGCCGGGCTCGGGGTGGTGCTGGCCCTCGGGGCGGCCGGGCTGGGCGCGGCGGCGTACCGGCGGTGGGACCGGGTGGAGCGGGCGATCCGGGCCGGCGGGCCGCTGCCGCGCACCCATGTACTGCTGGTGGTGACCTGCTGCGTGGTGGTGATCTCGTTCGCCTTCGCGGTGCTGATCGTCGGGTACGCGCGGTGAGCCGCGACCCCGGGCTCCAGCCGGAGCGGACGCTGCTGGCCTGGAGCCGGACCGCCCTGGTGCTGACCGTCAACGCGGCGCTGGTGCTCCGCTCCGGCCTGGCGGCCCGTCAACCGGGGCTGACCGCGCTCGGCGTGCTGCTGGCCCTGGCCGCCTGCGCGACGTACGGCTACGGGCTGCGCCGGCGGGCCGGGCTGGAACGGCGGCCGGCCCGGATTCCGGCCGGCCCGCTGCGGGCCATGGCCGGGGCGGTCTGCCTGGTCGCGGCGGCTGCCGGGTGGTGCGTGCTGCTCGGGCCGCCGGGCTGAGAAGTGGTCCAGACCACATGAAAAAGGGGGGCTCGGGTGGACACCTGGTTTTTGACCGATGTTTCTCGGCCGATGTATACGTTCGCGGCATCCGCCATGCATACTGGCCGAGGCCGGGCAAGTACGCCCGGCCCTTGAACAGCTAGATATCCGAAGGGACCGGTGGTCAGGATGCTGCGCAACGGTCTGGAGCCCTGGCACCTTCTCGTGGTGCTGGCTGTTGTCATTCTGCTTTTCGGCTCGAAGAAGCTGCCCGAGATGGCCCGCGGGCTCGGTAAGTCCATGCGGATCCTCAAGGCCGAGACCAAGGCCCTGCGCGAGGACGACGCCCCCGCCGCCGGTGCTGCCGCTCCGGCCGACGGCACGGCGCAGAGCACCGCCACCGAGCAGCCCCGTCCGGCGGTCACCCCGACCATCGTCACCACGGCGGCCGAGGCGACCAAGACGACCGACAAGGCCTGACCCCAGCGGTCGGCCTCACGGGCCGCCGATCCGTCCATTGGACGGGTCGGCGGCCTTCGTCGTACCCGCCACCGGCGGCTCCGGCGGCGGCGTGGCGGCGTTTCTGACTGGCCGTCCGAAATGTTCTGGTATCTCCTGGTAGACACTGCCCGACCAGCTGGAGGTACCGGATGTCGTTCGGCGATCCGCAGGCCGATCTCGACGAACTGCGGCAGCGGCTGGCCCGGCTGGAGCAGGAGAAGGCGGAGCGGCAGGCCCCGCCCCGGCACCGGGTCAGGTCCTTCTTCGCCGTCCTGCTGATCCTGGTCGCCTGCGTGCTGACCCCGCTGAGCGCCGTCGCCGCCTGGACCTCCTCGCAGGTGGGCGACACCGACCGGTACCTGGCCACGGTGACCCCGCTGGCCGAGGACCCGGCGGTACGGGCCGCCGTCACCGACCGGGTGACCACCGAGATCATGACCTACCTGCCGGTCGGCACCCTGCTGGACGAGGTGACGCCGGATCAGCGGCCGCTGCTGAACGCCGCGCTCGGCCGGGTCGGCAACGCCATCACCGACGGGCTGACCGGCTTCGTCCACAACCAGGTCGCCAAGGTGGTGGACAGCGACGCCTTCGTCACCATCTGGGTGGCCGTCAACCGGAACGCGCACGCCGCCCTGGACCGGGTGCTCACCGGCGAGGGCGGCGGCGCCGTCGGCGTGCAGGGCGACACCGTCACGCTCGACCTGGCCCCGCTGATCGAGCAGGTGAAGAACCGGCTGGTCGCGGACGGGCTCGGGATCGCCTCGAAGATCCCCGAGGTGCACACCCAGTTCGTGCTGGTGCAGTCGGACGCCATCCCGAAGGTCAGGACCGCGTTCCGGCTGCTCGACCTGGCCGGCTTCTGGCTGCCGGTGCTGACCACGGTCTGCGCGGGCGCCGGCGTGCTGCTGGCCGGGCGGCGGCGCCGGGCGCTGGTCACCGCCGCCCTGGGCATCGCCGCCGGGGCCGCCCTGCTCGGCCTCGGGCTCACCGTCTTCCGCACCCTCTATCTGGACCGGCTGCCCGCCGGGGTCAGCCAGGACGCGGCGGCCGCCGTGTACGACGCGCTGGTGCACTACCTGCGCAACACGGTGCGGGCCGTCCTGGTGCTCGGCGTGCTGGTGGCGTTCGGCGCCTGGGTGAGCGGCACCGGCCGGTGGGCCGGCACCGTGCGCGGATTCTGGGAGGCCGGGTTCGGCGCCGTCCGGGGCGTGGCCGGGCGGGCCGGACTGCGGCTCGGCCCGGTGGGCCGGTTCGTGCACCGGTTCAAGGGCTGGCTGGTCGGCGCGGTGCTGGCGGGCTTCGTGCTGGCCTTCCTGCTGTGGAGCTACCCGACCGGCGCGGTGGTGCTCTGGCTCGGCGTCGGCCTGATCGGTGCGCTGGCGGTGCTGGAGCTGCTGGACGACCGCCCCGAGCCGGTGGGCTGACGGAGTGCCGGACGACGCGGAGGACCGGCCGGTGGCGAAGCATCCCGGCAGCCTGGCGGACCGGCTCGCCCTCGGCCTGCTGCTGGCCGGCCCGCTGGTGCTGCTGGTCCTCTACTTCACCGTCCCGTTCGACCTGTTCGGGCCCGAGCACCCGGTCTTCGGGTGGCTCAGCTTCGGGACCGGGCTGGCCCTGCTGGCCGGTCTGCTGGTCCGGGAGATCCGCCGCGAGCTGCTCGGGCTGCCGGGCCGGCCGGGGCTGATGATCATGCTGCTGATCTGCCTGTCCCTGGTGGTCTTCGCCTCCACCTACTACGGACTCGCACGGGCCCCGGACCAGTTCACCGGGCTGAGCACCCGGATCGACGCGCTCTACTTCACCGTCATCACCATGTCCACGGTGGGCTACGGCGACGTCTCCCCGGTCGGGCAGGAGGCCCGGGTGGTGGTGATGCTGCAGATCCTCTACACCCTGATCTTCCTGACCGCGGCGGCCACCGCCCTGACCCGTCGGCTGCACGGCCGGCTGGTCGAGCGCACCGGCCGGCGCGGGGCCCGCGGCTCAGTCGACGGCGGCGAGCAGTGAGCTGAGCTTCGCCTGCCAGGCCTGGTTGGTGGCGTTGTCGATGGCGTGCTTCTTGGCCAGGTCGCGGACCAGCCGCTGGGCGTTGCGCAGCGAGCTCTCGGCGTCCTGCGGGTCCCGGCCGGCGAGCGCCTGGGCGGCCTGGTCGAGCTCCTCCAGCAGCGCGCCCTGCCGCTCGCGCTCCCGGCCGGTGTCGGCCTGGGCGACGGCGGCCCGCAGCGCGGCCAGGGCGGCGGCCGGGCCCGGCTTGGGGGTGGGCGAGGGCTTGCCGCTCGGGCTCTGCTTCACCGACGGGGTGGGGCTCGGGGACGGGCTCGGGCTGGGGGTCGGACCGGAGCCGGGCGAGGCGGTGGTGGCGGCGGCGGTCGGGGCCGCCTTGGCGGTGGACGGGGCGGGCCCGCCGAGGGTGAGCAGCCCGATCACGGCGGCCCCGGCCACCGCCACCAGCCCCGCACCCGCGTAGAGCAGCGGACGGCGGTCCCGGGTCGGCCGGGGCCCGTCCTGCTCGTACCGCAGCGGCGGCAGCAGCGAGGTGCGGTGCTGCTCCTGGTACGGAGCGGCGGGCACCGGGGGCATCGCCCGGGTGTCGGCGAGCAGCTCGCTGGTCCGGTCGACGGGAGTGAACACCGGTACCGCGGCCAGCAGTTCGGCCCGGGCGGCAGCCGCGTCGGCCGGGCGGTCGGCCGGGTTCTTGGCCAGCAGCCGGAGCACGGCGTGGTCCAGCGCGGGCGACAGCCCGTGCCGTCGGTAGGACGGCGGGGCGGGGTGCTCGGTGACGTGCTTGAAGGCGATGGCGACCGAGGTGTCGGCGGTGAACGGCGGTTCCCCGGTGAGCATTTCGGTCAGTACGCAGCCGACCGCGTACAGGTCGGAGCGGCCGTCCAGCGGGCTCGCGGTGGCCTGCTCGGGCGAAAGGTAGGCGGCGGTGCCGAGCACGGCGGCGGCCTGGGTCAGCTGGGCACCGGAGGAACTCGCCCTGGCGATGCCGAAGTCCACCACCTTCACCCCGCCGTCGTGGGTGATCATGATGTTGCCGGGCTTGATGTCCCGGTGCACCAGCCCTGCGGCGTGGGCGACTTCGAGCGCCTCGCAGACCGCGGCCGCGATCCCGACCGCCCGCTCGACCGGCAACCAGGTGGTCTCGGCGATCAGTTGGCCGAGCGGGCGGCCGTGCACCAGCTCCATCACGATGTACGGAGAGCCCTGGTCCACGCCCGAGTCGAAGACGGTGACGATCCTCGGGTGGGTCAGCCGGGCCGCGTGCCGGGCCTCCTGACCGAACCGCTCGGCGAACCGGGGGTCGTCGGCGAGGCCGCCGTTCAGCACCTTGACCGCGACCGGGCGGCCGAGTTGGTGGTCGTGGCCCCGGTACACGGTGGCCATGCCGCCGACGCCGAGTATCTCCCCCAGCTCGTAACGCCCGTTCAGCGCACGTCCGATCACCGCCACCAGCTCCTTCCCGCCCTCGACCGCAGGGTCGAGGTCCCCTGCGCTCCGAGCACGATAGCCGCTGGGCCCGGGCGCCCGGTCCAGCAGCGCGGGCGGGCGGGACGTGCGGTCCGGACGGACGGTGGACCGGGGGGATGGTTCACCCACCGTCCGTCCGGAGTCTGGGGGTCACTGCCGGTCGGGCTCCGTGCCCTCGCGGGTCTGGTGACCGGTCGGCGGGTTCGCGGTCTCGCTCGGCCGGCCCCGGTCGGTGGGCTTCGGTCCGCCCAGGGCCGGGGCGGGCCGGTCCTCGTCGAGGTCGCAGTACTCGCGCACGTCGTCGGCGCCGCCCGCCGCCTTGAGCAGCGGGGCGAACCGGGGGTCCGCGAGCAGGGCCTTCGCCTTGTCCCCGGCCGCGAGCCGCTCGCCGTAGGCCTGGCAGAGCCGCTCCAGCTCGGTCGGGACGGCGGTCGACGGGGCGGGGGTGGGGACAGCCGTGCCGTCGGCCGTGGCACTGGGCACGGCCGGGCCGGCCGAGGCGCTGCGGCTCGGCTCGGGCCGGGCCGAACGGGGCCCGGCACCGGAGGAGGCACCGGTCGGGGACTGGTGGAACGGCTGCCCGGACGGCGTCCCGGACCAGGGGGCGGACGCCTTCGCCAGCGCACTCTCCGGCGCGTGGGCCACCGGACCGCCGCCGAGACCGCCCGGCAGGTGGCCCAGGCCGCCGGTGCTCGCGGCGAACGCGACCCCGCCGAGCGCGGTGGCCGCGCACGCGGCGAGCAGGGCCTTCGCACTGAAGGCCCGGGCCCGCGCGGTCGCGGTGGCTGCCATGGCGGTACGTCTCCGGGGTGCTGCGGCGGGCTGGTCCCGCACCGTCCGAAACGCCGTCAGGGCCGCCTGCTCGCCGGGCAGTTCGCCGCCGTCGACTGCGGGGGCAGCGGCGGAGGCGATCAGCCCGGCGAGGGCCGCGTGGTCGGTTGGAACCGTACGGCCGGCGAGCCGGTCCTGACCGGCCGACGGGTCGGCCGGGGCCCCGGCGAGCAGGTGCTCGGCGGCGGCTCGGTCGATCCGTCGGGATCGGTTGGTGCTCATCTCATGTCCTTCAGCGTCGCGGACCTGCCTGCTGTCACACCCTGCGGCGGGATCTTTCCGGTGGATGGTGCGGCCGGCTGCTGCGCGGGGATGCCGCCCGACCGGCCGCCGCTCGCCTCCAGCAGCTTGGCCAGCCGCCGCAGGCCCCGGTGCGAGGCCATCCGGACCGAGCCCGACCGCTTGCCGAGCACCTTGGCCGCGCCCTCCGCATCCAGGCCCACCACCACCCGGAGCAGCACCGCCTCGGCCTGGTCCGGTGGCAGCCGGGCGATCAGCGCCAGCGCGTCGGCGGTGGAGACCAGCGCCACCGCGCTGCCCGCGGTGTCCTCGGCCGCGGCCAGCTCGGCCAGGTACTCCTCCGGCAGATCCGCGATCGGACGGCGGCGGACCCGGCGGAGGTGGTCCATCGCCCGGTTGCGGGCGATGGTCGCGGCCCAGCCCCGGAAGCCGTCCGCGTCCCCGCTGAAGCCGCCCAGGTCCCGGGCGATCTGCAGCCAGGCCTCGGAGGCGATGTCCTCGGCGTCCTCGGGACCGCCGCCGACCAGGACCCGCAGGTAGCGCAGCAGACCGGGCTGGACGGCCCGGAAGAGCAGCCGGAAGGCCTCCTCGTCGCCGCGCTGCGCCGCCCGGACGGCGTCGGCGAGGTCGGGGGGCGGGTGTTCGGGACTGTGCACCCGCCACATCATGCGGCATGCCGGGGCGCCCCGGGAGACCCGCCCGGGCCGGAGCAGCGCAGCACCGGGCGGACCGACGGCACCGCCCGGCCGGGCCCAAAGGCCCCGGGGCTCCGGCCCTTCGCCCGCAGTGCATAGCTCGGTCGCAGACATAAGTTGGGTGGCAGACGAAGCGGAATGGACCGCTCCCCTCCACCACCACAAGGACGCCTGCGATGACCGCTGCTCAGGACCTCTTCGCCGAGGGGATGCGCGACCACTTCGCGCCCGCCCTCCGCGCACTGGGGCTGACCGACCGGCGCGGCGCGTTCGACCTCCCCTCCCCCGGCCACTGGGCCCTGCTCGGCGTCCGGGTGCTCGGCCGGGACGAGCACGCGGTCCGCTACACCGTCACGCTCAGCCTGACCGCCAAGGCCGACTGGCCGGGCCCCGGCGAGCACCCCGACCCCAACCGCCCGACCGGCACCGAGCGCTGGCGGGCCCGGATCGGCGAGCTGATGCCGGTCGACGACGAGATCTGGTGGGAGGTCTCGCCGGGGCCCCGCTGGCTGGTCGCGGTCGAGGACTCGGTCGCCGCCGTCCGGCACTACGCCCTGCCCGAGCTCCGCCGCAGGCTGGCCGCCGAGCACCGGACCGGACCGGCCACCGAGACCTACCTCACCGCCACCGAGCTCGACGAGGTCAACGCCGCCCTGCTGACCGCCGCCGTGGCCCGGATCCAGCGGGCCGAACTGGTCGGCGACTCCCTCGTGCTGACCGGCGCCTGGAGCCGGTCCGACCCGGTGGCGCAGCAGGTGCTGGCCGGCGTCGCGGAGGGCTTCCTGGACGCCGGGGACGAACGCTTCCGGCAGGTCAGGTGCGAGAACTCGCTCGGGCGCGGGCTCTGGGCGTTCCACCCCCCGGACAGCTGACCACCCGTCAGCCCACGCGTGGGGCCGGGGCTTTATTCACTGGCGCCCCGGACCGGCGGCGAGAACACTGCCGACCATGGCGCAATTCGCAGACTTCGACACCCGCGGCTATCCGATGGTGGACGTCCGGACGGGATACGGCCGGTGGGTCGGCAGCTACGAACGGACCGTCGAGGACCTGATGGACCTCGCGGTACTGGACCGGCTGACCACCCCCGACTGGGCCGCCGCCGGCCGGGCCGCCGACCTCGGCTGCGGGACCGGCCGCACCGGCGCCTGGCTGCGCGGCCGGGGCGTCCCGGTGGTGGACGGCGTGGACCTGACCCCCGAGATGCTCGCCCTGGCCCGCACCAGGGGCGCCCACGACCGGCTGGTGGAGGCCGACCTGGCCGCCACCGGGCTGCCGGGCGGCGGGTACGGGCTGGTGATCTCCTCGCTGGTCGACGAGCACCTCGCCGACCTCACCCCGTTCTACCGCGAGGCGTACCGGCTGGCCGCCCCCGGCGGGCTGTGCGTCCTGGTCGGCCTGCACCCGCAGTTCATCATGGCGGCCGGGATGCCCACCCACTTCACCACCGAGGACGGCGAGGACCTCGCCATCGACACCCACCTGCACCTGGTCAGCGACCACCTGACCGCCGCGCTGGCCGAGGGCTGGCAGCTGGCCGAGATGCGGGAGGGCACGGTCGGCGACGAGTGGATCGCACTGAAGCCCAAGTGGGCCCGGTTCCGGGGCGTCCCGGTCTCCGCCGCGTACGTCTGGCGCAAGGCCTGACCGGGGTCAGAAACCCCCGGCCGGGGTGGTGACCATCCGGGTCCGGCCGTCCGCCAGGGCTTCCAGGCCGGCCGCCAGCCGGGGGGCGCGGGTCGGGCCGAGCAGGGTGAGCGCCTCCTCGGTGGTGGCCCAGCGGTACGCGTCCAGCTCGCCCGCCGGGAGGGTGACCGGGCTGTCGGCGGGGATGGTGCCGAAGTCGAACAGGAAGTGCACGGCCGGGTGCGGCATGTCCCCGACCGGGTGGGTCCAGGCGACCGTCAGCAGCGCTCCGGCCTCCCCGGTCAGGCCGGTCTCCTCCAGCAGCTCGCGCCCCGCGCACTGCGCGGCGTCCTCGCCCAGGTCCACCGTCCCGCCGACGAACTGCCAGTCCGGGCGGTAGCCCGCCTTCACGATCAGCACCCGGCCCTCCGGGTCGCGGATCAGGCAGCCCGCCGCCGCGAACACCCGGGGCAGCGAGGCCAGCCACACCTCGCGGGGAAGCAGCGGTTCGATCTCCTGGGACATGGCTCTCCTTCGGCAGACGGCTTCTCGGCCCCACTCTTTCGCACTCTGCCGCACCGAAGCACTGTGCCGGGGCGGCAACCCGGAATTCGGGTTGCCACCCCGGCACAGTGCTTCGCCGGTCAGTGGGCGGAGTGCTTCTCGGCGCCCCGGTGCCGGTGGCCGGGCAGCTCGGCGTGGTGGGCCGGGCCGCCCGCCATCGCCGGGGCGCTGAACGAGCGGCGACCGCCGTGGCTGAACGCGGTGTCCCCGAAGTGCGGCCCGGCCGGTCCGCCGGCCATGGCGGAACCGCCCGTGACGGGCGGCTGCGGCCCGGGGTCGGCCACCATGGCGCGGCGTTCGAGCAGCTCCTGGGTACCGCGTCGGAGCTTGGTCATCTTGCCCGTGGATTGCTGGGTCATGGTCGACCTCCGTTCGGCGACCGATCGTCCCGCCGGTGTGCGCGGCGATCCGGACGCCAGGCAGTTATGCCCGGATTCTAAGCTTTTGACCCGATTACCGGTACTCGTCCTCGTCCAGCTCGACCACCCGGGCCTGCTCGGCCGCATCCGCGTCGTCCGCCGTGTCGGCACCGAGCGAACGGCGCTCCCTGAGCTGCTCGTAGTCGTCCCCCGGATGCTCGGCGACCGCCCGCTCATCGGCGGCCGCGGCCTGCGCGACCGGCGCCGACTCCTCCTCGAAGTCGTCGAAGTCCTCGGGAAATTCGGGGTTCTCGGGATTCTGGGGCATGGCGTCCGTCCCTGCTGATGCGGAGCCCCGGCTTGCCCCGGGGGTCCTCTAGCAGTATCCGACTCCGGCGGGCGCGCTGCGCACCGTCGCCCGCTTGGCGGCGTGTCCGAGCGTGGGTCGGGCGGGTGGTGCGGCATCAACCGATCGGTTGACCCCCGGGTCGGCTGTCGCGTCGACGGGGTCGGGGCTGCGGCCGGGTGAGGATCGAAGCAGAGCGGGAGCAGCAGGCTTCCGAAGGCTTACCGACGAGGAGCAACTCCCATGCAGAAGATGAGCGTTCGGACCCGGGTACTGACCGGCGCGGTGGCCCTGGTGGCCGTCGGTGCGGGCAGCTTCGGGGCCATGTCGGCCTCCGCCGCGCCGAAGGACGACCAGGCCAGGCCGGCCGCCGTCGCGGCCGATCTCAAGAAGAGCGAGACGTTCACCAGTACCCACCTGAGCATCGAGGCCGCGACCAAGGCGGCCCGGGCCGCGCTCGCCGCCGCCGAGAAGGAGAACCAGCGGGTCAGCGTCGCGGTGGTGGACCGCAACGGCAACACCATCGTCACCCTGCGCGGCGACGGCGCCGGACCGCAGTCGTACGAGTCGGCGGAGCGCAAGGCGTTCACCGCCGTGTCCTGGAACGCGCCCACCTCCGAGCTGGTCAAGCGGCTCGCCCAGACCCCGAACCTGAAGGACATCCCCGGCACGCTCTTCCTCGGCGGCGGCGCCCCGGTCGCCTCCCAGGGCGCTCCGATCGCCGGCATCGGCGTCGCGGGCGCACCGAGCGGCGACCTGGACGAGAAGTTCGCCCAGGCGGGCGTGGCCGCTCTCGGCAAGTAGTCCGCAGGCGTTCGTCAGCCGGATGCGCGGCTGGCCCGGTCGGCCAACTCGCGCAGGTGGGTGCGGAGTTCGGGGGGCTCGTGGACCTCGAACTCGCAACCCAGACTGGCCAGGCGGAGGGCGAGCCACTCCAGTGAGTCGGCGTGGGTGGAGAGCCGGGTGCGGGTCGCATCGAGGGCTTCGACCTCGTCGCCGGGGAAGCCGAGCCGGCCCTCCAGCCGGGCGAGCGGGGCGTGCAGGGTGGCCACCGCCCGGTAGGTGCGGCTGCGGTTGGTGAGCCGGGCGGCGACATAGGCGCCCGCGTCCTCGGCCGGGAGTTCGCGCGGCAGTGCGCGGGCCCCGGTCGGCTGCGGCTCCCTGACCCGGTCGACCCGGAAGATCCGCCAGTCGTCCCGTTCGTTGTCGAAGGCGACCAGGTACCAGCGGCGGCCGGCCGCGACCAGCCGGTGCGGCTCCACCAGGCGTCTGGTCTCGGCGCCGTCCCCGGCCCGGTAGTGGAAGCGGAGCTTCTCCCGGCCGGCCGCGGCCGAGGCCAGGGTGGTGAGCACCTCGGGGTCGACCCGGGGGCCGCCGCCGGCCATCGGGACGGTGGCGGCGTTGAGCGAGCCGACCCGGTGGCGCAGCCGGGCGGGCAGCACCTGGACCAGCTTGGCCAGCGCCCGGACCGAGGCCTCCTCGATGCCCTCGACCGCCTGCCCGGCGGCGGCCCGCAGACCGACCGCGATCGCCACCGCCTCCTCGTCGTCCAGCAGCAGCGGCGGCATCGCGGCCCCGGCCACCAGCCGGTAGCCGCCGATCGCGCCCTTGCTGGCCTCCACCGGGTAGCCCAGCTCGCGCAGCCGCTCGATGTCCCGGCGGATGGTGCGGGGGCTGACCCGCAGCCGCTCGGCCAGTTCGCTGCCGGGCCACTCGCGCGGGGTCTGCAGGAGCGAGAGCAGGCTGAGCAGTCTCGCGGGGGTGTCGGTCATGAGGTTCAGCATGCCGTACCAAGCGGTCAGGATCTGACCTAGATGGTGGATAGCTTCGACTCGTTCCCAGCCGAAGGAGTCCCCTCTCATGTCCCCCGTCACGGACGCCCCCGACCGCCGCCGCTGGCTGGCGCTCGCCGTGGTGATGACGGCCAGTCTGATGGACCTGGTCGACGTCACCATCGTCAACATCGCCATGCCGAGCATCCAGCAGGACCTGGGCGCGGGTTACAGCACGCTGCAGTGGATCACCGCCGGGTACGCACTGGCCTTCGCGATCGGCCTGATCACCGGTGGGCGGCTCGGTGACATCTACGGCCGCAAGCGGCTGTTCCTGCTCGGGATCACCGGCTTCACGCTGGCCTCCGCGCTCTGCGGCCTGGCCGGCAGCCCGGAGATGCTGGTCGGCGCCCGGGTGCTGCAGGGGGCGACGGCCGCGCTGATGGTGCCTCAGGTGCTGTCGATCATCCATGTGACGTTCCCCGCGCACGAGCGCGGCAAGGTGTTCGGGATGTTCGGCGCGATGGTGGGGCTCGGTGCGGTGCTCGGGCCGCTGCTGGGCGCGCTGCTGACGGAGTGGGACCTGTTCGGCCTGGGCTGGCGGCCGATCTTCCTGGTGAACCTGCCGATCGGTGTGGCCGGCCTGCTGCTCGGTGCGAAGTACGTCGACGAGTCCCGGGCCCCGCAGGCGCTGCGGCTGGACCTGGTCGGCATGCTGCTGGCCGGGGCCGGGCTGCTGATGCTGCTCTACCCGCTGACCCAGGGCCGCGAGTCGGGCTGGCCGGTGTGGGGCTTCGTGTCGATGGGGCTGAGCCTGCCGGTGCTGGTGCTGTTCGTGCTGTTCGAGCGGGCGAAGACCCGGCGGGACGGTTCGCCGCTGGTGGAGCTGGCGCTGTTCCGGGTGAAGAGCTTCGCGGCGGGCATCGGGGTGCAGCTGAGCTTCGGCATCGCCTCCGGCATCTTCTTCATGGTGTGGACCCTCTACATGCAGCTCGGGCTGGGCTGGAGCCCGCTGCGGGCGGGGCTGACCGGGGTGCCGTTCTCGATCGCGGTGTCGGCGGCGGCCGGGCTCTCGGTGCAGGTGCTGGTGCCCCGGTTCGGTCGGCGGGTGCTCCAGACCGGGGCGCTGGTGATGGCGGCGGGCGCGCTGCTCTACCTGGCCGGCGCGGCCCGGTACGGGACCGGGATCGAGCCGTGGCAGATGGCGCTGCCGCTGGTGGTGATGGGTCTGGGGATGGGCCTGATCGTCGCCCCGCTGACCGACCTGGTGCTGTCGGAGGTGCCGCGCGAGCACTCGGGTTCGGCCTCCGGGCTGATCAACACCACCCAGCAGCTGGGCATCGCGATGGGCCTCGGGCTCTCCTCGGTGGCCTTCTTCACCGTGGTGGACGCCGCCGACCCGACCGTGCAGGCGATGGGGCCGGTCTTCGTGAACGCCTTCCAGCACGCGCTCTGGTGGGTGACCGGCGGACTGCTGCTGGTCTTCGTCCTGATCTTCGCGCTGCCGCGCCGGGCACCGCACCCGGCCCCCGAGGCCGGGGCCGAGGTGGCGGAGCAGCAGCCCGTGCTGGTCTGACGGTGCCGCACGGGCCCGGTCCGGATCGTCCGGACCGGGCCCGTGCGGTTCAGGCTTGTTCGGTTCAGGCCGCCAGGGCCGGCTCGGCGGACACCGCCCGGGCCGGCGCCAGGCGTTCCAGCACCAGCAGCGCGGGGACGGCCGCCAGACTGAGCCCGATCAGGAACAGCCACGGTCGGCTCGCGCCCCCGGCCAACAGCAGGGTGAGCAGCCCGGGTGCCACGGTCTGGCCGAAGGTCCAGGACAGCTGATAGACCGCCAGGTACCGGCCGCGCAGCCGCTCGGGAGCGAGCGAGACGCTCAGCTCCTCGGCGAACGGCGTCGCGGCGGTCTCGGCCAGCGTGTACAGCAGCATGGCGAGGACCAGGCCGGCCGGCACCAGCCGGCCCGGAGCGTCGGTGAGCAGGGCGAAGACACCGAAGGCCAGCGTGTTGACGCCGCAGGCGGCGGCCATCACCCGGGTCGGGCGGAACCGCTCCAGCCACCTGCTCACCACGGTCTGGGTCAGCGCGACCTGACCGGTGTTCAGCACCAGCAGCGCACCCGCGATCCAGGCCTCCCGGTGCAGGCCCTCGGTGATGTAGACGGCCAGCAGCAGACTGAGGATCAGCGCGGCGAAGACCGAGCACACGTTGACCGCCACCAGCAGCAGGTAGCGCCGGTCCCGGAGCACCGTCCGGTAGCCGCCCGCGGTGGCGGCCGCCGGTGCGGGCCGCTCCCGCAGGGCCGGGCGCCACCGTCGCAGCAGCAGGGCGGCGACCAGGTAGCTGACCACGTTGGCGGCCACCACCAGGCGCAGCCCGGCCGTGCCGCCGACGCCGACCAGGAAGGCGCCGAGGGCGCCGCCGAGCCCGAGCCCGACGTTGCGCAGCATGTGCAGCAGGGCGAACCAGCGCGGCCGCTCCGCCCCCTCCGCCGCCAGCACCACCAGGCCGGTGCTGGAGGTCCAGTACGTCACCGCGCCGACCTGGGCCAGCCAGGCGGAGACGACGATCTGCCAGACCTGGTGGCTGCCCAGGAAGCCCGCGTACCCGACCGCGGCGATCAGATTGCCCGTCAGCGCCGGCCCCCGGGCGCCCCAGCGGTCGATCAGCGGGCCGACCGTCACGGCGGTCGGCACCGCGAGCAGCCGGGCCAGCGTGAGCGCCCCGCCGATGGCCGGCAGCGAGAGCTCGGTGGTGCGGGCGAAGTAGACCAGGACGAACGCGAGCACCAGCCCGCTGCCCAGGCTGTCGATCACGCTGGCACCGACCAGCCCGCCGTTCCCCGCCACCCGGGGCAGGCCGAATCTCCGCAAGGTACGCATGGCCGAAGGCCCCCTCATCCAGGACGCGGACCGGTCTGCTGGAATGAGTGCCGGTCCCGGGGACGACACTGGCAGCGCGGTCCCGGGCCGCCCACAGATTTCATCCTGATCGAATCCGGCTCGACCCCGTCTGGAGGCGGCCCGTGCTCACCCTGCGGTTCTCCGCCCAGGACCTGGCCAGGACCCGGTTCGGCCACTCCCCGCTCTGGGAGGTGGTCACCAGCGTCGAGGCGCTCAAGGACCCGGGCGGCAAACCGCTGCACCTCGGCTGGGCCCGGGAGACCCGGGCCGCCCTCCCGGCGGCGGACCTGTCGCTGCTGTTCGCTCTGGTCCCGATCCCCACCACGTACGTGCCGAGCTTCCTGACTCCCGTGCCCAGGACCGGATCGCCCGCGCTGGAGGACGAGCTGGCCGCGCTGGCGGCCACCCCGGCGGAGACCGTGCGGGCCGACCTCGACCGGTTCCCGGTCGCGCTGCCGGCCCCGGTCGCCGCGCTGTACCGGGACCCCGGGGACGGGCTGGCCCGGCTGGCCGACCAGATCAGGGCCTACTGGGAGGCGGCGATCGAGCCGCACTGGAGCCGGATCCAGCGCCTGGTCGAGGGCGAGGTGATGTACCGCGCCCGGTCGATCGCCCGCGGCGGGGCCGCCGAGCTGTTCGAGGCGCTGCACCCCCAGGTCGGCTGGTCCGACGACACCCTCCGGGTCCGGCACCGCTCGTACCGGGCCACCCGGACCCTGGACGGCGGCCGGGGGCTGGTCCTGGTGCCCACCGTCTTCGTCTGGCCCGGCGTGTTCTCGCAGAGCACCCCGCCCCGCCAGCCCGGCCTGGTCTACCCGCCGCGCGGCATCGCCACCCTCTGGGAGTCCGGTCCCGACCGGACCCCCGACGCGCTCGCCGCCGTGCTCGGCCGCTCCCGGGCCCGCCTGCTGGCCGAGTTGGGCTCCCCCGCCTCGACCACCGAGCTGGCCGCCCGGACCGCGATGCCCGCGCCGACCGTCTCGCACCACCTCACCACGCTGCGGGCGGCCGGGCTGGCCGTCTCGCACCGCACCGGCCGCAGCGTGCTCTACCTGCGCACCCCGCTCGGCGAGGCACTGCTCAGCGGCGGGCCGACCTAGCCCCCGGCACCCGGAGCAGCGGCAGCGGGCGGCCGGTCTCCACGATGAAGGCCTCCACCCCGTTGACCGCGGCCAGCACCAGCGCCACCAGCACCGCCGTGACCAGCAGCGGCAGTGCCGGGGCGGCCACCGCGACGCCCAGGCAGGCCAGCACGCCGGTCGAGCGCGGCACCGCCGGGGCGCCGAACATCCGCCAGCGGGCGTAGCAGAAGCCCGCCAGGTAGAGCGCCGCGCCGGGTGCCAGCACCAACTGCGGCAGCTCGTGCGGGTGTTCCATCGGGTGGGCGAGCAACTCCTCCAGGCCGACCGCCATCAGGATGATCGCCACCGCGTACGCCAGGTGCGCGTAGCTGAACACGTCCCGGACGATCCTGGCCTGCACCGGGTCCTGGTCCAGGCTGTGCCGGGCGGCCGGGGCGCTGTAGTGGAAGTACGCCCACCAGAGCAGGACGATCAGCACGAAGGCCACGCCCAGCGTGACCAGCGCGACCGTCCCGAGGTGCCCCTCCGAGACGTGCCCGCCGGCCGCGATGACCGTCTCGCCGAGCGCCATGATGACGAACAGCCCGAACCGCTCCGGGAGATGGGAGGTCTCGAACCTGGCCCGGTCCAGCCGCTTCCCGAGCAGCGCCGTACCGAGCACCTCGATCACCGCGCCGAGCGCCCAGAGCAGCTGGCGCGGACCGCTGTCCAGGAAGCTGCCGACCAGGAACAGCGGGCCGGCCGCCAGCAGGCTGACCGAGAACGGCTCGATCCGCAGGCCGCCGAAGGTCGGCCAGCGGCGCATCCGCTGCCAGAGGATCAGCCGCATCAGCACGTAGCAGACCCCGAACAGCACCCCCCGGTCCCCGAGCGCCTCCGGCACCGCCACGCTCATGCCCAGCCCGCACGCCGCCAGCGCGAAGACCAGCAGCCGTCCGTGCACCCCGTCCAGGCTCTCCCCGGTCGCGTTGCCGAGCAGCGCCGCCCCCACCCAGCCCATCCAGAGCGGCAGGAACAGCATGATCGCGGTGGCCAGGTCCAGCACCGAGTGGGCGTGCGCCACCGCCACCGCGATCTGGGTGATGGCGAACACCCAGACCAGGTCGAAGAACAACTCCGCCCAGGTGACCCGCTGTTCGGCGCGTTCACGCTCCTCGGCCGGTGCTCTGTCGGCCACGTCCCCGGTCATTGCGTCCCCCTTCGGTCTCCCGGGCCCGGCCCTCCCCGGACCGGCCCGGACCTGCGTGTACCGGCCCATCGTGCTCACCGCCGGGGCCCGGGGCAATGATCTGTCAGAAACCCGCCAGCGGTGCACCGGTGGGGGGCGGGTACGCTGACGCGTCGTTGTCCTGGGTGGGGGAAGGAACCGGAAATGGCCGTGGTGACAGCGTCGTCGGGGCCGGGGGCGGCCGACCCGGAGTCGTGGGGGCCGCTGCTGGAGGAGATCGGCCGGACCGGACGGCGGCTGCGGCGGGAGGAGCTGGACGCACTGCGCGAGTGCGGCGACCGGGGGGCCGAGGCGGGTCGGGGGCTGGCCGAGCTGATCGACGAGCGGCTGGAGACGAGCGGCCGGGTCTGGGCGGGCCGGCCGGTGGACGGGGCCTCGATGGCGGCGCTGCGGGCCGCGGTGGCGGCGCTCGCGGCCGGGCACGGCCGGGCCTACCGGGAGCGGCTGCGCCAGGAGGAGGCCGGGCGGCGGGAGTTCGTCGCCGACCTGCTGAGCAGCCGCAGCGACCTGGGCCGACTGGCCGAGCACGCCGAGCGGTTCGGGCTCAACCTGGCCTGCGCGCACATCGTGGCGGTGGCGGACGGCGACGGCTACAACCCCGAGGACCCGCTGGTGCGCGGGGTGGAGCGGCAGTTGCTCGGCCGCTTCGGCGAGCAGGAGGTGCTGCTCGCGGTGAAGCACGGGCGGCTGGTCTGCATCCTGCCCGCGGGCCCCGGCGAGGGCGCGGCGATCGAGGCGTTCGCGGAACTGACCGGCCGGCGGCGGGTGGTGGTCGGCCGCCCGCACGGCGGCCCCGGCGGGGCGGTCCGCTCGTACGAGGAGGCCAGGGCCGCGCTGGAGCAGGCCGAGCGGCTCCGGCTGCCGGGCCATCTGCTGTACGCGGCGGACCTGTTGGTGCTGCCGGTGCTGCTGCGGGACCGGGACGCGCTGGAGGAGCTGGTGCACGGGGTGCTCGGTCCGCTGCGCGAGGCGCGCGGCGGGCCGCTGCCGCTGCTGGAGACGCTGGCCGCCTACGCCGATTCGCGCTACGTGCTGGCCGAGGCCGCCCGGCGGCTCGGACTCAGCGTCCGGGCGCTGTCGTACCGGCTGGAGCGGATCGTCCGGCTGACCGGGCTGGACCCGGACGACGCGCTCCAGCGCTACACCCTGGAGACGGCGGCGTTCGGTGCGCGGCTGCTGGGGTGGCCGGGGCAGCCCCCGGCGGGGTGAGCGGCGCGCCGGTCAGTGCGGGGTGGTCTCGCCGAGCCAGCCGAGGGCGGCCACCTGGATGCCCGCCTGGAACCGGCTGCGGGCGTCCACCCGGATCATCAGGTCGGCCATCATCCGGCGGACGGTGCGCAGCGAGACCCCGAGCCGCTGGCCGGCCCGCTCGTCGGTGAGCCCCTCGGCCAGCAGCCGGAGCAGCTCACGCTCCTGCGCGGTGAGGCCGCGCGGGTCCCGCTGGACCGTCTCGCCGAGTGGGCGGGCCTGGTCCCAGAGCTGCTCGAACAGGGCCCGGAGCGCGGCGATCACGCCCGGGCTGTGCAGCAGCACGGCGCCCTTGCGCGGGTCCTCCGGGTCGATCGGGACGATCGCGGTGGCGTTGTCGACCAGGATCATCCGCAGCGGCAGGGTGGGCGTGGTCCGGACGGCGCCGCCCAGGCCGTGCAGCCAGCGGGCGTACTGCACGGTGGCGGGGTCGTTGCGGACGCTGTCCTGGTAGACCGTGCGCATCCGGACCCCGCGCTCCAGCGTCTCCTGGTCGAGCGCGCGGCTGGCCTCCATCACCTGGGGCGGCTGCGGGCCGCCGGGGGCCAGCGCCAGCACCTCGACGGCGGCGTCGGAGGCGAGTTGGACCAGGCGGTCCCGGACCTCGGAGAGGTCGGCGATCACCTCGACCCCCGACTGGTTGGCGGGCGCGCGGACGCTGGCGTACTCGGCGATCAGGCCGGCCATCGCGGCCCGACTGCGCTCGATCTCCTGCTGCCGGCGGGCCGCCTCGGCCTCCTGGCGCGCCAGTAAGGTGGCCAGCCCGAGTTCGGGGTTGACGGCGCGCCAGCGGTCCTCGGCGCCGGTGGGTCTGGTGAGGGCCAGGTCGGCGAGCTGGTCCAGGGCCGCCCTGACCTCGGCCTCGGGGACCTCCAGCCGGCCCGCGATGCCCTGGGTGTCCAGCTCGGGATGGAGCAGCATCGTCCGGTACACCGCTTCGCCGAACGGGTCAAGGCCCATCGGCCGGTACTCGGTCAACTGCTCGTCACCAGAAGTGCGGAACACATCACACTCTCCCCGTAACCGGAATCGAACCGGCCGATCTGCAGGTCGACCTGACAGGCGGTCAGCGTACCGTCACGAGCTGGAACATAGAACAGTCTTACGGACAATCACGGCGGTCCGATGGACGAACGGTGAAGGACCGCACACCCGCGGCGACGTCAGCCGGCGGAACCGGGGCAGCCGCTTCCACTGCCCCCGACATCTTCCTGCCAGGCAGTGAGATGCCACTGGACACTGCCTGTCGGCGGGCTGACGGTGCTTCAGGCTGGCAGACGTGTATGCGATCCGCGTCCGTCTGGAGACGCCGGGCGGCCGACCGCTCGGCCCGCCGGCGACACCCGTCGTGCGGGACGGCCTGGAGCAGGGGCTCCACGGCCGGGCCCGGCTCAGCCATGCGCGGATCCGGGCGACGGCGCAGGAGTTGGACGCGATGGTGTTCGTGGCGGCCGGCACCCTGCTGGACGCGGAGGACGGCCTGCGCGACGCCTGGCACCAAATGACCCGCACCGGCGGCGTGCTGAGCGGCTGGCAGCTGCTGCACTGCGAGGCCGACGCCCGGATCGCGCTGGGCCTGCACGAGCTGCCCAGCCACCCCTGATCCCACCGTCCGTGCAGGTCAGGGCCGTTGTGACGGCCCCGGCACCGGGTCCGGCAGGCCGGGCCCGAGCTGGCCTCACAGTGTCACGGCACTCTGGTGCCAGCTCCGGCTACTGACACGGATACCCCCGGGCGGCCACTCTCATGGTGTCGGCAGGAACGACGGACCGAAGCACCGGGACAGCAGCCCCTCAGGGGCCCGGTACGGACCGCCGTCGGACCCCCCGCCGTACACCCCCGGTCCCCGGAAGCAGCCCAGGGATCAGTCGAATTGCGAGAGGATCGGCACCCCCATGACGCAGAAGGTCCGTTTCATCACGATTGTCGCCCTGGGTTTCAGTGTCCTGGCCGGTACCGCCGCCACCGTCCAGTCGATCTCCTCCACTCCGACGAACGTCGTCGTCTCGGCCGACGGGCCCGACGCACCGGCCCAGGTCGGTCAGCCCGTCACGCCGCCGGCTCCGGCTCCCGCTGCCTCCCCGACCCCCTCCCCGCTGCCCACCGGCCCGCAGGAGACCTGGGGCTGGGGGTGAGCCGCCGCCACCACCCGTCGCCCGCACGCCCGTTCGCCCGCCACTTCAACGCCACCGAGGTAGCCGGATGATCACCCTGCTGGACCAACCGCCGTACCGCCCGGCCCCGGCCCACCCCGCCGGGACCCCGACCGTGAGCGTCCTGCTCGCCGACGGACACCACCTGTTCCGCTCGGGACTCGGCGCCCTGCTCGACCGCGAGGCCGACCTCGCCGTGGTGGCCGAGTCGACCACCGCCGAGGAGGCCGCCGCCGAGGCCGCCCGGACCAGGCCGACCGTCGCCGTGCTCGACCCGGACCTCCCCGGGCCCGGCGGACCGGCCACCGCCGCCCTGATCCGCGACCAGGCACCGGCCACCGCCGTCCTGCTGCTCATCGCGGTACCGCGCTCCGCCGACCTCCAGCGGGCGGTCGCCGACGGCGTCGCCGGGGTGCTGCTCAAGGACGTACCGCCGGGCGCCCTGATCGCGGCGGTCCGCGAACTCGCCCGGGGCGGCCGGGTGTACGACCCCCGGCTGGTGCTGGACGTGGTCCGCGCCCCCGGGGCACCGCTCACCCCCCGCGAGCTCACCGTGCTCGGCCACGTGGCCGAGGGGGCGACCATCAACGAGGTCGCGGCAGCCCTGTCGCTCTCCCCCGGCACCGTCCGCAACTACGTCTCGGCCGCGATCGCCAAGACCAGGGGCCGCAACCGCTGCGACGCGATCCGGATCGCCCGCGAACGCGGCTGGCTCTGAGGCCGACCCCAGCACACCTCTGTGACCCCGCCGTGGGACGGCGGGGTCACAGAGGTGTGCCGAGCGGTGCTGATGAGCGGGCGTCAGCCGCGCGCGGACGCCACGATGTCGTTGAACCCGTGCGCGGTGCGCGGCACGTCGGCCGGGCGGCTGCCGATCAGGAACTCGCCGACCGAGGACTCCGCCGTCCAGTCCAGGCCGAGCGCGCGCGCCGCCGCGTCGGTGTCGCCGGAGCCGAGGCCGCACGGTGCCAGCCCCATCGCCGTCGCCACCAGGTACAGCGTCTGGTAGACCACGCCGACGTGCTTGAGCGTCAGCGCGTACGCGATCTGGCTGTACTTCCAGGACAGCCGGCCGAACCGGGAGGTGACGGTCAGCAGCACCTGCGGGTCCACCGCGCAGCCGGTGGCCCGCCAGGCCGCCGTCATCAGCTCGCGGAACGCCGCCTCGTCGCCAGGACCGGCGAACGGGCGCGGCCGGAGCCGGTGCGCCGCCGCGTCGTAGCGGTACACGCCCGGCACCAGGCCGTCGCAGCGCACCACCGAGAGGTAGACCTCCAGTTCACCGGTCGCGCCGCCGGCCGGGTAGGGGCGGTCCACGATGTCGTAGCCGTGCGGGTCGGCCGGATCACCCGGGATGATCCGGCGGACCCGGGCCACCCGGTACAGCAGCTCGCCCAACTGCTCCAGCGTGACCGGGGTCTCCGCGTACGAGCGGACCGAGCGGCGCCCCTCCAGCACCTCGCTCAGCGCCGGGTCGCGGGCCAGCACCTCGTCCCAGTCCGGGACCGGTAGGTCGATCCCGGTGCCGTCCTCCCGGGCCCCGGTCCCCGGGATCGCGGGCAGCTGGGCGATGTCGGTGTGGGCGAACACGCCGCCGCTCGGGTAGTCGTGCCGGCCCGGGCGGCTGCGGGCGTGGAACAGCAGGTCGTGGAAGTCCCAGAGCGGCGGTTCGCCGGTCGCGCCGTCGTCCAGGAACCCGGCCCCGGCCAGCAGTCCGGCCAGCGCCTGCCCGGCCGCCGGGCTGATCCCGGCCAGCATCGCCGCCTCGGCCACCGACCGGGAGGCCGTCACCGCCGCGACGAACGCCCCCGCCGCCGGCTGGTGCAGGGTCAGCCGGAACGGCGCCATCGGCGACTCCAGCACGCACGCCCCGGCGTGCTCCTCCGGCAGCCGGCGCAGATAGGCGAAGCGGGACAGCACCACGGCGGCCGGCGGGCGGACCAGGCCCGGCAGGCCGGCCGCCCGGGCGATCGGCACGGCCGTCGCCAGCGGCTCGCCGAACGGGTCGGCCAGGGTGGTGGTGACGAGGTAGGGGAACCGGCTCAGCAGGTGGAACAGGCGGCCGCCGTCGGCGATCTCGTCCACGTCGAGCGGATTCCGGGTCAGTGCGGCGAGCCGCTGGACGGTCTCGGCGCCGAGCGCGTGCACGCGCTGCCGGCCCCAGGGGTGGCTGAGCTCCAGGTCCTCGCCCTGCGCGGTGACCTCCACCTCGGGGCGCAGCCGCAGCAGCGTGCGCGGCGCCGCGCCCGCAGCGGTGAGGTCGGGAGGGAGCTGTTCGGTCACGGTCATCGGGTACCTCTTTCCGGGCCGGGCGTACGGGCCGCCGCCGTTGCTGCGGCGGCGGCCCGGCGCGTCGTCAGATGAAGATCGGGATCGGGTTGAGCTCCTGCTCCGGCGTCGGCGCGTCGAGCCACCCGAGGGCGACCGGGACGTCGTACAGCCGGCCGGGGGCGAAGCGGGCCCAGAAGTGCCGCATCCCGGGGACGATCACCTTGGCCACCGGGAGGCCGATGTCCGGGCGGGTCTGGTCCAGCACCAGGAACTCCATCCCCCGCTCCTCGACCAGGCGTTGGACCAGCGCGAGGTCGTCGGCGAGGTCGTCGCCCGCCAACTGCTGCCAGCGGGACGGGCCGGCCGCGGGAGCGGCCGGGTCGGGCAGCAGGTAGGGCTGGTTGGCCACGGTCGCGGTGGTCCACCACTGCTTCTGCTCGCGGTCGGCGCCCGCGTAGCTGACGTGGCCGTCCGCGTCACCGGCCACCGGGCCGAGGAACTGGTTCATCTCGGTGAGCGCCCTGGTCAGCGCGATGTGCGGGTCCAGGTGGGCGCCGAAGGCGATCAGCACGTCCTCGGCCGGCTTGTCGGTGCGGCGGGAGAAGGCGCCGACCACCGGGATGCCGAAGTCCGAGGTGAGGTCCAGCGCCCAGATCTCGCGGTTCAACCCCCGGTAGATCTCCCGGAGTTGGCCGATGTACGGGTCACCGAAGGCGTCCAGGTCGATCGCCGGGCGCTGCACCCGGTTGTACCACCAGAGCGCGACCGCGTCCCGTTCGACCAGCTCCAGGAAGCCCTGCAGCACGGCGTCCTCGAACGAGGTGCCGGCCGCGCAGCCGTTGGAGTCACCGGCCGCGAAGAAGCCGTCGCGGTGCCGGTAGCCGTAGTACAGCGACATGGTGGGCAGCCAGCGGGTGCGCTGCTCGGTCAGCGACCAGGCCGGGGACCACTCGATCGGGTCGTCCGCCCGGAACCGCTCGGGGACGGTGTTGAACATCGACGGCTGGTCGTTCCAGCGCTCCCGCTCGGCGAACTGGCGCTCGCTGTAGAGCAGGGTGGCGGCCGGGTCGATCGCGGCGTCGCCGAGCTCGGCGAAGCTGGCCCGGCGGCGGGCCTCGTCGCCCTGGAAGACCCCGGAGTAGCGCTCCATCGCCTCGCCCAGCGCACTCGCCCTGGCCTGGACGTCGGTCCGGCCCTTGCCGCAACTGACCGAGCGCAGACCGGTCCTGAGCTGGCGCAGGTCGCCGCTGCGGCGGGACAGGTTCTGCCCGGAGACGTACACCCGCAGCCCGGTCGGGGTCCGGCCGGCCGGCACCAGGGAGGTCACCACCCCGGTGACCGGGGAGAGCTGGGGCCGGTACAGGTCCAGCATGTCCTCCGGCGAGGCCGAGCGGTGGCCGCCGTCGGCGGTGTACGCCTTCGGGCGCCGCTCGAACCGGACCGGCTTCAACTGGCGCTCCGCCATCAGCTGTTCGTCGCCGCAGGCCGGGCACTGCGGGCGGCGGATCAGGCGGTGCCGCTCGGTCTCCAGCAGCACCGTGTCGAGGGTCAGCACCACCGCTTCGGCCGGGCGCACCCCGGCCAGCCACTTGGCCGCCTCCAGGGCGGCGAGCTGGGCCCCGGCGCCGAGCGAAGGGGCGAGCTGGGCCCCGGCGGTGGAGATCGGGCCGTCCTGGCCCAGGCGGTGCTGCAGGTAGCTGAGCGACTGCCGGTTGGCGGACAGCCGGTGCGACAGGCACTCCCAGCAGCCGGTGGTCCCGTCCTGCTCGGCCGGGCCCGGCACGAAGACCGGGCCGACCCAGAGGATCGAGCCGACCGGACGGGCCAGCAGCCAGGGGCGGCCGCTCTCCCTGGCCTCCCGGTCGCGCTCGGCCAGGCCGGGGTGCAGGTAGTCCTCGGTCAGCGCGATGGTGAAGTCGGCCGCCGGATCCGCGGTCACCCCGGCGGCGGCGAGGGCGTCCAGGAAGGGCTGCGGGTCCAGCTCGCCGTAGACCTCGACCCGGGCCCGGGCGGTGCGCAGCGCGGTGCTCGCGGCGTCGCCGTCCAGGCCCGCCATCTCGAAGTACGCGGCCCCGGCCGGGTCCTCGACCGTGCCCGCGGGGGCCAGGTAGCCCCGTTCCCGGAGCCGGTCGACGGCGGTGCGCACCTTGTCGGCGGGCACGGTGCCGCCCAGCGCCTCGCCGATCTGCTCGGCGGTGCGGGTGCCGTCCAGCAGCGGCGCCAGCGCCTGGGCCAGCCCGCCGTCGACCACCGACACGCCCCGCTCGGAGACCAGGTAGACGGCCTCGCCGGGAACGACGTACGGGGTGTAGTGGCGCTTGAAGCCGATCGCGGAGGTCGGCGCGGAGGTGTCGGACATGACGGTCCCTCGGATCTCGGTCGGCGTTAGCGCAGGGTGGCGAGCGGAGCGGTGGCGGGGTCGAGCAGGCGCAGCAGGAGCAGGCCGACGGCGGCCGCGCCGTCCAGGGCGCCGAGGTTGATCCGGTCGTCGGCGGCCCGGTCGGGGTACCAGCTGCCGGAGTCGTCATGACGGGCGATCAGTTCCCCGACCAGCAGGGCGGCCGCCTCCCGGCCGTCGTAGAACGGTCCCGGCAGCAGCGAGTCCAGCGCCTCGGGGACGGTGTGCAGCAGGCCGGCCTCGGCGGCGGTGAGGGCCTCGCCGGCGGTGGCGACCAGGTCCCGGGTGCTCCGGCCGGAGATCTGGCGGGCGCTCACCGGCGGGGTGAGGGAGGCGAGTTCGGCCGGGTCGACGGTGCCGGCGCCGAGCGCGACGGCGGTGTCCAGGCAGGCCAGCCGGCCGGCCCGGGTGGCGGTGGCGAAGCGGTGGCCGCGCAGCAGCTCGCGCACGGCCTCCGGGTTGGCGAGCAGGGCGGGCGCCTCGGCCACGGTGCGGGCCAGAGCGGCGGCGATCGAGTCGGCACCGGCGGGCACCAGGTCGAGGAAGCGCTGGTCGGCCTCGCCGTCGGTGCCGTCGGCCGGGTCGGCCGCGAGCCGGTCCAGGGCGGCGGCGGCCAGCGCCCGGATGCCGTCGTCGGTCGGGGCGTGGCCGGGGCCGGTGGCGCGGCGCAGCCGGAGCAGGTTGAGCAGCAGGCCGGCGCTGCCGAGCGGGGCGTCCGGGGCGGGGGTCCGGGGCTGTCGGCCGGGGCGGGCGGGCGCCGGGGTGGCGACCGCGACCGCGCCGAGGACCAGGGCCTGGGCCGAGGCGATCAGCTGCGGGTCGCCGAGCAGGGTGCCGACCCGGGCCAGCGCGTGGATCAGCGCGCCCGGTCCGGCGAACCCGCCGGGGACGGGGTCGCCGCCCGCCAGCCGGCTGTCGGCGGCGAAGGCGAAGGCCCTCGGTGCGGCCGGGTCGATCAGCCGGGCGGCGGCGGCCAGGGTGTGGTGGGCGGCACGGTGGAACCGCGGTTCGCCGGTGGCGGCCCAGAGTTCGGCGAACAGCACGGCGAGGCCGGGGGTGCCGCTGACCAGGTCGAGGCCGAGCACCTCCACCTGGCGCAGGCCGCTGCCGGGGTACCAGCTCTGGCCGAGCCAGCCCTTGCCGCGGCGGTCGGCGAGGATCCGGTCGCCGATCCGGACGGCGTGGTCGAGCAGCTCCCCGCTGCCGGGGATCCGGGCCTTGGCGGTGCGCCGGGCGGCGGGGGCGTCCTGCTCGGCGCCGCCCCGGGCGGCGTCCACGCAGCCGGAGAGGACGGCCAGGTGGGCGTCCAGGTCGAAGCCGTCCAGCTCGGCGACGCGCTGCTGGAGCCGCTGCCAGCCGGTGCCGGAGAAGTGGCCGGGGATCTCCCGGCCGTCCGCGGTGAAGGCGGACGAGGAGGAGGTGAGCGAGCGGAAGAAGGGGATGTCGAGCTGGCGGAACGAGTCGAGCTCGGCCAGCACCACCTCCAGCAGGTCACCGCGCCCGGGGTCGCCGGCCACCGCAGTGATGGCACCCTGGAGCGCGCCGGCGATCACCGTCTCGCGGGTGGCGCCGCTGTCCAGGGCGAGCGGGCTGGTGGAGGCTCGGATGATCTTGTAGCCGTCCCAGGTGTGGCGCCAGATGTAGCGCACCCAGATGCCCCGGAACGGCGCCAACGGGCCGTCCGCCGAGGCGAGTTCGGCGCGCAGTCGGTGCAGCGTCCGGTGCATCTCGCGGTAGCCCTCGGTCAGCTCCTCGCTGTACTGCCACGGGTCGGCGGTGACCGTCGCACCGCTCTGGTCCAGGTGGACCGGGCGGTACGGGGGCAGCGGCAGCGCGGGCACGCCGGGGGTGATCTCCAGGCTGCCGATCCGGGACAGGCAGCCGATGTCCAGGGCGCCGCTCTGCTTGGCCGGGGTCCAGGACTGGAACGCCATCGCGGTCCGCACCACGGTGGACTCCAGCTCGTCCAGCAGGCCGTGCTGGTCGGCGCTGATGGTCGGCGGCGTCTGCACCCGGGGGTAGAGCAGGCACTCCAGGTCGATCAGCGCGGGGTGCTCACCGTCCGCGAGCAGGTTGTCGGCCCACAGGTCGCGGCCCTCCAGCAGCTGCACCAGCCGGATCGTCATGCCGAGCCGCCGGTAGAACCGGGCGAAGCCGCCGGCGTCGGCGCAGGGCCGGTGCGGGACGAGCTCCTCCCAGCCGTAGTCGCTCTCGCAGTGCGCGGCCAGCGAGGCGCCGTTGCCGTCGTCGCCGAGGTCGCTGCGGATCAGTACGGTGCGCACCGGCAGGTCGAGCGAGAGCTCGCCGTTGAGCCGGCGCACCAGGTCCAGGTAGGCGGTGGCGTGCCGCATGTCCTTCGGCTTGTAGACCACGGCCCGGCCGCTCGCGAAGTACAGCAGCGCGACCGAGCGGCCGCCGGCGTGCCGGTCGCCCGCCTCACCGCGCAGCGAGTCCAGCGGGCCCGGGTCCTCGCCCTCCCACATCTGCTCGACCAGCAGCGCGTGGTCGGCCGCCAGCCGGGCGAACATCTCGGTCTGCACGTGCTGCCACTGCCGGCACACCGTGCCGACCAGGTACGCCAGTGCGGGCAGCCGCTCCAGCCGGGCCAGCCAGCCCTCCTGCGAGGTGTCCAGGCCGCCGGCGGCGTCCCAGTCGGTGGCGCGGGGGCGGCCGGTGGCGGCCTGGAGCTCGTGGCAGAAGGCCAGGTTGCAGGCCTCGACCAGCCGGCTGGTCAGGGTGGCGGCCAGGTCGGCCCGGGCCCGGTCGGTGACCGGGATGCCGAGGATGCCCCCCGTCCCATGCGGCAGCAGTTCCTCGGCGGCGGCCGCGAAGGCGGCGCTCAGCGCACCCGGGGCGGCGGTCTCCGCGCTCGGGGCGACCGGCAGCGTCCGCAGGAAGACGGCCAGCGCCAGGGCCCAGTCCGGCAGCGCGACCGGGTCGGCCAGGACCACCGGGCGCAGCCCGTCGCCGAGCGGCCGACCGGTCTCGGCCAGGTGGTCCAGCAGCACCGAGGCGCCGCCGTGCTCACCGGCCGCCCGGCGGAGCCAGGTGTCCACGGCGGCGGTGCGGCCGCGGCGGTCCTCGTCCGGGTCCGGGGCGAAGACCGTGCTCCCGTCCGGCCGGGCCTCGGCCCGGTCGGCGAAGGAGGCGGCGGCGGTCACCAGGGCACGCAGGCGCTCCTCGCCCCGGGCGGGGCCGGGGAGCAGCCCGGTGGCGGCGCGGTCGTCGGTGTCCGGGCGGCCGGCGGCCGGGGCGGAGGCACCGTCGACGGGGCGGAGCCAGGTCTGCAGGTCGAGCGGCATCTCACATCTCCTGGAGTCGGGCGAGTCGGGTGAACAGCGGGTCGTGGCCGAGCAGTTCGTCGTAGGTGCCGGAGGCCGTCAGGCGGCCGCCGGAGAGCACGTGGATCCGGTCCGCGGTGCGGATGGTGCTGAGTCGGTGGGCGATCACCACGCGGGTGCGGTCGAGGCCGGCGACGGCCTCGGCGACCCGCAGCTGGGTCGCGTTGTCCAGGGCCGAGGTGGCCTCGTCCAGCAGCAGGACGGCGGGGCGGCGGACCAGGGCGCGGGCCAGCAGCAGGCGCTGCACCTGGCCCCCGGAGAAGCCCTGGGCGTCCTCCCCGACCCGGGTCCCGAGGCCGAGCGGGAGGCGCCTCAACTCATCGGCGATCCCGGCCAGTTCGGCGGCCTCCCAGATCCGGTCCTCGGTCACGTCGGGGTCGTTGCCGGCCAGGTTCTCCAGCAGCGAGCCGCGCAGCATCCGGCCGTGCTGGAGCACCACCCCGAGCCGGCGCCGGACCAGCCGGGCGTCCAGCCCCGCCAGGTCCTGTCCGTCGTAGCGGACCGCGCCGGACTCCGGCTGTTCGAAGCCGAGCAGCAGCCGGACCAGGGTGGACTTGCCCGCCCCGGACGGCCCGACCACGGCCACCAGCTCGCCGGGTGCGGCGTGCAGCGACACCCCGTCCAGTGCGGGCGCGGCCGTCCCGGGGTAGCGGAACGTCACCCGGTCGAGCGCGACCGCACCGTGCAACTCGCCGGGGTCGGCCAGCCGATGGGCTTCGGCGGCCGGCCGGGCCTCGGCCAGGATCGGCCGGATCCGGTCCAGCACCGGCGCGATGCCGTAGGCACTGGCTGCCGCGTGGGTGACCTGGCCGAGGGCCGCGGCGACCTGGCCGGCTGCCACCCCGGCCGCCATCAGATGGCCCGCCGGGGTCGAACCGTCGGCCGTCGCGGCCGCCAACAGCACGGCCAGCAGCAGCGGTTGGAGTCCGGCGGTGAGCGCGCCGGCGGCCGCGTCGGACCGCTGGGCGGCGGCGTCGGCCCGCTTCTGCGCCGCGAACGGCACCGCCCAGCGGGCGAAGGCCTGGATCTCCCGGCCGGCCGTCTGGACCTTGTCGATCCCGAGCAGCAGCCCGTACAGCACGCCGTTCAACTTCCCGTGCAGAGCGAACACTTCGCTCTCGTGACGCTGGCGGCGGCGACCGAGCTGAAGCAGCAGCCCGGTCACCGCCAGCACGGCGAGCAGCAGCAGCCCGCCGAGCCGGAGGTCCACCACCAGCAGGACCGTCAGTCCCGAGGTGGCGAACACCGCCCCCAGCACCGCGCTGACCAGGACTTCGGACAGCGCGGCCCTTGCCTGGGCGACCGCGTTGGCGCGATGCACCAGGTCGCCCGTGGTGTAGTCGCGGAAGAACCGGGCGTCGTGACCGAGCAGACGGTCCCAGACAGCCGGTTCCAACGCGCTCTGCACCCGCCCGGTGAGCCGGACGGCAGCGGTGTTCCGGACGATCACCAGCAACCAGGACGCCAGCACCGCCGAACCCACCAACAGCGCCAGCCAGCGCACCGGGTGCCGGTCGGCCGCCATCAGCTCCGGCAGCAGCACGCCGGTGCTCAGCGGCACCATCAACCCGAGCAGCGCCGCCCCGAGACCGGCCGCCGTCAGCCGGCCCAGGTCCCGCCGCGCGCCCGGCACCCGCAGCACGAACCGGCCCAGGTCGGCCGGACCGAGCTCACCCGCGGGCAGCGGCAGGTAGAGCAGCAGCGCTCCGGCCTGCAGTGCCACGGGGCCCCGCCCGGACGGGTCGGCCGGGTCGTACCGGCGGTGGCCGCCGGCCGGGCGCGGCACCAGCGCGACCGGTCGGCCGTCGTCCGCCGCGAACCCCACCATCGGCCCGGCCGTACCGGCCGGATCGCCGTGCCCGTCCGCCCCGGCCGGCAGGGTCACCGGCCGGTACCGCACCCCGGTCGACCGCAGCAGCGCGGTGATCGGGTCGCGGGCGCCGCGTACGGCCGCCGGGAGGTCCGTGCTGCCGTCGGGCAGCATCCCCAGCGCGCGCAGGACGGCCTGCGCCTGCCCGGCGGAGTCGGCGGCGACCGGCCCCCCGGCCGTCCTCCGTCCACCCCGGCCGGCGTGCAGCGTGCCGACGGCGGCGGCCAGCGCGGCGCGGTTGGCCTCGGCGGTGGCCGTGGCGGTCATGACTTCCCCTCCTTCTCGGTCTCGGTGATGTCGGTGGTCCCGGTGGTCCTGCTCTCGGCCAGCAGCGACCGGTACGGGCCCGGGACGGCGGCGAGTTCGGCGGGGGTGCCCTGCTGGACGATCCGGCCGCCCGCCAGCACCACCACCCGGTCGGCGGCCTGGATGGTGCTCAGCCGGTGGGCCAGCACCAGGCAGGTGGTGCCCCGGCGGCGCAGGTGCTCGTTGACGGCCGCCTCGGTGTGCGCGTCCAGTGCGGAGGTGGCCTCGTCGAGGACCAGCAGGGCCGGGTCGAGGGCGAGGGCGCGGGCCAGTTCGAGCCGCTGACGCTCGCCGCCGGAGAGGTTGCGGGCGTCCTCGTCGATCCGTCCGCCGTCCAACCCGCCGCGCCGGGCCACCAGTTCGGTGACCTCCGCGTCGTCCAGGGCGCGCCGCAGCGCGTCCTCGTCGGCGGCCGGGTTCCAGAGCGTCAGGTTCTCCCGGACGGTGCCCTCGAAGAGCCGCAACTGCTGCTCCACGTAAGCGACCTGACTCGTCACCACGCCACGGTGCCAGTCCTCGCGGGGCCGGCCGTCCAGCAGCACCTGGCCGGACCAGGGGCGCAGCACCCCGGCCGCGAGCCGGGCCACGGTCGACTTGCCGCTGCCGCTGCCGCCGATCACGGCCACCCACTCCCCCGGGCGGATGTGCAGCGAGATCCCGGTCAGCGCGGGCGGCCGGTTCGGGTCGTAGCCGAAGGCGACGTCGCGCAGCTCCAGTTCGCCGCTCAGCCGGGCAGCCGGGTCCGGGGCGTCCAGGACCGGGGCGAGGTAGGGGTCGGGTTCGGTGCCCTCGACATCCTCCAGCAGCGCGTTCTGCGCCCTGGCGATGGTGAACTCCGATCCAGCGGAGACCAGTTGGCCGACCGGCGAGAGGAATCCGTTCAGCAGCAGCAGGAAGGCGAGCAGCGTGCCGAGCGAGAGCGAACCGCCGAGCAGCATCGAGGTGCCGGCCACCACCACGGTGGCGGTGGCCGCCGAGTTGAGCGCACCGGGCAGCGAGAGCGGCACGATGACCGCCTCGGTGACCCGCTGGCCGGTCTCCATCGCCCGGGCCTGCCAGCCCGCCCAGGACCGGAAGAACGAGTCCTCCGCCCCCTCGGCCTTCAGCGTCTCGATCGCCGACACACCGGCGAACGCGACCCCGTCCCGCTTGTACTGCTCGGCGTGCAGCCGGTGCACCAGGCCGCCGCGCCGCCGGTCCGCGATCCGCAGCGCCAGCACGTCCAGCACCGCAACCACGACCGGCACCGCCACCAGCCGGGGCTCCAGCCAGGCCAGTGCGGCGAAGTGCACGGTCGCAGCCGCAGCGGAGGCGGAGGCGGAGGCGACCCGGTGCGAGAGCAGCATCGCCAGGCCGTCGTTCATCTGCACCCGGGTGACCAGGCCGCCCAGCTGGCGGCGGTGGAAGAACGACCCGGGCAGTCGCAGCAGCCGCCACAGGAAGCCGGCCGAGGCCCGGGCCGCCATCGCCTCCAGCACCCGGTTGACCAGGGTCTGTTGGAGCCAGGTGCCGAGCAGGACCGTCCCGGCCACCGCAGCGGCCGCGAGCGTCAGCGGCACCGCCCAGGCGGCCGTGCCGTCGAGCAGCACCGACCGCAGGTAGGCCCGCAGCAGGAACGCCGCCGCCACCCCCGGCACCGCCAGCAGGACCGCGAGCAGCACGGCCAGCAGCAGCGGCCCGGCGAACGGGCGCATCCGCGCGGTCAGCGCCCGCAACAGCGGGAAGCGGCGGCCGCCGGCCTCGAAGTCGGGGCCGGGTTCGAACCCGACCGCGATCCCGGAGAACGACTCCCAGAACTCGGCCGGGGTGGCCGAGTACGAACCCAGCGAGGGGTCGTTGACGTGCACCCGGCCGCGCTTGATTCCCTCGAAGACCGCGAAGTGCGGGCCGGTGACCAGCACCATCGACGGCACCTGCAGCTGCGCCAGTCCGAGCAGCCGCTCCTCGGTCCGCACCACCCGGCGCCCCTTGGCCAGCAGGCCGTACCGGCCGGCCGCCTTGGCGACCACGGCCGCACTGACGCCGTCCCGGCTCACCCCGCAGGCGCGGGAGGCCTCGTGCAGGGTCACCCGGCGGCCGAACGCGCCCAGCACCACCGCGAGGCAGGCCGCCCCGCAGTCCTGCTCCTCCATCTGCGGCACCACGGGCGTCCGCAGGTAGCGGCGGGCCCTGCGCCCGGGAGGCTTCGGCGCCGGCTCCGGCCGGACCGGCTGCTCCGCCCGGGCGGTCGGGGCGGCCGCCGTCTCGCGGACGTCGAGGCTCATCGCCCCTCCCCCGATCCGAACACGGCCTGGTACGGGTGCCTGGCCCCCAGGTCGACCGCGACCGTCAGCGGCACCGGACCCGGCAACCCGAGTTCACCGGTGGGAAGTTGGGCGTACGCGGTCCACACCGGGGCCGCTCCGGCGGGCAGGCCGGGCAGCGGCACGGTGAACGTCCCGTCCAGCGAGTCGGCCCGGACCGGCAGGGCGTCCGCCGCGGTGACGGTGACCCGGACCGTCCCCGCACCGGGTATCGGCACCAGCACCGTCCGGCCCGGGGCGAGCCGCCCGGCGTCCTGCAGCGAGGTGGCGAAGATCCGTACCGTCTGCGGCTGTTCGCGCGAATCGAGGGCGGCGACGGCCGCCCCGGGCGCGAGGGCGCCGCCGGGGGTGGCGAGCAGTGCGGTGACCGTGCCGGCGTACGGCGCCCGGACGGCGAGCTCTTCGCCCGCCTGGGTCCGGAGCAGTGCGATGACCTGACCCGGCGCCACCCGGGCGCCGGTGGTGATCCGGTAGTCGGACAGCACTCCGGCCCGGTCGGCCCGGACGGTCTCCGGGGCGGTGCCGTGGGCCAGGACGGCAGGGAGAGCGAGGGTGTGCGGCAGGGTGCCGAACACCGTCCAGCCGCCGCCCGCACCGACCACCAGCAGCAGCGCGGCGGCCGCGGCCCAGAGCCTGGCTCCGACCAGTCCGACCGGGCGGTCCAGCCCGGGTTCGAGGACGGCGGCCGCGCGGGCGGCGGCGACGGCGGTGGCCGCGCTCGGTGCCTCGCTCGGCTGCTCGGTGTCCGGGCCGTTCGGCCTGGTGGCGACAGTCACGGTCTCCCCGCTCTCCGGTGCCCGTTCGGGCGATTTCCTGGTGGCCGCGGTGGTCACGGCCGCCCTGCCCCGGCGAGGGCGGGCTGGTCCCGCAGCGAGCACCGCAGCGGCAGCTCGCGCATGCCGCCGAAGACGAACTGCGTGCTCCACGGCACGGTCGCCGCGGTCAGCGGGGTGCTCAACTCCCGGGTGCGGCCCGCCTCGGCGAGGCCGCGCAGCACGGCGGCGCCCGCCATCAGCGAGAGCGGTGCGCCCAGGCAGTGGTGCGGGCCGTGGCCGAAGGCGAGGTGCCGGGTCTCGGCCCGGTCCGGGTCGAAGGCGTCCGGGTCGGTGAAGCGGCGCGGGTCGCGGTTGGCCGCCGCGTACAGCAGCAGCGCGACCCGGCCGGCCGGGACCACCGTGTCGCCGAGGACGACGTCGTGGGTGAGGGCGCGCGCACTGGCGCGCACCGGGCTGCCGAGGCGTTGGGCCTCGTCGAAGACCGCTTCGGCCCGATCGGGCCGGTTCCGGATCAGTTCGGCGAGGTCGGGGGTGCGCAGGAGCTGCCAGACGGCCAGGGCCAGTCCGGAGGTCAGCGTCTCGAGCCCGTTGGCGAGCAGCATGACCACGAACGCGAGCAGGTCCTCGTCGTCCAGCCGGCCTTCGGCCCGCGCCACGGTCAGACGGCTGATCAGATCGTCGCCCGGATCGGCGGCCCGGGCGGCGCACAGCTCCTCGACGTAGCTGCGGAACGCTTCGAACTCGGCGTCCAGTTCGGCGATCCGGTCCGGATCGGCCCGGCCGCCCTGTCCGCCGAAGTCGTCCAGCAGCGAGCGGGCCATCAGGCCGGCCCAGCCGGTGACGCGCTCCTGTTCGGAGTCGGGGATGTCGAGGATGGCGCAGGAGACGGCGACCGGGAGCGGCACGGCGAGGTCGGCGACCACGTCGAACTGCCCCTGCTCCAGCAGCGGTTCGAGCAGCCGGACGGTGGTGCCCTCGATCCGGGAGCGCATCTGCTCCAGCCGGCGGGCGCTGAAGGCGGTGGTGGCGAGGCGCTTGAGCCGGGTGTGGTCGGCGCCGTCGCGCATCGGGAGCATCCGGTTCACGATCCGGGCCAGCGCGGTCGAACCCGCCCTGGGCAGACCGACGGTGGTCGGGTCGACGGCCGTCCCCGGGTGCATCAGGACGGTGACGATCTCCTGGTAGCCGGAGACGACGTGGACCCGGCCGAGGTCCAGCACCGGCGCCTCCGTCAGCAGGCGGCGGTAGAGCGCGGGCGGGTCCTGCTGGGTGGCGGGCTGCTGGATGAACCGCGTCAGCTCCTGCCGGAGGCTCTCCATGGCCCGGCTCCCTTTCTCTGCTGGAAGTTGGCCCGATGGGCCGATGAGGGTGCCGCGGTGACCCCGTCCGAGGGCGGGCTCACCGCGGCACAGGACCCGAATTACTGGACGGTGAGGTCCGTGGCGGCGTTGGAGACCGAGCTGAAGCTCGAGACCGGGCAGGCCGCGCAGGCCAGCGAGGAGACGCTGACGCCGGCGCCGTTGACGGTGTCCAGCTCCTCGATCTCGATGTCGAACTGGTCGTTCGAGGTGATCTCGTTGTCAGCCATGGTGGGCTCCCTTCGGGGTGTGGCGCCGGCCCCGGCGGGGCTGGTCACCATCGGCGCCTATTCGCTTTCCGGCCTTTTCTCCGGCTCGCTTTCGGCGATGAGGAAACTATGCACCGGGAATGCACGAGTGCGGCAGTACGGGATGTCAGGAAGTCCCCCCTGCAAAATGCCACATGCTCGGCCATGACATTTTGAACAGCCTCTGACCTGCACAGTCAAGGCTACTTGCCTTCTATGGGCGCGCAGGTTCACCCTGTATTCCATGACACTCATCAGTGGCCCGGGAATTCCCGGGGAACCAGCCGTAGAGGTGCGCGACCTGCAGCGCAACTACGGCGACTACGAAGCCGTCCGGGGCATTTCCTTCACGGTCGCGCGGGGAGAGCTGTTCGCCCTCCTCGGCACCAACGGCGCCGGGAAGACCACCACCCTGGAGGTGCTGGAGGGGTACCGGGCGCCGAGCTCGGGCACCGTCCGGGTGCTGGGGCTGGACCCGTACGCCCAGGGCCCCCTGCTCCGGCGGCGGACCGGCGTGATGCTCCAGGAGGGCGGCTTCTTCAAAGAGCTGACGGTCCGGGAGACGGTCGACGCCTGGCGGTCCTTCGTCTCCGGCGCGCAGCCGGCGGCGGAGGTGCTGGAGCGGGTCGGCCTCACCGAGCGGGGCGGCACCCGGGTGGCCCAGCTGTCCGGCGGCGAGCGGCGGCGGCTGGACCTGGCGCTGGCCGTGCTGAACACCCCGGAGCTGCTCTTCCTGGACGAGCCCACCACCGGCATGGACCCGGAGGCCCGGCAGGCCACCTGGCGGCTCGTCAGGGAGCTCCGCGCGGCCGGCACCACGGTGCTGCTGACCACCCACTACCTGGAGGAGGCCCAGCAGTTGGCCGACCGGGTGGCCATCATGGACCGCGGGCGCCTGGCCGCCGTCGGCACGGTGCAGCAGGTGCTCTCGGGTCACGCGACCCGGATCACCTTTCCGCTGCCCGCCGGCCTGTCCCCCGACCGACTGCCGTCCGTGCTGGGCGAGTTGCCGACCCTGACCGACGGAACGGTGCTCTACGCCGCGTCCCGGACCGCCCCCGCCCTGGCCGCGCTGCACACCTGGGCGGCGGAGCAGGGCGTCGAGCTGGACGGGATCGAGGCGCGCAACGCCTCCCTGGAGGACGTCTTCCTGCAGCTGGCCCACGACAAGGCGGAGACCCGATGAGCACCCCTGCCACCACCCTGGCCACCGCCCGGCGCGAACTGGCCTGGCCCGCCTACGCACGCGGCCAGTTCCTGCTCTCCTGGCGGGTGTTCTGGCGCAACCGGCGCTCGACCTTCATCGGCTTCCTGCTGCCGGTGCTGCTGAACCTGGTGGTCGCGGCGCCGCTGCGCGACCAGCAGATCGCCGGGGTGGGCGCGGCGGCCTACAGCACGGTCGGGTTCATCGGCTTCGCCCTGGTGACCTCGTTCATCAACCTGCTGAACGGCGTGGTGGCGCGGCGGGACGACCTGATCCTCAAGCGGCTGCGCGGTACGGAGGTCCCCGCCACGGCGATCTTCGCCGGGCAGTTCGGCGCGGCCGGGGCGGTGGTGCTGCTCCAGGTGCTGGTCCTGGGCGGGGTGGCGGTCACCTGGTTCGACGCACCGCTGCCCGCCGACCCGGTGCTGTTCCTGCTGGCGCTGACCGGTGGCTTCCTGCTCTTCGCCGTGCTGGCCGCGGCCCTGTCCGGCCTGACCCCGAGCGCGGAGGCCGCGCCGATGATCGCCACCCCGGTGCTGCTGCTGTGCATGTTCGGCAGCGGCGTGGTGGCTCCGCTCAGCTCGATGCCGCACTGGCTCCAGGGCCCGGCCCACGCCGTCCCGCTGGCCCCGGTGGTGGAGACCCTGCGGACGGCCTGGTTCGGCCGCGGCTTCGGTGCCGAGACCTGGGCCGGGGCGCCGCTCGCCCGGCTCGACCTGGTCCAGGGCTGGCAGCACGCCCTGCCCGCGCTGCTGGTCATCGCGGCCTGGACGGCCGGGGCCGCCGCCCTCGGCCGCCGCCTGTTCCGCTGGGAGCCCCGGCACGGGTGACCGGATGGCCGGACGACCGGACCCGTGGCCATGGCCGGGGCGCTCAGCCGGCGGCCGGGTAGCCCGCGCAGAGGACCTGCCAGCGTTCCGCCTCGGCCGCGGTGGCCCGGCCGCGCAGCCGGGCCAGCTTGAGCAGGTTGGCCTCGGCCGCGCTGCCGAGCGTCCTGGCCTCGGCGAGGTAGTGCTGGTCCACCAGCGCCTCCAGCTCCGCCTCGTTGAGCACCGGGTCGACCCGGGCGGCGAGTTGGGCCATGGTCCGGTAGGAGCCCTGGAGCAGGAACGGCGGCTCGGTCCTGGCCGCCTCCTGCTGGGCGGCGGAGGCGATGTACGCACGGTTGACGGCCAGCACGGTGCGCTGGACCCGGCGCAGCCCGGCCAGCGTGGCCAGCACCCGGTCCAGGTCCTCGACCGGCCGGGCGAGCCGGTCCGCCCGGGCGGCGGGGTCGCCGTCCGCCAGCGCGACCAGCAGCCGCAGCTCGGCCGGCTCGGCCCCGGCCAGCGGCGCGAGCACCGGGTTCGCGGCGAGCGCGTTCTCCAGGAACGAGAGCGCGAACAACTCCTCGCGCTCCGCCAGGACTTCGCCCAGGCTCCAGACGTCGGCCCGGTTGGCGAGCATGTCGGGGATGCGGAACCGCCGGCCGTTCGCGGTGTACGGGTTCCCGGACAGGCAGACCGCGAAGCGGCGCCCGCGCAGGTCGAAGCTGTGCGCCCGGCCCTCGCTGACCGCCTCGATCCGGCGCTGGGCGTCGCACAACGGAAGGAACTTCTCCAGCAGTTCGGCCGAGAGGTGCTGGATGTCGTCCAGGTGCAGCAGCACGTTGGCACCCGCCTCCAACGCGAAGACGATCTTCTCGACCTCGTGCCGGGCGGCCGCGTCCGGGGCCCGGTCCGGGTCCAGCGAGGTGGTCCCGGCGCCGAGGGCCGGTCCGTCGATCCGCACCATCAGCAGCCCGAGCCGGTCGGCGACGTACTCCAGCAGGGTGGTCTTGCCGTAGCCGGGCGGGGAGAGCAGCAGCAACAGCCCGCTCCGGTCGGCGGTGGTGCCGAGCGTGCCGAGCTGCTTGGCGAGGTTGTCGCCGATCAGCGGGAGGTAGACCTGGTCGATCAGCTGGTTGCGGACGAACCCGGCCAGCGGGCGGGGGCGGTGGTCCTCCAGCCGCAGCCGGGCCCGCTCGGCGGCCAGCGCGTCCGTCCGGTGGCGCTGGAAGGCGCGGAAGGCGGCCACCCTGGTCTCCCTGAACTGCTGTGCCTGATAGGGCAGTCGGTCGATCCGGACGGCCAACCGCCCGTCCCGGACCCGGGGGTGGGCGCCGAGCAGGCCCTCGACCGTCTCGGCGAGCGGCACGTCGAGCTCGTAGCGCGGCAGGGCCGGCGCGCAGAGCCGGGCCACCGCCTCGGCCACGGTCCCGCCGTCCACCGGGTCACCGGCCGCCCGCCCGGCGTAGGAGCCCAGCCAGGCGGTGGCCAGCTGGTGACAGGCCGGCAGGTCCCCGGCGAGCGCCCCGAGATCGGCGGTGAGCTGCGGAGCCGCCGCGATGCCCCCGAAGCCGTCCAGCAGGGCGCGCGCGGCGGCACTGCCCGCGAAGCCCTCCCGTACGTCGGCGAGCTCCTCGACCAGGTAGCCGCCCGCCCTAGCGACCTCCGGCAGACCCTGGGCGGACAGGAATCCCCTCACCTGGTCCGACAGTTCGTCCGCCAGCTCGGTCAGGGCCGCCGACGGGCCGAAGGCCTCCCGGGCCAGTACCAGCGAGCGGGCCCGCCGCTGCCACGATCCGCGCCGGGGCCCGTCCGCGCCGTGCGCCCAGAACAGCTGGGCGGCGACCCGCACCTCGGCCGGATGCGCCAACAGCCCGGCACCCGAACGGAGTCGGAGCAGCGCGCCTAGGATCAGCGCGGCGTCCTGGTCGTGCACCCCGCGCTCGTACCCCTCCTCGTACGCCAGCTCGGCCGCGCGGCGGACCTGGACCAGCGGCGGCTCCTCGGTGGCCGAGGCCAGCAGGCCGGTGGCCAGGTACTCGGCCCGGTAGAGCGCGGGCGACTCGCTCACCAGCGGCTGGGTCCAGAACTCCCGGCCCGCCAACAGCTCCGGCGCCTGTGCGGTCCGCCGGTAGGCCGTACCGGTGACCGCGAACACCAGCTGCTCGCCCTCCGGTTGCAGCGTCAGCTCGACCGGTTCGCGCCGCACCGCGAAGCGGTGCCGGCCGAGCCGGACGCTCGCACCGCCGTCGTCCGAGAGGTCGCCCCGGTCCCGCAGCGTCCGGACGGCCGCCCGGACGGCACCGGTCAGGCCGTCCGCCAGCTCCTGGGCGCCCGCCTGGTCGTCCAGCTCCCGCAGCTCGGCGGCGGCGGACCGGACCCGCAGCGCCATCGGGTCGGCGGCCGCGGCCGCGTGGATGTCCTGCTGACTGGGCAGCGCGGTGAGCCTGCGGCGGAGCGCTTCGAGGGCGCGCCGTCCGGAGGCCGCGCTCCGGCCCGCCCGGGCGGCGGCCTGGTCCAGCAGCGCCTGCCTGCGGACGCCGAAGACCTGCCCGAGCTCCTCCCTTCTGGCATCCAACTCGACCGCGAAATCCGCGACTTCGGCGAACCGGGCCGCCATGCCGTCCAGCCGCAGCAGCAGCCCGGACAGCCTGCCGTCGCAGTCGGCGGGCGTCTCGGCGGCGGTCAGTGCCGCCGTGGTCGCCTGGGCCAGCAGTGCCGACTCGGCGGCGTACGCGGCCCGCTGCTCCTGCTCCAGCAGGGCCCGGCGGCGGGTCTCCAGGATCGCCCGGGCCCGGTTGACCAGGGCCAGGACCTCGCCGATCGCGAGCAGCACGGCCGTCCCCGCCGCCGGGTCCGCGCCCACCGCGCCGGTCACCAGGTCGGTCACCACGGCCAGTGCGTCCGCCTGCCCGGACAGCCGCTCGGCGAGCTGCGCCGCCTCGGCCGTGGTCGCCGCGGCGGCGGCGGTCTCCGCCGCCGCCCGGGCGGCGGCCAGCGAGGCGGTGAAGGCGTCCGGCCCGGCGAACCAGGCGAAGGCGCGCTCCGTCGCCGCGGCCAACTCGGCGGCCAGCAGCGCCTCCACCGGCTCCAGCGCGGCCGGGTCGAGCCCGGGCAGTTCGGCCAGGGTCCGCAGACCGCCCTGGGCCCGGCGCAGCTCGGCGAGCAGGCCGGTCCAGGCGTCGGCGTCGGCGGGCGGCTCGCCCACCGAACGGCGGATCAGCGCGGCGGTCTCGGCCCCGGCCCGCTCCAGCGCCTCGGCCGCGCGCGTGGCCAGCGCGTCGACCCTGGCCTGCTCGGCGGCCAACTGCCCGGCAGCGGACCGCAGTTCGGTGAGCGGTTCGAGCAACCCGGTGTCGGCGAGCCAGTAGTGGCGGTCGGCGACCCTGGCGCAGCCGTCCAGCAGCAGTGCCGGTGCGATCGTCTCGGCCCCGGCCGTCCGGACCACGTCGAGGCAGTCCGCGATGCCGCGCACCAGGTCCGCGTTGCCGATCCGCTCCAGCAGCCCGTCCCCCACCGGCTGGGCGGCGGCGTACTCGGCGGAGAGGAACGGGGTGCGCCAGAGCTGGAGTTCATGGGTCCGGACCGGCTCGCGGTCCGGCCTGAGCAGGGCCAGCGAACCATCCGGCAGCAGGGCGCCGCCCGCGCCGTGCAGCACCGCACCGGCCTCCCGGCGGACGGTGTTCCACGGCAGCAGCAGCACCTCGGCCCGGCCGGGCCGGCGCAGGACGTAGAGCAGGTCCTCGCCGTTCGGCGCGGGGAGCACCGCGTCGAAGTGCAGCTGCTCCGGCTCCGCCCCGCTCCGGTCGCCGAGCCGGAAGGCCCGGTGGCTGCCGTCCGCCAGCTCGTAGCCGCCGGGGAAGATCAGGCCCTGCTCCGCCGGGAGCAGCCGGACCCCGTACCCGAGCGAGTCCTGCCGCCGGACCGACCAGGTCCGGGTGTTGACGACCAGACAGCGGTCGGCCGCCTCGTTGTACGGGCGGACCTTGAGCAGCAGCAGCGGCCCGGTCGAGGCGTACGCCACGGTGGCGTCGGCCAGGCTCTGCAGCGGGTCGTCCACCGGCTGCTCGAACAGGGTCCGGCCGTCGGGCACCGAGCGGACGGTCAGGCTGCCCTCGGTGGCGGCGACCGAGACCGTGCCCTCGCCGCCCTCGATCCTGATCCGGCCCTGCTCGTGCTGGTCCCGCCCGGCGGTCGTCCACGGCAGCTCGAACGCCGCCGGGCGGGGCAGATCCCGCTCCCCGTGGTTGTCCAGGTACTCGGCCCGCCCGTCCGCCAGCTGCCAGCGGAGCACCCGGAGGTCGCCCTCGTACGCACCGGTGCGGAACACGGCCAGCAACCGCCCGGCCGGAGTGCGGACCAGGTCGACCAGCCGGGACTCCCGGAAGTAGCGCAGCAGTTCGGCCAGGTCGCGGTGGAACCGGTCGTCGTCCAGCAGGCCTGGGACGGCGGCGGGCTCCAGCGGCGAACCGTCCGGGGCGTGCAGCGAGAGCAGCCCGGCGGCCAGGTCCGGCGCGGACGTCCCCAGCAGCAGCACGCCGGGGCGGACCGCGACCAGACCGCAGGCGGTGGCCTCCCCGGCCGTGCGCAGCCGGGCCGATCCCGTCAGCTCCAGGCCGCGGGCGCCGAAGACCTCCTGCCTGCGGCCGTTCAACTCGGCGATCCGCCGCCCCAGTTCGGCGGCCCGGTCGGCGAGCCGTGCCCGCAGGACCTGGTAGGTACCGTCCTCGACGCCCACTGCCGCTCCCCTACTTGCCGCTGCCGTTGACCGACGGCACCGGGATGACCGGCACGGCCGGGGCCGTCGCCGTTGCCGCGACGCCTTCGGTACCGAGCAGCTTCAGCAGCATCGCCAGGTTCCACGGCCCGCCGGCCGCCAGCGAACCGAGCACCTCGGTCGCGTCCGCGCCGAAGCTCCGGTCCCCGCTCAGCCACTCCGCCCCGAGGGTCTGCACGGTCTCCGAGCTTCGCACCGCACCGTCGATGCCCTTGCCGAAGGAGACCGCACCGACCAGCCGCTCCAGGAACACGCTGTCCCCGCCGACGATGTCGATGTCCGCGCTCTCCAATCCGGCTGCCAGCACCGCCGCCTGGGCCTCGGCGACCTTCTGCTGGACCTCCAGCGCGGCCAGCCGGACCTCCTTGTCGGCGGCCAGCCGGAGCCGGAACTCCTCGTGCGCCCGGGAGACCTCGTCCAGCGCGGCCATCGCCGCCGCCTTCTCCCTGAGCCCGGTGGCCTCGCCCAGCAGCCGCTCCCTGATCCCGACCGCCTCGGCCAGCGCCTTGCTCTCGGCCACGGCCGCCTCGGCCAGGCCGACCTTCTCGATCGCCTCCGCCTTCTGCTTCATGCCCTCGGCCTCGCCCTCCAGCCGGGCCCGGACCCCGGCCGCCTCGGCCAGCGCCTGACGCTCCGCCACCTCGGCCTGGGCCAGCCCGGCCGCGCCGGCCCTGGCCCGCTCGCCCTCCGCCGCCAGCGTCGCGGCGGCGGCGTCGAGCCGGGCCCCGCGCTCGCCGGCCTCGGCCAGCACCAGCAGCTCCTTCGCCCGGAAGTGCGCGGCCTGCTCGGCCGCCTCGGCCCCCTTGATGTCCTTGACCAGCCGCTCCTGCGCCTCCGCCTCGGCGGTGATGATCACGACCTGCCTGGTCCGCTCGGCCTCCTGGACCACCCGGACCCGCTTGATCTCCTCCTCCTGCTCGGCCACCGTGCGGTCCACCGCGACCCGCTCGCGCACCACCTCGGCCACGCCCCGGCGCTCCACCTCGACCTGCCGGTCCATCTCGGCCCGGGACAGCTCGACCTCGCGCTCCCGGTTCACCACCTCCAGCAGCCGGTCCTTCTCGATCCGCTCGGTCTCGATCGCGATCACCCGCTCGCGGTTCTTCTCGGCGACGGCGATCTCCCGCTGCTGGTTCTCCCGCTGGACCCCGAGCAGCTCCTCGGTCCGCAGCAGCGCACCGTGCGCCCGCAGCCGCTCCTCCTCCTGGACCTGCGCCGTGGCCGCCTCCTCCTGCGCCCGCAGCGTCTCGATCCCCTTGCGCTGCCGGATCTCCGCCTCGGCCCGCCGGCGCTCCAGCTCCAGCACGGCCTCCCGGGCGTCCACGTCCTGCCGGGTGATCTCCATCTCCTCGTTGCGCTGGAAGTCGTTGGTGCGGATGTGCTCCAGCGCGGTCAGCTCGGTGATCTTGCGGATGCCCTGGGCGTCCAGGACGTTGGCGGGGTCGAGCTGCACCATCGGGGTCTGCTCGAGGTGGTCGATCGCGGCGTCGTCCAGGTGGTAGCCGTTCAGGTCGGTGCCGATGGCCGCGATGATGCGGTCCCTGAACTCCTCGCGCTTGGTGTAGAGATCGGTGAAGTCGAGCTGCTTGCCGACGGTCCGCAGCGCCTCGGCGAACTTCGCGCTGAACAGCGTCTGCAGGGTCTCCTGGTGGCTGGCCCGGTCGGTGCCGATCGCCTGCGCCACCTTGATGACGTCCTCGACCGTCTTGTTCACCCGGACGAAGAAGGTGATCTGGATGTCGGCCCTGATGTTGTCCTGGCAGATCATCCCCTCCCGGCCGGTGCGGGAGATCTCGATCGTCTTCACCGAGATGTCCATTACCTCGGCCCGGTGCAGCATCGGCACCACCAGGGCGCCGGTGAAGGTGACGTCGACCGACTTGGGCCGGTTGATGATCAGCGCCTCGCCCTGCACCACCTTCCGGAAGAGCCGGCCGAAGAGCAGCAGGCTGCCCAGGCCGATGAGCAGCAGAACGGCCACGAGCACGCCGATTCCTATGGTGACAACAGACATGGCCGGCCCCTTGGACGAGCTCGCTGTGAATGGATGATGACGACGGATCGGACGACTGATCAGGCAGCGGACGAGCCGGTGGATCAGCCGGTGGACGGCAGCTCGGGCAGAGCTTCGGGCATCACCCGGAAGAACTCGCCCACCGCGTCGTAGTCGTAGATCAGCGCGGACGCGCCCGCCGTCAGGCCGCGCCCCGCCCCGGCCGCGTCGTCGACGCTCTGCCGGACCTGAACCAGTGCGGCGGAGCCGTCGGCCGCATGCACCTCGGCCTGCCCGAAGTCGGGCCCGACCCGCCCGGTCCTGATCACGCAGGCCAGGCCGACGAAATCCCGCCGGGTCGGCGGCGGCACCGGAACCGGCATCAACCGCCGCAGCGGCCACGCCAGCACCCGCGCCCCCGCCCACCCGGTCAGCAGCGCCAGCGGCAACAGCGCCCACCCGGCCCGCTCCCCCAGCACGACCCGGCCGGCCAGCGCCCCGAACCAGCCGAACGCGACCACCAGCGAGACCCCCACCGTGACCGGCACCCTGCCCAGCCCGAGCACCTTCAGCACTCCGCCGTGGTGCCCCCCGTGCGCACCACGACCGCCGTGCCCGTGGCCCCCGTGCCCCCCGTGACCGTGCCCGCCGTGGCCCCCGTGGCCCCCGTGGCCCCCGTGACCGTGCCCGCCGTGGAGGTGCAGCCCCCCGACCAGCACCACCACCCAGTACGCCGCAACCACCGCCAGCGCAAAGGTGAAGAGCACGGTCGGATACGCCGTGACCGCCCCCAGAAACCCGCCCACCTGCTGTCGCCGCCTTCGCCGTCCCCCGTCGACGGCACCGCTGCGCCGTCCGGGTCAGCGTGGCAGCCCGGAGATCCCGCCCGCAGTGCACGATCCCGGCAGTCTTGCCCCCGCCTTCATGTCCGGAATCCGCCCGTCCCCACCCGACGGCCCATCAGCCCCGGGCCCGGCCCGGAAAACAACAAAGGCCCCAGGTCACGGCGAGTGAGTCCTGGGGCCTTCGTAGAGCCGCCTTCGGGATTCGAACCCGAGACCTACGCATTACGAGTGCGTTGCTCTGGCCAACTGAGCTAAGGCGGCACCGCTGCCTCCGGCGGGATGACCACGCCGTCGGCAACGCGGGCCAGTCTACACGCTGTGCGCGGCTGGTCCGCACCCGGCTTTCTCAGGCGGAGGAGACGGCCAGTTTGGCGGCGAAGCCGGCGAACAGGACCGCGACCCCGCTGGTGAGGCCGGCCGAGAGGCGCTTGCGGCGGCGGAAGGCGGTGGCGAGGGTGGTGCCCGCGAAGATCAGCAGCGAGAGGTAGAGCACGCTGAAGGTCTGCAGGACGCCGCCGAGCAGGGCGAAGGAGAGCACCGGCTGCCCGTACGAGGGGTCGACGAACTGGGTGAAGAACGACAGCAGGAACAGGATCGCCTTGGGGTTGAGCAGGCTGATCACCAGGGCGCGGCGGAACGGCCGCTCGATCGCCGACGGAGCCTCCTCGGCCCCGGCGGAGGCGGCGTGCCGTTCGCGCCAGAGCTGGCGGGCCGCCCGGAGCATGCCGAAGCCGATCCAGAGCAGGTAGGCCGCGCCGCCGAACTTCACCACGGCGAAGACCGCCGGGTTGGCCTTCAGCAGCGAGGAGGCGCCGAGCGCGGTCAGGCTTATCAGCGTGAAGTCGCCGACGAAGACCCCGGCGGCGGCCGCGTAGCCGGTGCGGATGCCCTTGCGGGCGGCCACCGACAGGACGTAGAGGGAGTTGGGACCGGGCAGCAGGACGATGACCAGGGCGCCGAGGACGTACGTCGCCAGGTCGTTGACTCCGAGCACGAAGCATTCCTTCGGCGGGCGAGCCGGATCGGCCGGACGAATGGACCGGCCGATGGCAGATGGACAGGGGCGGACATCGTACATACCTACCGGTCAGGCCCGAAACGGTCCGTCACTTGGCGCAGCGGGTGTCCGCCGCCGGGGCGTCGCCGCCGAGCAGGTAGCGGTTGACCGCGCCGTCGACGCAGGTGTTGTGGCGGCCGTAGGCGGTGTGGCCGTCGCCGTCGTAGCTGACCAGGCGGCCGGACTCCAGCTGGCCCGCCAGTGACTGGGCCCAGGCGTACGGGGTGGCCGGGTCGCGGGTGGTGCCGACCACCACGATCGGGGCGGCGCCCGCCGCACGGATGGTGTGCGCGGCGCCGGTCGGCCTGACCGGCCAGTACGCGCAGGCCAGCGCCATCCAGGCCATGTCCCGGCCGAAGTGCCGGGAGGCCTGCTCGAACTCGGGCACCGCCGCCGCGGCCTCCGCCGGGGTGGCGAACGGGGCGGGCAGGTCGAGGCAGTTGACCGCCATGTTGGCGTACATCAGGTTCGGGTAGCTGCCGTCGGCGGCCCGGTCGTAGTACTGGTCCGAGAGCTTGAGCAGCGCGCTGCCGTCCCCGGCCTTGGCGGTGGTGAGCGCGGTGCGCAGCTGGGGCCAGAGGAACTCCGCGTACATCGCGTGGATCACCCCGGTGGTGGCCTGGGCCTCCGTCAGCTTCCGGCTGGACTCGGTGGTCAGCGGGGCGCCGTCGATCCGCTTGAACAGGTCGTCGAGCTGCTGGTCGATCTGCTTCTCGTCGCGGCCGAGCGGGCAGTCGTCGCGCTTGGCGCAGTCCTTGGCGAAGGCGGCCCAGGCGGTGTCGAAGCCGCCGGCCTGGGTCTTGTTGCCGGCCCGGGAGTCGAGGGCCGGGTCCATCGCACCGTCCAGGACCATCCGGCCGACCCGGGACGGGAACAGCCCCGCGTAGGTGGCGCCGAGGAAGGTGCCGTACGACTTGCCCAGGTAGCTCAGCTTCTGGTCGCCCAGCAGGGCCCGCAGCACGTCCAGGTCGCGGGCCGACTCGACCGTGCTGACGTGGCCGAGGAAGGCGCCCGACCGCTGCTTGCAGCCGTCCGCGAACTCCCGGTCCACCGCCACCAGCGCGTCGATCTCCGACTGGTCGTCAGGGGTGATGTCGGCAGCGGTGTAGACGTCCATCCGGTCGCCGGACAGGCAGGTCACCGGGGAGCTCCTGCCGACGCCGCGCGGGTCGAGGCCGACCAGGTCGTACGCCGCCCGGATCTCCGCGTCGTAGCCCTTGGCCACGCCCTCGACGTACTCGACCGCCGAGCCGCCCGGGCCGCCCGGGTTCAGCAGCAGCGAGCCGAGCCGGGGCTTGCCGCCGGTGGCGCGCTTGCGGGCGGCGGTCAGGGTGAGGTCGCCGGTGGCGGGGGCGGCGTAGTCGAGCGGCACCTTGAAGGTGGTGCACTCGAACTCGCCGTCGCAGGCCTGCCAGGTCAGCTTCTGCGCGTAGTAGGAGGAGAGCGCGGCCGGGATCTCGGCGGGCAGCGGCTCCAGCGGGGTGGCCCCGGCGGCGGCCGGGGCCTTGACCTGGTCCGAGGAGGGCGCGGAGGAGGCGGTCGGCGCGGGCGTCGAGGCCCCGGACGAGCAGCCCCCCAGCAGCAGGGCGGCGGCCAGGACGGCGGGCACGAGGCGGTTCGGCCGGACAGCTCGCATGGGTGCTTCTCTCTGCGCTCGGTACCAGGTGATCCCGAGCGTAGCGTTCCGGCCCGGCTCAGCCGGTGCGGGTCAGGCTCTCCGCCAGGTACTGGGCCGCCACCCGGACCAACCGCAGGCGCTCCCGGTCGGGCGCGAAGTCCTGCACCACGTCGGAGATCCGGACCCCGGCCTTGGCCGCCCGGCCCTTGCCGTCGTGCAGCGCGGACTGCAGCTTCCGGGCCGCGGCCAGCCCGTCCGCGTCGTTCTTCGCGGCGGCCAGCAGCAGCTTGGCGGTGCTCCCCTCCGGCGCCTCGGCCCCGGTGCCCGCCAGCGCGGCGGCGTCGTACCGGCCCGAGACGGCGGCGGCCGCCCCGTACAGGTCCGGCCTGGCCAGCCCGGCGGCGGCCGCGCAGGCCGCGCCGCCCTCGATGCCCAGCACGCCCCAACCGCCGGGGCCCGCCGGGAGGGTGCGGAACGCGGCGCCCACCGCCGTCCGCAGCGCCTGGTCGTCGGCGAGCGCCTGCGGGGCGGCGGCGACCAGCTCACAGGGGTGCTCGGTGCCGCTCGGCGCCTCGGGCGCGACCACCACGAACGGCCGGGCCCGGCCCAGCTTCACCGCCGAGGCGATGCCCTCGAAGACATCCGGGACCTCGGCGTCGGCGGTCCGCCGCGCGGTGCCCGCGTGCAGCACCACCACCGGGAACCTGGCCTGCTGATCGGTCCGGTACCGCTCCGGCAGCCAGACCCGTACGGTCCGCGGCCGCCCGTCCGGACCGGCCACCGCACCCTCCAGCAGCTCACCCCCGGCGGGCTTGCCGATCAGCTCGAACTGGGTTACCACGGGCGGGAGTTCGGGCCCGGCCGAGGCGAGCGGCGGGGCGGCCGGACGCTCGGCGGTCACCACGGCCGCCCGGGCCGGGCGCACGCCCCTGCCGTCCAGCGCCACCGCGACGGTGAGCGCGGCCACACACATGCCGCACAGTACCGCGCCCCCGGCCCGGAGCAGCAACGGCCGCTGCTCCGCCACCAGTTCGTACGTCTGAGCAGCCTTCAGGTCGCGCCAGCGCACCAGCGCGGCCCGGGTCAGCCAGAATCCGGCCGCCAGGGCCAGCAGCAGCGGGAGGACGAGGAACGGACGGGGCATGGGGCGCACCACCTCGGGGGAACCGAACACGAACGGCCGGCCTGCGGGGCGCGGACCACGGCGCGTACTCGGACCACAGCGTGCAAGACGGAGCCGCACACGGCGGCGCGGCTCCCGGGCGGGGTGCTGGATTCACTCGAAGGGAGGAGGTGACGGAGCGTCAATCGCCGTTCAAACCTCAGCCCGCGCGGAGCGCCACCGTCATCGCCTCGACCGCCAGCAGCGGGTCGACGTTCCGGTCCAGCGCGCGGCGGCAGGCCAGCACGGCCTCGATCCGGCGCAGCGTGTTCTCCGCCGTGCCCTGGCCCGCGACCCGGGCCAGCGCCTGGCGCTGGTCCTCGTTGGACAGTGGACCGCCCGCACCGAACTGGAGCGCCAGCACGTCCCGGTAGAAGCCCAGCAGGTCGAGCAGCGCGACCCCGAGCGTCTCCCGCCTGGTCCGGGTGGCCCGGCTCTTCTGCCGCTTCTCCAGGTCCTTCACCGCACCCGCCATGCCGCGCGGCGCCCGGCTGCCCTCGGTCGCGCCGTACGCGGCCCGCAGATCACCGGTCTCCTTGGCGTCCTGGGTCTCGGCCAGCGCCTCGGCGTCCGCCTTCGCCGTGTCCACCAGCCGCTGGGCGGCGGCCAGGCAGCCGCCGATGTCCGCCACTTCGAGCGGGATCCGCAGCACGTCCAGCCGCCGGGCCCTGGCCTGGTCGTCCACCGCGAGCCGCCGGGCCCGCTCCACGTCGCCCTGCCCGGCCAGCGCGGCCAGCCTGGCCGTCTCCGGCTCGACGCCGTCCCGCCGGACCAGCATGTCCGCCACCGCCTCGGCGGCCGGCGTCCGGAGCACCAGCAGCCGGCAGCGGGAGCGGATGGTGGGCAGCACGTCCTGCACCGAGGGGGCGCAGAGCAGCCAGACCGTCCGCGGGGACGGCTCCTCCACCCCCTTGAGCAGCGCGTTGGCCGCCGACTCGGTCAGGCGGTGCGCGGCGTCCACCAGGATCACCGACCAGCGGCCGCCGGTCGGATAGCTGGACGCGCGCATCACCAGCTCACGCATGTCACCCACACCGATCGACAGCCCGTCCGTCCGGACGTACTTCACGTCGGCGTGGCTGCCCGCGAGCACCGTGTGGCAGCCGTCGCAGAAGCCGCAGCCCGGGACGCCGCCCAGATCGAGGTCCGGGCTGGTGCACTGGAGCGCGGCCGCGAACGCCCGCGCGGCGGTGGTCTGCCCGGCTCCCGGGGGGCCGGTGAACAGCCAGGCGTGCGTCATCAGCGAGGCGTTCCCCGCCGGGGCGTCAGCCGTACGGCCCGCCAACACCGTCGCACGGGCGGCCCGCGCGGCGGCCGTCAGCTGCTCGACCACCCGATCCTGGCCGACCAGGTCGTCCCACACACTCACGCCGCACTCCAGCCGCTCGTCCCGCCCCGAGCCTAACCCTCCGGGCGGACACCTCCTGGCAACCGCTCAGGCCACGATCAGGGGCTCGGGGGAACCGCGACGCCGACCCCGAGCCCCGGCCGGCCGAGCGGCCGGGTGCCTCAGCTGCGCCGCTTGCGCGGCTTCTCCTCCGGCGGCTGCTCCTCGTCCTGCTGCCACTGCGCCCACTCCTCGCGGGAGCCGAGCAGGGTGTCGGTCAGGCTGGGCAGGTCGTCCATCGGGGTCTCCTCCGCCCAGGACGGCCGCGGCCGCGGCTCGACCACCGGCAACTCCCGGGTGGTCTCGGCCGGGCTCTCGACCGGCGCCTCGTCCCGCCACAACCCCGGCGGCACCCGGTCCTGCGCGGCCTTCGGCGCCGCCTTCTTGGGCTCCGCCTTCTTCGCCGCGGCCCGGTCCGGTGCCACCGTGGGCAGCACCGCCGTCTCGTCCACCGCAGGCACCGCGGGCAGCACGGCCGTCTCGTCCGCCGCCGGCACCTTCGGCAGCACCGCGGTCTCGTCCACCGGCGCCGGCTTCCGGATCTCCCTGGTGCTGTCGTCGCCGGCACCGCCGACCTGCGGCAGCTCCACCGTCGTCGTGCTCTCCCCGGCGGCGGCAGCCGCGCCGGCCGCCGCGGCGGCAGCCACCCGCGCGGCCTCCGCCCGCTGCAACGCCTCCTCCGCCCGGCGCCGCTGCTCGGCCCGCTGGAGCTCGCGCTGCCGCTGGATCTCCTCCTGCGCGGCCGCCTCCGCGGCCAGCCGCTCCCGCTCCGCCAGCTCGACCTTGAGCCGCTCCGCCTCCTCGGCGGCGCGGACGGCCTCCTGCTCGGCCCGCCGGGCGGCCTCGGCCTCGGCGGCGATCCGGGCCTCCTCGGCCGCCTTGGCGGCTGCCTCGGCGGCGACCCGCTCGGCCTCCTCCCGCGCCAGCCGGTCCTTCTCAGCCTGCTCGGCCCGAAGCTCCGCCAGCAGTTCGAGCCGCTTGCGCTCGGCCTCCTCGGCCTCGGCCTTCACCCGGGCCGCCTCGGCGGCGCGGCGCTGGGCCTCCTCGCGGGCCAGCCGGTCCTGCTCGACCTGTGCGGCCTTCTCCTGGTCGGAGAGCGGCAGCTCACGGTCGAGCCGGTGCCGCAGTGCGGTGGTGACGGCGGCGGGTGCCTGGCTGCCGTCGACCACCAGGTAGCGCGCGGGGTCGGCGGCGGCCAGCGCCAGGAACCCGGCGCGCACCCGGGCGTGGAACTCGGTCGGCTCGGACTCCAGCCGGTCGAGCGCCTCGGTGAAGCGCTCGCGCGCCGCCTCCGGCGCGACGTCCAGCACCACGGTCAGATCGGGGACGAGTCCGCCCGTCGCCCAGCGCGAGATCCGCGCGACCTCGGTGGCGGCCAGGTCCCGGCCCGCGCCCTGGTAGGCGATCGAGGAGTCCATGTACCGGTCGGTGATGACCACCGCGCCGCGCTCCAGCGCGGGGCGGATCACGTTCTCGACGTGCTCGGCCCGGTCCGCCGCGTAGATCAGCGCCTCGGCCCGGTGCGAGAGCCCGGTGTTGCCGACGTCCAGGACCAGTGCGCGCAGCCGCTGCCCGATCGGGCTGCCGCCGGGCTCGCGGGTGACCACGACCTCGTGGCCCTTGCTGCGGATCCACTCGGCCAGCGCGGTCGCCTGGGTGGACTTGCCGGCCCCGTCGCCGCCCTCCAGGGCGATGAAGAACCCGGTGCCGCCCACCCGGTGCGGCGGCACCGCGTCGGAACCCCGCAGGACCCGGACCAGCTCGCGGCCGAACGGGACGTCGCCCCGCTGGTCGTCGGTCTTCAGCAGCACCACGGCGGCCAGCACCAGGGTCAGCAGCCCGGCCGTCCCGATCGCCAGCGCGGCACCGTCGTGGATGAAGGTGAAGCTGCCGGCCCTGACCTGGCCGAACCGGATCTCGCCGTACCCGGCGGCGAGCAGCGGCATCAGCACCAGCGCGGCCCCGACCACCGCCCGCAGCACCGCGTACAGGTGCTCGGTGACCTTGGGCAGCCGGAGCTCCTCGACCTCCTGGGCGAGCAGCGTCCGGCCGGTGCCGACCACCACGCCGGCGGCCAGGCCGGCCAGCGCGGTGAGCAGCAGGACCAGCACGAAGTCCAGCACCAGCCCGGCCAGGATCAGCGCCACGCCCTCGGTGATCAGGGCGAGCGCGAGCAGCCGGCGGCGGGAGAGCGAGGGCAGCAGCGAGCGGGTGATCCGGACCCCGATCGCGGGGGTACCGGCGGCGGCGAGCACCACCAGGCCGAAACCGATCGGTCCGGCCCGGTGGTCCAGCGCGGTCAGCAGGCCGAGCGCGGCGACGCCCGCCATCGAGGCGTACGCGGCGGCGACGGCGAAGGTGAAGAAGGGGGCCGAACCCGTCCGGCCCTTGCTCAGCGCGGGGCCGGCGGTGGCGTCGGTCGGGGCGCGCAGGCCCTGCAGCGGGGAGCGCGGGGCGCCGAAGGCGCGGCTCGGCAGCTCCTGAAGGAAGGTCAGCACGGCGGAGGCGGCCAGCAGCAGGGCGGCACCGACCCCGGCGGTGGTGAACTGATGCACCCTCAGCCAGTCCGAGCCGAAGGCTGCGAAGACGTTGTTGAGCAGGGTCAGCCCGACCAGCAGCGCACCCGCGATCGGCACGGTGGCCCAGCCGGTGCGCAGGTCGACGGCCCGGACGGTCTCGAGCATCGAGGCCGAGGGCCGCTGCTCGGACTGCGGGGCGTACGGATCGGCAGCGGGCAGCAGGCCGGGGACGGCCGCGTCCTTGGCCACCGACCAGACCCGCTCGGCCGCACCGGTGAGGAAGGCGGTGCCGAGCAGCAGCCAGGTCGCCGAACCGGCCGACCAGCTGAGCCACCAGGGCGCCAGACCGATCAGAACCGCTCGGAAGACGTCGGCACCGAGCATGGTCCAGCGCCGGTCCAGTCGCCCGCCGAACAGACTGTGCACCGGTCCGAGCAGGGCCGCGCCGAAGACCAGGGTGGCGAGCAGCCGCGCGCCGAGCACGGCGGCGACCGCCAGTGCCTGGCCCCGGTAGCCGTGGCCGAGCTGGCCGCCGACCAGCGCCGCGACCCAGGTCAGGCCGATCAGCACCAGCAGGCCGAGCCGGTCGCCGGCGCCGCCGACGAGCTGCGTCGTCCAGAGCCGCCGGTAGGGGCGCAGCCGCAGCAGCGCCCTGGCCCGCTCGCCGGGTGTCCCGGCGGGCCGCACCTCCGGAAGTTCCGGTGCGCTCGTCCGGGTGGGCTGCTCCTCGCTCGTCATACCGTCAGCGTAGCGGTCGGCGCCCACCCCCAAAGGGGGGAAGCCCCTCCGGATGCCCGGTCATGACTGGGTTGTGACACACCGAGGGCCCGTGCCGCGGCACGGGCCCTCGGTCCTGACCGGGGGTCAGCCCTCGTCCGGAGCCGCCGCGGTCTTCTTCGCCGCGACCTTCTTGGCGGCGGTCTTCTTCACCGTCGTGGCCTTCTTCGCCGTGGTGGTCTTCTTGGCGGCCGTCTTCTTGGCCGCCGCCGTCTTGGCCGGAGCGGCCTTCTTGGCCGGGGCCTTCTTCGCCACGGCCTTCTTCTTCACCGGTCCGCGGGCCCGCTTCTCGGCCAGCAGCTCGTAGCCGCGCTCGGGCGTGATGGTGTCGACGTCGTCGTCCTTGCGGAGCGTCGCATTGGTCTCGCCATCGGTCACGTACGGTCCGAAACGGCCGTCCTTGACCACGACCGGACGCTCGCTGACCGGGTCGTTGCCGAGCTCCTTCAGCGGCGGCGCGGCCGCGGCCCGCCCGCGCTGCTTGGGCTGGGCGTAGATGGCCAGGGCCTCCTCGAGGGTGACCGTGAACATCTGCTCCTCGTCGGTGAGCGACCGCGAGTCGGTGCCCTTCTTGAGGTACGGGCCGTACCGGCCGTTCTGCGCGGTGATCTCCACGCCCTCGGCGTCGGTGCCGACCACCCGGGGCAGCGAGAGCAGCCGCAGCGCGTCCGCCAGCGTGACGGAGTCCAGCTGCATCGTCTTGAGCAGCGAGGCGGTGCGCGGCTTGACCGCGTTCTTGCCGGTCTTCGGGGTGCCCTCGGGCAGGATCTCGGTCACGTACGGGCCGTAGCGGCCGTCCTTGGCGACCAGCATGTTGCCGGACTCCGGGTCCTGGCCCAGCTCGAAGTCGCCGCTCGGCTTGGCCAGCAGCTCCTCGGCCAGCTCGACGGTCAGCTCGTCCGGCGGCATCTCGTCCGGCACGTCGGCGCGCTGGCCGGGCTCGCCCTCGACCTTCGAGGCCTTCTCCACGTACGGGCCGTACCGGCCCACCCGCAGGGTGATCTCGTCGTTCAGCGGGAACGAGCTGATCTCCCGGGCGTCGATCGCGCCCAGGTCGGTCACCAGCTCCTTGAGGCCGCCGAGGTGGTCGCCGTCGCCGTTGCCCGCGTCGGCCGCGCCACCGACACCGGCGACGCCCGCGGCCTCGCCGAAGTAGAACCGCTTGAGCCACGGCACGGACTGCGCCTCACCGGCGGCGATCCGGTCGAGGTCGTCCTCCATCCGGGCGGTGAAGTCGTAGTCGACCAGCCGGCCGAAGTGCTTCTCCAGCAGGTTCACCACGGCGAACGACAGGAAGGAGGGGACGAGCGCCGTGCCCTTCTTGAAGACGTACTTCCGGTTGATGATCGTGTCGATGATCGACGCGTACGTCGACGGACGGCCGATCTCCCGGTCCTCCAGCTCCTTGACCAGCGAGGCCTCGGTGTAGCGGGCCGGCGGCTTGGTGGCGTGGCCCTCCGGGTTGAGCTGCTCGGCGGCCAGCGGGTCGCCCTCGGCGACCTGGGGCAGCCGGCGCTCGCGGTCGTCCAGCTCGGCGTTCGGGTCGTCGGCGCCCTCGACGTAGGCCTTGAGGAAGCCGTGGAAGGTGATGATCTTGCCGGAGGCGGAGAACTCCACGTCCTGCCCGGAGGCGGCCCGGCCACCGACCTTGACCGTCACCGACTGGCCGACGGCGTCCTTCATCTGGGAGGCGACGGTGCGCATCCAGATCAGCTCGTAGAGCCGGAACTCGTCGCTGCTCAGCCCGGTCTCGGCCGGGGTGCGGAAGCGGTCGCCGGAGGGGCGGATCGCCTCGTGCGCCTCCTGCGCGTTCTTGACCTTGCTGGCGTAGGTGCGCGGCGCGTCCGGCAGGTAGTCGGCCCCGTAGAGCTGGGTGACCTGGGCCCGGGCCGCGTTGATCGCGGTCTCCGACAGCGTGGTGGAGTCGGTACGCATATAGGTGATGAAGCCGTTCTCGTACAGCTTCTGGGCCACCTGCATGGTCCGCTTGGCGCCGAAGCCCAGCTTGCGGCTGGCCTCCTGCTGCAGCGTGGTGGTGCGGAACGGCGCGTACGGCGAGCGGCGGTACGGCTTGGACTCGACGCTGCGGACGCTGAACGCGGTCTGCTCCAGGGCGGCGGCCAGCGCGCGGGCGGCCGTCTCGTCCAGGTGCAGGGTGTTGGCGCCCTTGATCTGCCCGTCCGAGCCGAAGTCGCGGCCGCTGGCGATCCGCTTGCCGTCCACGGTGGACAGCCGGGCGCCGAAGCTCTCCGGGTTGGCGGCGTCGGCGGCGGTGCGGCCGGTGCCGAAGGTGGCGGTCAGGTCCCAGTAGGAGGCGGAGCGGAAGGCGATCCGCTCCCGCTCGCGCTCGACCACCAGGCGGGTCGCGACGGACTGGACCCGGCCGGCCGAGAGCTTCGGCATGACCTTCTTCCACAGGACCGGCGAGACCTCGTAGCCGTACAGGCGGTCGAGGATGCGGCGGGTCTCCTGGGCGTCCACCAGGCGCTGGTTCAGCTCGCGCGGGTTGGCCACGGCCTCCTGGATCGCGGCCTTGGTGATCTCGTGGAAGACCATCCGCTTGACCGGGACCTTGGGCTTGAGCACTTCCTGCAGGTGCCACGCGATGGCCTCGCCCTCGCGGTCCTCATCGGTGGCGAGGAAGAGCTCGTCGGACTCCTTGAGCAGGGCCTTGAGCTTGGAGACCTGGGACTTCTTGTCCGCGTTCACCACGTAGATCGGGGCGAAGTCGTGGTCGACGTCGACGCCCAGGCGGCGCACCTCGCCGGTGTACTGGTCGGGGACCTCGGCGGCCGTGCCGGGCAGGTCGCGGATGTGCCCGACGCTGGCCTCGACGATGTAGCCGGGGCCGAGGTAGCCCTTGATCGTCTTCGCCTTGGCCGGCGACTCGACAATCACGAGTCGCTTGCCGTGCGCGGTCTCGCTGCTCGGGGACACCTTCGCTCTTCTCTCCCGGTCGTAATGTCTGCTGGCGACGCGGCCGTGGACCGGTGGCGTTCGACCCGCCCCCGACCCCCGGCTCCTGCCCGTGGTCCTCGTCGAGGCTGCCACTGTGCGACGGCCCCACCAGCGGAGTGTGACCGTACCCCGGCCACTCTTGTCAAACGAACGGATCGCACTTTTTCACCGGCAAGGCCGACCGACGCCACTCGAACGGTAACCCGATGATGCGCGTTCCTGCCGCGCGGAGGGGGTTCCGGGGTGTCCCGGGGTCGGATTCCGGTCGTCCGGGGGCCGATCGGCCGAACCGGTCGCGAGCTGCGGCTAACGGGCCAGGACGGTGCCGAGCAGGCTCAGGCCGCCGGCCAGTGCACTGGTGCCGAGCAGCGCCCAGAACACGTCGCCGGGCACCGCCGAGGCCGCGTCGGGGACGGTCAGCACGACCCGGGTCGGCCGCCGTGCATCGTATGCGACCGGTACGGTCGTGCCCGGACGGAGCCAGGACGGCCGGCGCAGCGGGGTGAACCCGCGCGGCCGGGCCAGCACCGACTCGCCGGGACCGGCCGGAAAGGACAGCAGCGGGGCGCTGTCGAGCTCGCCGTAGGTGTCGTCGTAGGGCTCACCGTACGGGTCCCGGTCGGCCAGCACCCGGGCGGTGGCGGGCACGCCGTGGCGGCGCAGGTGGTGGCGAAGGCGCAGTTCGACGGCGCACCAGAGCAGCAGCGCGCCACCGAAGCCCGTGAGTACCACCCCTGCGGCCAACGCCGTCGGCGTCTCCATCGCTCCCCAGCCCCGTCCCTGTCCACAGCCTGTGGACAGGGAGCGTGGCAGGCCGCAGCCAACCGGCGGCTGCCGTCCGGCGTACGCCGGGCAACAGCGGGGGTACCGGCAGATGAACCGAACCGGAGTACGACTACCCGACCGGCTCGATGAAGCCCTGCTCGGTCAGCATCCGCAGCGACCCGGGCACCCGGTCCCGCAGCACCACCCGGTCCTCGCCGAGCAGTTGGGCGATCGCGTCGACGATCTCCCCGGCCGCCAGGGTGCCGTCGCAGACCCCGACGAAACCGGCGCCGACGGTGTCCACCGCGGTGGCCCGCCGCATGCCCCGGTTGTGCCGGAGGATCACGTGCTCCGGGTCCTCCGCGCCGGGCGCGCCGAGCTGCTCCTGCACCACCTCGTCGGCGAGCTGGTAGCGGGCCGACAGCAGCGCCGCGTCGTCGTGTGTCCGGAGGAAGTCCTGCCGGGCGAACCAGCTCTCGATGTGCGGGCCGAGCGGCTGCTCCACGGTGTGCGGCCACTCCTCGATCCGGACCACCGGCTCGGCCGCGCCGCCCGCCCGCAGGGTGATCCAGCCGAAGCCGATGCCCTCCACCCCGGCGGCCTCGAAGGCGTCCAGCCACTCCCCGTACCGGACCTGGTAGTCCGAGCCGGGGCCCCGGTGGTCGCCGCCGTCGCGCAGCCACAACTCGGCGTACTGGGCCACGTCCTGGACCTCGCGCTGGACCACCCAGGCGTCCAGCCCGGTGCCGGCCACCCAGCCGGCCAGCCGGTCCTGCCAGTCCTCGCCCTTGACGTGCTGCCAGTTGGCGAGCAGGTGGCAGTAGCCGCCCGGCTCCAGGTGCGCGGCGGCGCCCCGGACGATGCTGCGGCACAGCTCGTCGCCGGCCATCCCGCCGTCCCGGTAGACGAACCGGCTGCCGGGCGAGATCACGAACGGCGGGTTGGAGACGATCAGGTCGAACCGCTGCTCCCCGACCGGCTCGAACAGGCTGCCCTCGGCGGTCTCGAACCCGGTGAAGCCGGACAGCGCCAGGGTCAGCGCGGTGAAGTGCAGCGCCCGCGGGTTGAGGTCGGTGGCGGTGACGTGGCTGCCGTGCCGGGCGGCGTGCAGCGCCTGCACGCCGGAGCCCGAACCGAGGTCCAGCACCCGGCGCGCCGGGCGGCGCACGGCCAGGTTGGCCAGCGTGGTCGAGGCGCCGCCGACACCGAGCACCAGGTCCTTCCTGGCCACCCCGTGCGCGACCTCCCCGGAGCCGATCCCGCCCGCCCCGCCGACCGCGCAGCCCAGGTCGGACACCACCCAGGCGTCCGCACTCGGCAGCCCGGCCACCTCGTTGGCGTACGGGCGCACGTCCACGGTGGCCCGCACCGCGTCGTCGCCGTCGCGGACCAGCCAACGGTCCGTCAGGCAGCTCTCGACCGGCAGCGCGGCGGCGGCAGCGGCGTACGGCACCGGCTGCTGGAGCAGGAACAGCCGCACCAGCGTCTCCAGCGGGCTGCCGCCGGTGGTGGCCCGCAGCGCGGGCACCGCCTCGCTCCGGGCCAGCGCGGCGTACCCGGTGGACCCGAGCAGGTCGAGGCAGCCGTCGGCGGTGTACGCGGCGGCGAGCAGCGCCTCGCGCAGCTCGGCGAGACGGTCGTGGTCAAGGACAGGGCTGTTGGTCACCCGCCCATTGTCGCGCGGTGACCGGGCCGGTTCAGCCGCTGGTGCCCGGAGCGGGGGTGGCAGCGGGGGTGGTGGGCGCGGCGGCGGGGGCCGTGCCCGCGGGCGTGCTCGCCGCCGCGCCCGGGTCGGTGCTCGGGGCCGCACTCGCGTCCGTGCCCGTGCCCGCCCCCGGGGAAGCGCTCACGGCCGGCTGCGCATCGCGCTTGCAGCCCGGCTGCTTGGCGATGGCGGTGCCCAACTCGCCGCTCTGCAGCTTGTTGAGCGCCGCGGTGGACTGCTGGGCCAGGCGCTGCACCTGGTCGCCGACGCTGCGCAGACCGTCCGCGAACTTCGCCTGCTCCGCCGTGGGCAGCGCGGTGAGCTTCTGCTGGACGTCCAGGTAGCCCTGGGCCGCCTTCTTCAACTCGTCGGCCGCGCCCTGCTGCACGCCCGCCCCGCCGTCGATCTTCGGCGCACCGGCGGTGGAGATCGCCTCCGCCAGCTGCTGGTTGGTCGCTGCCAGCGTCCCGACGTCGGCCGCGAGCCGCTTCTGCAGGTCGACCGGCGCCTCACCCGGCGTCACCTTGCCGGTGTCGGCGAGCGCGGTCTGGGACTGCGCGATCGGGCTCTGCACGGAGTCGCAGACCTTCTTGGCCCAGGAGTCCAGTGCGGCGGTGTCGTTGCCGCCGCACCCGACCGCGCCAGCCGCCAGCAGGAGACCCAGTGCAGGGACGGCCCACAGCCGCCGTTCGAGCTTCACATCACGCTTCACGCAGCCGAACCTACACGGGACCCCGCAGGCTCAGGCCGACTCCACCCGGATCGGGTCCCCGTCCCGGACGGTGCGCAGCACGCCCGGATCGCCGTCCAGCACGCCGAGCAGGTTGCAGGGGCTGGCCAGCCGGCACTCGTCGCCGCGCGAGACCGGGGTCGGGCCGTACGGGAGGGCGAGGCTGTCGCCGTCGGTCCAGAAGGCCACCGTGCCGGGCTCGACCACCTGTTGGGCGTCGTCCTCGCGGGCCACCGAGACCGGGGTGTCGAAGTAGACCTCCTCGCCCCAGGTGCGGGCGGTGGAGGCGATCGGCAGGACGGCCCGGAGCGCCTCGGAGGTGGGCGTCGGCCTCAGGGTGGCAGTGGCCTGACCGGCCGGCCACAGAATGCGGATGCGCATGCGAAAGGTGTCCTTCTCTCGAACCGAACCGATCGCGCCCGAGAGCAGGGAACCGCCTACTTCAACAATTTGTCAATGCCGACCCTGGAAAAGTGGGCGGCTCAGAGCTGCACCGGGTTCGTCGACACGACCCAGCTCATCCGGATCAGCCCGCCGTTGGCACCCGAGGTGACCTCGACGTCCTCGACCAGCGCGGTGATCACCGCGAGCCCGAGCGCGTCCTCGGCGTCCTCGCCCATCTCCTCGGCGTCGGAGCCGACCGGGGGCAGACCGGCCGGACCGGCCTCGTCCTCCACCTCGATGAGGAAACGCTTCTCCGTGTCGGTCAGCGCGACCCGCACCGCGCCCTCCACGCCGCCCCGCTGATGCAGGCTCACCGCTCGCGAACAGGCCTCTCCGACCGCGAGCCGCACCTCGTCGAGGACGGACTCATCGACTCCGGCGCGCCTCGCCACCGCAGCGGCCACCAGACGGGCCGTCCGGACGTGCTCGGGAAGTGCGCTGAACCGAAGTTCGACCGTTGCCATTGTCTTCCCCTCCGGGATCTCGCCTCGGACTCGCGCGGGCTGGCCGATGCGCCGCCGGGGCAGTGCCCACCACCGGCCACCGGCGGGGCCGAGGGCCCCGCCGGTGCACCGAGCCGATGGGCTTCAGTGAGAGCGCCAAGGGCCGACGCGGTCGCCCGCACCGGCCCGTTGACGACTGGTCAGTCGGTGGCGGCGACCGCGTCGTCCACCGAGGTGTGGATCGGGAAGACCTTGGTCAGGCCGGTGATCCGGAAAATCTTCAGAATGCGCTCCTGGTTGCACACCAGGCGCAGCGAACCCTCATGCGCGCGAACTCGCTTCAGGCCGCCCACCAGTACGCCGAGACCGGTCGAGTCGAGGAAGTCCACGCCCTCCATGTCGACGACCAGGTGGTAGTTGCCGTCGTTGACGAGCTCGACCAACTGCTCCCGCAGCTTGGGGGCGGTGTACACATCGATCTCGCCGCCTACCTCGACGACCGTACGGTCGCCGACAGTGCGGGTCGACAGGGACAGGTCCACGGAACCTCCAGCACCTTGCCTTGCTACGTCATTGCGATCCTCGGCCGGGTGGCCGTCACCGCGTTGGTCGCAGGCCGGGCACGGCACGGCCGTGGCAGTTGAGCCCCGGCGGTGCGACCCTCGGCCATGCGGCCGTCACGGCTTCATTCAACCACTTGCGACCATGCCCGCACGATGGCTTGGCGCGATTCTCCGTCACGCCGGTGACACACTGGGTCCCCATGCCGCCCCGCCACCACCAGCCCGAGGCCCTGCTCGCCGCCCTGTCCACCAGTCGTGGCCGGGCCGACCGCCTCACCCATACGGAGCATCTGGCCGCCCGTCAGGCCCGCTGTGCACCGTGGCCGGACGGGATCCGCCCGGAGATCGTCGCATCCGCGCAGGCCCTGGGCATCGACGAACCCTGGACACATCAGGCCGAAGCCATGAAATTGGCCAGAACCGGCCAAACTGTGGTGCTGGCCACAGGAACCGCCTCGGGCAAGTCGCTCGGGTACCTGGCCCCGGTGCTCAGCGAACTGCTGGAGGGCACCGAGGCCCGCAACGGGCGCGGCGCCACCGCGCTCTACCTCGCGCCGACCAAGGCGCTGGCCGCCGACCAGCGCCGCCGGGCCGCCGAACTCGCCCCGAAGCGCGTCCGGGCCGCCCTCTACGACGGGGACACCCCGCCCGAGGAGCGCGAGTGGGTCCGCCAGTACGCCTCGTACGTGCTGACCAATCCGGACATGCTGCACCGGGGCATCCTGCCGGCCCACCCGCGCTGGGCCTCGTTCCTGAAGGCGCTGAAGTACGTCGTCATCGACGAATGCCACAGCTACCGGGGCGTGTTCGGCTCGCACGTGGCGCAGGTGCTGCGCCGGCTGCGGCGGGTGTGCGCGCGGTACGGCTCCTCCCCCACCTTCTTGCTCGCCTCGGCCACCACCGCCGACCCGGCGGCCACCGCCCACCGACTGACCGGGCTGCCCGCCGTCGCGGTGACCGAGGACGGCTCTCCGCGCGGACCGCTGGTCTTCGCGCTCTGGGAGCCGCCGCTGACCGAGAACGTCGGCGAACAGGGCGCCCCCGTCCGCCGGACCGCGACCGCCGAGGCCGGGTACCTGCTCACCGAACTGGTCGAGCGCGGCACCCGCACCGTGGTCTTCGTCCGCTCCCGCCGCTCGGCCGAACTGGTCGCCCTGCAGGCCCAGGACCAGCTCGGCCGGCCGCTCGCCGACCGGGTCGCCGCCTATCGGGGCGGCTACCTGGCCGAGGAGCGCCGGGCGCTCGAACGCGATCTGCACTCCGGCCGGCTGCTCGGCCTGGCCTCCACCTCCGCACTGGAACTCGGGGTCGACGTCTCGGGCCTGGACGCGGTGCTGATGGCGGGCTACCCCGGCACCCGGGCCTCGCTCTGGCAGCAGGCCGGCCGGGCCGGGCGGGAGGCCCAGGGGGCGCTGGCCGTGCTGATCGCCCGGGACGACCCGCTGGACACCTACCTGGTGCACCACCCGGAGGCGCTGTTCGCCACCCCGGTCGAGGCCACCGTGCTGGACCCGGACAACCCGCACATCCTGGCCCCGCACCTGTGCGCGGCGGCCGCCGAACTCCCGCTCACCGAGGCCGACCTGACGCTCTTCGGCCCCTCCGCCGGGAAGCTGCTGCCGGTGCTGGAACAGCGCGGCCTGCTCCGGCAGCGGACCGAGGGCTCCTGGTACTGGACCCGGCGCGAGCGGGCCGTGGACTCGGTGGACCTGCGGGGCAGCGGCGGCAGCCCGGTGCAGATCGTCGAGGCCTCGACCGGCCGGCTGCTCGGCACCGTGGACGCGGCCGCCGCCCACACCACTGTGCACACCGGCGCGGTCCACCTGCACCAGGGCCGCACCTACCTGGTGCAGGACCTCGACCTGGAGACCTCGGTCGCCCTGGTCGAGCCCGCCGCCCCGCCCTACAGCACGTCCGCCCGGGACATCACCTCCATCTCGGTGCTGGCCACCGACACCACCGTGGAGTGGGGCGAGGCCCGGCTCAGCTTCGGCTCGGTGGAGGTGGTCAACCAGGTGGTCGGGTACCTGCGCAAGCGGATCTCCACCGGCGAGGTCCTCGGCGAGAGCAAGCTCGACCTGCCGCCCAGGACGCTGCGCACCCGCGCGGTCTGGTGGTCCGTCACCGAGGACCAGCTGCTGGACGCGAACATCCCGTTCGACCAGCTGCCCGGAGCGGCGCACGCGGCGGAGCACGCCTCGATCGGGCTGCTCCCGCTGTTCGCCACCTGCGACCGCTGGGACATCGGCGGGGTGTCGGTGCCGCTGCACCCGGACACCGGGCTGCCGACCGTCTTCGTGTACGACGGCCACTCCGGTGGCGCCGGCTTCGCCGAACGCGGCTTCCTGGGCGCGGAGCAGTGGCTGACCGCGACCCGGGACGCGATCGCCGCCTGCGAGTGCGAACGGGGGTGCCCGTCCTGCGTGCAGTCGCCCAAGTGCGGGAACGGGAACGACCCGTTGGACAAGGAGGCGGCCGTCCGGCTGCTGGACATCCTGCTGGCCGGAGCTCCGGGCCGGGCGGCTGACCGGCCCTGACGGCCCGGCAGCTCCGCCCCGGCCGCCGGGGCGGCCCCCGACCGGTCGGTGGCCGGCGCCGGGCCGCCGTCGCCCCAGGCCCAGACCGGCCCCGCCCGGGAGCGGGCCCGGGCCGGGCCGACCGGGACGGGCAGGCCGGTGACCGGGACCTCGACCACGACGTCCACCGCGTCGATGGCCTCCCGCACGGTGCAGCTCACCAGCCGGGCCCGGTGCTCGCTCGCGATCCGGGCGGCCCGGCCGCAGCCGCCGTCCTGATCGAGCATCAGGTGGCCAGCTGCGGCCAGCGCGGCCAGGTCGGCGGCCGACTCCGCTCGGTGCCTGGCCGCCACCGCGGCACCGAAGGCCAGGCTGACCGTGAAGACCACGCAGCCGAGCATCCCCAGGGCGACCAGCCAGATCGTCGCCGAGCCCCGGTCGGGCGCTCGGCCGGCCGGCCCGCCGCCGCTCAGGTCGGCCATGGCCCGCCCCCGCCCGTGGAGCCGAGCACGTCCTCCCGGGCGGCCACCGCCTCGGCGCGCAGCCGTACCGACAGCGCGCCACCAAGGCGCCCCGGGGCCGGGCTCGGGGCCTCGACCGTCACCCGGACGGTGTCGCCACCGGTCGAGACGCTCACGCTGGCACCGGCCGGGGCGGCGGCGCGGGCCAGCGCCCCGGCGTTGCCGTCTCCTCGGGCGGCGGCCCGGGCGCCGACCCGGGCCGCGTCCACGCACCGGATCTGCGCGGCGGCCGTGACCACGCCCCAGACCAGCAGCGCGGAGAGCAGGACCAGCGCCGGGAGTGCCACCGCCGTCTCGGCCGTGACGAACCCGCGCTCGCCGCGCCGGCGCGGGCCCGACGGCCGGTCACCCCGGCTCCGGTCGCCCCGCATGGGGTCACACCGCATGGAGCGCCCGGGTCAGCAGCTCGCTGAGCGCCCCGGAGACCGCCCCGCTGGTCACCACCTTGTAGAGCAGCGCGGCGAACCCACAGGCCGCCACCGTGCCGACGGCGTACTCCGCCGTCGTCATCCCGGCATCGGCCCGGGATCCGGGCCCGGCCAGGCCCCGGGTCCGGGCCCGGACCGCCAGCCACCTGACCCGCCGCCGGAGCAGCACCCGGATCCGCCGGGTCGGGCCGGGCGAGCGGCGGGCTTGGACCTGGGCCCGGGCGTGGGCCTGGGCGTAGGTCTGGGCGTAGGCAACGTGAACAGCCATCAGGGACTCCTTCAGGTTGGATCGGACACTCGGGAACGCGCGGGTCACACCCGCTCGGCGAACAGCGCGGTCAGCCCCATCACCACCGGCACGACGCCGATCAGAATGAACGCGGGCAGGAAGCAGACCCCCAACGGCGCAGTGGCCAGCACCCCGGCCCGGCGGACCCGGGCATGGGCGGCCCTGGTCGCGGCGGCCCGCTGGGCGTGCGCCAGGCCGACCAGCGGGGCCATCGGCGGCGCGCCGCTGATGCTCGTCCGGACCAGGCAGCGCGCCAGCGGGGCGAGTGAAGGGCAGTCGGCGCCGAGCCGCTCCCAGCACACCTCCGGCGGTGCTCCGAGCGCCAACTCGGCTGCCACCCCTGCCAGTCGGCCGCTCATCGGCTGGTCGACGCTGTCGGCCACGGCGGCAGCGGCTGCGGCGGGCGCCGAGCTGGCGCCCAGGCAGGCCGCCAGCAGCTCGGCGGCAAGCGGCAGTTGACGGGTCAGCCGCTCCTGCTCCAGCACCGCCCGGCGGGCGCTCGGCGAGCGCACCCGGGGCAGCCACCGCCGGGCCGCCAGGCCGACCAGCAGCCCCGCCACCAACCCGGCCGGACCACCGACCAGCACGGCCGCGCCTGCCCCTGCGGCCGCCGGGACGGCCCGTTCGAGCAGCACCGGTCTGGTCAGCCCCCGGGCCCGCAGCGCCCGCCCGAGCCGACCGGACCCGGCCCGGCGACGTCGGGCGAACGGCCTCCCGGCAGGCTCGCCCCACCGCCTGACCCGCCGTCGGATCCTCCGCCGCCGGACCACCCGCACCAGCTCAACCCCGGCCCCGAACAGCACCACCCCGACCACCAGCCCGTACACCAGCTCCCGCCTCACCAGGCCACCTCCGCCCGGACCGCCGAGCTGCCGGACCCCACCCAGCGGTCCTGCGGCGGCACACCGGCCCGCACCCGGGAGAGCCCGCAACCACCCGCCCGCCTGGCGGCCCCCGCCCGGGACTCCGGTCGGAGCTCCGGTCGGGGCTCCGGTCGGGGCTCCGGCGCATCCTCCGCCGCCCGGACGATCCGGGCCGTCCAGGCCAACCCGGCCGCCTCCAGCAGGGCCCCCGCCGCCAGACAGGCCAGCCCGGCCGGGGTGTGCAGCAGGATCCGCACGGGCTCCGCCCCGAGCGCGGCCCCGAGCAGCAGCCCGATCAGCGGCAGCGCGGCCAGCACCGCGACGGTGGTCCTCGGACCGGCCAGCTCGCCCTCGATCTCCTCCGCCAGGGCGCGCTCGGCCCGCAACGCGTCGGCGAGTTGGTCCAGCCCGGGGGCCAGGCCGGTGCCGCTCTCGGCGGTCACCTGCCAGCAGGCGGCCACCGCCGCCGCCCCGCGGCCGCCGGGCAGCTCGGCGACGGTGCGCAGCGCGGCCGGGATGTCCGCGCCGTAGCGCCCGGCCGCCAGTCGGGCCGAGGACTCGGCGCCGAGGCCCGCGGTCAGCACCGACGCCCGGCCCAGCACGGTGTGCAGGGCCTGCTGCGCCGTCGCACCGCTGCGCAGCTCGGCGGCCAGGCCCGTGCACAGCTCGATCACCGCGACGGCCCGTCGCCCGGCCTCGGCCGCCCGTCGACGGCGGCTCCGCCATCGCCGTACCGGCAGCACCGCGAGTGCGGCCACCAGCAGCGGCACCGGCGAGCTGCTCAGCCGGCCGGCCAGCAACCCGGCGGGCAGCAGCAGGAGTTCCGGCACCAGCCAGGCCGGCCGGGCCCGGCCGAACGCAGCCCACCGGCCGCCCCGGGCGCTCTCCCGGGCGGTCGCGTCGAGCAGTGCCCTGGCCCGTCGCACCGTTCGGGCCCGCTGCCGGCGGCGGAGCAGCAGCCCCGCCACCAGCCCGCCGGCCCCGGCCGCGCCCAGCAGTACCTGATCGGGTGTCATCCCAGCCCCTCCTTCGTGTCCTTCGTGTTCCGGAGCACGTATCGGGCGGCCGCCGCCGCACCGCACAGCAGCAGGGCCCAGCCGAGCTCCCACACCTCGGGCGTCACTCCCCGGCCGCCGGCAGCGGCGGAAGCGCGACGCCCCGCTCGGTGCAGCGGCGGCGCAACCGCTCCCACCCCGGCCCGGCCGCACAGCCGCCCGCCGCCGTGAAGGCCAGCGCGGGGACGGTCACCGCCAGCCCGTGCTCGTCCCCGACCAGCAGGTGCAGCTCGGCCACCCGCCGCAGCCCGGTCCGCTGGTCGCGGACCAGGTGGATCACCACGTCCAGGGCGGCCCGCAGTTGGCTGTGCAGGGAGAGCCGGTCGAGGCCGGCCAGCGAACCCAGCGCCTCCAGCCGGGCCGGGACGTCCGCCGCGGTGTTGGCGTGGACCGTCCCGCAGCCTCCTTCGTGGCCGGTGTTGAGCGCGGAGAGCAGGTCGACCACCTCCTCGCCGCGCACCTCACCGACCACCACCCGGTCCGGGCGCATCCGCAACGCCTGCCGGACCAGGTCGCGCAGGGTCAGCTCGCCCAGGCCCTCCTGGTTCGGCGGACGGCTCTGCAGCCGGACCACGTGCGGGTGGTCCGGCCGTAGTTCGGCCGAGTCCTCGGCCAGCACGATCCGCTCGTCCGGCCCGACCAGACCGAGCAGGGCGGCCAGCAGGGTGGTCTTGCCGGTGCCCGTCCCACCGCTGATCAGCAGCGACAGCCGGGCCCGCAGCACGGCGGTGAGCAGCTCCGCCCCGATCGGCGGGAGTGCGCCGCCCGCCACCAGCTCGTCCATGGTGAACGGCGTGCTGCGGCAGATCCGGAGCGAGATGTGGGTGCAGCCGGCCGCGATGGGCGGCAGCACCGCGTGCAGCCGGGTGCCGTCCGGCAGCCGGGCGTCCACCCAGGGCCGGGCGTCGTCGAGGCGGCGGCCGGCCGCGGTGGCCAGCCGGTGGGCCAGCCGCCGGACCGACTCGGCGTCGGGGAAGCGGATCTCCGGGACCCGGTGCAGCCCGCTGCCGCGATCGACCCACACCTCGTCAGGTCCGTTCACCAGGACGTCCGTCACGTCCGGCTCGGCGAGCAGGGTGTCCAGCGGCCCGGCCCCGACCAGCTCGGAGCGGAGCACCCGGACGGCGTCCAGCACGTCGCCCCCGCCCAGCGGCGGCCGGGCGGCCCGCAGGGCGGCCGCCACCGACCCGGCGGTGGGCGCGTCCCCGGCCTCGGCCAGTCGGAGCCGGACGGCGTCCACCAGGGCCGCCGCGCGCTCGTCCGGGACGGCCCGGCCCCACGGCCGCCGGGGCGGCCCACCGCCCTGCCTCGATCCCCCGGACCCGCCGGGCCCGCGCTGACGATCCGTCATGACGCACCTCCCCCGGCCGCCGGCACGGGCGGCATCACCTCGGTCAGAAAGCTGCCGCAGAAGCGGGCCAGCGGCCCCTTCCCCCGGATGCCGGGCGGCGAGCCGCGCTCGACGTCGACGGTGAGCCCGGGCTCGACCGGCAGCTCGCCCGCCAGCCGCAGCCGCAGCCCCCGGGCCACCTCCGCGCCGGTCAGCCCGGCCGGCCCCGGCACCCTGACCACGACCCGCAGGTCGGCCAGCCGCATCCGGGCGGCGGCCGCGACCCGGTCGGCGGCGGCCATCGCCCGCAGCTCGGCGGGCACCACCAGCAGCCCGGTGTCGGCCTGTTCGAGGGCCTGGCCCGCCGCCGGGTCGAGGTGTCTGGGCAGGTCGAGCACCACCAGGCCGCCCCGGCGGCGGGCGGCGGCCAGCACGCTGCGCATCGCCTCGGGCGGGACTGCGAGGGTGTCCCCCCGGTCCCAGGACAGCGCGGTCAGCCGGTGCATCGAGGGCAGCGCCTTCGCCAGCTCGGAGCCGCTGACCCGGCCCCGGGAGCCCGCCAGATCGGGCCAGCGCAGGCCGCTGGCCTCCTCGCCGCCGAGCAGCACGTCCAGGCCGCCGCCCAGCGGGTCGGCGTCGATCAGCATGGTGCGGTGGCCCGCCCGGGCCGCCGTGACGGCCAACGCGCAGGCCAGCGTGGACGATCCGGCGCCGCCCCGGCCGCCGAGCACCGCCACGGTCAGCGCCGGTGCCCCGACGCCTTCGGCGGCGTCGGCGATCCGGTCCAGCAGCCAGGCCTGGGCGTCGGGCAGGAAGATGACGTGCTCGGCGCCGAGTTGGACCGCCCTGACCCAGACGTCGCAGTCGTCCAGGTCCAGGCCGAGCAGCAGCACGCCGGCCCGGCGGGTCAGCCCCGCGCAGCGCTCGGCCTGGTCGTCGCCGACCAGGACCAGCGGGGCGCTCTCCCAGAGCCCCCGGGGCGGCGGTGCCCCGGAGAGCAGCTGGGGGTCGGTGCCGGCCGCCGCGCAGAGGCGCAGCAGGTGCTCGGCGAGGTTCTCGTCCTCGGTGACGATCAGCGGCCCGCTCGGGGCCGGTCGGTCGGTGGTGGGTGTCGACATGGCGGTCTCCCCCGGTGCGGCTGTCCCTCCGGCGAGGTGCGGTCGGGCGGTGCCCGGCCGGACACCACGGTCCGGCCTCGCCGGGAGTCCGTCAGCTCCGGTCCGATTCCTGGGGACAACTCGGGGGCTGTGGATAACCCGGTTCACTCACACGGGGGGCGATTGCTCAATGAATTGACGCAGTCTTCGTCACGGAGAAGATCCGGAAGACCCCGGACGGACACAAAGGAAGATCGACCGGGCTTCGAAAGGCCCCGTCGATCTCGATACGCAGAGTGACGATCTCGTGCCGGTCGGCTGAACGCCCAACCACCTTGGCGCCGCAGGAAACACCGCACTGCGGACCCCCACCCAGATGCCCTCGGGCCCGGAAAATGGCCCCGGACGTGCGACGACCCCCGCCGGGGGGGAGAGCGGGGGTCGTCTATCCACGGTCCGACTCGGGGGGGAGGAGCCGGACCGGGTTAGCACGGTCGCGAACGATCCGTGACTTCCATGGTGTACCCGACGGCCCAGAAACACAAACCCGCATCGCTGCGAGTACGCCATATGGCGGGGTCTTTTGCCCAGCCCTCTATCCTCTGATCCCGTGGACACCACCGAGAACGCCGACACCGCCGACCACGGCGAGAACTCCGCCCGCGGTTCGGCGCCGGAGGGCGCCCCGCAGGGCCCGCAGCCGATGCCCTCGACCGCCGCGGTTCGCCCGTTCAGAGCAACGCGCACCGCCGCGTTCTTCGACCTGGACAAGACGATCATCGCCAAGTCGAGCGCTCTGGCGTTCAGCCGCCCGTTCTACCAGGGCGGCCTGATCAACCGTCGGGCCGTGCTGAAGAGCGCCTACGCCCAGTTCGTCTTCCTGGTCGGCGGCGCGGACCACGACCAGATGGAGCGGATGCGCGAGTACCTCTCCGCCCTCACCAAGGGCTGGAACGTACAGCAGGTCCGCGAGATCGTCGCCGAGACCCTGCACGGCCTGATCGACCCGATCATCTACGACGAGGCCGCCTCGCTGATCGAGCAGCACCACCAGGCCGGCCGCGACGTGGTGATCGTCAGCAGCTCGGGCTCGGAGGTGGTCGAGCCGATCGGGCAGCTGCTCGGCGCGGACCACGTCATCGCCACCCGCCTCCAGGTCAAGGACGGGCGCTACACCGGGGAGATCGACTACTACGCCTACGCCGAGAACAAGGCAGCAGCGATCCGGGAGTTGGCCGGCACCGAGGGGTACGACCTCGCCAACTGCTATGCGTACAGCGACTCTTCGACCGACCTGCCGCTGCTGGAGGCGGTCGGCCACCCGTCCGCGGTGAACCCGGACCGGGCGCTGCGCAAGGAGGCCGCGGCCCGGGAGTGGCCGATCCTGGTCTTCGACCGGCCGGTCGAACTCCGCCGCCGGCTCCCGGAGTTCTCCGCACCGAGCCGCTCGGTGCTGCTCGCGGTCGCGATCGGCACCGCGGCCCTGACCGCCGGGATGCTCTGGTACGCCGCGAAGCGCCGCCGCCCGATCGCCTGATCCGCCGCCGGACCCGGCCCGACCCGGCCGGGCCTCCGGACCGGACTGCCCTACTGCGGCTCCGGCACAAAGACTTCCCGTTTCGGGTTCCCCTTTGTCCCATTTAGCGGTAGAAAGGACTTACGGCCCGCGAGACCCGGTCAGGACCGAGAGGTCAAACCGACAACGCAGTTCAGGCCCCACGGACCGAGTACAGATAACTGAGCACCCACATGCAGCCGACCCGCTGTCGGGCCGCCGCACCAGGTGAACGGGCAGTAGATCCCCACCTGATGGGCAATTCCGGTGCATGCTTGGTAACCCGGTACCTGTACCAGCGGCGACGCCCGGCACCATCAGGCGTCGCCGCAACTCTGTCCGGACGCTTTTCTAGTTTCTAGACCATGCCGCGCTGCATCGCCTCGCAGACCGCCGTGCTCTCCCGGACCCCCAGCCGCAGCGCCCGGCCGCAGTGCGCGATCCAGGCCGCCATGCCCTCGGCCGTGCCGCTGAGGTAGCCGTGCAGGGCCTGCCGGTAGGCCACGGTGCCGAGTTCGGCCAGGCCGACCTCGGCGGGGCAGATCGCCTTCGGGTCCAGCCCTTCGGCGATCAGCACGATCCGCTGGGCGGCCCGGGCGATCAGGCCGTTGTGGGAGGCGAAGGGCCGCAGCGCGAGCAGCTCGCCGTGCACCACCGCCGCCACCACCAGGGCCGGGGCCCCGGCGCCGGGCGCGCGGTCGGCGCGGGCGGCCAGCAGCTGGGCGAGCTGGTCCAGCCGGGCGGCCGCCTCCTCCGCCGACGGCGCGGGCGGCAGGGTCACGGCCACCGGCTCCGGCCCCTCCTCCCCCAGGCCCTCGGCCGGCGCCAGTTCCAGCGGGAACGGCTCGGGGGCGGACTCGCCGGCCCGGCGCGGGCGACCGGCCTCCGGTGCGCCGTCGCCGACCGCCAGCAGGTGCAGCCGGGCCAGCACCTGCAACGGCGAGTGCCGCCAGACGCTGAGCAGCTGGCCGGCCTCGGCGGAGATCCGCAGCGCGCCGCCGACCGTCCTGGCCTCGGGGTCGGCGCCGAAGTCGGTCCGGCGGCGGACCTCCTCCAGCGGCCAGTCCGCGCCGTCCAGGGCGGCGGAGCCGCGGGCCCCGCGCAGGGCGGACTCCGAGGTCACCTCGGCGGCCCGGCGGCGCATCGCCCGGTGCCCGTACAGGCGGTCCACGGCCTTGCGCACCTCCGCGACGGCCTCGGGGACTCCGGGGAGTTCGGCCAGCGGGGCGAGAGGGTCTGTTCCAGTGGTCACCTACCCGAGGGTAATGAACCCCTTCCCCGGGGCCCGACAGCAACCCCACCATCACCCGTTCGAGGCAATCCGCCTTTCCCGCCCTCCGGGTGGGCCAAACCCTCGATAGCATGACCGCTATCGGTGACGATAACGATTCCCAAAAACTTCCGGCCGCCCTGCGACCGGGCCGAGAGCCGGAGTCTCAGATGAAGATCGCCTTCGTCGGCAAGGGCGGCAGCGGGAAGACCACGCTGTCCGCACTGTTCATCCGCCACCTCGCCGCAGCGGGCTGTCCGGTGATCGCGGTCGACGCGGACATCAACCAGCACCTGGGCCCGGCCCTCGGCCTGACGGACGATCAGGCCGCAGCGCTGCCCTCGCTCGGGGCCCACCTGCCGGAGATCAAGGAGTACCTGCGCGGCGACAACCCGCTGATCGGCTCCGCCGAGGAGATGATCAAGACCACCCCGCCCGGCCGGGGCTCCCGACTGCTGCGGATCGTCGAGGAGAACCCGGTGTACGCCGCCTGCGCCCGGCCGGTCGCGCTGGACGAGGGCTCGGTCCGGCTGCTGGCCACCGGCGCCTTCACCGAGCAGGACCTCGGCGTGGCCTGCTACCACTCCAAGGTCGGCGCGGTCGAGCTGCTGCTGAACCACCTGGTCGACGGCCCGGAGGAGTACCTGGTCACCGACATGACCGCGGGTTCGGACTCGTTCGCCTCCGGCCTGTTCACCCGCTTCGACCTGACCTTCCTGATCGCCGAACCGACCCGGAAGGGCGTCTCGGTGTACCGCCAGTACAAGGAGTACGCCCGGGACTTCGGCGTCGCCCTGCGCGTGGTCGGCAACAAGGTGAACGGGGCGGACGACCTCGCCTTTCTGCGTCGGGAGGTCGGCGACGACCTGCTCACCTGCTTCGGCCAGTCCGACTGGGTGCGCCGCCTGGAGCAGGGCGCGGAGCCGCCGCTGCGCGCCCTGGAGCCCGCCAACCGGGCGGTGCTGACCAGGCTCAAGGAGCAGGCGGACCAGGCCTTCGGGCGGCGCGACCCGGAGCGGTGGACGGGCCAGGCGGTCCACTTCCACCTGCGCAACGCGGAGAGCTGGGGCAACGCCAAGACCGGCATCGACCTGGCGACCCAGGTGGACGAGGGCTTCGTGCTCGGCGCCGAGCACCTGGACGCCGCGGGCGTCTGACCGACCGGCGGCCATCGCCGCAGTGCACTGGGCGGCTCCGGACTCCGGGGCCGCCCAGTGCGTCTCCTTGCATATTCCCCAATGGTTCGACCACTCCCCAATGGGGTGAATCAGGGGCCGAGGCCTACCGCTCGATTTTACGCTGTGCAAAGCTCTCATTACTCTCGGTTTACCGAATCTTGATGGTTCCAGGGGTGGACGAGCCCAACCCCGCCGTGCCTGCACCCCACGACCATCTCCCCGCCACACCGTCGCGACCCACGACAGCCGATCCGACCCCCGAAGCACCTCCCCGGACCTGACTGCGTTCGTTCCCCCGGAAAAGACGGGACCTCATGACCCTCGACATCTCCTCCGCACCCATCGCCTCCGACACCACCGACCACGCCCCGCCGGGCCCCCGCAAGCGGCTGGCCCGGGATCTGCCGGCCTCCCTGGTGGTCTTCCTGATCGCCGTCCCGTTCTCGCTCGGGATCGCGCTGGCCACCGGAGCCCCGCTCACCGCCGGGCTGGTGGCCGCCGCCGTCGGCGGCATGGTGGCCGGAGCCCTGGGCGGCACCCCGCTCCAGGTGACCGGCCCGTCCGCCGCCCTGACCGTGGTCGTGGCCGGCCTGATCGCCCAGTTCGGCTGGCAGGTCACCTGCGCGGTCACGGTGGCCGCAGGTCTGCTGCAACTGCTGCTCGGCACCTTCAAGGTCGCCCGCGCGGCCCTGGCCGTCTCCCCCGCCGTCGTGCACGGGATGCTGGCCGGCGTCGGGCTCACCATCGCCATCGCCCAACTCCACGTCGTGCTCGGCGGATCGCCGCAGAGCGCCGCGCTGGCCAATCTGATCGCGCTGCCCGGCCAGCTCTCCGTGCCACACCTGCCCGCCCTCACGGTCGGCGTGCTCGCGATCGCGCTGCTCTTCGGCTGGCCCCGGCTCGGCCGGCTCCCCGGCCGGGCCGGCCGGATCGGCGCAGCCGCCGCCCGGGTGCCCGCCGCGCTGGTCGCGGTGGCCGCCGCCACCGGGCTCTCGATGTCCCTGGGCCTCACCCTGGCCCGGGTCGAGCTCCCCACCTGGGAGCAGCACGACTTCGCCGCCCTCCCCTCACCCGCCCAACTCGGCGCCCACTGGCCGGTCCTGCTGGCCGCCGTGCTGACGGTGACGGCGGTGGCCGGAGTGGAGTCGCTGCTCTCCGCCGTCGCGGTGGACCGGATGGCCCCGGGCCCGATCGACCTCGACCGCGAGCTGCGCGGCCAGGGCGTCGCGAATCTGCTCACCGGTCTGCTCGGCGGTCTGCCGGTGGCCGGCGGCGCGGTCCGCAGCACCGCCAACATCCGTGCGGGTGCCGTCAGTCGGTGGTCCGCCGTGCTGCACGGCTGCTGGGTCCTGGTGGCCGCGCTCGCGCTCGGCGGCGGTCTGCGGCTGATCCCGCTGGCCGCGCTCGCCGCGCTGGTGCTGGTGATCGGCATCCAGATGGTCAGCTTCGCGCACATCCGGCGGGTGCACCGGCACCGGGAGTTCCCGGTCTACCTGGCCACCGTGCTCGGGGTGGTGCTGCTCGACGTCCCGCTCGGGGTGCTGGTCGGTGGCGCCGTCGCCGCCCTGCTCGCCCTGCACCGGCTCACCCGGGCCAGGGTCGACGTGCTGGCCGAGCCGGACGGCTCCTACACCGTGCGCACCCACGGCCCGCTCACCTTCGCCGTGGTGCCCCGGCTCAGCCGGGCGCTGTCCGGGATCCCGTCCGGCGCCGAGGTGACGGTCCGTCATGACGGCTCCTTCCTCGACCACGCGGCCTACGAGCAGGTGCACACCTGGCGGGCCGGGCACCAGGCCTCGGGCGGCCGGGTCTCGATGCTGACCGTGCCCGAGGAGGAGGTGCTGGACCCGGACGGCACGGTCCGGGTGGGCAGTTCGCCCGGCCCGCACCGCTGCCGGGCCTGGACGCCCTGGGCCGGACACCACTGCATCGAGCCCGGGGCGGACGACCCGCACGGGCGCCTGCTGGACGGTGTCCGCGGCTTCCAGCAGCACACCGCCCACCTGGTGCGGCCCGAGCTGGCCCGGCTGGCCCGGGAGGGGCAGACGCCCTCGCAGCTCTTCCTCACCTGCGCCGACTCCCGGCTGGTGACCAGCATGATCACCAGCAGCGGGCCGGGCGACATGTTCACCGTCCGCAACGTCGGCAACCTGGTCCCGGCCCCGTACGAGCCCGGCGCCGCCGACGACTCGGTGGCGGCCGCGGTGCAGTACGCGGTCGAGGTGCTGGAGGTCCGCTCCATCACCGTCTGCGGCCACTCCGGCTGCGGGGCGATGAAGGCCCTGCTGGACGGCGTGCACCTGGAGCCGGGCCCGCCCACCCCGCTCGGACGCTGGCTGCGGAACGGGCGCGGCTCACTGGACCGGCTGCGCCGGGCCCCCGCCGAGTTCGCCGACCGGCCGGTGGTCAGCGAGGTGGAGCAGCTCTGCATCACCAACGTGGTGCAGCAGTTGGACCAACTGCTGGCGCACCCGGCGGTGGAGCGCCGGGTCGCGGCGGGCACCCTTCGCCTGGTGGGCATGTACTTCGACTTCGCCGATGCCCAGGCGTACGTGCTCGACCCGGTGCTGCGCTGCTTCGTCCCGGTGTCCGAGCTGCGGCGGGGCCCGGTCGGCCCCGACCCCACCGAGAGCCCGAGCCTGGCGGCCTGAGCGGCCGTCAGGAAGGACCGGCAGCACCGGTCCCGGCCAGAGGTCAGGGCCCGAGGAGCCCGGCCAGGTCGGCCGGGGTGACGTAGCCCGGCCACCGGCCGTCGGCGAAGAGGTGCACCCCGGCGTCCCAGTAGCACTGGTCCACCAGCTGGGAGCAGATCATGTGCCGGCTGTCCGCGACGTACTTCCTGAGCAGTGGTCCGATCGGGAGGTGGAAGCGGTGCGCGGCCATGGCGAAGTAGTCGGCCACGCTGTACGGCGTGCCGATGTAGCCGCGGGCGGCCGCGACCACCGCCCGCCGCTGCTCCTCGGTCAGCTGGATCCGCCCGCTGGACCAGCGGGCCGGACGGTTGTCGTAGACGGAGAGCGGTCGGAGCTCGGCCCCACCGGGCTGGGCCTCGACCAGCTCTCCGCCGCCGACGTAGACGAAGGCGTGCTCGAAGTCGGCGAATCCGTCGCCGTTGAGCCACTGGCCGATCCTGATCAGGCGGCCGCCGCGGCCGCCCATCTGCACCACGGCGAAGTCGCCGGGCTGCGGTTCGGGCCGGGAGTCGGGCGTGGGAAGGGAGTTGGCACTCGCGGGAAGTCCGGACACGGCTGTCCCCCACCAGGGTGGTTCGCCACCGGCCCCGTGCCGGTCGGGCCCCACCCTCACCGTCAGTGGAGTACCGCCCGGAGGCTCCGTCAAGGTGCGCCGCACCGGCCGGTCGGCCGGGCCGGCCGACCGGGCCTCCGGCGCGCCGGTCACACATCGGTCAAAGGTCTACACCAATTCTCCGGTCCCTCTTGTCAACATGCCGGTTCGCCTGGTGAGCTGTGCGCTGGGACACACGGGACAATCCCTTCCGCACGGGATCACCCGGCAGATTGAGACTCGATGAGGAGTGCGCGTTGAGCAACGAGAGCCTGGCCAACCTGCTCAAGGAGGAGCGCCGCTTCGCCCCGCCGGCGGAGTTGGCGGCCAACGCCAACGTCACCGCGGCCGCGTACGCGCAGGCCTCCGAGGACCGGCTCGGCTTCTGGGCCGAGCAGGCCCGCCGGCTCAGCTGGGCCGTCGAGCCCACCGAGACGCTGGACTGGTCGAACCCGCCGTTCGCCAAGTGGTTCGCCGACGGCAAGCTCAACGTGGCGTACAACTGCGTCGACCGCCACGTCGAGGCGGGCAACGGCGACCGGGTGGCGATCCACTTCGAGGGCGAGCCCGGCGACAGCCGCTCGATCACCTACGCTCAGCTCAAGGACGAGGTCTCGCAGGCCGCCAACGCGCTGCTGGAGCTCGGCGTCCGCAAGGGCGACCGGGTCGCGGTCTACCTGCCGATGATCGCCGAGGCAGTGGTGGCGATCCTCGCCTGCGCCCGGATCGGCGCCACCCACTCGGTGGTCTTCGGCGGCTTCTCGGCCGACGCCGTCGCCTCCCGGATCGAGGACGCCGACGCCAAGATCGTGATCACCGCCGACGGCGGCTACCGCCGCGGCAAGCCGTCCGCGCTGAAGCCGGCCATCGACGAGGCGCTGACCAAGGTCGACGGCGTCGAGAAGGTCCTGGTCATCCGCCGCACCGGCCAGGAGGTCTCCTGGACCGAGGGCCGCGACGTCTGGTGGCACGAGATCACCGCCCGCCAGTCCACCGAGCACACCCCCGAGGCGCACGAGGCCGAGCACCCGCTCTTCATCCTCTACACCTCCGGCACCACCGGTAAGCCCAAGGGCATCCTGCACACCTCCGGCGGCTACCTGACCCAGGCCGCCTACACCCACCACGCGGTCTTCGACCTCAAGCCGGAGACCGACGTCTACTGGTGCACCGCCGACATCGGCTGGGTCACCGGGCACTCGTACATCGTCTACGGGCCGCTCGCCAACGGCGCCACCCAGGTGATCTACGAGGGCACCCCGGACACCCCGCACCAGGGCCGGTTCTGGGAGGTCGTGCAGAAGTACGGCGTCACCATCCTCTACACCGCGCCGACCGCGATCCGCACCTTCATGAAGTGGGGCGACGACATCCCGGCCAAGTTCGACCTCTCCAGCCTCCGGGTGCTGGGCAGCGTCGGCGAGCCGATCAACCCCGAGGCGTGGGTCTGGTACCGCGAGCACATCGGCGGCAACAAGACCCCGATCGTCGACACCTGGTGGCAGACCGAGACCGGCGCGATGATGATCAGCCCGCTGCCGGGCGTCACCGAGACCAAGCCGGGCTCCGCCCAGCGCGCGCTCCCCGGCATCGCCGCCACCGTGGTGGACGACGAGGCCAACGAGGTGCCGAACGGCTCCGGCGGCTACCTGGTGCTGACCGAGCCGTGGCCGTCCATGCTGCGCACCATCTGGGGCGACGACCAGCGCTACATCGACACCTACTGGTCCCGCTTCCCGGGCCGCTACTTCGCCGGTGACGGTGCCAAGAAGGACGAGGACGGCGACATCTGGCTGCTCGGCCGGGTGGACGACGTGATGCTGGTCTCCGGCCACAACATCTCCACCACCGAGGTCGAGTCCGCCCTGGTCGGCCACCCCGCCGTGGCCGAGTCCGCCGTGGTCGGCGCGACCGACGCCACCACCGGTCAGGCGATCGTGGCCTTCGTGATCCTGCGCGGCACCGCGACCGACAGCGAGGAGCTGGTCGCCGAGCTGCGCAACCACGTCGGCCGGACGCTCGGCCCGATCGCCAAGCCGAAGCAGATCAAGGTGGTCAGCGAGCTGCCGAAGACCCGCTCCGGCAAGATCATGCGCCGCCTGCTGCGCGACATCGCCGAGGGCCGCGAGGTCGGTGACACCACCACCCTCGCCGACAGCAGCGTGATGAACCTGATCCAGTCCCAGCTGCCGGGCGGCTCGAACCAGGGCTGACCGGGCATCAGCAGTACTGCGGGCGGGGCCGTAACCGGCCCCGCCCGCAGCGTTCCGCCCCCGCTCGGCCCGTCCGCCAAGCCCGTCCGCTCAGCCCGCCAGTCGGCGCAGCGTCGCGTACGCGGTCTGGGTGAAGCGCCGCCGCAGTCCGGGCAGGGTGCTGGCCATCGCGACCAGCCCGACCTGGGCCACCGGGTTGAACCCGGCGAAGACCGCCGAGGCCGCCCCGGTCTCCACCGCGCCCGGCGCGCTCGGCACCGACCGCCCGGCCCGACCGCGCAGGGCGCCCGTCGCCCCGGTGTGGAAGATCAGTTCGCCCTCCTCCACCTGCCGCTGATTCCAGGTCAGGGCGATCCGCGCCCCGGACCGCCCGCCCCCGGCCCGCCGCCGTTCGACCCGGGGCAGCCGCACCTCCCGCAGCGCCGCCTTCAGCGCCGCCGCCGTACCGCCCCGGTCCGGGATCGGCACCGCGTCCACCGCCAGGTGCGCCTGGAGGTAGCGCAGCATGTCGTCGGCGGTCGAGCTGAGCGCGGCCGCCCCGGGCAGGGCGGGCAGCCGGAAGGACGGCACCCGCCGGCCGCGCCGGTAGCCGTGCGACGGCTCCCGGTCCGGCCCGCAGGAGGTGTCGATCAACCCGAGCGGCCCGCAGATCCGGCTCGCCAGCAGCTCCTCGTAGCGGACCCCGGCCGCGTTCTCCAGCGCCAGCCCGAGCAGCCCGCAGCCGAGGCTGGAGTACCTGACCTGGGCCCCCGGCATGCCCCGGACCGGGGTCCGCGGCAGGGCCCGCAGCAGGTGCGAACGGCTGAACGTGGCGTAGGGATCGGTGAACCAGCGCGGCAGCGCCGCCGGGATCAGGCCGACCGGCAGCCGGGGCAGGCCCGAGGTGTGGGTGGCCAGGTGCAGCAGAGTGATCGGGCGCTCCTGCGGATAGCCGGGCAGCACCTCGGCGGGCAGGTAGCGGTCGATCGGGTCCTCGTAGCCCACCTCGCCCCGGGCCACCATCTCGGCCAGCAGCAGCCCGGTGAAGGTCTTGGTGACCGAGCCGAGCGCGAACCGGGTGTCGGCCCGGACGGGCTTGGCGCCGGACCGGTCCGCGTACCCCCGGCAGATCACCGTCCGCTCGTTGCCCCGGATGACGGCGACCGCGATGCCGCCGGTCGGCGCGGCCCCGCTGAACAGCGGCCGGATCAGCCGGGCCAGCTCGGGGGAGAGAGCGGGTAACGCGGGCGCGGGCGGGTCGTCGGTTATCTGACTGGGCATCACGAGCTCCGGGATCAGGAGAAGCCGCCCGGTCCGGGCGGCCTGTGCCCCCGACGATAGGAACACCGCAGGTCGGCCGCACCGCACGGCAGCCATCCGAGCGAGCGCACGGGAGGGGCGCGCGCGGAGTGCCCGGACCTCCCCGGGCGGAAGCGGGCTCCCTTCATAAACTGGACAAACCGGACACCGCCTCAGGGCTCCCAGACCACCCGATAGACTGTCAAAAACACAACAAGATTTCTGAGGCGCGCCGGGAAGACTGGTCGGCACTGCACCACCGGTGTATCCACCCGCCGTTCCCCGCCTTGGAGGTCTCCCACGTGGCCACGCCGCCGCCCAGCCCCACCCGCCGTCAGTTCCTCGGACGGCTCTCGCTGCCCGAGCGGACGTACGTCGCCGACGCCCTGCGCACCGAGACGGTGGGCGGCATCCTGCTGCTGCTGGCCGCCGCCGCCGCACTCCTGTGGGCGAACCTCTGGCCCGGCGCGTACGACACCGTCCGCGGGTACACCATCGGCCCCTCCGCGCCGCTGCACCTCGACCTCAGCCTGGACGCCTGGGCCAAGGACGGGCTGCTGACCATCTTCTTCTTCGTGGCCGGGATCGAGCTCAAGCGCGAGTTCGTGGCCGGTGAGCTGCGCAGCCCGAGCGCCGCGATGCTGCCGGTGGTGGCGGCCGTCTGCGGGGTGGCGCTGCCCGCGATCGTCTACACCCTGGCCAACTCGGGCCCGGGCGGGCACCCGGCCGGCTGGGCCATCCCGACCGCGACCGACATCGCCTTCGCGCTCGGCGTGCTGGCCGTGGTGGGCAGTCACCTGCCGTCCGCGCTGCGGGCGTTCCTGCTCACGCTGGCCGTGGTGGACGACCTGATCGCGATCCTGATCATCGCGGTGTTCTACAGCTCGGGGATCAAGTTCTGGGCGCTCGGGCTGTCGCTGGCCGGGCTGGTGCTGTTCTGGTTCCTGCACCGGCGCGGGGTGCACGGCTGGTACCTGTTCGTGCCGCTGGCCTTCGTGATCTGGGCGCTGATGCACGAGAGCGGGGTGCACGCGACCGTCTCGGGCGTCGCGATGGGCCTGATCCTGCGCTGCCACAAGGTCGGCGACGAGAAGGTCTCCCCGGGCGAGCACATCGAGCACCTGGTCCGGCCGCTGTCGGCGGGCTTCGCGGTGCCGGTCTTCGCCCTGTTCGCGGCGGGTGTGGCGATCACCGGCCCGGCCCTCGGCGAGGTGTTCACCCAGGCCGCGCCGCTCGGCATCGTGCTCGGCCTGCTGATCGGCAAGACGGTCGGCATCTTCGGCGGCACCTGGCTGGCCGCCAGGTTCACCCGGGCCGAGCTGAACCCGCAGCTCAAGTGGGCCGACCTGTTCGCGGTCTCCACCCTGGCGGGCATCGGTTTCACGGTCTCGCTGCTGATCAGCGAACTGGCCTTCCCGGACGACCTGGAACTGGCCGACCGGGCCAAGGCCGCCGTCCTGGTCGGCTCGCTGCTCTGCGCCCTGATCGCCACCGTGCTGCTCAAGCTGCGCAACCGGCACTACCAGCAGCTGGTCGACGAGGAGAACCTCGACGAGGACGGCGACGGCATCCCCGACGTCTACCAGCAGCCCGCGCACTGACCCCGCAGCGCCGCTGAGCGCCCGTCAGGTGACACGCCGTCGCCAAAGGGCCGCCCCGGAGTGGTGCCGGACTGGTCGGTAGGGGCATGATTCAGAGCTGTCGGCAACAAATCCCGCCACCGCAACTGCCCGGCCTCGTGAAGGAGAACCGCTGATGCCCGCAGGAACCGCAGACCCGACCAGCGACGCCCGGGCGCCCTACGAGGGCGAGCGTTCGGTGGGGCAGCTGTTCGCGGCGGCCACCGCCGACCTGTCCGCCCTGGTGCACGACGAGATCGCACTGGCCAAGGCCGAGATCCGACAGGACGTCAAGCGCGGCGTCTCCGGCGGCGTCTCGCTCGCCGTGGCCGGCGTGGTGGCGCTGGCCTCCGTCCCGATGCTCAGCTTCGCCGCCGCGTACGGCCTGCAGGCGCTCGGGCTGACCCTCGGCTGGTCGTTCCTGATCGTGGCCGGCGCCTACCTGCTGCTGGCCGCGCTGCTCGGGCTGCTGGCGCTGCGCTCGTTCAAGAAGATCGAGAAGCCGCACCGGACCATCGAGGGCGCGCAGAAGACCGCGGACGTCCTGAAGAACGCCCGGCCGCGCCCGGCCACCCAGGAGGAGATCGACCGGGGCCTGGGCCGCCGCCCCTGACCCGGCGCAGACCGATGGCGGCCCGGGTGAGTGCCGGAGACGCGTTCGGCAACCGGGTGTGACAGGCTCTCGGTATGCCGCTGGACCAGATGCCCCTGCCCTCCCGGGCCAGTACTCCGAGGACCACCGAGATCGCCGAGACCCCGTGGGAGCTCCGCTCCGCCGGTCCGTGGACCCACCGCGACCTGGCGGCGAACGGCGCCCGGTTCCACATCGCCGAGGCCGGTGAGGGACCGCTGGTGCTGCTGGTGCACGGCTGGCCCGAGTACTGGTGGGCCTGGCGACACCAGCTGTCCGCGCTGGCCGGGGCCGGCTTCCGGGCGGTGGCGCTGGACCTGCGCGGGGTCGGCGGCAGCGACCGCACCCCACGGGGCTACGACCCGGGCAACCTGGCACTGGACATCACCGGTGTGATCCGCTCGCTCGGCGAGCGGCAGGCGCACCTGGTCGGGCACGCGCTCGGCGGCTCGCTGGCCTGGGTGGCGGCCGTGATGCGGCCCTCGGTGATCCGCAGCCTGACCGTGGTCTCCGCCGCCCACCCCCGGCAGCTGCGCCGGGCCCTGCTGACGGACCGTCGGCAGATCGCCGCGTTCGACCACGTGCTGGGCTTCCAGCGCCCCTGGGTGCCCGAGCGCCGCCTGGTCGCCGACGACGCGGCGCTGGTCGCCGAGTACCTGACCCGGTGGAGCGGCCCCAACCAGCCCTCCCCCGAGGCGCTGCACGCCTACCGCCAGGCGGTGCAGATCCCCAGCACCGCGCACTGCTCGATCGAGCCGTACCGCTGGCTGCTGCGCTCGATGGCGCGGCCGGACGGCATCCAGTTCGCCCGCCGGATGAAGAAGCCGATCAGCGCGCCGACCCTGCACATCCAGGGGGCGGCCGATCCGGTGCTGCTCTCGCACACCGCGCTGGGGGCGGGCGAGTTCGTCGAGGCTCCGTACCGCTGGCGGCTGCTGCCCGGGATCGGCCACTTCCCGCACGAGGAGGCGCCGGCGGAGTTCTCGGCCGAGCTGGTCGACTGGGTCCGCGAGCACCAGAATTGACACATGTTCATATGACAAGTGCATAGGACAGGCCGACCAGCCGGTAGCGGTTACTCCGCCCGGATGGCGGGCATCCCTCCGATATGACCTGGATGCCCGATCGCGAAGCTGTCACGCGCCGACGCCGCCGCAGCAGCAGCTCGCAGTACACCGAACAGCACACCGAGCCGCGCCCCGCGCCCGGCCACTGGCCGCACGACTACGAGGGCTACGGCCGGATCGGCCGCCAGCGGGAGCCGGAGGCGCACCCGATGGGCATCCCGCGCATCCTGAGGCGGCGCGCCCGCTGGGTCGGGGCGCGCCTGCGGCGCGAGGCCTGAGCTGCCGTCAGGCCCCGGCCGCCGTCAGGTCAGCACGGTCGGCGAGACGGCCGTGAACCAGAGCAGCACGAAGGTCGCCACCGACATGATCGGCACCAGCACCTTGGTCTCGACCGAGTTGCCGGTGCGCTTGATCAGGACCACCTCGTAGCGCTCCTTGTGCGGCCAGAGCAGCGGTGCCCCCTTCTTCGTCAGGCAGTCGCCCAGCAGGTGCGCCAGGGTGCCCAGCGCGACCGCGTACGGCAGCCAGCCGGGCGCGTTGGGCATCCAGTTGTTCATCCCGAAGGTGCCGAGCACCGAGAGGCCGATGATGGTGATCCACATCGTCGGCCCGTCGCCCGGCGGGTGCAGCCGCAGCGCCCGGATCGCCAGCGCGAGCAGGAAGAACGTCAGGCCCAGGGTGAAGTTGCGGCCCAGGTGGGTCACGCCCGCCCAGGCGCCGCCGCCCATCAGCGCCACGAACAGCAGCGAGTGGGTGGCCTTGCGGTGCCCGCCGGAGGCCCAGGCCACGAACCGGCAGAGCACCTTGGAGATCGGGCCGAGGAAGTTGGCGATCGTCCCGTCGTGGTGGTCCAGGTCGGGCAGCAGGGCGGCGCCGGCCGCCAGGATGGTGCCCATCATGACGTCCGCGGGCGCCAGGTGGACGTCGAACAGCATCGGCGCCAGGAACGGCGCGCTGCCCGCGTACAGCATCGCTCCGCTGACCGCGTGCGAGTGACCCATCATGACCGGCCGTCCTCCAATGCCCTGTACCGCTTCTGACCTGCCGTCGGACCCGGTGCGCCGCACGGCTGTTGAGCCGAACGGGTGAGCCCGGGGCGACGCTACCAGTCAGGGGCGGCGGGGGCGGCGGATCAGAGTGCGCAGCCCTCGGTGTCGACCCGCGTCGTGGCCGAGGCGCCGGCCTGCGCCTCGCCGCGCACCTCGGCGGCGGTGAGCACGTAGCCGGTGTCCGAGCTGTCCAGCGACTTGGCGAAGACCACCCCGTACACCCGGCCGTCCGGGCTGAGCAGCGGGCCGCCGCTGTTGCCCTGGCGGACCAGCGAGCGGACCGAGTAGACGTCCCGGACCACCTGGCCGCGGTGGTAGATGTCCGGGCCGTTGGCCTGGATCCGGCCGCGGATCCGGGCGGGCTGGACGTTGAAGGCGCCGTTCTCCGGGAAGCCCGCGACGATCGCGCTGTCGTTCGTCCTGGCCTCCTCGGCGAAGGCCAGCGCGGGGGCGTTCAGCTTGGGCACGTCCAGCACCGCGATGTCGCGCTGCCAGTCGTACCGGACCACGGTGGCGTCGTAGAGCTGGCCGGTGCCGCCGATCTGCACCGTCGGCTCGTCCACCCCGCCGACCACGTGCGCGTTGGTCATCACCCGGTGCGGGGCGAAGACGAAACCGGTGCCCTCCAGGGTCTTGCCGCAGGCGCTGGCGGTGCCGACCACCTTGACCAGGCTCTGCCTGGCCTTCGCCACCACCGGGCTGCCGGCCAGCGCCGGGTCGGGCGGCTCGACCTCGGTGATCGACTCCTGCTCGAACGGGTTGAAGACCTCCGGGAAGCCGTTCCTGGCCAGCGCCTTGGTGAAGTCGGAGAACCAGTTCGGTGCGTCGGCCGGCAGCGCGGCCTGCACCCCGCCGAGGATCTGCGAGTTGCGGACCTGCTTGGAGACGGTCGGCATCGAGGTCCGGGCCAGCATGGAGCCGATCAGCCAGGCCACCAGCAGCATCGAGACCACGTTGACCAGCGAGCCGCCGACCGCGTCCAGCGCCCGGACCGGGCGCCGCCCGATGTTCCCCCGCAGCTTCCAGCCGAAGTGGGTGGTGACGGCCTGGCCCACCGCCGCGAAGACCACCACGACCACCACCGCGACCACCGAGGCGACCGTGCCGGGGTCGAGGTGGCGCAGCAGCAGCGGCAGCAGCTGAACGGCGATCAGACCGCCGCCCAGGAAGCCCAGCACCGACAGCACGCCGACCACGAAGCCCTGCCGGTAGCCGGTGACGGCAAAGCCCAGGGCGGCAACGATCAGCAACAGATCCAGGACGTTCACCCGGCTACCCTCCCACGGGCCGACGCCCGAACGGCGGTACGCCCGGCGGGAGCCAGGGGGTGGACCCTAGGGCCTGTCGTCAGACCCCCGTCTGCGGGCCGCCGCCGGGCCACGCGCCCTCCTTGCCCGGCAACGGGCAGGAGGGGCCCTTCGCCGGCTTCTCGTCGGTCGCCGATGCTCTGCATCTACTTCCTCCTCGGCGCCGCCGATGCACGCACCCCAACGCCGCCCCGCCCGCCCTCCGGGCGGACGACGGGGGTCTGACGACAGGCCCTAGAGATCGACGGTCCTGGAGGTGTCCCACTGCTGCTCCAGACCGCTGTAGTGCAGCACCCGGTCGATCACCCCCGCCGTGAAGCCCCAGACCAGCCGTCCGGCCACCTGGAACGCCGGACCGACGTGGCCGGACGGGTGCCTCAGCCGGGCCCGGTTGGCCGGGTCGGTCAGCTCGGCCAGCGGCACCCGGAACACCGCGCCGGTCTCGGCCGGGTCGACCGGTGCGACCGGGGTCTCCCGACGCCACCAGCCCAGCACCGGGGTCACCACGAAGTCGCTGACCGGGATGTACAGCGCGGGCAGGGTGGCGAACACCTGGACCCCGGACGGGTCGAGGCCGGTCTCCTCCTCCGCCTCCCGCAGCGCGGCGGCCACCGGGCCGGCGCCGGCCGGGTCGCCGTCCTCCGGGTCCAGCGCCCCGCCCGGGAAGGACGACTGGCCGGCGTGCGAGCGCAGCGCCCTGGCCCGCTCGATCAGCAGCAGGTCGGGCCCCGACGGGCCGTCACCGAACAGCACCAGCACGGCCGATGCCCTGCCCCCCTCGGCCGGCGGCAGGAACCGGCTGAGCTGCTCGGGCCGGACGGTCTCGGCCGCCTCCCGTACCGGCAGCAGCCACTGCGGCAGCCCGTCCCGCTGGATCAGTTCCGCCAGCCCCGTCACCCGGACACCTCCACCGTCACCGTCCCGGCCGGTCGCGCGGGCTCGCCCGGGTAGTCGGCCGGCGGCTTCAGCCGTTGGCCCGGCTGGCCACCCTTCTCGTACTTCAGCAGCTTCGCGGCCTTCTCGGGGTCGGTTTCACCGACTCCGTACGAAGGGCACAGGGCGGCGATCGGGCAGGCGCCGCAGGCCGGGCGGCGGGCGTGGCAGATCCGGCGGCCGTGGAACACCACCCGGTGCGAGAGCATCGTCCACTCCGACTTCGGGAAGATCTCCGCCACGGTGGCCTCGACCTTGACCGGGTCCTCGTCCGTGGTCCACCCGAACCGCCGCGACAGCCGCCCGAAGTGGGTGTCCACGGTGATCCCGGGGACGCCGAAGACATTGCCGAGCACCACGTTGGCGGTCTTGCGGCCGACCCCGGGCAGCGTGACCAGGTCCTTGAGCCGGCCCGGCACCTCGCCGCCGAAGTCGTCCCGGAGCGCGATCGACAGCCCGATCAGCGACTTCGCCTTGTTCCGGAAGAACCCGGTCGGCCGGATGATCTCCTCCAGCTCCTCCGGCACCGCCGCCGCCATGTCCTCCGGCGTCGGGTACTTCGCGAACAGCGCCGGGGTGGTCTGGTTCACCCGCAGGTCGGTGGTCTGCGCCGACAGCACCGTCGCCACCAGCAGCTCGAACGGGTTCTCGAAGTCCAGCTCCGGGTGCGCGTACGGATAGACCTCCGCCAGCTCCCGGTTGATCTTCCGGGCCCGCCGTACCATCGCCAGCCGGCTCTCGGGCTTCCCCGGCTTCACGGTCTTGCTCTGCACCATGCCCGAAGGCTACGCCGAACCGTCGGCCGGGCGGAGCGGTTCGGCGGGCGAGCGGCGCCCGCCGGCGCCGCCGGTCACCGGCGCTGCCGCAGGACCACCCTGACGGCCTATCAATTCACCCGCCGGGAGCAACCGATCTCCGGGACGGGGCGCGAACGCGTTCCGGGTCGGTCGACGAGGAGTGGTGATGGCGGGAATGCGGTTCCGCAGGCTCGGTTCGGTGGGGGCGGCGGCGGTGCTGGCGCTCGGTGCCGTGACGGTGCCCGCGCAGGCGGCGAAGCGGCCGGGGCCGGCCTGGGCCGCGCTCGGGGACTCGTACACGGCGGGGGTGGTGCAGGCCGCCGGGGCGGAGTTCGAGCAGCCGGGGGACGGCTGCGCGCGGACCGACCTGTCCTATCCGGAGCTGATCGCGCGTGAGCTCGGGCCGCTGGTCTCGCTGCGCAACGTCAGCTGCGGCGGGGCGAAGGTCGCGGACGTCGAGCAGGCGCAGCAGGCCCCGAGCGGCCGGCCGCTGCCGCCGCTCGGCGCCGACCCGGACGCACCGTTCGCGCCGGTGCCGCCGCAGCTCGACGCGGTGTCCCCGGACACCGGCCTGGTGACGGTCGGGATCGGCGGCAACTCGCTGGGCTTCGGGCCGATCCTGACCGAGTGCCTCACCCTGGGCGCGCTCGGCGGCGGCCGGGGCACCCCGTGCCGGGACAAGCTGGCGGCCGGACTTCCCGGGCGGCTGGAGCAGTTGGCCCGGGAGTACGACGCCATGCTGACCGCGCTGCACGCGAAGGCGCCGTCCGCCCGGGTGATCACCGTCGGGTACCCGCAGGTGATCCCGGCCGACACCGGACGCTGCGGCTTCGGCGACCCGCTCGGCTTCGGCACCATGACCGCCGGTGACCTGGCCTGGGCCAGGACCGACATCCTGGACCGGCTGAACGCGGTGATCGCGAAGAGCACCGCCGACCACGGCGACACCTTCGTCGACCTGTACCCGTCGACCGAGGGGCACACCGTCTGCGACCGGGCCGGCGGCAACAACTGGGTGGACGGGATCATGACCAGCGTCCTGCCGCTGAGCTACGCCTTCGTGCACCCCAACGCGAAGGGCCACGCCAACGCGGCGGCGCTGGTCGGGCACGCCCTGCTGGGGAGCTGACCCGGGCCGACCGGAAGGGCTGCTGCAAACAGGTGATGGGGCGGTCTTCGAGCCGTCCGGGGTGCGCCGATGAGTACAAATGGCCCCGTACCGTACTCCTCGCTCGTACCCCTCCTCATATGATCGGAGCGACATGCGTCATCCTTGGTGATGCAAGTCCTGACCAGAAGCACCGCCCCACCACCAGCAGGAGGAAGCACGTGGACGACGTTCTGCGGCGTGCCGCGCTGTTCGCGGCTCTCGATGACGAGCAGGCCGGCGAGCTGCGTGCCTCCATGACCGAGGTGACGCTGGCCCGTGGCGAGTCGCTCTTCCACGAGGGCGACCCGGGCGACCGGCTCTACGTCGTGGCCGAGGGCAAGGTCAAGCTCCACCGCGCCTCGCCGGACGGCCGGGAGAACATGCTCGCCGTGCTCGGCCCGAGCGAGATGATCGGCGAGCTCTCGCTCTTCGACCCGGGCCCGCGCACCGCCACCGCCAGCGCGCTGACCGAGGTCAAGCTGCTCGGCCTCGGCCACGGCGACCTGCAGCCCTGGCTGCACGCCCGCCCCGAGGTCTCGATCGCGCTGCTCCGGGCGATCGCCCGCCGCCTGCGCCGGACCAACGACGTGATGTCCGACCTGGTCTTCTCCGACGTGCCCGGCCGGGTGGCCAAGGCGCTGCTGGACCTGTCCCGCCGGTTCGGCGTGCAGTCCGACGAAGGCATCCACGTCGCGCACGACCTCACCCAGGAGGAGCTGGCCCAGCTGGTCGGCGCCTCCCGCGAGACGGTCAACAAGGCGCTGGCCGACTTCGCCGGCCGCGGCTGGCTGAAGCTGGAGGCGCGCGCGGTGGTCCTGATGGACGTCGAGCGGCTCTCCCGCCGGTCGCGCTGACACCTGACCCCGAGGGCCCGTGAGCTGCTGCTCACGGGCCCTCGGGCGTACCTGTGGGTCGTCAGGAGGACGGGCCGTCAGGCGTACGGCTCGTCAGACGTACGGGCCGTCAGATCAGGCCGTGGTCCTCCAGGTAGCGCAGCTGGGCGCGGACGGAGAGCTCGGCGGCCGGCCAGAGCGCGCGGTCCACGTCGGCGTAGACCCGGGCGACGACCTGCTCGGCGGTCCGGTAGCCCGCCTCCACCGCTGTCTCCACCTGGGCCAGCCGGTTGGCCCGGTGGGCGAGGTAGTAGTCGACCGCGCCGAGCGCGTCGGCCAGCACCGGGCCGTGGCCCGGCAGCACCGTACGGACGCCGTGCTCGGCCGCCATCGTGTGCAGCCGGCGCAGCGAGTCCAGGTAGTCGCCGAGCGTCCCGTCCGGGTGGGCGACCATCGTGGTGCCCCGGCCGAGCACCGTGTCGCCGGTCAGGATCGCGCCGTCGGCGGGCAGGTGGAAGGTGAGCGAGTCGGCGGTGTGCCCGGGGGTGCCGACCACCCGGATCTCCAGACCGCCGACCTCGACCACCTGGCCGCCGTGCAGGCCCTCGGAGCCGAGCCGGTGGGCCGGGTCGAGCGCGTGGACACCGGTGCCGGTCAGCTCGGCGAAGCGGGCCGCGCCCTCGGCGTGGTCGTGGTGGCCGTGGGTCAGCAGGGTCAGCGCCACGCGCTTGCCCTGCTGCTCGGCGGTGTCGATCACACGGCGCAGGTGGCCCTCGTGCAACGGGCCCGGGTCGATCACCACCGCGAGGTCGGAGCCGGGCTCGGACAGCAGCCAGGTGTTGGTGCCGTCGAGCGTCATCGGCGAGGCGTTCGGCGCCAGTACGCAGAACGCCCGGGGGGTGGCCCCGCCGCCGATCTCGGCGGCGGGGTCACCGGGGAGCAGTCCGCTCACCGGCCGCCCTCCGTGATCCGGTGCAGGCTGCGCGCGGGCAGCGGCCGTTCGAGCGAGCGCAGGGTGGGCTCGGCCGGGATGCGGTCGAGCTGTCCGGCCAGCGAACGGAGGGTCAGGGGGCGGGCGGAGAGGGCGGGCTGGGTGTGCGCCGCACGGCGAGCCACGTCGTTGTGGGTCATCGGGCGAGTCCTTCCTGGACGGAGCGGTCAGTTGGGAGGAAAAATACCGTCGATGGTCAGCTCTTCATACCCCGACCATCGCACCGAGATCCGATCACCGGTCAGTTCCGCCGCACCGAGGATCGGCTCGATCTTCCGGTCCGCCGCGAGCACGGCCGCCTGCGCCGCCGTGGCGGCCGGCAGCAGCTCACGGAGCACCGTCACGGTCGGCGGCATCATGCCGTACCGGCCGTCGGCGTGGCCCTCGACCGCCTCGGCGGGAGTCAGCCAGGCGACCCGGTCCGCCTCGCCGACCGTGTCGGCGGCCCGCTGCCCGGCCGGCAGCGCGGCGACGAAGAACCAGGTGTCGTAGCGCCGCTCCTCGAACGCGGGGGTTACCCATCGGGCCCAGGCGGAGAGCAGGTCGGAGCGGAGCAGCAGGCCGTGCGCCCGCAGGAAGTCGGCGAAGGAGAGCTCGTGCGCCTCCAGCGCGGCCCGCTCGGCGGACCAGTCCGCCGGGTCCGCCGTGGTCGCGGCGTCCGGTCCCGCCAGCAGGACGCCGGCCTCCTCGAAGGTCTCCCGGACTGCGGCGCAGACCACCGCCTGCGCGGTCGCGGCGTCCACCCCGAGCCGCTCGCCCCATTCGGCCGGGGTCGGCCCGACCCAGCCGATCTCGGCCTGCGCGTCCCGCGGGTCGACGCCGCCGCCCGGGTAGGCGTACATCCCGGCGGCGAACGCCATCGAGGTGCGGCGGCGCAGCAGGTAGGTCTCCGGGCCCGCCGTCCCGTCCCGCAGCAGCACCACGGTGGCGGACGGCTTCGGCGTCGGCGGGGTCAGCCCGCCCGCCGCGAGCGCCCTGATCCGGGCGGGCCAGGACGGTGGCATCGGCTTCATGATCCGGATGCTAATGCGGGAAGGGTGGTACGAGAAGGGGCACGGGGCCGCATCTCTGCGGAGCCCCGTGCCCCTTGCTGCTGCTTCCTGCTGCTTCCTGTCGCTTCCTGCGACAGCGCGTCCTGCGGTCAGGCGGAGACGCGGACCTGGAACTCGATCTCGACCGGGGCGTCCAGCGGCAGCACCGTGACGCCGACCGCGCTGCGGGCGTGCACGCCGGCCGCGCCGAAGACCTGCCCGAGCAGCTCGCTGCACCCGTTGATCACGCCGGGCTGGCCGGTGAAGTCGGGGGCGGAGGCGACGAAGCCGACCACCTTGACGACCTGCTCGACCTTGTCCAGGTCGCCGATCACGGACTTGATCGCGGCGAGGCCGTTGAGCGCGCAGATCTGCGCCAGCTCCTTGGCCTCCTCGGCGGTGACCTCGGCGCCGACCTTGCCGGTGCTGGGGAGCTTGCCCGCGACCATCGGGAGCTGACCCGCGGTCAGCACGTACTCGCCGGAGCGGATCGCCGGGACGTACGCGGCGACCGGGGCGGCCACCTCGGGCAGCGTCAGGCCGAGCTCGGCCAGCCTCTGCTCAACCTTGCTCATCAGCTCTTCTCCCGCTTGAGGTAGGCGACCAGCTGCTCGGGGTTGGGGCCCGGAACGACCTGGACGAGCTCCCAGCCGTCCTGGCCCCAGGAGTCCAGGATCTGCTTGGTGGCGTGGACGAGCAGCGGCACGGTGACGTATTCCCACTTGGTCATGAGGGTGACTCTAGACGACCGGGAGGGGTGTGATCCGGGACACAGGGCGGGCATGAATCACGTCTGTTCCCCCGGGGCTCCCGGCATCGGGGGCGGCGGCTGGTTACGCTCGCGGGAGGAGGCACCCCGCGCGTGCGGTGCCGCTGAGACGGACGGAGGCGGAGCGTGGACCAGGTCGAGCGGCGCGATCCGGACTGGGAGGGTGTCCGACTCCACGTGGTCAGTGGCAAGGGCGGCACCGGGAAGACCACCGTCGCGGCCGCCCTGGCGCTGGCCCTGGCCGCCGAGGGGGGCCGGACCCTGCTGATCGAGGTGGAGGGCCGGCAGGGCGTCGCCGAGCTGTTCGGGATAGCCGCGCTGCCGTACGAGGAGCGCAAGGTCGCCACCGTCACCCGGGCCAGGCTCGGCCTGGACGGCCGGGGTCCGGCGGGCGAGCTGTACGCGCTGGCGATCGACACCGAGCAGGCCCTGCTCGAGTACCTGGACATGTTCTACAAGCTGGGCCGGGCCGGGAAGGCGCTGCAGAAGGTCGGCTTCGTCGACTTCGCCACCACCGTCGCCCCCGGCGTCCGGGACGTGCTGCTGACCGGGAAGGCCTGCGAGGCGGCCCGGCGCAAGGGCCCGGACGGGCGGCGCACGTACGACGCGATCGTGATGGACGCGCCGCCGACCGGACGGGTCACCAGGTTCCTGAACGTCAACTCCGAAGTGGCCGGGCTGGCCAGGTTCGGGCCGATCCACGGGCAGGCGCAGGCCGTGATGCGGGTGCTCAGATCACCCGAGACGGCGGTGCACCTGGTGACACTGCTGGAGGAGATGCCGGTGCAGGAGACCGTGGACGGACTCGCCGAGCTGGCCGAGGCCCAACTCCCGCTCGGCGGCGTACTGGTGAACATGGTCCGCCCGCCCCTGCTGGACGCGGCCGCGGTCACGGCGGTGGACGGCGACCACCGCGAGGAGATCGCGCTGGCGCTCGGCGAGGCCGGCCTCGGCGGGCGGTCCCGGACCGCGGCGACGGTCCGGGCCGCGGTCGAGCCGCTGCTCGACCCGCTGCTGGACCAGGCCCGCGAGCACGCCGAGCGGGTCGAGCTGGAGACCCGGCAGCGGGCGGCGGTGCAGCAGCTGAAGCGGCCGACGTACGAGCTCCCGCTGCTCGGCGGGGGCGTTGACCTGGGCGGTCTGTACCGCCTGGCGGGTGAGCTGAAGCGGCAGGGGGCAGCATGACCGAGCTCGACATCGACGCCCTGATCGGGGACCCGAAGACCCGGATCCTGGTCTGCTGCGGTTCCGGCGGGGTGGGAAAGACCACCACCGCCGCCGCGCTCGGCCTGCGGGCCGCGGAGCGCGGCCGGAAGGTGGTCGTGCTGACCATCGACCCGGCCCGGCGGCTGGCCCAGTCGATGGGCCTGACCGAGCTCGACAACACCCCCCGGGTGGTCGAGCAGGTCACCGGCGACGGCGAACTCCAGGCCATGATGCTGGACATGAAGCGGACCTTCGACGAGGTCGTGCTGGCCCACGCCGAGCCCGAACGGGCCAAGGCGATCATGGAGAACCCGTTCTACCAGTCGCTCTCGGCCGGATTCGCCGGCACCCAGGAGTACATGGCGATGGAGAAGCTCGGCCAGCTGCGGGCGGCCGGCGAGTGGGACCTGATCGTGGTGGACACCCCGCCGTCGCGCTCCGCGCTGGACTTCCTGGACGCGCCGAACCGGCTCGGTTCGTTCCTGGACGGCAAGCTGATCCGGATACTGACCGCCCCGGCCAAGGTCGGCGGGCGCAGCGCGATGAAGGTGCTGAACGTCGGCATGGGCCTGATCACCGGCACCCTGGGCAAGATCTTCGGCGCCCAGCTGCTGACCGACGTGCAGACCTTCGTCTCCGCGATGGACTCGATGTTCGGCGGCTTCCGGGAGCGCGCCGACCGGACCTACCAGCTGCTCAAGGCCCCCGGCACGGCCTTCCTGGTGGTGGCCGCACCCGAACGGGACGCGCTGCGCGAGGCGGCGTACTTCGTCGACCGGCTGGCCGCGGACGAGATGCCGCTGGCCGGCCTGGTGCTCAACCGGGTGCACCGCACCGGCGCGCCGCAGCTCACCGCCGAGCGCGCCCTGGCCGCGGCGGAGGCACTGGAGGAGAACGGCTCGGGCAGCACCACGGTGGAGGCCGAGACGCTGACCGCAGGGCTGCTCCGCCTGCATGCCGAGCGGATGCAGGTGCTGGACCGCGAGCGGCTCACCCGGGACCGGTTCGTCTCGGTCTACCCGGACGTGCCGATCGTCGAGGTGCCGGCCCTGCCGGGCGACGTGCACGACCTGGCCGGGCTCCGCACCATCGGCGAGCGCCTGGGCGGCCGGGGCTGACGGGCCCCGGCCCGGCGGGGCGGCTGACCCCAGGTCAGCCCGCCGTCGCCGTCCACCTGATGGCACCCCCCGGCGCCGATGACCTGGACCGCCGGCGCCGTACCTGATGGAACCCGCCGCCCGGGCTAGCCCGCCTGCGCGTAGTCGGTCAGGATGACACCCGTGGCGAGTGACTCCTCGTACTCGGTACGGGCGGTCTCCAGCAGCCTGCGCCAGGACATCACCGTCGGCCTGCGGCGCAGCAGCGCCCGCCGCTCGCGCTCGGTCATCCCACCCCAGACGCCGAACTCCACCCGGTTGTCCAGCGCGTCCGCGAGGCACTCGGTGCGTACCGGGCACCCGCTGCAGACCGCCTTGGCGCGGTTCTGCGCCGCCCCCTGCACAAACAGCTCATCTGGATCACTCGTGCGGCAGGCTGCCTGCGCACTCCAGTCGTCCACCCAGCCCATCCCGGCGCCGTCCTCTCCCGAATCGGGGCTCCCCCACGGCGGCAACGGCATATTCACCGCTGCCAGTTGAGGACGTTACGGAAGAACGGCAGCACGCAACAGCCCCTTCGGGCCCAATCTCAAATGGCCCAATCGGACTATGGGTATCCGTCTTCTCACTCGTTGGAGTGATCGCAGGTCGGGGGCCTTGCCAGGGACCCTCGGACCACTTTCGTCACCCTCTGCCACAGCACCCCCGGCAGAGCTGGCGACATATCACCCGACAGTCGGTCAATTCGGGCAAAGCTCATCACTCACAAGAGTGACGATGATGAACAGAGCGAAGCTGTCGCAGTGTTGTGACAAGCCTAGGCGAACACCTGCCCCTATGTACGGGAATCAGCGACGTAGTGTTCTCTCCATGGCACCTCAGCGACCCGCGGGATCCCCGCTTGACAAGGCCGGGCTCGGGCTCAAGTTCCTGGGCATCAGCGTGCTGGGCGGAGTACTGGTCGCGGGCATGGCCCTACCGGCCGTCGGCGCGCTCGGTCTGACCGCCAAGGACACCGCCGAGAGCTTCGACAACGTTCCGACCGACTTCAAGGCACCGACCCTCTCCCAGGCCTCGTTCATCTACGACGCCAAGGGCGGTCTGATCGCCAGGGTCTTCGACCGCGACCGGACCATCCTGTCCCAGGAGCAGATGGCCCCGATCATGCGGCAGGCCCAGGTCGACATCGAGGACGCCCGGTTCTACGAGCACGGCGCGATCGACCTCAAGGGCGTGCTGCGCGCGATCGGGAAGAACGCCGAGTCGGGCGAGGCCTCGCAGGGCGCGTCCACCCTGACCCAGCAGTACGTGAAGAACGTCAACGTCGAGCTGGCCGGCGACGACAAGGACCTCTTCCGCAAGGCCACCGAGAAGAGCCTGGGTCGCAAGATCCAGGAGCTGAAGATCGCCATCAAGCTGGAGGAGGAGCTGACCAAGGATCAGATCCTCACCAACTACCTGAACATCACCTTCTACGGCCACCAGGCGTACGGGGTCGAGTCGGCCGCCAACCGCTACTTCAGCAAGAGCGCCAAGGACCTGACCATCGCCGAGGCCGCCACGCTGGCCGGGCTGGTGCAGAACCCCACCGCCTACGACCCGCTGCTGCACCCGAAGGCGACCCAGGCCCGCCGCGACACGGTGATCGGCAAGCTGCTCGAGAACAAGCACATCACCGACGCGCAGGCCAAGGAAGCGATCGCCACGCCGCTCAACCTCAAGTACAAGGAGCCGCTGAACGGCTGCATCACCGCCCAGGCGGGGATGGGCTTCTTCTGCGACTACGTCCGGCACGTGGTGAAGCAGGACCCGACCTTCGGCAAGAGCGCCACCGACCGGCAGCGGCTGTGGAGCCAGGGCGGCCTGAAGATCTACACCACCATCGACCCGGACAAGCAGGCCGCCGCGTACAAGGCGGTGACCACCAAGGTCTACCCGACCGACTCGGTCGCGGCCGCCGCCACCATGATCAAGCCGGGCACCGGCGAGATCCTGGCGATGGCCCAGAGCCGCCCGTACGGCCTGGACGCCAAGCAGAACCAGACCGTGCTCAACCTCAACGCCGACGCGGCGATGGGCGGCGGCAACGGCTTCTCCCCCGGCTCGACCTACAAGCCGATCCTGGCCGCGGCGGCGCTGGAGAGCGGGGTGCCGATCACCCAGGAGTACCCCTCGCCGTACAAGATGGACTACCCCTCGATGACCCAGTGCTCCGGCACCTGGAAGGAGAAGGGCGTCCCGGTCGAGAACGAGAGCAAGGGCGAGGTCGGCCCGTACGCCCTCAAGGAGGCGATGGCGAAGTCGGTCAACACCTACTTCGTGCAGATGGAGCAGGAGACCGGGCTCTGCGCGGTCAAGCAGATGTCCAACAAGCTCGGCATCAAGAACCTGGCCAGCGGCAAGCCGCTGCTCGAGGTCCCCTCCATGGTGCTCGGCACCCAGGAGGTCTCCCCGATGACCATGGCCAACGTCTACGCGACCTTCGCCGCGCGCGGCAAGTACTGCACCCCGGTCGCGGTGAAGTCGGTGGTCAACACGGCCGGCACCCAGCTGCCCGTCCCGGCGGCCAACTGCACCCAGGTGATGTCGGAGACCACGGCGGACGGCATCAACACGCTGCTGCTCGGCGTGACCGAGAAGGGCACCGGCTCCTCGCTCCAGCTGGACGACGGCCGCCAGATCGCCGGCAAGACCGGTACCACCGACGAGCGGTACGCCGCCTGGTTCACCGGCTACACCCCCGAGCTGGCCACCTCGGTCTGGCTCGGCGGCCCGACCGTCAACGTCTCGATGAAGAACATCAAGATCGGTCCGACCCGCTTCAACGGCGGCGTCTACGGCGCCACCGGCCCCGGGCCGATCTGGAAGATGGCCATGGACGACGCCCTCGACGGCACCGCCAAGGGCAACTTCCAGACCGTCAGCATCCCCGACCCGCTGCCCAAGACCGACCCGAACGCCAGCGCCTCCCCGCCCTCCAGCGACGGCGCGACCGCCAACGGCGGGCTGATCGGCGGCAACTTCACCCTGCCGCCCGGCATCATCGGCGGGAACGGCAACGGGAACGGCGGCAATGGTGGCAACGGCGGTAACGGTGGCGGCCGGCACTGACGGCCGCCGGTAACCGACACAGCAGAGGGCCCGCCCCGGTCGAACCGGGGCGGGCCCTCTGCTGTGCGCTGCGTCTGTTGTGCGTTCCGTCTGCGCTGCGCTGCTATCCGTCGGCGCTGCTCTGCTCGCTGGTTACTGCAGGGCGGCCTTCACCGCGGCGGCCACCCGGCCACCCTCGGCCAGGCCGTCCACCTTCGGCTTCACCAGCTTCATCACCGCACCCATGCCCTGCGGCCCGGTCGCCCCGCTGGCCGCCACGGCCTCGGCCACGATCGCGGTCAGCTCCTCGTCGGTCAGCTGCTTCGGCAGGTAACGCGCCAGCAGCTCGCCCTCGGCCCGCTCCTGCGCGGCGGAGTCGGTACGGCCCGCGGCATCGAACGCCTCAGCCGCCTCCCGACGCTTCTTCGCCTCCCGGGCGATCACCTTCAGCACCTCGTCGTCCGAGAGCGTCCGCTCCGTCTTGCCCGACTTCTCCTCGGCGGTGACGGCGGACAGGGTCAGTCGGATGGTGGAGGAGCTGAGCTCGTCCCGGGACCTGATCGCGGCGGTGAGGTCCTCCTGCAGCTGCTGCTTGAGCGTAGTCATAGGCCATTCATATGCCGCCGTCCGGCTACGGGCAACCGGATTGCCCCCGGCCCGCCTGCTGACGCAGCGTCAGTACACCCGTCGGTACCCGGCCGTTCCCGCTCCGATCATGCGTCTGAGACCATGGACCGATGCGACCGCTGTACTCCGTCCCACTCGGAATCGCCGCCACCGGCGCCGCCTGCCTCGCCTACTCCGCCGGGTTCGAGGTCCGCTCGTTCCGGCTGCGCCGGGTCGAGGTACCGATCCTGCCGAAGGGGGCCAAGCCGGTACGGGTACTGCAGGTCTCCGACATCCACATGGTCAACGGGCAGGCCAAGAAGCAGCGCTGGCTGCAGAGCCTGGCCGGCCTCCGCCCCGACCTGGTGGTGAACACCGGCGACAACCTCTCCGACCCGCTCGGCGTACCCGCCACCCTCGACGCGCTCGGCCCGCTGATGGACTTCCCCGGCGTGTACGTCTTCGGCTCGAACGACTACTACGGCCCGAGCCCGAAGAGCCCCACCCGCTACCTCAAGGCCCTGAAGAGCGGCGTCCACGGCCTGAACAACCCCGACGGCACCGGCCGACGCGGCATCACCGGCGCCGTCCACAACCCCTGGACGGAGCTCCGCGACGGCTTCGACGCGGCCGGCTGGCTCAACCTCACCAACACCCGCGGCCGCCTCAAGCTGGCCGACCTGGACGTCGAGTTCACCGGGCTGGACGATCCGCACATCCGCCGCGACCGCTACACCGACGTCACCGGCGGCCCCTCCCCCGAGGCCGACCTCTCGATCGCCGTCGTCCACGCCCCCTACCTCCGGGTGCTCGACGCCTTCACCGCCGACCGCTACCCCCTGATCCTGGCCGGCCACACCCACGGCGGCCAGCTCTGCGTCCCCTTCTACGGCGCCCTGGTCACCAACTGCGACATCGACACCCGCCGGGTCAAGGGCCTCTCCGCCCACCGCGCCGGCGGCCACCAGTCCTACCTCCACGTCTCGGCCGGCTGCGGCACCAACCGCTACACCCCGGTCCGCTTCGCCTGCCCCCCCGAGGCCACCCTCCTCACCCTCACCCCCCGCCGCTGACCCCCTGCTCAGCACCCCGGGAAACCGGATTTCGTCTCTCGGCAGGCGTCCGGTAGAGTTCTACTCGTTGCACCGGAGACGGAGAGCAACGAAGCAGGACCGGGGTGTGGCGCAGCTTGGTAGCGCGCTTCGTTCGGGACGAAGAGGCCGTGGGTTCAAATCCCGCCACCCCGACCCAGTAAGACCAGCTCAGGGCCGGTCTCCCGCAAGGGAGACCGGCCCTGACTGGTTCTCAGGACCCTCCCGGGAGAATCCTGGGAGAAAAGCGGTCCGGAAGGCCCTCAGGCAAACGGTTACTGACCCTCCCTCAACAGGGCGTCGAGTGTCAGAACCGGGAAGCCCGGCGACATCCTCCGGCGGACGGCGAGAGCCTCCTCCCAGGCCCGGCTGAGGCTCCCCAGCAGCTCGGCACGCATCTCAGGCGAGATGTGGGAGTACCGAGCCTGCACCGAACCGTCCTCGTGGCCCATGCGCTCGTCCTTGAGCTTCTCGGGTGTCCGGAAGAGATCCATCATCGTCTTGTGCGTGTGCCGCAGCCCGTGCGGCGTGAGCCCCGGAGCGATCGGCAACCAGCATGCCTCAGACCGGTCGGCCGCTCCCCGGCCACGCGCCGGAATGCCCGGCCACGGCTCGGCGAGCAGCGGCACCGGGCGAGCCTCCTCTGGTGCCTTCTTCGGGTACCACCCCGTCGTCGCGGGCTTGAACAGCCAGGTGGCAAAGCCGTTCCGTCGCCAGTGCGCGGCGTTCTCCCCGGATGCCCAGTTCCTGATGTAGCCAAGATCGGTCATCGCCTTCTCGACCCGGTCCCGGGTATCGAGGGCGACCACATGGGGGCGGTTAAGGACGTTGGAGACTGTTCCGGTGGAGACACCGGCAAACCGGGCCACGTCCACGAGCTTCGCGCCCGGTCGGCGCGCGGCGCCGTTGGCGGCACCGTGACCGTTGAACAGGTACCGCAGGCCGTGGCACTCGCACGGCTTGGCTGGGGCGCGCTCCACCTGGTCAGCCAGCAGCCGGGAGAGGAATCCCGGGGAGTCGATCGTCCGGTACGAATCGTCCTTCGGCGGGCAGCGGTCAAACGCTCCGTTGTCCAGCTCGTAGAGCTGCCACTCGACCCGGACTGCCGCCGGCCGGATGAACTCCGGCTCCAGGCCGACAATCTCCCCCCAACGCATGCCGGTGTACCCCTTGAGCACCACGGCGGTGAAGTCGTCTTCCCGCCCGGCCAGCAGAGCGGCCCGCTCAGCGATCAGCAGGATGCCGAGCGCATTGGTCACGACCTTCTCGGGGCCCCGGTTGCGTGACCGGCCGGCACGCTTGCCCCGGCCCCGCCGCTTGGTGGCCGGGTTGGACTCACGCAATCCGTCGTCCACCGCGTCACTGAGGACCAGATGGAGGGTGCTCCGCCAGGTCTTGACGCTGCTCGCGGCGTAGATCTCGCGCTCCCTCTTCTCCCAGGAATCCACCGCGTCTCGCTCAATCTCATCGATGTAAACAGCCTCGAACGCTGGTAGAAGGTGGTCTTCAAGGTGCCGCCGATAGTTCTGCATGGTGGAGGACGCGAGGTCCTGCCGCTCGTACCAGCGGTTTGCGTACTCCCCGAAGGTGGCCCGCTTCACCACGGTCACCGGCTTGACCGTGAGGACACGTTCCTCCTCCACAGCCGCCGCCTTCTCTGCAGCGCGCTTCGTGGTGAAGCGCCGCGTCCGGCCGTTCTCGTCCTTGACGGTTCCGTACTGCTTGGGGGCGATCTTGTAGCGCCCGCGCCAGTAGTCACCACGGTTCTCGGCGTATCCCACGTGTTCCTTCTTCAGTTGGCGCCCCGCCCGGCTGTGCCGGGCGGGGCAGTTGCTAGGCCACCTGCTGCTGGTGCGCGGCTGTGCGGCGCGGGGTCCGTGCCCGGAGTCGCGCAGCTCCCATCGCGGTGGCGGTCTGGGCAGTCGGTCGGGGCCGAGCTGGTGGCGGACGCTCCTGGGAGCGGGCTGGCGCAATCGGCTGCACCGAGTAGAGCCGGACGATCTCCTCGTACTGCTCGGCGGTGAAGCGATATGCGCGGCCAGGCTTCGTGAACGGGATGCGCTCCCGTCGGGCCTGCTCCTTCACCCACCACTCGGACTTACCCAGTGCCCTCGCGATGTCGGCTGGGTTGTAGAGAGCAGCCAGCACGGTCCGGTTCTGCGGCAACATCGTTCCTCCCCTAAGCCTTGTTCTCTGAAGTGCCGCTACAGCCGCTACAGCGCAGCTCAGATGGGGTGCAGTTGTAGCGGATGGCGTAGCTGTAGCGGTTACGGCGGTCAGCCGACGGTGGTGAACTCCGTCGGGGCGCCAACAACGGGGGCAGTGATGTAGGCGAGCAGCGGCTCCCAGACGTCGGCGGGCCGGTCAGTGACCCCGTCGGGCATCTCGGGCCACGCCCCGTCGACCAGCTCGCGCACGGACTCCGCCCAGTCGGCGAGGCGGTCGCGCAGCACGTGGCCCTCGGGCTCGTTGATGCGCTCGCGGAACGGCTCGACCGTCTCGTTGGGGGCACGGCGGCGCATCCGGATGACGATGGAGCGGCTCATGATCGTGTCCGGGAGGCCGCCGAGGATCGACTACATCAACGACCCCGATGCGCCGGCGGCGAACTCGGTAGTCCCCTCCGTCGTGGCACTCGTCCAGAACGATGCTGGGCAAGTACTTCTCATCCACAAGACGGACAACGGGCTCTGGGCCCTCCCCGGAGGTGGGCACGACATTGGAGAGTTCGTTGCCGACACGGTGGTCCGGGAGGTGCTTGAGGAGACAGGTATCGACGTTGAGGTCATCGCCATTACGGGGCTCTACACCGACCCCGGGCACCGCATGGCGTACGACAACGGGGAGGTTCGCCAGCAGTTTTCCATTTGCTTCCTCGCCCGCCCTGTCGGCGGAGCGCTCCGGACGAGCGAGGAGTCAAAAGAGGTCCGTTGGGTTAACCCAGCGGACCTCCGTGATCTTCCCATTCACCCGTCCATGCGGCTTCGTATCGAGCATGCTATTGACCCAGCCCGAACTCAGCCACACATTGGCTAGCCGCACAAATCCCACGAAAAGCCCTCTCACTCTTTTCCACTCGACCCCTTTTTATCGCCGTCAGTCAGGCGTCCCGTGATGAAGACAAAGGCGAGCGAAGCAGCAAGAGATGTGACAATTGTGACACCCTCGGCAGCATAGCCCTTATCAATGGCATGCCACGCCAGAACACAGAGTGCGGCAACTGCCCCCAGAGCGGCAATCCGACATATCCAGACACTACGCCCAGGAGCTAGCTCCATTTTTTGAGCATGTTCCTGATCCGACTTCCATCTCTTCACAACCACATCAAAGGCAGCTGGTGATGCCTTTTGTAGCGCAACTAGCTTTTTAGCCAGCTGATCCGATATTAATGCTTCCTGGTCAGCCGTTGTCGGCATGGTCACCTCCGGAGTCAACGCTGCTCACCCCCATAGATTATGGGCTCGCCGCTGCTGGCACTCAGAAGGGCAAGAGCCTCATCTACTCGCTCCTCCAATCCTTCGGTGAACGGATGGGGAGCGAATCGGGATGGCACCGGGTCAGCCACACCGAAGAGATCGAACAGACCGGCGGCATTTACCAGAGCGTTCGTCAGCCACTCCCAGTGCGCCCGCGAGGTGGGCCGCTTTCCGATTCCCCCTTCCCCTCTGGAGGGCGGAGCAGCCGACGGCACTTTGCCCGCCGAAGCGCCTATTTCAGATTGAGCTGAGGCCGACATGGGGACAGGCGATTCTTCAGCGACTCTCCTGTCGCGCAGATTCGCCATCCCCTCATAAAGCTCAGCAATCAGCCCATGATGCAGGAATTCCCCTGCGGATATTCCCTCCATATCGCCGACCACCATTGCCGCCACCGGCACCGATGCCTTAATGTCAAACTTCTCTTCAAATGCCTTTATAAACTCTGCCAGCTCAATCAGAGTCGAGCTTTCGAATTGCTGAAGTCCTTTGACTTTGCTTTCAGGTTCACCCATGACGGACTCCTCGCTTATCCGCCCCTTCAGTATGCGCCGCTACCCAGCACCCGCCAGCGGAGAGCGCAAGTGCGACGAGCACTTCGCCTCGCATGGGCCCGTCATTGTGGCTCGTGGATGGCTAGATGGGTCCCAGCACACGCCCTATACGGGGGTCACCCGAAGCTGGCCTGGCGCATCAGGCTTCACTCGGGCGACGGGACAAGCGTCAACCGGTGCTGCACGCGCTCGACCGCAGCATGGATTTCCGGTTCGGCTTCCGTCGGGTGTGGTCGTCATGTCGCAGTAGATCAGCGCATCGACCAACTCTGGAGTCTCCAGCGGGAACTCCGCCGCCAGCTCACCGCGGAGCCCTCGCTCCTCTGCTTCCAGTAGCGCGCACGAGTGGTGCGCAACCAGTCGCACAACTCGCTCATCCGCCCGCTCGACGTTGCGCAGGAAGCGAGCGCCATCGAGGGGGATGGAATCCGCTGTCGGTGAGGCGCGGCGAGTACCCGATGTCGTGCAGCACCGCTGCAGACACGAGGAGTTTCGGCGTTCGGCCCGAGGATCGGTGCCAAGGTGCGAGCCCGGCCGGCCACGCCCTGGGAGTGGGCCCATCGGCGGGGCAGATCGTCCGAGAGAAGAGATTCAGCGAGGTCGTAGGCCCACACAGCAACATCCGTTTCTATAGGTTGGGTGGTGTGCTCTCCAGCTTCGGAACCGTGCGGACGAAGCGGCCCGTACCCTGCCGGACTTCCAGAATCCCAGCTCCTTCGAGCTGTGCCAGGATCCGTCGGACAGTGCCCCTCGAAGCTGACGTCTGGCTGCAAAGTGCGCTCTCCGACGGAAATGCATCGCCTGGCTCCAGCCCGTCCCTGGCGATCACACCCGCGATTTGGTCGTAGACCGAAGGCGTCCGGTCTGTTGCTGTCACGGTGCGGCGCGCACCCTGCTGGGAGCGAATCAGCCCCTCGCCCGCCAGGATCTTGAGCGCGCGTCCCACTGTGCTCCGCGCAACGCCGTACCGTGCCATCAGCTCGGCCTCGGACGGCAAGGTGCTCGTTCCGGAAGCCATACCGATCTCAGCCCGCAGCGCTTCGGCGATCTGCAAGTACGTCCCACGCGGACTCCGCTCTGCCACTGGCCGCCCCTTCCTGGTCGTGTGCTCTCCGGCCACAATGAAGGATGCCGCAGTCTGAGGCCCATCATCGAGAGCCCGGTCAGTACGGTTCAGCCAAGCACCGCCTCCCTGCTGGGAGAAGTTTGGGAGATGATCTTGGTAGCGGCACCGTTCAACCACTAGTGAGACCAACGCACCCCAATGCTCTGAACTGCGAGTCTGACAGTTCGCACAGGTGGGCGAGACAGCCGGACCTCATTCGGGACGAAGAGGCCGTGGGTTCAAATCCCGCCACCCCGACCCAGTAGTACGCAGGAAGGGCCCTGCCGGAGAAATCCGGCAGGGCCCTTCCTCGTTCTGCGTGACCGGCCGTCAGAACTGTCCATCCGTCACTGTGGGCGTGATCCCGCGTCAGTTGCCGCCGAGCTGCAGGCTGAGCGGACGTCAGCGCCGCTGGCCCTGGTGCGCCCGAGGACCACGGCTCAGGGCCCCGCCGGAGGGATCCGGTGGGGCCCTGAGTCGTTGCGCGGGGACCGCCCGGGTGGGTGGGCCGTGCCGGCTGGGGAGGGTGGGGTCAGCGCAGGTTGAGGGAGATGGAGGTCAGGTCGCCGCCGTTGATGGGGGTGGCGGAGTCGTACCAGGTGCCTGCGTTGGTGTAGATCTCGTGCAGGGTGTTGCCCTCGACGGCCTCGATGACGCGGTCGCCGGTGGGGCGGACCTTGAGGGAGAGGCTCTTGATGTCGGTGCCGGCGCCGGGGATCGGGGTATCGTGCCAGCCGTCGGCGGCCGAGCGGATCTCGTGCAGCACGCCGTTCTCGACGGCCGCGATGACGCGCTGGCCGGCGGGGTTGTAGGCGAAGCTCAGGGCGGTGACGTTCGGTGCGACGCCCTCGATCGGGTTGTCGTGCCAGCCGTCGGCGGCCGAGTAGATCTCGTGCAGCACGCCGTTCTCGATCGCCTGGATGACCCGCTGACCGGCCGCGTTGTAGGCGAAGCTCATCGCGGTGACATTCGGTGCGACGCCCTCGATCGGGTTGTCGTGCCAGCCGTCCGGGGCCGAGTAGATCTCGTGCAGGACACCATTCTCGATCGCCTCGATCACCCGGGCGCCTGACGGGCTGTAGGCGAACGAGAGGGCGGTGATGTTGGCACCGGCGCCGACGATCGGGGCGTCGTGCCAGCCGTCCGGGGCCGAGTAGATCTCGTGCAGCACGCCGTTCTCGACCGCCTCGATCACGCGGGCGCCCGACGGGCTGTACGTGAAGGCGAGCGCGCTCGCGGGGATCAGCGACGACGACGCCCCGATGACGAGGCCGCTGTCGTGCCAGACGCCGCCGTCGTTGTACATCTCCGTCACGCGCCCGTACTTCACCGCCTCGATGGTGCGGTTCAGCGGCAGCAGCTTGCCCACCTGGAGGGGCTCGGTCCTGGTGGCCGTACGACCGTGGTCGTCGGTCACCGTCGCGACCACCTGGTACGTGCCGGAGCCCGGGAAGGTGTGCACGAACGCGTCCGGGGAGTACGGTCCCGGGGCGGTCACCTTCGGCGAACCGTCACCGAAGTCCAGCGTGAACTTGGTGATGGGCCAAGGGCTTTCCGCGTAGACGTTGAGCGACGTGCGGGGCACGGACCAGTCCTGCTGCCACGACGAGACCACCGGCTTGATCGGCCCGATCGGGTCGAGGGTGACCGTGCTGGTGCTCGTGCTGGTGACGACGCCGTCGGTGACGGTGTAGGTGAGGGTGTAGGTGCCGGAGCTCGGGTAGGTGTGGGTCACCTGGGCCCAGTCGGTGACCGCTGCCTTCGGGCTGCCGTCGCCGAAGTCCAGCGTCCCGGTGACCGGGCCCCAGGCTTCGTTCGCCCGGGCCGTGATGTTCACGTCCAGCAGGCGCCAGAGTTCCTGGCTCGGCCTGCCCTGGACGCTGGACGAGAGCCGGTCCTGGAGTTCGACCGCCCCGCGGTCCACGGTGCCGGCGCCGGTGCCCGTGTTGGCGACCAAAGGGTCGTCGATCCGCGACTTGCCCAGGATGTCGGTGGCCGGCATGCCGGGTGCGGTGGCGTCGGCCGAGTCAACGGCCGCCGGCATGGGTTCGCTCAGGTCGTACTCGGCGCCGGCCACGTCGTGGCCGCCCCGACCGGTCGCGGTGGTGAATGCGGCCGGAGAAGTGTACGTACTGCCGCCCCAGGCGTAGTTCGTCTTGCCCGGTCCGAAGGACACCACGTTGTAGTCCGCCCTGGTCCCGCTGACCGAGGCCGCCGAGACCGTCAGGTCCGGCTGGGTGGGGCACAGCTCACCATCGCTGTCGGACGAGAGGACGTTGTTCACGATCACCGAGTTCGCCGAGTTTCCGGCGAGCACCACGGGGACCCCGCAGTCGGCGGAGACCGTGTTGCCGGCCAGTACGGTGCCAGGGGCGTCGGTGACCGTGATGCCCGCGCCCTTGAGCGTGACCAGGTTGGTCGTGACCACTGCGCCGGTGACCCCGGCGTCGACCGCGATGCCGCTCTGGCCCTTGTAGACGAAGTTCCGGCTGACCTTCGAGTCCGTGGTCCGCCCGGTGAGCCGGATGCCGGGTACCGCCCGCGGAGCGGCGAACCCGATCGGCCGGAGGGAGTTCGCGTCCACCGTGATGCGGTCGGCGTCCGAGACCAGGACCGCCTCCTGGAGCGCCTGCAGGCGCAGGCCGGTCACCACGACGTCGTGCACGCCGGAGAGCACGAAGGCGCGCGACCGGGTCGGTGCGTTCGCGTTGCTCGGGTGGACGCCGACCACAGCGGTGGCCTGGGTGTAGTTCGCGGCACCCTTGAAGGTGATGGGATGGCCCTCGGTGCCCGAGCGGGTGACGGTGACCTGCTCCGGGTAGCTCCCGGGTGCGATCTGCACGGTCTGACCGGGCTGCGCGGCGTCCGCCGCTGCCTGCACGGTGCAGAACGGCTGCGCCTCGGACCCCGGTCCGCTCACCGAGCAGATCCCGGCTGCGCTGTTGACGTAGAGCGTGGTCGGATCGGCCTGTGCGGCGAAGCCCGGCAGTGCCGCTCCGAGCACGGTGGAGCTGACGAAGGCTGCGGCCAGACCGACATGACGACGTGTTGGCAAGATTGATCCCCCAGTGGACGAGCGACGGCCGGCGACTCCTCCTCCGCGGAGGGATGTCGATCACCCGGCGACGCGCACAGCAGTATCCCCGAGGCGTTCCGGCCCCGGCTGCCGGGGTACCGCTTCACCGCGACGGTTCGTCACTGCACGATCGTCCGGCCGGTCGCCGTGGCGCCGCGTCGGCCCGTCCGCCTTCAGATCCCGCGGCCCGTGCAGATCCTTCGCCCGCTCGCCGCCACCGCGCTCCTCGCCCCGGTCGGACGGGCGGCCGGAGGCGGTCCGACCTGCGGGTTCGCGCTGCCGGGGCGACGAAACCGAACCACCTCCCACGGGCGTCTCCCCTTGTACGTAGACCTGCATACCGGGTATACATACTCGGTATGCAGGCTTCTTCGGTGCTTCACCGACCGGCCTGCCAGCACAGTGACGGGGTGTCGGCCCCCGACGGGCCGGGGGGACCGGGCTCCACGGGGAACGGCAGCCGCGCCTGCGCCCGGCACCTCGGGCGAGGGCGGCGAGGGCAGAGAAGAAGGAGCCGACGAGTGACAACCACAGAGATCAGGGACCCCGAGGGCGCGGTCCTGCGCCTGCGGGGCGTGTCCCGGGTGCACGGCAACGGCCCGAACCGGGTGCATGCCCTGCGCGGGATCGACCTGACGGTCCGTCCCGGGGAGTTCGTGGCCGTCATGGGCCCCAGCGGGTCGGGCAAGTCGACCCTGCTCACGTTGGCCGGGGGACTGGACAGTGCCAGCTCGGGGCAGGTCCGGGTGGAGGGGCAGGACCTGGGCAAGCTGTCCGGGGCGGCGTTGTCGGCCGTCCGCCGCCGGGCGATCGGCTACGTGTTCCAGGACTTCAACCTGATCCCCGCGCTGACCGCCGCCGAGAACGTCTCGCTGCCGCGCGAGCTGGACGGCGTCTCCACCCGGCGGGCCCGCACCGAGGCGCTCAGCGCACTCGCCGAGACCGGGGTCGCCGACCTCGCCAACCGCTTCCCCGACCAGCTGTCCGGCGGTCAGCAGCAGCGCGTCGCGATCGCCCGGGCCCTGGTCGGCGAACGCCGGCTGGTGCTGGCGGACGAGCCGACCGGCGCCCTCGACTCGACCACCGGCGAGACCGTGCTGGCCGTCCTGCGGGCCCGCTGCGACGCCGGGGCGGCGGCCGTCATGGTCACCCACGACTCCCGGCACGCGGCCTGGGCGGACCGGGTGGTGATGCTGACCGACGGTCAGGTGATCGAGGAGCGGGAACGGCAGGACGACTCCGCCGCCGGGACGGACGTGGCCCGATGAGCCTCTCCGCCTGGCGGGCCGCGCTCCGCATCGCCCGCCGCGACGCGCTCCGCGCCAAGGGCCGCAGCGCCCTCATCATCGCCATGATCGCGCTCCCGGTGGTGGGTGTCACCGGCGCCGACATCGTCGCCCGCAGCAGCCAGCTGACCCCGCAGGAGCGCAGCACCCGCCTGATGGGCACCGCCGACGCGTACGTCAGCACCGGCCGGCAGCCCGGCTGGCGGCTGGTGCAGGCACCGGACCCGGACCCGCGGACCACCACGGTCCTGTCCCAGAGCGGCCCGAAGCCCACGCCCACCCCGGAGGAGGAGGCCAGGGCCGCCTTGCCGCTGGAGCGGCTGCTGAAGCAGGCGCTCCCGGCCGAGGCCAGGCTCCTTCCGGTCGAGGCCACCGTCGTCTCCCACCTGACCAGCACCTCGTACGGCCAGGGGCAGACCCAGACCTGGGGCCTGGACCTGGCCGATCCGCTCGCCCGGGGGATCACGACGCTCCGTCAGGGCAGCTGGCCCGCCGCGCCGTACGAGATCGCGGCGTCCACCGGCTTCCTGACCGACTCCGGCCTGAAGGTCGGGCAGGACACCACTCTCAAGGGCACCACCCAGCCGCTGCGGATCACCGCCGAGGTCGAGTACCCCGGCGACCTGAAGGTGTCCCGGCTGACCGGCCGCCCCGGCGAGCTGAGCGGGCTGCTCGCGGCGCTGCCCGAGGAGAGCACGAGCCCCACGGCGCCCGGCGCCCGGGACTACCTGCTCGCCCTGCCCGGCCACGCCGCCTTCAGCTGGGAGGCGGTGCAGAACGCCAACGCGTACGGCTTCACGGTGGCTTCGCGCGCCGTGCTCGCCGACCCGCCGCCGGCCACGGCGGTCAGTTCGAGCACCCGGGCCGAGGACGACCGGACCGCGTTCAACAAGCGCACCATCGCGGTCACCGTGGTCGGGATGGCCCTGCTGGAGATCGTGCTGCTGGCCGGTCCCGCGTTCGCGGTCGGGGCCCGCCGGTCGCGGCGGCAGCTCGGGCTGCTGGCGGCCTGCGGCGGCAACCGCGCGCACGTCCGCCGGGTGGTGCTCGGCGGCGGCATCGTGCTCGGTACGGCGGGCGCCGCCGCGGGTGCGGTGCTCGGCGGGCTCGCCGTACTGGCGGGCCGGTCGTGGCTGGAGGCCCGTTCCGGTGTCCGGTTCGGCCACTTCGCGCTCGAACCGGCCGATCTGCTCGGCATCATGACGATCGGTCTGGTCACCGGGCTGCTGGCCGCGATCGTGCCGGCGGTCCAGGCCGCCCGGCAGCCGGTACTGGCCGCGCTCACCGGCCGGGTCACCGCCCGGCCGCCGGCCAGGTGGCTGGCCTTCGCCGGTGCGGGCCTGATCCTGACCGGGGTGGCGGTCGCGCTGCTCGGCCGGGTCGAGTCCACCGGGTCGAGGTCTGTGCTGGCCGGCTCGGTGCTCGCCGAACTCGGACTGATCGCCTGCACCCCGCTGCTGGTGAGCCTGTTCGGCCGGCTCGGCCGCTTCCTCCCGCTCTCGTCCCGGCTGGCGCTGCGCGACTCGGCCCGGCACCGCGGCCGCACCGCACCCGCCGTCGCGGCCGTGATGGCCGCCGTGGCCGGCGCGGTCGCGGTGCTGACCTTCCAGTCGAGCAGCGACTCGGCCTCCCGGTCCTCGTACTCCGCCTCGGCGCCCACCGGCGCCGTGGTCCTGCGGGCGTACCCGGTCTCGGAGGGGGGCCATGTCTCGGCCCCGGCCAGCGCGAAGAACGCCACCGACCTGCGGACCGCGATCGAGCGGACCGTCCCCGATCTGGGACGCCGGGCGGACCTGGCCGTGCTCGGCTACGGGGCCTGCGACGGGGCGCCCGGCTCCTTCTGCGGCAACGCGCGGCTGCTGATCCAGGGCAACTGCCCGGACCTGTCCGGCCCCGGGGCGATCGACCTGGGAGTGCAGCGGGCGGCGGCTGCCAACCCCGCCTGCGCGACCCTGCTGCGCGAGCCCGACGACATCCGCGAGCTGATCAGCGGCGACGCCACCGTGCTGCACAACCTGCTCGGCGTGGACTCCCCCGCAGCCACCCAGGCGCTCGACCAGGGCCGGGTGCTGGTGCAGGACCCGCGCTACCTGGTGGACGGCAAGGTCGTCCTCCAGCTCACCCGGTACGGCGCCACCGGCCCGGACGGCAACCAGCTCAGCACGGTCAGCCTGCCGGGCACCCTGGTCCAGGGCGAGGTGCAGGGCGCCCGTGCGGTGCTGTCGCCGACCGCCGCCCAGGCGGCCGGGCTGCTCCCGAGCTCGACCGAGTCGGTCTGGCGGCCCGCCCGGACCCTGGCCTCGGCCGAGGAGCAGCGCACCAAGGCGGCCGTCGTCCAGACCGGCGACCACGGGAAGCTCAGCGTCGAGCGCGGCTACCAGGCGGGCTCCGCCAACGCCGTCGTGCTCGGACTGGCGATCGCCGCCGCAGCCGTGGCGATCGCGGCCGCCGCCATCGCCACCGGGCTGGCGGCGACGGACACCCAGGGCGACCTGGCAACGCTGGCGGCCGTGGGCGCTCCCCCGGGCGTCCGGCGCCGGCTGTCGGGATTCCAGTGCGCCGTGGTCGCCGGGATGGGGGCCGTGACCGGGGTGCTGGCGGGCCTGGTGCCCGCCGCCGCGATCCAGCGGGTGCTCAACCTCGGCTTCACCGGCGGGGCCGGCTCCAGCGGGAGCCTCCAGGTGGCGACCGCCGGACCGCTGGTGATCCCGTGGGCCTTCCTGGCCGCGCTGGCGGTCGGCCTGCCCCTGCTCTCCTGGCTGCTCGCGGCCGGCTTCACCCGCTCGCGGGTGCCGCTGGCCCGTCGGACGGAGTGACGGACCGACGGATCCGAGCTACGGCGGCCCTGCCGGGGAGACCCGGCAGGGCCGCTGCCGGTCCGGGGACGGTAGGGCTACGGGATCACCCGGCGGCGGCGGAGGTCCGCGAAGATCTCCAGGAACATCGCCTCGGTGTCGACGAACTCGTGGAAGCCGAACCGCCGCGCCTTCGACCCGTCGGCGAACATGTCGTAGTCCCAGGAGAAGACGAAGTCGCCGAACCCCCAGGACGACACCTCGCGGTAACTGTTCGGCGCCAGACCGTACTTGGCGACCATGGCGTCCCAGACCGGTTCCTTGTCCGCCATCACCGTGTCGAGCGCGAGCGGCAGGCCGGGGGCGGTCGGCAGCTCGAAGAACCCGGCGATCCTCGGCCAGAGCTCGCTCCACCGGAACAGGTCGCCGTTGTTGATGTTGAACGCCTGGTTGGCGCACCGCTCGTCGGTCGCCGCCCAGACGGTGGCCCGCGCCAGCAGGCCGGCGTCGGTGACCTCCAGCAGCGCGTCGTACGCACCGGGCTTGCCGGGGAAGCGCAGCGGCAGGCCCAACTCCTTGGAGATCGCGGCGTACACGGCGATCACCATGGCCAGGTTCATCGGGTTGCCGAGCGCGAATCCGGTCACCACCGAGGGACGGATCGCCGACCAGGTCCAGTCCTTCCCGAGCTGCCGGTCCGTCAGGTACTCCTGCTGGTCGTGCATGAACTCCGGCGGCATGAAGTACGGGTCGCTCTCGCGGGCCGGGGTCTTGAACGGGCCGAGGTGGGCGCCGTACACCTTGTACCCCTGCATCAGGCTGACGTGCCGCAGGCCCGGCGCGACCGGCTCGATCGCCTCGATCACGTGGGTCAGCATCGCCAGGTTGGGCGGCACCAGCTCGGCCCAGGTCGGCCGGTCCTGGTAGGCGGTGTAGAAGACGTGGGTGACCTCGGTGAGCCCGGCCAGCTTCGCCTCGGTGTCGGCCCGGTCGAGCAGGTCCACGCTGATGTACCGCACCCGCTCGGCCGGTTCGCCGCCCCGGCGGGACAGGCCGACCACCTCCCACTCGCCGGTCTCCACCAGGTGGTCGACCAGGTTGCGGCCGATCACTCCGTTCGCTCCGACGACAAGTGCGGTCCTCATGTCCCGATGCTCCCGGGGGTGTTGGCGCCGGCACCGCTGCTGCGGGCCTGCACCGATCCTCCGTCGGGCCCGTGCCATGAGTCCAGGTTCTCTTTCTACTGACTGTCATAACATCGGCTCATGGTGACGCTGAGGCAGTTGGAGTACCTGGTGGCGATCGTGGACCAGGGCTCGTTCACCCGCGCCGCCGAGCTGCTGCACGTCACCCAGCCCGCGCTGTCCCACCAGATCCGGGTACTGGAGCGCCAGTCGGGCGGACCGCTGCTGGAACGCCTCCCCCGCCTGGTCCGGCTCACCCCCACCGGGCGCGCGATGCTCCCGCACGCCCGGGCCGCCCTGGCCGAGGCCCAGCGGGCCGAGCTCGCCGCCCGCCGGACCGCCGGCACCGCGAGCGGCGAGGTGGAGCTGGCCACGCTGTACGGCTACAGCCTCGGGCTGCTGCCGGTGGTGCTGCGGGCCTGGCGGCGGGCCCGGCCCGACATCGGCATCCGGCTGTTCGAGCACCGGCACGCCGACGAGCTGCGCGACGCGATGGCCGCCGGGCAGGCCGACCTGGCCCTCGGGCCGCCGCCGCCCGGCTGGAGCGGGCCGGTCCACCCGCTGGGCGAGGAGGAGTTCGTGGTGGTGGTCGCGGCGGACGACCCGGTGGCGGCGGACGGCGCCGACCGGGTCGAGCTGGCCGCGCTCGCCGACCGCGCCTGGGTGCACTACACCCCCGGCAACGGCCTGGCCGAGCTGCTGGACCGGGTCTGCGCGGCGGCCGGCTTCCGCCCCCGGGCCGCGGTCCGGACCAAACAGACCGCTGCCGCACCGCTGTTGGCCGCTGCCGGACTCGGCCCGACCCTGGCGGCCGCGCACGTCGTCCCGCCCGGCTTCGACGGCCGGCTGCTGCGGCCCGAGCCGCCGGTCAGACGCCCGCTGGCCGTCTGGACCAGGACCGAACCCGACCCGCTGACCGCCGCCTTCCTGACCGTCCTGGTCCGGGAGGCCACCGGACACCTCAACCGCGGGCCCGCTGCTGCCGCCGGTACCGTCCCGGCGCCATCCCGAACTCGCGCTTGAACGCGTTGGCCAGGGCGTACTCCGAGGTGTAGCCGACCCGGGCCGACATCGCGCCGAGCGTCGCGTCCGACTCCCGCAGCAGCCGGGCCGCCGTGGTCAGCCGCCACCAGGTCAGGTACCCGAGCGGCGGGCGGCCCACCAACGCACTGAAGCGCTTGGCGAAGGCGGCCCGGGAGAGCCCGGTCAGCGCGGCCAACTGCTCGACCGTCCAGGGGTGCCCCGGGGCACGGTGCATGGCGTGCAGGGCAGCCCCGGTCGCCGGGTCGTTCAGCGCGGCGGCCCAGCCCACCGCCCGTTCCGGTGGCGGCCGTTGGTCGAACCAGGTGCGCAGCACGAACAGCAGCAACAGGTCCAGCAGCGCCGGAACGACGGTGTCCGCACCGAGCCGGGGACGCTCCAGCTCACCGGCCAGCAGCTCGACGGCGGACCGGATCTCGGGCGGCCGGCCGGGCCCGGCGGGCAGGTACAGCAGGTCGGGCAGTTCGTCCAGCAGCGGGTGCGCCCGCCCGGGGTCGAGCTGGTACGCCCCGCACAGTGTGACCGCACCCGGCTCCGGACCGTCCGGGCGCGGGCGCCCCACCGGCGGTGCGGCGTAGCGGAGTTCGACCCGGGAGCCGTCGTCCGGTGCGTCGCAGCTGGCTTCCCGCAGCGGGGTCGACGGATGGTCGGCCAGCGCGTGGCCGTGCCCGCGGGGCATGAACACCAGGTCGCCCGCGCCCAGTTCGTACGGCTCGCCGTGTTCCGGGACCAGCCAGCACGATCCGCGCAGCACCAGCTGGAACCCCACCCCGCGCCCCGGCAGGAAGTGCTGCCCCCACGGCGCGTACCACTCGACCCGGGCCGACCGGGGTTCGCCGGTGCGCATGACGGAGACCACATCGCTCAGGACGTCCATCCGGCGAGGATACGTCCACAGCCTGTGGACGATCGCGTATGAAGTGCGGACGAGAACGCATTGGTCCGCTCCGGCTGCGCCCATACGGTCATTGAGCAGACGTCAGGACGGGCAGAGGGAGCGGGACATGGCGAGGATTCTGGTGACGGGCGCGGCCGGTGCGGTCGGGCGGCACGTGGTGGCGGAGCTGCTGGCCGCCGGGCACGAGGTACGGGCGCTGACCCGGCGGGCGGACCCCGGAGCGCGGGCCGACGGAGCGGTGGCGGTGACCGGCGATCTGACCGTGCCCCGGTCGCTGGAGCAGGCCCTGGCCGGGGTCGAAAGCGTCTTCCTGGCCTGGCCGTTGGGAACCTCCGACGGGGCCGCCGAGGTGGTGGGGCGGATCGCGCGGCAGGCCCGGCGGGTGGTCCTGCTCTCCTCGGCCGCCGTCCGCGACGTCCCCGGCCGGGGGCCCGAGTCACCCGGGCGGCCGGATGCCGAACTGGAGCGGCTGATCGCGGACTCCGGCCTGCGGCACACCTTCCTGCGGCCGCACGGCTTCATGGCCAACACGCTCCGCTGGGCGCCGGAGATCCGCGCCGACGGCACGGTGCGGGGCTACGGCGGCGCCGCCGGGCTGACCCTGATCGACGAGCGGGACATCGCCGCCGTAGCGGCCCGCGCCCTGACCGAGGACGGGCACAACGGTTCCGCGTACGACCTGACCGGCCCCCAGTCGCCCACCCAGGCCGAGCAGTTGGCGATCATCGGCCGGGCAGTGGGGCGGGCGCTGCGATGGGAGGAGCTCCCCCGGGCCGCCGCCCGCGAACGGCTGCTGGGCACCGGCTGGCCGGCCGGCATCGTCGACGGCGCCCTGGACTTCATGGCCGCCCGGATCGACTCGCCCGAGCCGGTCTCCAGCACGGTGCAGGACGTCACCGGCGCCCCGGCCCGCACCCTGGCGGCCTGGGCGGCCGAGCACGCCGCGGCCTTCCGCTGACCGCCAAGCGAAAACCCGGGCGGCCGCTCAGGCCGGCGGGCCGAGCTGCGGTCGCCAGAGCTCAGCCATCAGCTCCGCGATCCGGGTCGCGGTGAGCGGGCCGCTGGCCAGCGTGGCGGCCAGGTCGGGGAGCAGGTTCGGCGGCAGGGTGCGCGGGTCGCCGATCAGGACGGACTCGTCCGGGAAGGTGAGCAGGACGAGGGGAGCACCGTCGTCGAGTTCGGCGTGGTACCAGGTGACTCTGTTCATACGGCCCCCTCCCGGCGACGGCGGACGCGTTCGACCCGGGACGGAATCGAACGTACACCCGATTATGGGGGCTGGCGAGGAAGGCGCGGTACCGCAATACCGCACGGGTCTGACAATCAGCCTTCGCCGGGGCCCCGGGGAGCACTCCGACCGGCCACGAAGGCCTCGATCACGGCCCGGACCTTGGGCAGGTCGGCCGGGTCGAGCTCGGCCAGGTGCGCCACGATGGCCCGGGCGTCGGCGGGCAGGCCGGTCAGCTCGGTGGTCACGTAGTCCAGGTACTGCGCCGCGGCGGCCTGCTGGACCCGGAGCAGCGGCAGGCCGAGCCCGGCGGCGAGCGCGCGGAGCACCTGCGGCTCGGGCGCGCGGACCACCTCGTTGCGGACCAGCTTGTGCAGCCAGGTGGTGCCGGGGCGGTAGCCGGTGGCCGGGTCGACGGTGGACTCGGTGAGCCGGCGGAAGGTCACGCCTGGGCGGTCGAGGGCCTCGCGGACCAGCCGGGAGAGCGCGTCGTCGGCCCCGCCGGTCGTCGTCGCAGGCATCTCGTGGTCTCCCTCGCGGCACTCTCCCCTCGCCCCGGCCTGGGCGAGAGCACGGGCGGTCGGCGGGCCGACAGCCGCGTTCGCGAACGAGGCTAACAGCGCCAACCTGCCGATGCTGCCACTTACCGGCGCCCATGACCAGCCGGTTCGGTGACGTGCCCCGCGAATCGAAAATAAATCGAATACGTGTTCGCGTTCGCGAACGCATCTAGGTAAGGTCCTGTCCGCGAGCAACGACCGAGGGTTCAGCGCAGCAGATCAGAGCAGCAGCAGGAGGCCATCCGTGAGCATGTCGACCGAGTTCTTCGGAGTCCCGATCCAGCGGAGCCGCCAACCCGTCGCGACCCGGGTGCCGCAGCGCCCGCTCTCGGCGCTCCGGCCGCTGTTCGAAGCGGTGCTCCGGGACCCGGTGATCGCGGCCTTCGGCTGGTCCCAGATCGGCCCCGGCCTCGGCGAGTCCGGCTCGGCCGGGCTCCGGATCGGCCCGCCCTGGTTCCGCACCACGGCCGACCACGCCGAACAGGACCTGTACGCGCTCTCGCTCGACCTCCCCCACCCCAGCCTCGGCGGCCACCACTACGGCCCGGGCCCCTCCCCGCTGCGCTGGCGCCGGCTGCCGTACCAGGGCCCGGACCGGGCCAGGTTCGGCCGGGCCAGGCAGCTGGCCGACGCCCTGGAGTCCGGCTCGTTCGACCGGGCCCTGGCCGAGTCCTTCGGCGGCCCCGGCGGCGGCTCCACGGCGGTGACGGTCTGGCGGGACCGGATCCGGGTGGTGGAGTGCGCGTTCCCCTGAGCCGGCGGCCGGTACCCCGTTCCGCGCGTCCGCGGCGTTCCGCCGGGCCGCCGGGATCGGGTTTGATGGGGGGATGAGCAACGAGAAGAGTCCCGTACCGGAGTGGGAGCAGCGGTTCCGGGCGGCGCGGGTCTCCCTGCCCGACTGGGCCGAGCAGGCCCCCGAACGAGCCCTCTACGTCTCCAACTCGACCGGCACGTACGAGATCTACGCCTGGGACCGGGCGGCCGACACCCACCGCCAGGTGACCTCCCGCTCGAACGGGACCACCGACGCCGAGCTGAGCCCGGACGGCGAGTGGATCTGGTGGTTCGACGACACCGACGGCGACGAGCTCGGCGTCTGGCGCCGCCAGCCGTTCACCGGCGGCCCCGACGAACAGGCAGTACCGGGGGTGCCCGCCGCGTACGACGCCGGCCTGGCGCTCGGCCTGGACGGCACCGTGGTGGTCGGCACCTCGGGCGACGAGGACGGCACCACCCTCTACCTGCGCCGCCCCGGCGCCACCGAGGTGGAGCAGGTCTACCGGCACGAGGAGTACGGCGGGGTCGGCGACCTCAGCCACGACTCCGCCCTGCTGGCGATCGACCACACCGAGCACGGTGACGCGATGCACTCCGCGATCCGGGTGATCCGGCTCGCCGACGGCGCCACGGTGGCCGAGCTGGACGAGGTGACCGGGCGTCAGAACCCGTGCGGGGTGGCCTGCCTGGGCTTCGCCCCGGCCGACGGCGACACCCGGCTGCTGATCGCCCACCAGCGCACCGGCCGCTGGGAGCCCGCCCTCTGGGACGTGGCCACCGGCACCGAGACCGCGCTGACCCTCCGCGACGACCAGGGCCGGGAGTTCCCCGGCGACCTCTCCGCCCAGTGGCGCCCGGACGCCCGCGCCCTGCTGGTGGAGCACGAGTACGAGGCACGCAGCGAGCTGTTCTCGTACGAGCTGGCCTCCGGCGAGCTGACCCGGCTGGACACGCCGCGCGGCACCGTCTCCGGTGCGACCTCCCGGCCGGACGGGACGGTGGAGTTCCTCTGGTCCTCCGCGGCCGAGCCCTCGGCGGTCCGGTCGACCGCGGGCACCGTGGTGCTGCGGGCCCCCGGCCCGGTGCCGCCCGGCTCGGTGCCGGTCGAGGACGTCTGGGTGGATGGCCCCGGCGGCCGGGTGCACGCGCTGGTCCAACGCCCCTCCGGCAGCGGCCCGTTCCCCACCCTGTTCGAGGTGCACGGCGGACCGACCCACCACGACAGCGACTCCTTCGCGGCCGGCCCCGCCGCCTGGCTCGACCACGGCTTCGCGGTGGTCCGGGTCAACTACCGCGGCTCCACCGGCTACGGCCAGGCCTGGACCGACGCCCTGCACGGCCGGGTCGGCCTGATCGAGCTGGAGGACATCGCCGCCGTCCGGGCCTGGGCGGTCGACTCCGGCCTGGCCGACCCGTCCCAGCTGGTGCTCTCCGGCGGCTCCTGGGGCGGCTATCTCACCCTGCTCGGCCTCGGCACCCAGCCCGACAGCTGGACCCTCGGCCTGGCCGCCGTCCCGGTCGCGGACTACCTCACCGCGTACGAGGACGAGATGGAGGCGCTGAAGTCGCTGGACCGCACGCTGTTCGGCGGCTCGCCCGAGGAGGTGCCCGAACTCTGGCACGCCTCCTCGCCGTTGACCTACGTCGAGCAGGTCAAGGCCCCGGTCTACCTGAGCGCCGGGCTGAACGACCCGCGCTGCCCGATCCGGCAGATCGACAACTACGTCACCCGGCTGGAACAGCTCGGCAAGGAGCACGAGGTCTACCGCTACGATGCCGGGCACGGCTCGCTGGTGGTCGAGGAGCGGATCAAGCAGCTCCGACTGGAGATCGACTTCGCACGGCGGCACCTGGGGAGAACGCGTTGACCATCGGACGTGGGGTGGCGGCCTCCGCCGCCGTACTGGCGCTGCTGCTGGGCGCGGCGGGCTGCTCGACCGGCTCGGACGACGACTGCGACGACAACCGCTCGGCGGGGGTGACCGGCACCTCCCAGGTGTCACCGGTCTCGGCCCAGCTGCTGGCCAAGTCGAGCAAGGGGTCGAAGAGTTCGAAGTCGTCGAAGTCCTCGAAGAAGGCCAAGAGCCACAAGGGCTCGACCCACCGCAGCGCGGACGGCGACGACTGCGACGACTGAGGGCTGCTGCTAGTCGGTGACCGGGTCCAGTCCGAGGGCCCGGTCCCTGGCGTTCTCCGCCTCGCGGCGGGCCAGCCGGAACCACATGAACACCACGAAGCCGCCGAAGACGAACCACTCCAGCGTGTAGCCGAGGTTCTGGAACGCCCGCAGGCTCAGCCCGTTGCCGCCCTCCGGCTGCACCGTCGGCACCGCGCTCAGCCCGGCCGGCACCGTGTCGGCGGCCACCCAGCCGTCGTAGCCGACGTCCGGCACCACGTTCACCAGCGCCGCCGGGCTGATCGTGCCCAGCTGCCCGACCGGCAGCCCACCGGCCACCGCGCCGTTGCTGCCGCTGTTCTCCGGCGCCTGCAGCCGCCCGGTGACGGTCACCGGGTCGGTGCCCACCTCCGGCGCGGTCCGGCCGGTGGCCTGTCCCGGCGCCCAGCCGCGGACCACCGCGACGCAGCGGCCCTCGCCCGGGCAGAGCGGGGTGAGCACGTAGTAGCCCTGCTTGCCGTCCACCGTCCGGTTCGGGACGAGCAGTTGATGGGCCGGGTCGTAGCGCCCGGTCAGGGTGACGGTGCGGCCGACCGTCTCGGTGGTGACGCGGGCCTGCGGGTCCGGCAGCAGTTCCGCGAACGGGACCGCCGCTCCGCTGGTGGCCGCGTCGGCGGAGCGGACGGCGTCCTGGTGCCGGTTCACCTGGTCCTCGAACCGGCTGAGCTGCCAGGAACCGAGGAACAGGCAGACCACGACCGCCAGGACGGCGACCACGGTGCCGCCGAGCCAGCGCGAAGTCAGGAGAAACCGGTACACACGCACCACGGTAACCACCCCTACACCGCTCCCCGACACCAGGGCCGTCCCGCAGCGCCCGACCAGGGGCCCGGATGCCCGCCGCCCATGTGCCGCTGGCCGCGCCCTGGCTAGGGAGTCGCGGAAGGCGAGGGCTCCGGGATGCGTTCCGCGCCGGTGCGGTAGACGGTGCCGGTGCAGGCGTTGGAGAGGGTGGCCACGACCGGGCGGCCGCCGGGGTCCGGGGTGTGGGTGAGGGTGACGGTGGTCGGGGCGGCGGTGGGGCTCGGGGTCGGCTCGGGCGACTGGGCCGGAGTGGGCGAGGGGTCGGAGCCCGGGGCCTCACTCGGGGCGGCCGAACCGGACGGCCCCGGCAGGGCGGCCATCGCCGCCCGGGACTTGGCGTTCTCGGCACCGGGACAGGAACCGTCCGGCACCCAGCCGAACCGCACCTGGTACCCCTTCATCGGCGCCAGCAGCAACGGCCCGCCCGCGACCGGGTCGGCCAGCCCGGAGGCCGGCCCCCCGGCGGTGTGCGCGACCACCCTGACCTTGGCCGAGTCGGTCACCAACTGCCCGCCGCCGATGAGTTCGCAGGCCCGCCCCGAGGTGTTGACCACCCGGAACCAGCCGTACACCCGGCCGTCCGCGTCGGCCGCCTCCAGGTGGGAGCTGCCCTGCCCGAGGTCGGCCTGGCCGCAGCCGGGCGCCGGGCCCGTCCCGGCCGTCGGCGTACCGGGGACGCCGGCCAGCGACCCGCTGGCGGTGACCTCGGTGCTCGGTCCCGACTGGCTGCCGGAGGCGGCGGCGGTGGCCGACGACAGCGGCGGGTTCGGCCGGGCGGTGCCGTCGGCGGAGGGCCGGGGCACCGTGGTGGCGCCGGTCGCACCGGTCACGGTCGGGCCGTCGACCGGACCGCCGGAGAGGTCGAGCTCCTGCACGCCCCGGAGGGTCGGCAGCACTGCCACGGTGAGCAGGGCGGCGGCCGCCGCCCCGGTCCAGAGCGAGCGGTGCCTGGCCCGCCGCCGCGGCACCGCGCTGCGCAGCCGGGGCAGCGCGGTCGGGTCCGGCTGCACCTCGGCCACCGCGCGGTGCAGCCGCGCGCGCAGCGCGTGCTCCAACGCGTCCTCCCCCGGGGACCGTTGATCGTCAGTCATTGCTGCTCTCCATCAGCACCCGCAGGGCGGCCAGTCCACGCGAACCGTACGCCTTGACCGAGCCGACCGAGATCCCGAGCGCTTCGGCCACCTGGGCCTCCGTCAGGTCGGCGTAGTAGCGCAGCACCAGGACCTCCCGCTGACGGCGTTGCAACCCCCGTAGCGCGGCCTTCAACTGGTCGCGCTCCAGCGCATCGTAGGCGCCTTCTTCTGCACTGGCCATGTCAGGCATCGGCTTGGGCAGCAGCCGCAGCCCGAGGATGCGCCGGCGCAGGGTGGACCGGGACAGGTTGACCACGGTCTGCCGGAGGTAGGCGAGGGTCTTCTCGGGCTCACGGACCCGGCGGCGGGCGGCGTGCACCCGGATGAACGCCTCCTGCACCACGTCCTCGCAGGAGGCGACGTCGTCCAGCAGCAGCGCCGCCAGCCGGAGCAGGGAGCGGTAATGCGCCTGGTAGGTCGCGGTGAGGTGGTCGACGCTGGCTCCCGCCGCACCCGCCGCGGCGGTGCCCATCCGACTATCGACCGGCCGTGCCGCCACGCGCACGGTGCCCACCACCACTGCCCCCACCACCACGTTCGCCACGCATGTTGGACACTTGATCCCCTGTCATGGTTGCCCCGGACTGCGGGTCATTCTCCCGCACCGACCGGAGCCCCTCCAGTGCTCCTGCGGGGGAATCTGACGGATCGTCTCCCGTTCACCGGGACTCAACCGCAAGGGCCCGACCACGGAGGCCCACTCACCTGGGCTCAACCCCGGACGGAGAACTCGCCCGCCACCAGCTCGGCGATCTGCACCGCGTTGAGGGCAGCGCCCTTGCGCAGGTTGTCGCCGCAGACGAAGAGGTCGAGCGCGGTGGGATCGTCCAGCGCCACCCTGACCCGGCCGACCCAGACCGGGTCCGTCCCGACGGCGTCGTTCGGGGTGGGGAACTCCCCTGCCGCCGGGTCGTCGTAGAGCACCACGCCGGGGGCGTTCTGCAGGATCTCCTGGGCGTGCGCCTGCTCCACCGCGCGCTCGAACACCGCGTGCACGGCCAGCGAGTGGGTGGTGACCACCGGGATCCGGACGCAGGTGGCGGAGACCTTCAGGCCCGGCAGGCCGAGGATCTTCCGCGACTCGTTGCGGACCTTGAGCTCCTCGGAGGACCAGCCGCCGGCCTCCAGCGTGCCGGACCAGGGCACCGCGTTCAGCGCGAGCGGGGCCGCGAACGGGCCGTTGTCGCTGACCACCGCCCGCAGGTCGCCGGTCTGCTCGCCGACCGGGGTGCCCGCCACCTCGGCGGTCTGGGCCCGCAGGGTGTCCACCCCGCTCTGCCCGGCACCGGACGCGGCCTGGTACGCCGCGACCACCAACTCGCTCAACCCGTACTCGGAGTGCAGCGCGGCCAGCCCACCGATCATGGTGAGCACGGTGCAGTTGGGGTTGGCGACGATGCCGCGCGGGCGGATCAGCGCCGCCGGGGCGTTCACCTCGGGGACGACCAGCGGGACGTCCGGGTCCATCCGGAAGGCGCCGGAGTTGTCGACCACCACGACGCCCTTGGCCACCGCGATCGGGGCCCAGCGGGCGGCGATCTCGTCCGGGACGTCGAAGATCGCCACGTCGATCCCGGCGAACGCCTCCTCGGAGAGCTCGACCACCTCGGTCTCCACCCCGCGGACCGTCAGCAGCCGGCCCGCCGAACGGGACGAGGCGATCAGCCGGATCTCGCCCCAGACGTCCCGACGCATCGAGAGGAGGCCGAGCAGCACGGCTCCGACGGCGCCCGTGGCGCCGACCACCGCAAGGCTCGGCCTCCTCTCGGAGGTCATCGGCCGGTACCGCCGTAGACGACCGCCTCGTCCGTCTCGGTGTCCAGGCCGAAGGCGCTGTGGACGGCGCGGACCGCCTCGTTGACGTCGTCGGCCCGGGTGACCACCGAGATCCGGATCTCCGAGGTGGAGATCAGCTCGATGTTCACGCCGGCCTCGGAGAGCGCCTCGAAGAAGGTCGCGGTCACGCCGGGGTTGGAGCGCATGCCCGCGCCGACCAGCGAGATCTTGCCGATCGCGTCGTCGTAGCGGAGCGACTCGAAGCCGATGCCCTCCTTGACCCGGCCCAGGGCGTCGATGGCCTTCTGGCCCTCGGTCTTGGGGCAGGTGAAGGAGATGTCGGTGAGACCGGTGGCCGCCGCCGAGACGTTCTGCACCACCATGTCGATGTTGACCTCGGCATCCGCGATGGCACGGAAGATCCGGGCAGCCTCGCCCGGCTTGTCGGGCACGCCAACGACCGTGACCTTGGCCTCGGACGTGTCGTGGGCGACTCCGGAGATGATCGCCTGCTCCATCTCGCCCCCTTCGGGCTTGATCGGGTTGATGCTGCTGACAATGGTCCCCGGCAGGCCGGAGAAGGACGAGCGTACGTGAATCGGGATGTTGTAGCGCCGGGCGTACTCCACACAGCGGTCAAGGAGCACCTTGGAGCCGGACGAGGCCAGCTCCAGCATGTCCTCGAAGCCGATCCAGTCGATCTTGCGGGCCTTCTTCACCACCCGCGGGTCGGCGGTGAACACGCCGTCCACGTCGGTGTAGATCTCGCAGACCTCGGCGCTCAGCGCGGCGGCCAGCGCCACCGCGGTGGTGTCCGAGCCGCCCCGGCCCAGCGTGGTGATGTCCTTGCTGGCCTGGGACACGCCCTGGAAGCCGGCCACGATCGCGATGTTGCCCTCGTCCAGGGCGTTGCGGATCCGGCCCGGCGTCACGTCGATGATGCGCGCCTTGTTGTGGACCGAGTCGGTGATGACCCCGGCCTGGCTGCCCGTGAAGGACTGGGCCTCGTGGCCCAGCGACCGGATCGCCATGGCCAGCAGGGCCATCGAGATCCGCTCTCCAGCGGTCAGCAGCATGTCGAACTCGCGCCCGGAGGGGATCGGGGAGACCTGCTCCGCGAGTTCGATGAGCTCGTCCGTCGTGTCACCCATGGCGGACACCACGACGACGACCTCATGGCCGGCCTTCTTGGTGTCGACGATCCGGCGGGCGACGCGCTTGATGCCCTCGGCATCCGCAACGGATGAGCCGCCGTACTTCTGCACGACAAGGCCCACGAAAGCTCCTCGACTAGTGGCGTTTTTCGGGGGACTGGTGGCCCCCGCGCCCCCCGGTGGACGGGGGCACTGCGGTCGGCGCCAGTCTAGCGAGCACCATGGCCCTGACCGGCGGTTTCCACATGGTGAGACGTGCGTACCACGTTCCGGTCACCCCGCCGCGGCCCCGGACCGGCAGGTCTCCGGGCCGCCTCCGCCCGCCCCGGAGATTTGCCGGGGAGAGCGGCACGGCACCTCGGATTCGCCACCGGCCGGGCCGGCCGTGACTGCTTCGTCACACCGTCGAAGGTCCGGCTACAGACCGAGCTCGGCGGCCATCAGATCGCCCGCCTGCTGCTCCAGCTGCTCCTCCGTCAACCCGTCGTCGTCGATGTCCGCGCCGTCCGCCGCCGCGCCGATCGGGCTGTCCAGCCGGACGTGCGCGATCAGCGACTGCAGTGCGCGCAGCACCGCCGTGCAGGTCGAACCCCAGCTGGAGAGGTAGGAGAACTGCCACCACCAGAGCGCCTCGCTGACCCGGCCCTCCTGGTAGTGCGTCAGACCGTGCCGCAGCTCGCTGACCACACCCGCCATGTCGTCCGAGATCCGGAACGCGCTCGGCTTCTCCGGCGGCCCGTACGGGTCGAAGACCTCGTGGTAGACGTCGATCGGGGCGAGCAGGGCGGCCAGCCGCTCGCGCAGCTCGACCCCGTCCGGCTCGGGGCCCGCGTCCGGCTCGAACCGGTCCTCCGGGACGACGTCCTCGATCGCGCCCAGCCGGCCGCCGGCCAGCAGGAGCTGCGAGACCTCCAGCAGCAGCAGGGAGACGACGCTCCCCGGCTCGTCGCCCTTGGCGACCTCGGTCACGGCGAGCACGAAGCTCTCGACCGAGTCCGCGATCTGCACCGCGAAGTCGTCCGGCTCGTGCCTGTGGGTGCTGCCGTTGGTGCTGCTGTTGGTGTCCTGCGTAACGCTGGGCTGCTCAGACATCGAGAAGTCGTCTCCCTTCGAAGGCCCGTCCGAGGGTGACCTCGTCGGCGTACTCCAAGTCCCCACCGACCGGCAGGCCACTGGCCAGCCGGGTCACCTTCAGGCCCATCGGCTTGCACAGCCGGGCCAGATAGGTGGCGGTCGCCTCCCCCTCCAGGTTGGGGTCGGTGGCCAGGATCAGCTCGGTCACCGTGCCGTCCGCGAGCCTGGTCATCAGCTCGCGGATCCGCAGGTCGTCCGGGCCGACGCCCTCGATCGGACTGATCGCGCCGCCCAGCACGTGGTACCGGCCGCGGAACTCGCGCGTCCGCTCCACCGCCACCACGTCCTTGGGCTCCTCGACCACGCAGATCACCGCACGGTCGCGCCGCTGGTCCAGGCAGACCCGGCACTGCTCGGCCTCCGCGACATTGCCGCAGACCACGCAGAACCGGACCTTCTCCTTGACCTCCAGCAGTGCGTGCGCCAGTCGGCGCACGTCCACCGGGTCGGCTTGCAGCACATGGAAGGCGATCCGCTGCGCGCTCTTGGGCCCGACGCCGGGCAGCCTGCCCAGTTCGTCGATCAGGTCCTGAACCACGCCTTCGTACAACTTCGCGCCTTCCCTCGGGCCCTGGCCACCGGCAGTGCCGTCGGCTCCGGTGCCATCATCCAACGAATCGGGCGTCGGACGCACCGTCCGACGCCCGACTCACCATAAATCTCGCCCCGACCCTCCCGGGCGGTCCGGCCCCGGTGGGCCGGCCGGCCCTGGTGGGTGCTCCGGGCGTGCGTACCGCTCCGTCAGAACGGGAGGCCGGGGATGCCGCCGCTGAGGCCCTGGGCCAGCGGGCCCATCCGCTCGGCCTGCATCTTCTGCGCGGTCGCGTTGGCGTCCCGGACCGCGGCCAGGATCAGGTCGGCCAGCGTCTCGGTGTCCTCCGGGTCGACCGCAGCCGGGGCGATGGTCAGCGAGACCAGCTCACCCGCACCGGTCACGGTCACCTCGACCAGACCGCCGCCCGCCGAACCGGGGACATGTGCCTCCGCCAGCTCGCGCTGCGCCTTCGCGAGCTCCTCCTGCATCTTCTGCGCCTGCTTCAGCAGCTGCTGCATATTGGGCTGGCCACCACCAGGGAACACGGCTCACTCCTGTACCTGTACACGGAAAGCTTCCGACCCGAGCCTACGTCGACCGGCTCAGCGGTTGTGGTGAATCTCCTCCAGCACCGTGGCACCCAGCTCACGGACGATCAGCTCCTGGCTGTTCGCCCCCTGGTCGACCTGGCTGGGCGACGGGCCGGTGAAGCTGGCGTCCCCCTCCAGGTCGTAGTCGTCCGGCGGGTACTCGTCCGCCGGCGGGCCCTCGAACCGGGCCGGAGCGGGCGCCGCCTGCGGGGGCGGGGTCTGCTGGACGGCCTGCGGCGGGGGCTGCACCGGCGCCGCCTGCACGGGGGCGGGGCGCGGGGCCTGCTGCTGGCGTTGCTGCGGTTGTTGCTGCTGCGGTTGCTGGGGGGCGCCCCAGCCGCCGGAGGCCGGCGAGGGCGGAGTGCTGCTGACACCTCCGCTGGTGCCGCCGGACGGGTCGACGATGCACTCGACCCGCCAGTCCACCCCGAGCTCGTCGGCCAGGACCTGCTTCAGCACGTCGTCGCTGTTGCTGCTGACGAAGCTGTCGCGGGCGCCCGCGTTGATGAACGAGACCTGCAGCACGGTGCCGTCGAAGCCGGCCACCTGGCCGTTCTGGCTGAGCAGGATCCAGGTGAAGCGGCGACGGTTCTTCACCGCCTCCAGGATCTGCGGCCAGAGCTGGCGGACCTGGCCCGCGCCCTGCTGGGCGGGCGCCGAGGGCTGACCGGCCGTCGGCTGCTGCTGTTGTTGTTGCTGTGCCTGGGGTTGCGGCTGGGCCTGGGGGGCTTGCACAGCCGGTACGGGCGCCGGAGCGCTCGGGGTTGCCGTCGGCGCACCGGCGGACGGGAAGCTGCGCGGGATCGGCCACGCGCCGGGAGCGGGAGCGGGCGCCTGAACCGGCGTCACCTCCACCGACGGTGCGGGCTGCTGGTACTGCTGCACCGGCTCCGGCGCGGCCTGGACCACCTGCAGCGGCTGGGGTGCCTGTTGCACCTGCTGCATCTGGGGTGCCTGGGGCGCCTGGGGCATCTGCTGGACCGCCTGCGGGGCCGCGAAGCCACCCGCCGACGCCCGGCGCTCCAGCTTGTCCAGCCGCGCCTGCAACGACAGCTCGTCCCCGTACGCACCGGGCAGCATCACCCGGGCGCAGATCAGCTCCAGCTGCAGCCTCGGCGCGGAGTTGCCGCGCATCTCGGTCAGCCCGGTGTTGACCAGGTCCGCCGCCCGGCTCAGATCGGCCGGCCCGAACCGGTCGGCCTGCGCCTGCATGATCGCGATCCGGTCGGCCGGGGCGTCGATCAGCCCCTTCTCCCCCGCGTCCGGCACGGTCGCCAGGATCACCAGGTCGCGCAGCCGCTCCAGCAGGTCGGTCACGAAGCGGCGCGGGTCGTGCCCGCCCTCGACCACCCGGTCGACGATCTGGAACACCGTCGCCCCGTCGTGCGCGGCGAAGGCGTCCACCACCTCGTCCAGCAGCGCCGAGTCGGTGTACCCGAGCAGCGCCGTGGCCATCTGGTAGGTGACGCCGCCCTCGCCCGCACCGGCGAGCAGCTGGTCCATCACCGACATCGAGTCACGGACCGACCCGGCACCGGAGCGGACCACCAGCGGGAAGACCGAGTCCTCGACCGCGATCTGCTCCCGCCCGCACACCTGCGCCAGGTAGTCCCGCAGCGTGCCGGGCGGCACCAGCCGGAACGGGTAGTGGTGCGTCCGGGACCGGATCGTCCCGATCACCTTCTCCGGCTCGGTGGTGGCGAAGATGAACTTGAGGTGCTCCGGCGGCTCCTCCACCACCTTCAGCAGCGCGTTGAAGCCGGCCGAGGTCACCATGTGCGCCTCGTCCAGGATGAAGATCTTGTACCTGCTGTGCACCGGCGCGAAGAACGCCCGCTCGCGCAGGTCTCGCGCGTCGTCCACACCACCGTGCGAGGCGGCGTCGATCTCGATCACGTCGATCGAGCCGGGCCCGCCGGTCGCCAGGTCGGTACAGGACTGGCACTCCCCGCAGGGAGTGGGCGTCGGGCCCTGCGCGCAGTTCAGGCAGCGGGCCAGGATGCGGGCACTGGTCGTCTTCCCGCACCCGCGCGGGCCGCTGAACAGGTAGGCGTGGTTGACCCTGTTGTTGCGCAGGGCCTGCTGGAGCGGAGCGGTGACGTGCTCCTGCCCGATGACCTCGGCGAAAGTCTCGGGGCGATAGCGGCGGTACAGGGCTAGGGACACGCCCCCGACGATATCGGGACAGACGGACAAACGCGGCCGCCCCGGAAACGCAAGGACCCCTCGTGCACCCGCCAGAGCCCTCCTACCCTTGCTGCCTTCCGGCCCTGGGGGAGTTCAGAGAGATAACGCCGCACGAGGGGCTGCCCCAAGAGTAGCGGATCCCCGACCGAAGCTGTACCGCCGCCCCACCTCTCCCATCCGCAGGCCACCACCCCCACCCACCTGCGGATGGGTGGTCGCGAGCACCCCCGAACATGTACTAAGCTCTCCCACGGAGGATTCGCCTAGTGGCCTAGGGCGCACGCTTGGAAAGCGTGTTGGGATAAAACCCTCACGAGTTCGAATCTCGTATCCTCCGCCGGCCGAAGGCCCGGACTGCATCAGCGGTCCGGGCCTTCGTCGTTCATCGACGCTTCGTCAGGCTCGCCGGAGGTGGCAACGTCCGGACCGGGTCCTGATGTGGACGCCCGCCGACAACGCCCACAACCGGCGATCAGAGGGCCTGGCGAAGCTGGCGCGAGATGCACACCACCTCGGCGACTCGCTATGAAGATCTGCGGTCCGCACCTCACCGGAGTCTGCATCTAGCTAGCGGCAACTTGTGAGCAGGTGTGCGACGGAACGCTACCGTCACCCCTGTGGTCGTCCGTCAGACAGCCACGAGCCGCACGCGATCACCGCAGAGCTTGGTCATGTCGTCGATGTCCGACGTCAGCAGGACGACCGGTCGCTGTTGTCGCAGTGCCATCTCGGCCACTGCCGCGTCGATCGCGTACTTGTGGCCGTGCAGACCCACACCGATCAGCATCGCCGAGGCGGTCCGAGCCTCCTCGTCACCAACGGGCACAATCCGCAATCCCGACAGGATCCACCGCAGACGCGCCTGATCCGTGCGACCGTGCACGGCTTCGATGATGGTCAGAGCACTGATCACCACCTCCATACCCCGCTTCCGGGCCTCGGCGACCATCGCGACAGCAGGCTCGTGATCACTCAGCAGCTTGGAGAGGCCCTCGGAGTCCAGCACCAAAGTGCCCTCATGACTCAGCTTGCGACGGGCCATCCTCCCTCCTCGGCGAACACCCCGTCGAAGACCTGGCGGGCCCGGTCCTGCTCCGCCGCCGAGATCGGTCCCTGCCGACGCTCGTAGTCGGCAAGGTACTCGTCCAGGATCTGGCCACGCAGTTCACGCTCGACGGCCGCGGCGACGAAGGCCGAGAACTCGCGCTTGCCCACTCGTCGCCGGATCGCCTCGGCCGTACCTTCGGGCAGCGACAGGCTGACTCTGGTAGCCGGCCCCTCACCAATGCTGTAGGGCATCTCAGTCATGGAGCCAGATTATCAAAGAAGTAGGAATTGCGAGCCAGGCCTGAACCCCCGGTTTCCGTGGCTGCAGTTGCTGCTCGATCGAGGGCTGGGCGTCAGTCATGCGTCGGACCCCTCAGTCGCTTCCGAGATCCTGCGAGGGGTGCGTCGGCAAGTAACCTAAGGCGTCGTTGACCCTGCGCATGTGCGGGTTGCTGTCGGCAGTGTCGGTGAGCAGGCCCCCGAGGCGAAGCACTCGGCACCGCACCAGTCACCGCTTCAGCCCTCGCTCCCGGCGAGCGATGCCGCCCTCCTCGCCGCCGCCCTGGGCAACCACCCGACCGCTGCGGCCTGCTGACCAGCGGCGACGGGGCCGCACATAAGAACATGGATTCGATGACAACCTTTCAGGACCGCTCGTGCGTGTGGTCCGCGTGAGTCAAGAATCCGAGGATGCCGCCTACGCAGCCTTCGTCGAGGCTGCCTGGCACCGGCACCTGCGTACGGCGACGCTGCTCACCGGCGACCGGCACCGGGGCGAGGAGCTGCTCCAGGACTGCCTGGTGAAGCTCTACGTCCGCTGGCGCCGGGCCGCCACCGACGATCCGCACGCGTACCTGCGGCGGATGCTGGCCAACGGCAACGTCAGCCGGTGGCGGCGGTGGCGGCGCGAGCTGCTCACCGATGAGGTGCCGGAGACTGTCGACCGCAGGCCGGGCGGGCCCGGCGGACCGGTCGACGACCGGCTGGGTGGGCTCGACGAGCTCCAGCGGGCGTTGCTGACGCTGCCCGAGGGGCAGCGGGCCGTGGTGGTCCTGCGCCATGTCGAGGACCTGTCGGAGAAGGAGACCGCGGCCGCGCTCGGCTGCTCCGTCGGCACCGTGAAGAGCCAGAACGCCCGGGCCATGGCGCGGCTGCGGGTCGCGTTGCAAGAGAACCAGGAGGCCACGCGGTGATCCAGGACGACGAGCAGGTGGCACGCGCCCTGCGGGGCCTGGCGACCCGTCAGCCGGAGTCCGGCCCGGTGCCGGTGGCCCTGCTGCTGCACCGCGGCCGCCGGGCCCGGCGGCTGCGCACCACGCTGCGCACCGCAGCCGGGGCCGGCTGCCTGGCGCTGGCCCTCGGGGCGGTCCTGGTGCTGCGGCCGGGCGGTACGCCCACCCTGCCGACCCCTCCGGCCGGACCGAGCACCTCGGCCACCCCGAGCGCCACGGCCACCCCGCACCCCCCGGAAGGTGCCGGGCCGCCGTCGGACGAAACCGTGCTGGCCGCGTGGAAACTCGCCCTGCCCGCAGGGGTGTTCAGCGAGGTACGGGGCCCAGGCCCCGCCGCGAGCGGAGGCGTCGGACTCAGCGCCCGCTTCGACGACGGAACCGGCATCGGCGAGGTCTCGGTGACGGTGAAGCGAAAGGCCCGGCAGGCGACGGCCCAGGCAGACGAACTCACCTGCCCCGACCCGAAGCTCGCCCCGTACGACTCCTGCCGCACCAGCACGCTCTCCGACGGGTCGGTGCTGCTGGTGCTCCGGACCCCCATCTACGGTGCGGGCCGGGCCGGGCTGACCCAGGCGGTGGTGGTGCTCTCCCGGAAGGACGGCCGGCTGATCACCGTCAAGGCGTCGAACGCCGGCGTCGACAAGACGCAGCCGTTGACCCGCACCACCCCACCGCTGACCCCGGATCAGCTGACCGCCGCGGCGTCCTCGGCTGTCTGGGACCCCGTGGTGGCCGCGCTGCCCGCCTTGGTCGACGGGCCCCCGTCCCGATCCGAGTTCCCGGGCGGGCAGATCGTCGCCACCGCGACAAGCCTCCTCCCGGCCGGTCTCACCCCGGCCGACGCCAACACCAGCGGGTACGGCTACGCCAACTTCACCGTCACGGACGGCAAGGGACCGGCCCTGGTGGAGATCAGCCTGAGCGACAACAGGAGGGAGCCGAACAGCGGCCCCCAGGCGGACTGGGAGAGCCTCCCCGACGGCACCCAGTTCTACGAAAGCACGATGGACGTGGGTGTCCAGCGCTGGTCCATCGAAGTACGGCGGCCGGACGGGCTGTGGGTCACCGTGATGACGTACGACAGCGACCGGTTGAAGCAGGACCGGCCGAACCGCCCGGGACCGGCGCTGACGACCGCTCAGCTGCGGGCGATCGCGCTGAGCCCCGCGTGGAAGCTTCCTGGCTGACCGCACCGCCTTCAGTTCACGTACCGAGTCCCAGGGGGGATCAGCAATGCGCAAGAGTGTGATGACCGGTGTCGGCGTGATCACGGCGGTGGTGTTCACCGGGGGCGGCTTCGCCGCGTACAACCTGTGGAACGGCGTGACCGGAGGTACCAGGGCGGCGGCCGCGCAGCCGTCCACGGTGGCGACCCCGGCGGCCAAGGCGTCGGCGATCAAGGCACCGTCGGCGGAGGCGGCTGCGGCGGGTGCGAAGGCGTTCCTGGCGGCCTGGGCCAAGGGCGACTTCGAGGAGGCCGGGCGGTTGACCGACCGTCCGGAGGCGGCGGTGGCGGCGCTGACGGCCTTTCGGACGGCGCTGACTCCGACCGCGCTGACACTGACCCCGACCGCCGAGAGACCACAGGCCGGAGCCCCGATGACCTTCCGCGCCGAGGTGGGGTTGCCGGGTGCGGTTCGGGTGTGGCGGTACGAGAGTGCGGTCGCGATGGTGAAGACCGGTGACGGCGGAGTGGTGGTGCACTGGGATCCGACGGTGGTGCATCCCCGGTTGGGTGCGGGGAAGGCGTTGGCGATCCGGCCGGTGTCCTCGTCGGTGCCGTCGCAGGTGGTGGACCGCAAGGGGCGCCCGGTGGGTGCGTTCCCGTCGATAGCGGCGGTGTTGGACCAGATCGAGTTCGCGGACGACGGTGCGCAGCCCGCCGGTGACGGTACGGGTGTGGTGGTGGTCGGGTCGGCTGGGGGTTCGGGTGGGTCGGAGCCGTTGTTCACGATTTCGGCGTCGAAGGGTGCCAAGCGGCAGTTGACGTTGGATGCGGATCTGCAGCGGGTGGCGGAGGCGGTGGTGAAGGAGCAGTCGGGTCCGGCGTCGGTGGTGGCGGTCGAGCCGAGTACGGGTCATGTGCTGGCGTTCGCGAACAATCCGGCGGTGGGTCAGAACCGGGCGTTCGGGGGTGCGACGGCGCCGGGTTCGACGATGAAGGTGGTCACCGCAGCGGCGCTGCTGGAGACCGGTCTGACGCCCGACTCGCCGGTGCCGTGCCCGAAGAACACCAACGCGGGCGGGCGTCTGGTGCCGAACGACTTCACCGATGCCCGGCTCGGTTACACGTTCAAGGACGACTTCGCGCAGTCCTGCAACACCGCCTTCATCGAGGCGGCACAGCTGCGGCTCAAGGCGGGCAGTCTGCCCGCGGTGGCGAAGGACGTGTTCGGTCTGGGGCTGGTGTGGAAGACGGGTCTGTCGGCGTTCGACACCGACATCCCGGTGGAGACCAACCCGGAGCAGATCGCGCTGGCCTACGTCGGGCAGGGCCGGATCAGGACCAACGCCCTGGCCATGGCGTCGGTGTCGGCCACGGTGCAGAGCGGCACCTTCCGCCAGCCGGTCCTGGTGCCCGGCAAGGCCCAGCCCATGGCCGCCCGGACCCTGAGTGCCACTGTCCTGAACCAGCTGCGGTCGATGATGCAGCGCACCGCGCAGAGCGGGACCGCAGCCAAGGCGCTCGGCTCCATCTCCGGTGCCGCCGCGAAGACCGGCACGGCCGAGGTCGGCGGGCAGAACCCCAACAGCTGGATCACCGCCTACCGGGGCGACCTCGCCGTCGCCGTCGAGGTCCAGGCGGGTGGCCACGGCGCGGACGCCGCCGCCCCCGCCGCCGCCAAGCTCCTCCAACTGGGCAACAGCCACTGAGGGGTGGTGACCAGGGCCGGGCCAGGGGTGGCTCCGGGGCGGCTCGGGGTCGGTCCCGGATGGCCGGGCGGCCGCGGCTCGGCAGACTTCTGCATGTCGCCGGGCCGCCGAGGCCCGCCAACCACCGCCGAGGGATGCCGAGATGACCAGTGCCGCCGTGAACAGCCGCTCCGCCCACCGCAGTTGGGCCAACGCAGGGGCAGCCGGCGCACTGGTGGTCGCCCTCACTGCCGGAGCCGTGGCCGGCACCGCCGTCGACGCCACGGCGCAGCCCCGTACGAACAAGGCGCCGAACACCCAGGCACCGAACGCCCAGGCGCTGAGCGCCATGACCGCCGCCCTGCCGAACGCCCAACTGACCAGCGCAGTCGTCCTGGTGGACGGCCGGGACGGCCGCTGGTCGGGCACCTCCGGCACCGGCAAGCTGACCACCGGCGAGCTGGACGGCGGCCGCCGCCCGGTCGCTGCCGACGGACGGTTCCGGATCGGCAGCATCTCCAAGGTCTTCACCGCCACCGTGCTCCTGCAACTGTCCGCCGAGCACCGGGTGGACCTGGACGGCACCGTGCAGCAGTACCTCCCGGACGCGCTGCCCGCCGCCTACCCGCCGATCACGGTCCGTCAGCTGCTCAACCACACCAGCGGCCTGCCCACCGGCGGCGGCCTCGGCGGGGACGACGGCGGGGACCAGTGGTTCGCCGACCACATGGACGAGAGCTGGACCCCGCAGCAGGTGGTGGCCGAGGCGGTCGGCCGACCGATGCAGTTCGAGCCGGGCACCGCCCAGCAGTACAACGGCCTCAACTACTTCCTGGCCGGCCTGCTGGTCGAGCGGGTCACCCACCGCTCGTACGCGCAGGAGGTGAACGCGCGCATCCTGCGTCCGCTCGGCCTGCACAGCACCGCCGTCCCGGCCGCCGGTGACACCCGGCTGGCGCACCCGACCGCGCACGCCTACCTGGCGGTCCCCCGGCCGGACGGAACGGGCACCGAGCAGGTCGACGTCACCGAGCAGAGCCCGTGGCCGTGGGCCGAGGGCGGCATGGTCTCCAGTGCGCCCGACCTGGACCGCTTCCTCTCCGCGCTGCTGCGCGGACGGCTGCTGCCGCCCGCGCAGCAGGCCGAACTGTTCGCCGTCCCGGACGTGCCGAACTTCCGGAACCGGAACTGCGACATCGGTCCGACCGCCGGCCGGGCCTGCTTCAGCACGGCGCTGATGCGCTTCACCAGTCCGTCCGGCGTGGTGCTCTGGGGCAAGACCGGCAGCCGCCCGGGCTGGACCAACGGCATCTTCGCCACCCCGGACGCCTCCCGGGACCTGGTCTACTCGCTCACCCCGACCAGCCGGAACGGCGTGCCGTTCGCGGTCCAGTACGGGATCGCCAGTGCCGCCTTCGACCTGGACCCGCACTGACCTGCCGTCAGGAGACGGTGACCCGCTCGGGCTCGGGGGCCGGCGCCGCAGCCCGGTGGGCGGAGCCGCGGCCCGGGCGGACCGGCCACCAGAGGCCCCGGCCGAGCAGGGCCGCCAGCGCGGGGACCAGCACCAGCGACAGGACCAGGGCGGACAGCAGGATGCCGAGCGTCATCGCGAACGCGACCTGCTCGCTCCCCGGGCTGGTGGCCAGGGTGGCGAAGGAGCCGGCCAGCACCAGGCCGGCCGTCGCGACGGCCGGGGCGGTGTGCCGTACCGCGCGGGCCACGGCGGCCCGGGCCGGGCCGGGGCGCTGCATCTCCTCGCGGATCCGGTCGGCGATCAGAATGTTGTAGTCGGTGCCCAGCGCGACGACGAAGAGGAACAGCACCAGCGGGAGGGTGAAGCTGACGCCCGGCCGGCCCAGCCCGTGCTGGAACAGCAGGGTGGCGGCGCCGAGGGTGGCGGCGAAGCCCAGGCCGACGGAGACCATCAGGATCAGCGGTGCGAGCAGGCTGCGCAGGAGCAGCAGCAGGATCAGCGCGATCAGCCCGGCCGCGACCGGGAACACCACGGTCAGGTCGTGGTCCACGGCGGTGGCGATGTCGGCGAAGATCGCCGCCGTACCGCCCACGTGGGCCGCCGTACCGTCGGGGGTGTGCGCGGCGACGGCGGCGCGGACCGGGCCGGAGGCCAGGTCGCGGGCCTGCTGGCTCTGCGGGTCGGCGGTCAGGTAGAGGTCGATCCGGGCGGCGCGCCGGTCCCCGTTCAGGACCGTCGGTGCCACCTGGCCCACGCCCTGGACCTGGGTGAGGGCCCGGGACAGCTCGTCCAGCCGTCCGGTGGTGAGGGGCGCACCGTTCCTGCTGGCGACGTAGACGCTGGTCGGGTCGGACACACCGGCCGGCAGCGCCCGGGAGATCTCGGCGGCGGTGGCCGCGGCCGGGGTGTCGCTGCCGCCGCCCTGGCCGTAGTCCATCCGGATCCCGGCCGTCCCGGCGGCCAGCGCGCCCAGCAGGGCGACGGCGGCGAACGCCAGCATCACCGGGCGGCGGGCGACCAGCGCGCCGAAGCGGGCGGCCGCTCCTTCGCGGGGCTGGTGGCGCAGGCTGCGGGAGGGCCAGAACATCTTCCGTCCGGCGGCCGCGAGCAGGGCCGGCAGCAGGGTCAGGCTGCCCAGCAGCATGACCAGGACCGCGACCGCGATGGCCGGGCCGAGCGAGCGGAACTGCCCGAAGGTCGCCACGCCCAGCGTGGCGAAGGCGGCCACGATGGTCAGCGCCGCCGAGGTGATCGCGGTGCCCACCCGTGCCGACACCTGCGCGGCCGCCTCCCGGGCGGGCTGGTCCGGCCGGGCCCGCAGCTGCTCGCGGAAGCGGAACAGCAGGAACAGCAGGTAGTCGATCCCGATGCCGAGCAGGACCACGCTGATCAGCCCCGGGGTACCCGGGTCGAGCTTGAGCCCGGTCAGCATCGCGGCACCCGCGACGGCCCCGCCCGCCACGCCGCCGATCAGGGCCACCGCGAGCAGCGGCAGCACGGCCGCCAGCACGCTGCGGAAGACCAGCACGTTGAGCAGGACGATGAGCCCCATCACGAGGGCGCCGCCGACCGTCGTGGCGGTCTTGTGGGCGTCGGTGCTGTCGACCGTCTCGGCGAGGCCCCCGGTGAAGCCGGTGCGCAGCCCGTCGTCCGAAAACTCCGCCCGGACCTCGTCCCGGAAGGCCCGGTAGAGGCGGTGGACGCCCTCGTCGGCGGCGCTGCCGACCAGCTCGACCGAGAGCAGTTCGAAGCTGCGGTCGGGTGCCACCATCGCCGGTGCGATCCGGGGGGTCTGGGAGTGGTCGGGGACCAGGAACTCCGGTTCGTCCTCCTTCCTGGGCATCACCACCTGACGCTTCGCCAGCTTCGCCGCCCCGGCCTCGATCCGCCGCTGATCGGCGGCGTCGAGGACCTTGCCGTCGGCGCGGGCGACCAGCACCGTCACCGTGGTGGCGTCGGGGTCGAGCCCGAACTGCTCCTCGGCGATCCGCAGCGCGGCGGCCGAGTCGTAGCTCCCGGGCAGGAAGTCGCCGCTCTGGCTCTGGATGACGCGGGCGAACAGACCCGGGGTCAGACCGGCCAGTGCGACACCGAGCACCGCCCAGAGGGCGATGATCCGCCACGGGTTTCTGGTGGAGTATCCGGTCAAGGCGCGGATCACGTTGTCCTCCGACGGACGGCTTGGAAACGGACGTCTGCCGGGGGTTCCCGGCCGTATCCAGACCATCACTCCGAGGGGCCCCCGGGCGTCCTGGCAGCGGATGATCCGGACCGGGGCCCTGGGTCCTTCCCGGCCCCCTGACCAGGACCTGGGTCCTGGTCAGGGGGCCGGGCCGCGGCCGGCGTGTGCAACCCTGTCGGGGAGACAGGAGGCCGTGCACGAGGGGGAACAGTCATGTCCAGCGACCGAACGGGCAACCGACCGGACAGCCGACCGAGCGGGCCCGGCGACGCCGGGGAACCGCTGCCGGTCGACGGCGCCGAGCCGCCCTGGACCCGCAACGACGCCCTGGTGACCGGTGCGGCCTGCGCGCTGAACCTGCTCAGCTACGTCCTCGACCCGACCGGCCGGGGTGGAGTCAGCGTCACCGGGTTCCTGCTGGTCGCGGTGGCCGCCCTCCCGCTGCTCGCCCGGCGCAGGCACCCGGTGGCGGCGCTCGCCGCCGTCCTGGCCCTGGACGCGACGGCGGCGCTGACGCTGCCGCTGCCCAGCCACTTCGGCGCCGTCCTGGTGGTGGCCCTGTACACGGTGGTCCGGTCCTGCTCCGGCCCGGTGGTGGCGGCCGCCGCCGTCGGGACCACGGCGCTGACGCTGCTGAGCCAGAGCCGGGGCCTGGTGCCGACCTGGACGGACGTCATCGCCGCGACCCTCTCGGTCCTGATCGTCACCGGCACCGGCATCGCCGTCACCCGCTGGCAGCGCGAGGTGGCGGCCAACCGCACGCTGCTGGCCGACCGGGCGGTGGCCGACGAACGCCGAAGGATCGCACGGGAGTTGCACGACATCGTGGCCCACCACATCACCTCCATGCAGCTGATGGCGGGCGGGGCCCGGGCCAACCTCGCGAACCCGGAGGTGGTCCGGGACGCCCTGGTGACGCTGGAGTCCTCCGGGCGGCTGGCCCTGCGGGAGATGCGCCAACTCCTGGACGTCCTACGGGCCGGCGACGAGCCGGAGCACGCCCCGCCGGCGCCCCAGCCGGGCGCCGAGGACCTGGGCCGCCTGCTGGCGGAGTCCCGACTGGCCGGCCTGCCCACCGAGTTGACCGTCTGCGGTCGGGAGCACCCGCTGCCGCCGACGGTCGGCCTGACGGTGTTCCGGATCGTCCAGGAGGCCCTGACCAACGCCCGCAAGTACGCCGGACCGGCCCGGGTTTCGGTGCAGCTGACGTACGGTCAGGACCGGCTCACCGTCGAGGTGCAGGACGACGGCGGAGGAGCGCCGCCGCCGGAGCCGACCTCGGCCAAGGGCCCGGCCGGCTACGGGCTGATCGGGATGCGCGAGCGGGTCGCACTGCACGGCGGCACCCTGACGGCCGGCCACCGGGCCGACGGCGGGTTCGCTGTCCGGGCCGAACTGCCGCTGGCCCCCGAGGAGGCCGACGAGGCGGCCGTCCAGCGCGGGGCGGTGCACCGGTGACGCCGCCGACCCCCGGGACGCCGCCGACAGCCGGTACACCGCAGAGGATCCGGGTGCTGATCGCGGACGACCAGCCGCTGGTCCGGCGGGGCCTGTCGCTGATCCTCTCCCCCGACCCGTCCTTCGAGGTGGTGGGCGAGGCCGAGAACGGCGAGCAGGCCGTCGCGCTGGCCCACCGCCTGCACCCCGACGTGGTGGTGATGGACATCCGGATGCCGGTCCTGGACGGGGTGGCCGCGACCGGGCAGCTGGCCCGCAGCCTGCCCGGGTGCCGGGTGCTCGCCCTCAGCACCTTCGACATGGACGAGTACGTGGTCGCCGCGCTGCGCGCCGGTGCGTACGGGTTCCTGCCCAAGGACGTCTCCCCGGAGGACCTGGGCGCGGCGATCCGCACCGTCCACGCGGGCGAGGCCGTGGTCGCACCGCGCCTGCTCACCCGGCTGATCTCGACCTACGTCCGGGCTCCGCGCAGCACCCGCCCGGCGGCGGCCCTCGCCGATCCGGGCGAACTGACGCCCCGCGAGGTCGAGGTGTGGCGCCTGATGGCCACCGGCCTCGACAACACGGAGATAGCCGACGCCCTGGAGATCAGCCTCTCCACGGTCAAGAACTACATCACCAGCATCTTCGGCAAACTCGACGTCAGGGACCGCGCCCAGGCCGTCATCGCCGCCTACGAGTCCGGCCTGGTCACCGCCCGGACGGACGGCTGACCGACCGGCCGCCGGAGCCGGTCAGCGGAAGGCCGGTGCGGTCCGGGCGGCCCAGGCGGTGAAGGTGCGCGGCGCCCGGCCGAGGATCCGCTCGACGTCCGGGCTCGGCCGCTGCTCGGCCGGCAGCGGTTCGCCGAGGATCGCCAGCGTGCCCTCGACCACCGGCTCGGGCATGAAGGCCAGCATCTGCGCCCTGGCCTCCTCCCGGGTCTGCTCGACGAACCGCACCGGCTCGCCCAGCGCCGCGCCGATCGCGGCGGCCCGCTCCCTCGGGGTGACCGGCACCGGGCCGGTCAGGTCGTACGTGCGGCCCGCGTGACCGTCCCCGCGCAGGACGGCGGCCGCGACCTCGGCGATGTCGGCCGGGTCGACGGTGGGCAGCCCGACCGCGCCGAACGGGGCGGCGGCGGTGCGCTCCGCCCGGATCGACCCGGCCCAGGCGAAGGCGTTGGAGTTCAGCCCGCCCGACCGCAGGACCGTCCAGTCGAGACCCGAGCGCCGCACCGCGTACTCGAACGCCACCGGGTGCCGGTAGACCTCGGGCCTGGTCCCCGCGCCCTGGGAGGAGAGCAGGACCACCCGCTGCACCCCGGCCTCCCGGGCCAGGTCCAGGATGCCCTCCGGGTCCTCCCCGGCCACCAGCAGGAAGAGCGCCCGGGCGCCGGCCAGCGCCGGGCGCAGGCTCCCCGGGTCGGCCAGGTCGGCCGCGAAGTGCACGGCGCCCAGCGGGAGTTCGGCGGCGTGACGGGAGACGGCGGCCACCTGCTCGCCGACCTCGACGAGGGTCCGGACCAGCTCCTGGCCGACGTTTCCGGTCGCACCCGTGACAACGATCATGAGAACTCCTGCAGCAGTGAGTTAGTTGGCTGACTTAGAGAGACCCTAGCCTGACATCCCGTCAGGCGTCTACAGTCAGTCAGGTGACTCACTCAGAACAGGTCCGGCGCCCGGCCGGCAAGCGCGAACGGCTGGCGACCGCGGCGGCCAGGGTCCTGCACGAGCAGGGCGTGGAGCAGACCACCCTGGCCGACATCGCCCGGGCGGCCGACGTCCCGGTGGGCAACGTCTACTACTACTTCAAGACCAAGAACGACCTGGTCGGGGCGGCGATCGACGCCCACGCCCAGAGCCTGCAGAGCATGATCGGCGCCCTCGACGCGCTGCCCACCCCGCAGGAGCGGCTGAAGGCGCTGCTGGACGGCTGGATCGGGCAGCGCGAGCTCACCGCCCGGTACGGCTGCCCCACCGGGACCCTGGCCTCGGAGCTCGACAAGCGCGCCGACGGCCTCGACCGGGCGATCGCCCAGGTGATCGGCGCCCTGATCGACTGGGCCGAGCAGCAGTTCCGGGCCATGGGCCGGGACGACGCCCACGAACTCGCGGTCGCCCTGGTCGCCGCGTACCAGGGCATCTCGCTGCTCACCAACACGCTCCGCGACCCGGAGCTGATGGCCACCGAGGGCCGCCGGCTGGCCCGCTGGATCGACTCGCTGGCCTGACGGCGGATCAGAGCTCGGGCTTCGGCTTGGCGCGGACGTGCATCCGCTCGCCCTGGCGGCCGAACAGGCTGAGCACCTCCACCGGCCGCCCGTCCGCGCTGCTGAACCAGTGCGGCACCCGGGTGTGGAACTCCGCCACCTCGCCCGACCCCAGCACCAGGTCGTGCTCCCCCAGCACCAGCCGCAGCCGGCCGTCCAGCACGTACAGCCACTCGTAGCCCTCGTGCGAGCGGAGCTCGGGCTCGCTGCCCCGGTCGGGGATGATCATCTTGTACGCCTGGAGCGGCCCCGGGGTCCGGGAGAGCGGGACGAAGGTGCCGCCGTGCGCCAGCTTGTGCGGCGTCAACCGGACTCTGGGGTCGCCCACTTCGGGCGCTCCGACCAGATCGTCCAGCGGCACCCGGTACACCTCCGCCAGCGGCAGCAGCAGCTCCAGACTCGGGCGGCGCTGGCCCGACTCCAGCCGGGACAGGGTGCTCTTGGAGATGCCGGTGGCCTCGCAGACCGCGGCCAGGGTGAGGTTGTGGTGCGCACGCATCCGGCGGAGCCGGGGGCCGACCTCGTCGAGGACCGCTCGGTACGGCGGCGGACTGTCCATGTGGGCATTCCACCCCGTCGTCCCGGAAACGGCAACATCGATTGCCGCCCCCGACCGGCCCAGTGCACGCTCCCCGCATCAGCAGGTGCCGGCGGACGGAGAGCGCAGTGAACCCGAACAGTGCAGTACGGGCGGCCGTGGTGGCCGACCCACCGGAACGGCGGCCGTCGGTCCGGTGGGCGCTGGCCGCCCTCTCGCTCTCGATGCTGCTCGCCTCGCTCGGCACCAGCATCGCCAACGTCGGACTGCCCGCCATGGCGCAGGCGTTCGGCGCCTCGTTCCAGCAGGTCCAGTGGATCGTGCTGGCGTACCTGCTGGCCGTCACCACCCTGATCGTCGGCGTCGGACGGCTCGGCGACCTCACCGGGCGGCGCCGACTGCTGCTCGGCGGCCTCGGCCTGTTCACGGCGGCCTCGGTGCTGTGCGGCGTCGCGCCCACGCTCTGGCTGCTGATCGCCGCCCGGGCCGCGCAGGGCCTCGGGGCCGCGGTCATGATGGCGCTCACCATGGCCTTCGTCGGCGGGACCGTCCCCAAGGAGCGGACCGGCCGCGCGATGGGGCTGCTCGGGACGATGTCGGCGATCGGCACCGCACTCGGTCCGTCGCTGGGCGGCGTCCTGGTCTCCGGCCCCGGCTGGCGGGCGGTCTTCCTGGCCACCGCGCCGCTCGGGGTGCTCGGCCTGCTGCTCGCGTACCGCCACCTGCCCGCCGACCCGCCCCGTCCGGGCTCCGGGCGGCCCGCCTTCGACCTGCGGGGCACGGTGCTGCTGGCACTGGGCCTCGGGGCGTACGCCCTCGCCATGACGACGGGTCACGGGCACTTCGGCGCGCTCAACCTGGGCCTGCTGGTGGCGGCCGGGCTCGGCGCCGCACTGTTCGTCCGGACCGAGCGGCGGGCGGCGGCGCCGCTGGTCCGACCGGCGGCCTTCCGTGACCCCAGGCTGAGCACCGGGCTCGCGATGAGCGTCCTGGTCTCGACGGTGATGATGGCCACCCTGGTGGTCGGCCCGTTCCACCTCGCCCGCGCGCTCGGGCTCGACAACGCGGCGGTCGGGCTGGTCATGACGGTCGGTCCGTTCCTGGTGGCACTCACCGGCGTGCCGGCCGGCCGGATCGCGGACCGCTTCGGACCCCGCCGGATGACCGTGGCCGGGCTGCTCGCGATGACGGCCGGTGCCGCCGCCCTGGCCGTCACCCCGACCTCGTTCGGCGTGCCCGGCTACCTCGTCCCGATCGCGGTCCTCACCGTCGGCTACTCGGTCTTCCAGACCGCCAACAACACCTCGGTCATGCAGGACATCGCCCCCGACCGACGGGGCGTCACCTCCGGCCTGCTCAACCTCTCCCGGAACCTCGGCCTGGTCACCGGCGCCGCCGTCCTGGGCGCCGTCTTCACCCTCGCCACCGGCACCGCCGACATCACCACGGCCCACCCCGGAGCCATCGCCACCGGCACCCGCACCACCTTCGCCGCCGCCGCCCTCCTGACGGCCGCCGCCCTGGCCCTGACCCTCAGCCGCCGGCCTGCGCACTCCCCGGCCTGAAGGCGAGACCGATCCGACGACGCATCAGGTCGACGTCGAGCACCACCACCTCGACCTCGTCCCCCATCGCCACCGCCACCGCAGCCTCGGGCGCATGGACCATCCCTTCCACGCCCTCCGCCAGCCGGACGAAAACGCCGAACGGAAGCACCCGGCTGACCGTGCCCCTGACTGCCGCGCCGGAGGCCGGCAGCCGACCGGGTGTCCGCCAGGGGTCGGGAGTCAGCGCCTTCACTGACAGGCTCACCTCTTCCCAGGTCCAGTCGACGTGCAGGATCCGGGCCCTGATCCGGCGGCCGATGGGGGCTACGACGTCCACCGAGTCGACGCGCTCCCAGGACAGCTCGGGCACCCGCAGGAAGCCGAGCCCCCGGTCGGGCTCCCCGTCCAGGTCCACCCGCACCCCGACGTCCTCCAGGCCGGTGGCCACCGTGCCGGTGACCGTGTCCCCGACCCGGAGCGAGCCCAGGAACGCCCGCCGCCGGTCGGCCAGGGTCCGGTTGGTGCGCCACCTGGCCCGCAGGACACCGTCGGCGTCCGGCAGTTGGGCGTCGAGCAGGGGGCCGGGACCGTCGGATCCCCAGGGGATCAGGGTGGCCCGGTGTCCGGGACCGTCGGCGATCTGCGGGTGCGGGGCGTCGGAGCGGCCCATCCACGGTTCGGCGATCCTCCCGTCGGTGAGCCGCCCGTCAGGAGCCTGCTGGACCAGCAGTTCGAGCCGCTCCCCGCGCAGGACCGCAGCACGGACCGCCCCGATGTCCCCGGTCAGGTCCGGCCACACCCGCACCCGGGCACGCGGCGCCAATCCGCCTCGAAGGACGGCGAGTTCATCGGCACCGGTCGGGCGGTGCCAGCGGCGGGCCCGGGCGATGTACTGCTCCTCCACCAGGACGGGCCCCGACTCGGCCACCAACAGGCCGAGTTCCCGCCAGAAGGCACCGTCCGCAGGCCGCCGCTGCTGCACCTCGTCGAGCCCGGGGTCGTACGGGGAGGATCCGACCGCCTCGATCCGCAGGTCCTCGTCCGGCACCGGCAGTTCGCCGCGCAGGTACAGGTCGTCCTGGTCACCGACATGGACGGAGAACCCGGAGTCGGACCGGAGCCTGCACCAACTGCCCTCCCGCACCAGCATGATGCGGACCAGCTCCAGGCCGGTGGCCAACGGCACCACGGCACCGTCATGACAGCCGGCCAGGCGGTCGGGGAAGAGCCCGGACAGCATCCGCCCGGCACCGCCGCGGGCACCGTACGAGAAGAAGCCCTCGAGCATCGGATTGTCGATCACCAGGCGGTGGACACCGGCGGCTTCGGCCGAGGCCGCCACCAGGGACACGGCGGCGGCGGCGAACTGCCGTCGGCCACCGCACCGGAGGCCAGGGGTGACGCGGTGGACCGGGAGCGCCATGTCAGCGCTCCGCGCGGCTCGAAGGTGCCCGGAGGGCCGGTCGCGGGCGGACAGGAGGCGTGATCATGCCTGCAAACTAGCGAACCCGGCCGGACGACGGAAGGGTTCAGCGCTCGCCGCGGGCCCGAAGGGCGTCCTGGGCCGCGACGTACTTGAGCATCAGGCGGGCGAACTCCAGGCGTTCGGCCTCGCTCCAGTCGGCCGTGATCGACTCGAAGGCGTCGCGCTGGTGGCGGCGGAAGCGGGCCATCAGCTCGCGGCCCTCGGGGCTGAGGTGGAGGACGGTGCGGCGGCCGTCCTGCTGGGAGGCGGCGCGGATCAGGTAGCCGGCGGAGATGCTGTCGGAGACCATCCGGCTGGCCACCGAGGGGTCGGCACCGAGGTGGGCGGCGATCGCGCCGACGGTGATCTCGCGGGGCTGATCGGCCTCGGCCTGCTCGGCCTCCAGGACGATGTTGAGGACCAGGGTGCGGCTCAGGTCCTTCTGCGAGATCGGGTTCTCCACGTCCAGGAGCGAGGAGCGTCGCAGCTTCCCGAAGGCCGGACCCACGGCGTTCAGCAGTTCGTCGGCGTCGGCGGTCCGGTGCTTCGTCATGGCCCCATCGTATCTGGATGACTCCATGAAGACATGTGTTGACATGAAAACGTGTGCATGTGAGCATGCATATGTCTTCATCAACGAACGGATTCCATCGTGACCATCCTCGTCACCGGCGCCCGCGGCAGGGTCGCCCGCTCGGTCGTCCACCAGCTGCACGGCGCCGGCCTCCCGGTCCGCGCCGCCAGCGCCAGGCCCGCCGAACTCACCGTCCCCGCCGGGGTCGAGACGGCCGAGCTGGCCCTCGACCGGCCGGAGACCTTCGAGGCCGCGCTCCGCGGCGTCCGGCAGGTCTTCCTCTATCCCGAACCGGCCGGCATCCACGAGCTGATCGCCGCCGGCGAGGCCGCCGGCGTCGAGCACGTCGTGCTGCTCTCGTCCTCCTCGGTGCTCGGCCCGGACGCGGAGCACGACCCGCTGGCGAGCCACAGTCTGCGGGTAGAGCGCGCCCTCGCCGCCTCCTCGCTCGCCTGCACCTTCCTGCGCCCGGACGCCTTCGCCAGCAACGCGCTCGGCTGGGCCTGGTTTGTCGGCCGGGCCCAGCCGGTCCAACTCGCCTATCCGGAAGCCCACATCGCGCCGATCCACCCCGAGGACATCGCCGACGTCGCCACCGCCGCCCTCACCGGCAAGCTCGCAGGCCCGCGTGCGGTCACCCTGACCGGCGCCGAGTCGCTGACCTTCCGCGAGCAGCTCGCGATCGTGGCGGAGGCCGTCGGCCGGGAGATCCCGGTCCAGCGGATCACCCGCGCCGAGGCGGAGCGGCAGCTGGGCGGCTTCATGCCCGCCCCGATGGCCGGCTCGCTGCTCGACCTCTGGCAGGCCGCCGAGCAGCACGGCCCCGCCACCGTCGCCGACACCACCGACACCCTGCTCGGCCGCCCCGCCCGCAGCTTCCGGCAGTGGGCCGCCGAGAACGCCGCCGCCTTCGCCGGGCAGCACTGACCCGCTCGGGAGCGAGAGTTGAAGCCCATCGGCTACTGGCTGAACCGCACCGACCGGGCCCTCACCGCCCGGATGGACGCGATGCTGGCCGAGCACCACCTGACCCGGCTCGCCTGGCAGGTCCTGAACGTCGTCCAGGACGACCCGGCTGCCACCGACACCGCCGTCCTGACCGTCCTCGCCGCCAACGCTGACGCCCCCACCCTGACCGCTGCTGTCGAGGCCGTGCTCGCCGACGGCTGGCTGACCCGCCCCGCACCGGACCGGCTCGCGCTGACCGCCGAAGGCCGTACCCGCCTGGCCGAGGTGGCCGAACGGGTCTCCGCCTTCCGCGAGTCGGCGACGGCCGGGATCCCGGACGCGGACTACCGCACCGCCGTCGCCGTGCTGGAGCGGATCACCCGGAACCTGAGCTGAGCCCTGCGGCGCCTCGGCGCCGCCACGAAGGTCACAGGATGCCTCAAGTCCTTGCTCCGGAAAGGCTGCTGAGGTTGAGTCAGCTCATGATTGTCGAGTACATCAGGTACCGGATCGCCGAACCGCAGCGCACCGCCTTCGAGCAGGCCTACCTCCGGGCCGCCGGCCCGCTCGGGGCGGCCGAGCAGTGCGTCGACTACGAGCTGGCCCGCTGCACCGAGGACCCGGCCGCGTACGTCCTGCGGATCCGCTGGACCTCCGCCGAGGAGCACCTCGGCGGCTTCCGCAAGGGTCCGCACTTCGCCGCCTTCCTGGCCGAGATCAAGCCGTACATCGAGTCCATCGAGGAGATGCGCCACTACGAGGTCACCGAGGTCGTGGGCAGGGGCGGTTCGACGCCGACCCTGTACGCGTGGGCCGGCGGGGCGGCCGCCTTCGACCGGCTGTTCACCCGCTTCTACGAGCTTGTCGCCGAGGACGCGGTGCTCGCCCCGGTCTTCGCGGGGATGGACCCGCACCACGCCGAGCACGTGGCGGCCTGGCTCGGCGAGGTGTTCGGCGGCCCGGCCCGCTACAGCACCGAGCTGGGCGGCCACCGCCACATGGCCTCCCGCCACCTCGGCCGGGGTGTCACCGAGCAGCAGCGCAGCCGCTGGGTGGCGCTGCTGCTGGCGACCGCCGACGAGGTCGGCCTGCCGAGCGACCCGGAGTTCCGCGGCGTCCTCGCGTACTACCTGGAGTGGGGCACCCGGATGGCGCTGATCTACTCCGGCCCCAACCCGCCGCCGCTGCCCGAGACCCCGATGCCGCGCTGGGACTGGGGCATCACCCCGCCGTACCGGGGCTGACCCCGGCCGTCCGGGAGCAGGCGCCCAGCCGGTGGCTGTCAGTCCTTCCCGGTGGCGGCCGCCGTGAAGCGGTCGATCATCTCGGCCATCAGCCGGGCGCCGTCCGGGGCGATCATCAGCTCCAGGTTGTCCGAGGCGAGCCGCGCCTCCGGCCGGACCCGCTCGTGCATCACCCGCTCGAAGGCGGGCACCGCGGCGGCCGGGTCGGCCGCCGACTCGGCCACGGCCAGGGCGAGTTCGGCCCCGTCCAGCATGGCGAGGTTGGCACCTGCCCCGGAGAACGGCGACATCAGGTGGGCGGCGTCGCCGATCAGCGTGACGCCGGGGGTGCCCGGCCAGGTCAGGCCGATCGGCAGCATCATGATCGGGCGGGGCAGCACGGTGTCGTCGCCGTACCGGATCAGGTCGGTCAACTCCGGGGCCCAGTCGGCGAAGTGGTCGAGCAGGACGACCCGGACCTCGGCCGGCCGGTCGCACGGAACGCCCGCTGAGGCCGGCCACCCCTCCGGCACCCGGAGCGCGACGTAGGCGCGGATCCGGCCGTCGCCGTTGCGCTGCGGCAGCAGGCCCTTGTCGTCCCCGAGCGCGTACAGGCTGCCCCGGCCGACCAGCCGGGCCAGCTCGGGGTGGGTCCGGTCGGCATCCGGGATGCCGAGCTCGACGAAGGTCACCCCGGTGTAGCCGGGAGTGGTGTCGTGCAGCAGCGGACGGACCCGGGACCACGCCCCGTCGGCGCCGACCAGCAGCTCGCAGGTCTCCACCGTGCCGTCCTCGAAGCGGAGTTCGTGCCGACCGCCGCCCACCGGCACGGCCCGGTCGAGGCGGTGGCCCCACCGGACGGCACCGGGGTCGAGGGAGTCCAGCAGCAGATCGCGGAGCACCCCGCGGTCGATCTCGGGCCGCGCCAACTCACCCTCCTCGGGGATCAGTTCGCGCAACAGGACGTTGTGCTTGTCGACCAGCCGCAGGTCCTGGCCCTCGGGCCGGGCGGCGGCCAGGAAGCCTCCGGTCAGCCCGGCCAGCTCCAGCGCCCGCTGCCCGGTCCCGGGGCGCAGGTCGAGCGTGCCGCCCTGGCCCCGGGCCGTCCGGGCGGACTCGCCTTCGTACACGGTGGCGGCGATGCCGTGCACCTGGAGGACCCGGGCGAGGGTCAGGCCGCCGAGGCCGCCCCCGACGATCGCGATCCGGGGCGTGGTGGTGGTGTCGGACATGCTGGCTCCGTCCCTCGGGGTGGTCGGCCCAGCTTGCCGCGCGGCGGTGCTTCCCGGGCGAACCATCCTGCGAACGGCGCGCCCGGCCGGTCACTCCCGGCCGGGCGCGCCACCCGTCTCGATCAGCCGTCATTCTCAGCCGGTGATCGCGGTCAGACCCGCCTCCGCGATCTTGACGTCGTCCGACCAGTGCCCGCCCGAGACGCCGATCCCGCCGACGAGCTGCCCGTCGACGACGATCGGCAGCCCGCCGCCGAAGGTGACGAGCCGGTCGATTCCGGTCCGGGCACCCACCGAGAGCTGGGCGTCCTGCTCGACGAACTCGTGCCAGTCGGTGGTGCTCAGGCCGAAGGCGGCCGAAGTGTAGGCCTTGTCCTGGGCGATCTGAATGGTCATCAGGCCCGAACCGTCCATCCGGGCGAAGGCGCTGAGGTGGCCGGACTCGTCGACCACGGCGATCGCGAAGCGCAGCTCGGTCTCCCGGGCGGCGGCCAGGGCGGCGTCGACGATGGCGCGCGCGAGATCGTTGCCGAGGGCGGGGCGGGTGCGGACTGCGGTCATTTCGAGCTCCTCAGGGGAATGGTGACGACGGCCAACAGGGGAAAGGCGGTGACGGCGGCGAAAGCGGGGCCGTAGCCGATGCCGGTCACGAGCAGCGCGACCACGGAAGGCGTCGCGGAGGCGAAGACGTTCTGGGCGGTGTTCTGAATGCCGAGGGCACGGCCCGCCCAGGCCCCGCCCGCGAGTTCGGCCACGGCGGTGAACGCGAGGCCGTTGGTGCTGACGGTGACGACCGAGGCCAGGACCAGCGCGGGAACCGCGATCACCGAACCGGTGCAGGCACCGACGGTCAGGCACGCCATGATCACGACGGACCCGGCGGTGAGCTGCGCCATCGGACGCATCCGGCTGCCGACCCGGTCGGACCAGCTGCCGACCGCCAACCGGGCCACGGCTCCGCCGATCTGGGCCACCGCCAGCAGCCGCCCGGCCGACTGGACCTGCCAGCCGTGCTGGTCCACCAGGAAGACCAGGGCGAAGGTCGCGACGGTGAACTGCGGGACGACCAGCAGCGCACTGGCCGCGTGGATGCGCCACAGCACCGGCGTCCGGTAGGGCGAACCGGACCGGACCGCCGTCCCGGCCGGCCGTCTCGGCGGGTCACGCACCGTCAGGGCGACCAGCGCGGCGGCGGCCAGGCAGGCCGTACCGAGGACGGTCAGGACGCTGCCCCGGCCGTACACCGCGAGCACGGGGACGGTCAGGCCGGCCACCGCGACCCCCAGGGGCTGACCGGTCTGCCGAATGCCCATCGCGAGACCCCGCTCCCTGGCGGCGAACCAGCCGAGGATGAGGCGTCCGCTGGAGGCGTGCACCGAGGCGACGGCCGCTCCGGCCAGGGCCAGGCAGGCACCCAGGCCGGTGGTCGAGTGCATCCGCGTCGCAGCCAGGACCAGCAGGCCGGCCAGCGCGAGCCCGGTCACCAGGACCAGGCGCTCGCCCCACCGGTCGGCGGCGGCACCCCAGGCGTACAGCGTCAGCAGCGCCCCGAACGTCGGGCAGGCGGCGAGCGTGCTCGCCGTGCCCAGCGACATCCCGTCGGCGCGCAGGGCCGGGATCAGGTACGGGAGGCCGAATTGGAAGGTGCAGCCGACGGTGATCGCGAGCAGGCCCACAGCCAGGATCGACCACCGTCGGCCGTCTGCCGTCGGATCTTCTATTCGCATGCATGCAGCTAACAGCATGCGAATAGCTTTACGCAAGCTGTCTGCTCTCTTGGTGGTTACTGGCACCCGCTCCTACACTCGGCACATGCATCACACCGACCGGCTGTTGGTCCACATCAAGCAGGCCGAACGCATCACGCAGGCCGCCAAGGAGGCCGCGGTGCGGGAGGTTGGGATCACCGCCGCGCAGCAGGGCGCGCTCGCCGTGCTCAGCGACAACCCGGGCATCAACGCCGCCGAGCTCGCCCGCCGCCTCTCGGTGACCCCGCAGACGATGAACAGCCTGCTCGGCCGACTGGAGTCGCGCGGCCTGGTCTCCCGCACCCCGCACCCGATCCACGGCACGCTGATCGAGATCCGGATGACCGAGCGCGGCGCAGAGGTGTTCGCCGAGGCCGACGCCCTGGTGGCGCGGCTCGACGCCCGCCTCGCCGAGGGGCTCACCCCGGCCGAGTCGGCCATCGTCCGGGACCTGCTCGCCCGGATCGTCCGGAACGCCGAGACCCCGCCCACCGCCTAGCGTCGCCCGGGCACGACCCGGCACGACCGGTGTCGAAACGCCCCGCCCCGAAATGCAGCGATCCGCCCACCCCCGAGGGGTGGACGGATCGAAGGACTTCGGACGGGACGTCAGACGCGAGCGGCCCACTCCTCCCGGAGCATCCCGAACAGCACCCGGTCGTACCGCTCCCCCGCCACCAGCACGGCCGAGCGGCGGCGGCCCTCCTCCCGGAAGCCGAGCCGGGTGAAGGCGCGGACGGCCCGGTCGTTGCCGCTCCAGGTGTCCAGCTCCAGCCGGTTCAGCCCGTACGCGCCGAACAGGTGGTCCACCACCAGGCCGAGCGCCTCCGCCCCGTGGCCCCGGCCCCAGTACTCGCGCTCGCCGATGGTCACCCCGAGGGTGGCCACGCCGTTGGCCGGGTCCAGGTCGCGGTAGTCGGCCATCCCGATCACCCGGCCGTCCGCCAGGTCCTCGACGGTGAAGACGGCCGACTCGCGCGGGAAGAGCCGGAGCATGGTGTCGAAGCCGAGTCCGACCGCCTCCGCCGTGACCGGCCCGAAGCACGGGTCGCCGGCGGCGGCCAGGCGCACCACCTCGGGGTCGTTGCGCCAGCGGAGGTGGTGCTCCGCGTCCTCCGCGCGCAGCGCCCGCAGCCTGACCAGCTTGCCCTCGAACATGTCCGCTCCCCTGGTGCTCCGCTGACGCCGGATCAGCGGCCCTGACGGTAGCGGGCACGGTACCGGGCGGCGACGACCGAGATCCACAGCATTGCGGCGATCACCCCGGCGGCCAGCGTGACCGACCCGGCCGGGCCGCCGCTCATCGCCCAGCCGTTGCCCAGCAGCAGTGCCGTACCGGCGACCCAGGAGCCGATCGCCAGGCCTCGCTCTCCGGCCCGGCGGAAGTACCGGCCGAGCACGTAGCAGGCCGCGATCATGGCGGTGAAGGTGATCGACCCGGCCGCCAGGTGGGCCATGCCGTGCCAGCTCATGCTCGCCGGCACTCCGCCCGGCGTACCCACCGGGAAGCCGTCGGCCGGGTCCAGGACGAAGACTCCGGCGGCGATCATCCCGAGCCCGAAGACCCGGAGCAGCCGGGGCGCCCAGGTGCTGTCGAGCACCCGGCGCAGGCCCGCCGCGCCGGCCACCGCGAGTGCCCCGACCAGCAGGAAGTTGGTGATCTGCACCCAGCCGAGCGAGCCGTTGCTGAGCATGCTCAGCGGGTGGCGGGTGAGGTCGAAGCCGTCCCGGGTGGCGGCCTGGGTCAGGGCGACCACCGTCCAGACCGGGGTGGTCAGGACGGCGCAGCCGAGCAGGGTGCGGGTGGAGAGGCCGGCGGTGCGGGCGGCGGGGAGCTGAACGGTGGTCATGGCGGGTGCGTTCCTTCCGGGGATTCGGTTTCTCATCGGTACGTCGTCCCGTCCATGTGACAGGGAATGACGCACATTCCCTGTCACATCACCCCGTTCGACGTACCGGCAGAAGCACCCACCGAACCTGAACCACACGAAGGAACACACCATGCGCTACCTGATGACCACCAACGCCGGCAGTTCCACCCCCGACGAGAAGCTCTTCGCCGAGATGGGCACCTTCATCGAGGAGCTGACCGCCTCCGGCGTCCTGCTGGCCACCGGCGGACTGGACCCGGCCAGCATCCGGATCGCCTCCTCGGGCGACGAGATCACGGTGACCGACGGCCCGTTCGCCGAGGCGAAGGAGGCGGTGGCGGGCTTCGCCCTGGTCGAGGTCCGCTCGCAGGAGGAGGCGATCGAGCTGGCCCGCCGGTTCCGCCGCATCGTCGGCGACGGCGAGAGCAGGCTCCAGCAGGTCTTCACCTCCTGAGCCCCACTGAGCCCCGCCTGCTCCCGCCTGCTCCCCCCGCACCCCGCCCCGGCTCGCCCACGAGCCGGGGCGCGTGTGCTGTCATGGTGCCCGTGCTGGATACCCGCCGGACGATCGACGCGGTCTGGAAGCTGGAGTCGGCGAAGATCATCGCCGGCCTCGCCCGCCTGGTCCGCGATGTCGGGCTGGCCGAGGAGCTGGCCCAGGACGCCCTGGTCGCCGCCCTCGAACAGTGGCCCCGCACCGGTGTCCCGGACAACCCGGGCGCCTGGCTGACCACGATCGCCAAGCGCCGCGCCGTCGACCACATCCGCCGCTCCCAGCTGCTCGAACGCAAGCAGGAGCTGCTGGCGCACGAACTGGCCCACGAGTCGGCCGAGGAACCAGACCAGCCGTCGGACGACCAGCCCGACGACATGCTGCGGCTGATGCTGATCTCCTGTCACCCCGTGCTGCCGACCGCCTCCCGGGCCGCCCTGACGCTCCGGCTGCTCGGCGGTCTGACGGCGGAGGAGATCGCCCGCGCCTTCCTGGTCACCGCGCCGGTGATCACCCAGCGGATCGCCACCGCCAAGCGAACGCTGTCCGAGCAGCGGATCCCGTTCGAGCTGCCCGAGCAGGCGGAACTCGCCGGGCGGATCTCCTCCGTCCTGGAGGTGGTCTACCTGATCTTCAACGAGGGCTACTCGGCCACCTCCGGCGACGACCTGATGCGCCCGGGGCTCTGCCACGAGGCGCTCCGGCTGGGCCGGCTGCTCGCCGTCCTGGCGCCGCGCGAGGCCGAGGTGCACGGGCTGGTCGCGCTGATGGAGATCCAGGCCTCCCGCTCCGCCACCCGCACCGGCCCGTCCGGCGAACCGGTCCTGCTGCACGAGCAGAACCGGGGCCGCTGGGACCTCCTGCTGATCCGGCGCGGTTTCACCGCGATGCTCCGGGCCCGCGAGCTCGGCGGGCCGCCCGGGCCGTACGTGCTCCAGGCCGCGATCGCGGTCTGCCACGCGCAGGCGCCGACCTCCGAGGCCACCGACTGGGCCCAGATCGCCGCCCTGTACGGGGCGTTAGTCCGGCTGCTGCCGACGCCGGTGGTCCGGCTCAACCGCGCCGTGGCGGTCGGCATGGCCCGCGGTCCGCAGGCCGGGCTCGACCTGGCCGACGAGCTGGCCGACGATCCCGCGCTGCGCGACTACCACCTGCTGCCCAGCGTCCGGGGCGACCTGCTGGCCCGGCTGCACCGGCCCGCAAAGGCCCGGCTGGAGTTCCAGCGGGCCGCCGCGCTGACCCGGAACACCGCCGAACGCACCTTCCTGCTCGGCCGCGCGGACGCCCTGGCCGACGCCGCCCCGACGGGCCCCACCCTCGGCAGCGCCGCCCGTGCCTTCCTGGCCCGCACCGACCTGGACCCGGCGACCGTCCGCTCGTACGGGCAGACCCTGCGACGGCTCCGCCTGAGCCTCGGCGAGGGGCTCCCCCTGGCCGAGTTGACGGCGGATCAGGTGGCCGGGGTGTTCACCGCGACCTGGGGATCGGCCGCCCCCAGGACCTGGAACCGACACCGTGCGGCCGTCCGCTCCTTCGGCGCCTGGGCCGAACTTCCCGACGCCGCTGCCGGGTTGGACCGCCGAACCGAAACCCGGACCCGTACGGAGCCGCTCGGCCCCGACCGGCTCGACGCACTGTTCACAGCGACCAGAACCGGCCCGAGCCTGCGGGAACAGACCCTGTGGCGCCTGCTGCACGAGTCGGGCACCGGGGTGAAGGCCGCCCTCGCACTGAACGTCGAGGACCTCGACCTGGAGGACCGCTCGGCCGGGCCCGGCATCGCCTGGCGCTCGGGCACCGCCCGGCTGCTCCCCGCACTGCTGGCCGGTCGCAGCCGGGGCCCGCTCTTCCTCACCGACCGCCGCCCGGGCCCGGCCCGCACCCCGACCGCCGACCTCTGCCCGGACACCGGCCGGGCCCGGCTCTCCTACGAGCGGGCCGAGTATCTCTTCAAACAAGCCAGCGGCGGCCTCACCCTCAGCCGCCTCAAAACCCGGCCCTGAACCGAGGCGCCACTGCCGTGGAGCCTCAGGCCGCCGCGATCCCCAGCACCAGTACGGCCGCCGAGACCACCAGGAGGACCGCGGCGGGCGGCGTGCCCTTGAGGTCGGCCTTGCGCAGGTGGGCGCCCACCGCGCCGACGAAGTAGAGGACCACACCGACGGCCGCCGCCACTGCCAGCGGCGTGACCCAGATCCCGGCCAGCAGGCCGAGCGCACCGGCTATCTCGCAGGTGGCCAGGAACGGCAGCAGGCCGAGCGGGACCGCGAGCTTCGCCATGCTCTCGGTCACGCTGCTCTCGCGGGTCAGCTTGCTGTACGCGGAGAACAGCAGCACCAGGGACAACAGGACGGCGATGACGACATAGGCGATGAACACGGCAGCTCTCCAGACGGGTCGCGGGGCGAATACCGTGGAGGCTAGCAGATAGTTGAAAACTATCAACCATTGATGGGGTGCGACAGTTTCCGCCCGGGTAGGGTTGTCGACGTGATGGAGGAGCTCCCCCTGCTGACCCTGGCCTTCCAAGGCCACTCCGCCGGCGTCCGGGTCAGGAAGGCCATGGCCGCACACGGGCTGAAGCCCGGACACGGGCATGTCCTGATGGTTCTTCAGGACCAGGGCGCCATCGGCCAGCACGTCCTCACCGAAACCCTCGGCGTCGACAAGAGCGTCATCGTCGCGCTGCTGAACGACCTCGAACGCGACGGCCTGGCCGAACGCCGCCGCGACCCCGCCGACCGCCGCCGCCACATCGTGGAGATCTCCCCCCGCGGCACCGCCCTGGTGGCCGACCTGTACGCCACCGTCGCCGCCACCCAGGCCGAACTCTTCCGCGACCTCACCCCCGCCGAGATCGACGGCCTCACCTCCGTCCTCTCCCGCCTCCGCGCCACCCCCGACGACGGCAACCCCTGCGCCGGCCAGGACTGACCCGGCCTCACCCGCCGGGCCGCTCCTCCTGCCCCGCCCGCCCCGCCTGCTCGGCCTCCTCCGCCCGCTCGGCGATCAGTGCGGCGAAGCCGTCGAGCACGCAGCGGAGCCCGAACCCGTAGGCGTGGTCGGCGCTGTACGCGCTCCGGTGCGCCTCGCCGGCCGCCGCGCCGATCCGGGTGGCCAGCGGATGGCGCTCGGGATCGAAGACCCGGGCGAGCAGAGGGCCGTTGACCTCCCACCAGTCGTCGTCCGACATCGCACTGTCCCGTTCGGCGGCCCGGGCCTCCAGGGCGGTGCGCCCGGTGGATCGGACGAAGGCCAGCAGGTGGGTCAGGGCCGCGTCGATGTCGAGATCGGTGAGGCCCAGGCCGTCGAACGCCCCCAGCTCGTGGTCGTACTTGGCGATCAGGCCGGGCCCGAGCGGCGGGCGGGTGGCGGGAAGGGCGGCCACCCAGGGGTGGGCGAGCTGGAGCACCCGGTTGGACTCGGCGACGGCGGTGACCCGCTCGCGCCAGGGGGCGGCCGGATCGACCGGACGCGGCATCCGCAGGAACAGGGTGTCCAGCATCAGGTCGAGCAGCTCGGCCTTGCCGGGCACGTACGTGTACAGGGTCATGGGTGTGACGCCGAGCTGCTGGGCGATCCGGCGCATCGAGACCGCGTCCAGGCCGTCGGCGTCGGCGAGTTCGAGCGCGGCCTGCACGACCGCGTCCACGGTGAGCCCCGGCCGGGGGCCGCGCCCCGCGCCGGGCCGCCCGTCGGATTCGCGCCAGAGCAGCGCGAGCGTACGGGAGGGGTCGCCTGCACTGCTTCGGTCCTTCGCCATGAGCCCATCCTCTCCTGTTCGGACCTGCCGGAATAATTCACTGGCACTCACGTTATACGGCGTATAACGTACGGCGTACAGAGATGCACGGACGAGGGAGAGCAATGACGGCAGCCGACAACCACGACGTGATCCAGGTCCGGGGCGCCCGGGAGAACAACCTGCGGGACATCTCGCTCGACATCCCCAAGCGGCGGCTCACGATCTTCACCGGGGTCTCCGGCTCGGGCAAGTCCTCGCTGGTCTTCGGCACCATCGCCGCCGAGTCGCAGCGGCTGATCAACGAGACCTACAGCGCCTTCGTCCAGGGCTTCATGCCGACGCTGGCCCGGCCGGACGTGGACGCGCTGCACAACCTGAGCGCGGCGATCGTGGTCGACCAGGAGCGGATGGGCGCCAACTCCCGTTCCACGGTGGGCACCGCGACCGACGCGTACACCATGCTGCGGATCCTCTACAGCAGGCTCGGCACCCCGCAGATCGGCACCGCCGCCGCGTTCAGCTTCAACAGTCCCGAGGGGATGTGCCCCGGCTGCGAGGGCCTCGGCCAGGCCTCCAAGGTCGACGTCGACCAACTCGTCGACCGTGACCTCTCGTTGAACGAGGGCGCGATCACCGTGCCCAACTTCGCGGTGGACTCCTGGTACTGGCAGATCATGGCCCGCTCGGGCCTCTTCGACCCGGACGCCAAGCTGCGCGACTACACCCCCGAGCAGTGGACGACCTTCCTCCACGGCGAGAGCACCAAGGTCAGGGTCGGCTCCACCAACATGACCTACGAGGGGCTGGTCACCAAGGTCCAGCGGATCTTCCTGGCCAAGGAGCGGGACTCGATGCAGCCCCACATCCGGGCCTTCGTGGACCGCGCCGTGGTCTTCGCCGACTGCCCGGACTGCGGCGGCACCCGGCTGAGCGCCGCCGCCCTCTCCTCCACCATCGACGGGGTCGGCATCGCCCAGTGCTCGGCGATGCAGATCAGCGACCTGGCCGCCTTCGTCGGCCGGATCGACGACCCGTCGGTCGCCCCGGTGCTGGCCGGCCTCCGGCAGACCCTGGACTCACTGGTGGAGATCGGCCTCGGCTACCTCAGCCTGGACCGGAGCTCCGCCACCCTCTCCGGCGGCGAGGCCCAACGGGTCAAGATGGTCCGGCACCTGGGCTCCAGCCTGACCGACGTCACGTACGTGTTCGACGAACCGACCACCGGCCTGCACCCGCACGACATCCAGCGGATGAACGACCTGCTGCTGCGCCTGCGCGACAAGGGCAACACCGTCCTGGTGGTCGAGCACAAGCCCGAGGTGATCGCGATCGCCGACCACGTGGTCGACCTCGGCCCGGCCGCCGGGTCCGGCGGCGGGCAGCTCTGCTACAGCGGGGACGTCCCCGGCCTGCGCAGCTCCGGGACGCTGACCGGACGCCACCTCGGCCACCGGGTCGCACTCCGTCCCGAGGTCCGCACTCCGACCGGGCAACTCCCCATCACCGGCGCCGGGTTGCACAACCTCAAGGACGTCAGTGTGGACATCCCGACCGGGGTGCTCACCGTGGTGACCGGGGTGGCGGGGTCCGGGAAGAGCTCGCTGATCCACGGTTCGCTGCCGGGACGGGAGGGGGTGGTGGTGGCCGACCAGTCACCGATCCGCGGCTCCCGACGCTCCAATCCGGCCACCTACACCGGCCTGTTGGGACCGATCCGGACGGCCTTCGCCAAGGAGAACGGCGTCAAAGCCGCCCTGTTCAGCGCCAACTCCGAAGGCGCCTGCCCGCACTGCAACGGCCTCGGCCTGATCTACACCGACCTGGCGATGATGGCCGGGGTGGCGTCGGTCTGCGAGAAGTGCGAGGGCAGGCGGTTCACCCCGGAGGTGCTCAACTACCGGCTGCGCGGCAAGAACATCAGCGAGGTGCTCGGCCTGTCGGTCACCGAGGCCAGGGAGTTCTTCCCGACCGGCCAGGCCCGCGCCATCCTGGACCGCCTCTCCGACGTCGGCCTCGGCTACCTCCACCTCGGCCAGCCCCTCAACACCCTCTCCGGCGGCGAGCGCCAACGCCTCAAGCTGGCCATCCACATGGCCGAGAAGGCCGACACGTACATCCTGGACGAGCCCACCACCGGCCTCCACCTCGCCGACGTGGACCGCCTGCTCGCCCTCCTCGACCGCCTGGTCGACGACGGCAACACCGTCATCTGCATCGAGCACCACCAGGCGGTCATGGCCCACGCCGACTGGATCGTCGACCTCGGCCCCGGCGCGGGCCACGACGGCGGCCGGGTCGTCTTCACCGGCACCCCCTCCCAACTGGTCTCCGGTGCCGACACCCTGACTGCCCGTCACCTCCGAGAGTACGTCGGCGCCTGACCCGCACTCACCGCACGTCGCCGCGCAGCCCCTCCACCACCCGGGAGAGGCTGGCGGCGGCGTGCCCCTCCGCGAGCTGACCGTTCAGCAGGGCCTGCAGCGGCTCCAGCAGGTCGGTCGGCACGCCCTGGTGGGCGGTGGCGGCCAGGATGTGCCCGAGACCGGTGGCGTTGATGGCGATGTTGGACGTGGTGGTGCCGTAGTCGCCGGAGTCGATCTCGGCCGCGAAGTGCGGCAGCGCGGCCGAGACGGCGACCAGCCAGGAGACCAGCAGCCCGGTGATCTCGGTCGCGGTGATGCCGGCCGAGCGGGCCAGCGCCACGCTCTGGAACTGACCGGCCAGCATCCCGTACATGCCGCTGAGCAGGGCCACGTCGTAGACCGACGCCCGGCCCGGGTCGGTGCCGACGAAGGTCGGTGCACCGAGTCGGGCGAGGGTCGACTCGTGCTCGGCGTAGGACGCTTGGTCGCCGCTGAACAGCACGAAGGCGTCCGCCGCCCCGATCGTCTGCGGCACCGCGTACACCGCCCCGTCCAGGTAGGCACTGCCCTGATCGGCGGCCCAGGCCGCCAGCGCACGGGCGGGCTCGGGGGTGCCGGTGGAGAGGTTGACCAGGACCCGGCCGGAGAGTTCGGCGGCGGCCGGCGCCAGGATCTCCCGGGCGGTCGGGTAGTCCAGCACGCAGACCACGACCAGGCCGGATGCGGCGACGGCCTCGGCGGCGCTGCCCGCCAGGACCGCGCCCCGGGCGACCAGCCCGGCCGCCTTCCCGGGCGAGCGGTTCCAGACGGTGGTGGGGTGGCCGGCGGCCAGGAAGGTCTCGGCCAGGACGTGGCCGAGGTTGCCCAGACCGATCACGGTCACGGGCACGGGGGTGCGGGTCATCAGGTCCTCCAGGGTGGGGATGGCGGCCGGTCGTTCCGTCCGCTGCCCTCACCCTCCGCCGGTGCGCTGCCGGTTGACTGTCGGTCTGCTGTCGGCACCCCGACACCGGCTTCCGGCGGCGGCTCCCGGCCTATGGTGGTGATCATGAGATTCGGAGTGCTCGGACCGCCGGCGGTGTGGACTGCGGACGGCTCGGAGGTACGCGTCCCCGAGGCCAAGGTCCGGCTGCTGCTGGCGCAGCTGCTGGTCCGCCCCGGGCAGCCGGTCCCGGCGCACCGGCTGGTGGACGAACTGTGGGGCGACGAACTGCCCGAGCACCCGGCCAACGCACTGCAGGGCAAGGTCTCGCACCTGCGCCGCACCCTGGAACGGGCCGAACCCGGCGCCCGCGCCCTGGTGGTCTCGGGACCGGCGGGCTACCGGCTCGCGGTCGAACCCGCTGCCGTCGACAGCGGGCGGTTCACCGCCCTGGCCGAAGCGGCCCGCTCGGCCGGGCCGGCCGACCGGATCCGGCTGCTCACCGAGGCGCTGGCGCTCTGGCGCGGACCGGCCTTCGCCGACCACGCCGAGCGGCCGTTCGCCCTGGCGGCGGTCACCGGGCTCGCCGAGGCCCGCCTGTCCGCACAGGAGGAACTCGCCGAGGCCCGGCTGGAGTCGGGCGAACACCGGCCGCTGCTCCCGGAACTGGCCGAACTGGTCGGCCGCCACCCGCTGCGGCAGCGCCTTCGCTCCGTCCAGCTGCGCGCGCTGTACCGGTCCGGCCGGCAGGCCGAAGCGCTGGCGAGCTACGCCGACCTGCGCCACCGGCTCGCCGACGGCCTCGGCCTGGACCCCGAGGCCGGGCTGACCGCCCTGCACGAGGCGATCCTGCGGCGCGACCCGTCCCTCGACCCCCGCACCTCCGGGAACCTGCCCGCTCCGCTCTCCGGGCTCATCGGCCGGGAGGCCCTGTCCGACCACTTGCGGACCCTGCTCCGGACCGGACGGCTGGTCACCCTCACCGGCCCCGGCGGCGTGGGCAAGACCCGGCTCGCACTCGCCTCGGCCCACGCCGAGGCCGACCGCCTGCCGGACGGCGCCTGGCTGGTCGAACTGGCCCCGCTCGCACCGGGATCCGGGCCGGCGGCGGTGGCCGAGGCCATCCTCGCCGCCCTCGGTGTGCGGGACCTCTCCCCGGCCGCCGCCGACCCGGCCGACCGGCTGGCCGAGGTGCTGCGCGGGCGCGAACTCCTGCTGCTGCTGGACAACTGCGAGCACCTGCTGGCCGGTGTCGCCGCGGTGCTCGGGCCGCTGCTCGCCACCGCGCCCCGCCTGCTGGTCCTGGCGACCAGTCAGGAACTGATCGGGCTTGGTGGCGAACTACCCTTGCCGGTACCACCGTTGGAGGCTCCGACCGGAGACGGCCTGGCCGAGGTCGGCCGCTCCGGCGCGGCCCGGCTGTTCCTGCTCCGGGCCGGGGCCGGGCTGGCCGAGGAGAACGCGGCAGCGGTCGCGCTGCTCTGCCGCCGCCTCGACGGCATCCCGCTCGCACTGGAGCTCGCCGCCGCCCGGGCCCGCACCCTGGGCGTACACGGCCTGGCCGCCCGACTGGACGACCGGTTCGCGCTCCTCGCCGGTGGTCCCAGGGACGCTCCGGCCCGCCAGCGGACCCTGCGGGCGGTGATCGACTGGAGCTGGCAGCTGCTCACCGAGGCCGAACGGGCCGTGCTGCGCCGACTGGCCGTGACCGCGGACGGCTGCCCGCCCCCGGCCGCAGCGGTGATCTGCGCCGATGGCGATCTCCCGGCCGCCCAAGTACCGGAACTGCTGGCCCGGTTGGTCGAGCGCTCACTGGTCGTCCTGACCGACCGGCCGGACGGGCCGCGGTTCGGGCTGCTGGAGTCGGTCCGCGCGTACGCCCTGGAACAGCTCGACCGGACCGGGGAGGCGGCCGCCACCCGGCAGCGGCACAGCCACCACTTCACCGGACTCGCTCTCCGGGCCGCCCCGTTGCTGTGCGGTCCGGAGCAGCGGGAATGGCTGGAACGGCTGGACACCGAGAGCGCCAACCTGGCCCGGGCGGTCGAGTACACCGTGGCCGCGGGCCGGGCCGAACCGGCACTCCGGCTGGTGGACGCACTGGCCTGGTACTGGCTGCTGCGAGGTCGGCACGGCGAGGCCCGACGCGCCCTCTCCGGCGCGCTGGCGCTCGGCGAACACCCCGGCGCTGCGGTCTGGTTGGCCGGCTTCGAGCTGCTGGACGGCGGGCCCGACCGGCTCCGCAGCGCGCTGGCCGGCTTCCCCGCCGACACCGATCCGGCCGGGTACGCCAAGGCCGCCTGGTTCCTCAGCTGGATCCAACTCGGCAGCGGCGGCGTCGCCGACGGCGAGCGGCTGACCGCCGAGGCGCTGGAGCGCTTCACCGAGCTGGACCACCGCTGGGGCATCGCCGCCGCCCTCAGTGTCCGGGCCCGGCACGCGATGGCCCGGGGCGACCTGGTCGCACTGCGGGCCGACGGCGAACGCAGCTCCCTGATCTTCCGCGAACTCGGCGACCAGTGGGGGCAGTTGCAGAACGTCTTCCCGCTCGCCGCACTGGCCGAGATCTCGGGCGACTACCCCGCCGCCGCCCGGCTGCACCGCGACGGCCTGGCCATCGCCGAACGCCTCGGCCTGCCCATCGAGCAGGCCAAGCGCCTCACCGGCCTCGGCCGGATCGCCCTGCTCACCGGCGACCTGGCCGAGGCCCGCTCCCTGCACGAGCGCTCCCGCCGCCTGTCCGCCGAACAGGGCTACCGGCCGGGCGAGTTGGACGCCGGGATCGGCCTCGCCCTCGGCGACCGCCGGGCCGGGGACCTGACCGCGGCCGAGAGCCGCCTGCACCACCTGCTCGACGCGTACGGCGGCCGGACCGGCTACGAGCCCGTCACCACCCTGCTCCTCGCCGAACTCGGCTTCACCGCCGAACTCCGCGGCGACCACCCCACCGCCCTCGCCCACCACCTCGACGGCCTCACCGCCGCCCGCGGACTCGGCGATCCCCGGGCCATCGCCCTCGCCCTGGAAGGTCTCGCCGGAGCTGCCGCCCTCACCCAGGACTGCCTCCGCGCGGCGCACCTCCTCGGCGCCGCCCACGCTGCCCGCAGCTCCGTCGGCGCCCCACTTCCCCCCGCTGAGCGCACCGACGTCGACCGGATCACCGCCACCCTGCGGACCGCCCTCGGCGACCACGCGTTCAACACCGCCCACAGCCACGGCAGCACCCTCACCCACACCGACCTGGTCCCCTGACCCCGCACCGCGTGCCGCCCGACCCGGGGCCGCCGACGCACCTACGCTGGGGCCCAGGACTGCGGAAGGAACGCCATGGCCACCGAGATCCACCTGGCACAGCAGGAGGACGCCGACGAGTTGCTCGGGCGGAGCCCGCTGGCGGCGCTGGTGGGGATGCTGCTGGACCAGCAGATCCCGATGGAGTGGGCGTTCAACGGCCCGTTCACCATCCTGCAGCGGATCGGCGGCGACGACCTGGACGCGCACCGGATCGCCGCGTACGACCCGGAGGAGTTCGCAGCGCTGCTCTCCGAGAAGCCCGCCGTGCACCGCTACCCCGGCTCGATGGCGAAGCGGGTGCAGCAGCTCTGCCAGTTCCTGGTGGCGGAGTACGACGGGGAGGCGGCGGCGGTCTGGGAGGGTGCGGCGAGCGGCGGCGAGCTGTTGAAGCGGCTGGAGGCGCTGCCCGGATTCGGGAAGCAGAAGTCGCAGATCTTCCTGGCGCTGCTGGGGAAGCAGTACGGGGTGCGGCCGAAGGGGTGGCGGGAGGCGGCCGGGGCGTACGGGGAGCCGGACTGCTTCCGGTCGGTGGCGGACATCACCGGGCCCGAATCGCTGGTGCAGGTGCGGGCGCACAAGCAGGAGGCGAAGGCGGCGGCCAAGGCGGAGAAGGCGGCGAAGGCGACGAAGTCCGCCAAGCTCAAGTGAGCCGCTCGTAGGCGTAGCGGTCGCGGATGTGCGCGTGGAAGTAGCGGCCGAGGCTGGGCGCCGCCAGCAGCTCCCGGTGCACCTCGGCCGGGACGTCGGAGTAGCGGTAGACGGACCCGCTGTGGAACTCGAGCTCGAGCGTCGTGCCCTGGTGGCCGACGGAGCGTAGACAGCTGGATTCGACCTGTTGACGGTTCATGGCGTCTCCGTGCCTTCATGGTACGTACGGAATACTGACGGCATGTCACCGATGACCGACGCGGGCCACCGTCTGCTGGCCGATCTGCTCGTGGTGGGCCGGCCGTACCCGGTGGTGCTGGGCGGGGACTGTGCCGCCCGGGCCCACGGCCTGGTGGAGCGGCCGGTGCGCACGGTCGAGCTGGCCACCGAGAGCCCGGTACCGCTGGCGGAGCTGACCGCCGAGGTGGCCGGCGGGCTGGAGCGGCGCGGATGGTCCGTCCGGGTACTGGTGGGCGATCCGCTGGTGTCGGCGCTGGCGGCGACCGATCCGGGGACGGCCGAGGAGTACGGGGTGGAGCTCCGGAAGGAGACCTTCTGGCAGCCGCCGGTGCAGGGCCCGGACGGACCGGTGCTGGCGCTGGAGGACCTGGTCGGGACGGAGGTCAGGGCGCTGGCGGACCGCGGCCTGCCCCGGGACCTGGCGGACCTGTACGCCGTCTCGGACCGCTGGTCCTACCCGGAGCTGGAGACGCTCGGCCGTCACCACGCCGGTGCCGACGGGCTCGACCTGACCGAGCTGCAGGCCCGGCTGAGCGGCGCGGACTGGATCGACGACGCGTCCTTCACCGCCCTGGGCCTGACCGCTGACGGGGTGTCGGCCCTGCGCACGTGGGCGCAGGGCTGGATCGACGACCTCGCCGAGCGGCTGATGGAGGCTACGGAGCCCACCGACTCCGAGGACTGACCGGTGTCAGCCTGCTGACAGCCGCCTGCCTACTGGCTGCTGCCTGCCTGCTGACCACTGCCTGCTGCCTGCCTGCTGTCGACTGCCTACTTGTAGAACGGCGCGTCGTCGGGCCCGACGTACTCGGGCCGGTACCAGCGGGCCGGGCGGAGCGAGTCGCGGATCTCGTCGGCCACCCCGAGCACCGAGGCGAACAGCGCCATCCGGGTCGGGATGCCCGCGTCCGTCTGCCGGAAGATGGCCAGCCGGGGGTCCCGGTTGAGGTCGGGGCTGAGGTCGTTGGAGCCGGGACGGCCGTCCCGGGGCAGCGGGTGCATGATCACCGCGTCGGCCCGGAAGACCCGGTCGGCCAGCGCGGCGTCGACCCGGAAGTCGTCGCTGTAGGGCAGCGGACGGTCCTTGAAGCGCTCGGTCTGCAGGCGGGTGGTGTAGACGACGTCGGCGTCCTTGAGGCCCAGGCTCGGCTGGTCGCTCTCCTCCACCCGGTGGCCGCGCCCGGCGGCCAGCTCCAGCAGGTGGGCAGGCATCCGCAGCTCGTCCGGGGAGACGCAGACGATGGTCAGGCCGTCGTAGCAGGAGAGCAGCTTGACCAGCGAGTGCACCGTACGGCCGTGCCGCAGGTCGCCCACCAGCGCGATCCGGCTGCCGTCCACGGTCTTGCCGAGCCGGCCGAACTCGCGGTGGATGGCGAACATGTCCAGCAGCGCCTGGGTCGGGTGCTCCCCCGCGCCGTTGCCCGCGTTGACCACCGGCACGTTGGTCGCGGCGGCGAACTCGTGGATCGAGCTGACCTCGGGGTGCCGCATCACCACCAGGTCGCAGTAGCCGCTGACCACCCGGCTGGTGTCGGCCAGCGTCTCGCCCTTGGCGATCGAGGTGACCTCCATGCCGGTGGTGGAGGTGACCCCGCCGCCGAGGCGGAGGAAGGCGGTCTCGCAGCTGAGCCTGGTCCGGGTGCTGGCCTCGAAGAACAGGCTGGCCATCACGGCGCCCTCGAGCACCCGGGTGACCTGTTCGCCCCGGGCCACCGGCACCAGCAGGTCGGCCAGGTCGAACAACCGCTCAAGCTCGGCCCGGTCGAAGAGATCGCTGGAGAGAATGTGCTTCCCGGTCAGTGACATGGCGGCTCGGTTCTCCCTGTGGCTGCGCGATGGACGCCGCCAGTTTACTGGCCGGACGGCGCCCACCGTGCGGTCAGGGCTGGGCGTACTCCACCGTGAGCAGCGCCCGCCCGACCGCGTGCGCGGTCAGGTGGAAGCCGACCACGGCGGCCGGGGTGTCCGGGCCGAGCCCGAGTGCCGGGACGTCCAGCGCGTGCACCACGAACAGGTAGCGGTGGGCCGGCCCGGGCGGCGGGGCCGCGCCGTCGTAGCGGTGTCCGGGGAAGTCGTTCCGGACGTGGAACGCGGCACCGGGCAGCCCGTCGTCGGAGCCGCCCGCACCGCGCGCCAGTTCGGTGGCGTCGGCCGGCAGGTCGACCGCGATCCAGTGCCACCAGCCGCTGGCGGTGGGGGCGTCCGGGTCGTAACAGGTGACCGCGAAGCCCCGGGTGCCGGCCGGAAACCCGGACCAGGCCAGCTGCGGGGATTCGTTGCCATCGCTGTGGACGTGGGCGGCCGGCATCGTGCCACCGTCCGTCAGGTCGGTACTGGTGAGCTCGAACGACGGTACGGGGGGCAGGAATTCGTACGGGAGCGGCGCGCGCTGGCTCATCGCGGGGGCTTCCTCACTCATGGGCGGCGGACATCTCCCGCAGTCTAGGAGCGGCCCCGTAGAGTCACGGGCATGGCAGCCGACAACACGCCCAGCAGCGCTCCCGACCCGGCCCGGATGGTGGCCGACGCGCGGCGCGCGTTCTTCGTGATGTTCGGGGTGCTCTGCCTGGTCTGGGCGGTGCAGCTCGCCAACTGGCTGAGCGACTACCGGCTCACCGTCGAGGGCGGCATCCTGGCCCGCCGTCCCGACCAGCTCGCCGACCTGCTGACCGCGCCCTTCCTGCACGTCAACTGGCAGCACCTGGAGGGCAACTCGGGGCCGCTCTTCGTGTTCGGCTTCCTGGCCGCGTACCGGGGCATCCGGCGCTTCCTCGGGCTGACCGCGCTGGTGGTGCTGACCAGCGGGGCGGCGGTGTGGCTGTTCTCCGGCGACGACGTGGTCACCGTGGGCGCGAGCGGGGTGATCTACGGGTACTTCGGCTACGTGGTGCTGCGCGGTCTGATCGACCGGAACCTGATCGACAGTCTGATCGGCGTGGTGATGGGCGCGTCCTTCGCCTACATCCTCACCACAGCGGTCCCGGGGACTCCGGGCGTCAGCTGGCTGGGCCATCTGGGTGGTCTGCTCGGCGGGCTGGCGGGGGCCTGGATCTTCCGCGCCAGGACCGCCCGGGCCGCCAAGGGCGCCAAGGAGGCCAAGGACGCCCGGCCGATCGGGTCCGCACCGGTGCCCGCGCAGGGCGAGGCGCCGCCGAGCGAGCGGGCGCAGCTGCTCAAGGAGCTCGACGACCTCGGCCTGTGAGGCGTCCGCCGGCCCTTCCGTCCGCCGGTCCGAGAAGTCAGGTATAGACCAATCCGGGACACCCGGCTAGCGTGGTGCACCCCCGCACCACCTGCCCCGGAGCCGCCCCGTGGAGTCGTCCGTCCTCGCCTTCGCCACCGACCTGATCGACGAGGGCGCCGACACCTTCTTCGGCAACCTGACCGAACGGGCCGGAGTCGGCGGCGTCACCCTCGCGTCCGTCTACCACGAGGCGCGCGACGTCTTCCCGCACAACCCGCACCGGGTGATCCGGTACCTGGAGCCCGGCGCCGCGTACTTCCGCCCCGACCCGGCCCGCTGGGCCGGCCGGCGGCTGACCCCGCTGCCGTCCACCGCGATCGGTGACCGCGACCCGTTCGCCGAGGCGGCCGAGGAGGCGCAGCGGCGCGGACTCAAGCTGCACGCCTGGACGGTCTTCTGCCACAACGACCGGCTCGGCTTCCGGCACCCGGACGTCTCCCCCGAGAACGCCTTCGGCGACCGCCACCTGACCGAGCTCTGCCCGGCCAACCCGGAGGTCCGCGCGTACGCCACCGACCTGGTCGGCGAGTTCGCCCGGTACGGGGTGGACGCGATCCGGGCCGAGTCGCTGCACTTCCACGGCCTGCGCCACGGCTACCACCACGAGCGCTACTTCGAGGAGCTCGGGCCGGTCGCCGAGGCCCTGCTCGGGCTCTGCTTCTGCACCCACTGCATGGCCAACGCGGGCCCGGACGCCACTGAGGTCCGGACCGCGGTCCGGGCGGAGCTGCGGGCCCGGCTGGCCGACGAGAAGCGGGCCGCCGAGGCGGTCGCCCTGGACGAGCTGGCCGACGGTGCGGTCGCCGCGTACATCGACGCCTCCGCCCGCACCGTCACCTCGCTGGCGGCGGAGGTGGCCGAGGCCGCCACCGCAGGCGGCATGCGGCTGACCTTCATGGACGGCGGCGGCCCCGGCACCGGCTGGCTCTCCGGCATCGACCTGCCCGCCCTCACCAAGGCGGTCCACCAGATCGAGACGCTCGGCTACGCCACCACCCCGGAGGCGGTCCGGGAGAAGGTCGCCGCCTTCGCCCTGCACGGGGTGCGCCCCGAGGAGATGGCCGTGATCCTGCGCCCGATGGCCTCGGACTGCGACGGCCCGGAGAACCTGGCCGCCAAGATCGCCGTGCTGCGCGAGCTGGGCGTGCCGGAGGTCGAGTTCTACAACTACGGCCTGATGCGGCTCTCCTCGATGGACCGGATCGGCCAGGCGCTGGCCTAACGCCTGCGCCGGGAGGTCCCGAACAGGTTCCGCGAGATCTCCCGGCCCAGCTGCGTCCCCGCCGACCGCGCGAAGGACTTCAGCATCGGGTTGCTCAGCAGCGACCCGAGCAGCCCGCCCTCCTCGGCGGCCTTCGGCGCGGGCTCGGCCTTCGGCTCGGGTGCGGGTACGGGCTCCGCCGTGGGCTCCGGCTCCGGCCGGGCGGTGAGCTTCTCGTACGCAGACTCCCGGTCGATCGCGTCGCGGTAACGCGCCGTCAGCGGCGAGGCGTCCACCGCCGCCCGCAGCGCCGCCTGCTCCACCGGCCCCATCAGCGACTGCGGCGCCCGCAGCCGGGTTGCCGCGACCGGCGTCGGCGCGCCCTTCTCGGAGAGCACCGTCACCACGGCCTCGCCGGTGCCCAGCTGGGTGAGCACCTCGGTCAGGTCGTACGTGGACTTCGGGAAGGTGGAGACGGTCGCCTTCAACGCCTTGGCGTCGTCCGGGGTGAAGGCCCGCAGCGCGTGCTGCACCCGGTTGCCCAGCTGCGCCAGCACGTCGCCCGGGACGTCCTTCGGGGTCTGGGTGACGAAGAAGATCCCGACCCCCTTGCTGCGGATCAGCCGGACGGTCTGGGTGATCGCCTCCAGGAAGCCCTTCGAGGCGCCCTTGAACAGCAGGTGCGCCTCGTCGAAGAAGAACACCAGCTTCGGCCGGTCCAGGTCCCCGACCTCGGGCAGCTCCTGGTAGAGGTCGGCCAGCAGCCACATCAGGAAGGTGGAGAACAACCGCGGCCGGTCCTGCACTGCGGGCAGCTCCAGCACCGAGACCATGCCGCGCCCGTCCGGTGCCGTCCGCAGCAGCTCGGCGGTGTCGAACTCCGGCTCGCCGAAGAAGGCACCGGCACCCTCGTTCTCCAGCACCGTCAGCGAGCGCAGGATCACCCCGGCGGTGGCCGGGGAGAGTCCGCCGATGCCCTTGAGCTGCTCCTTCCCTTCCGGCGAGGTGAGGAAGGAGATCACCGCCGAGAGGTCCTTGAGGTCGTACAGCTCCAGGCCGTTCTTGTCGGCGAAGTGGAAGATCAGGCCGAGCGAGGCCTCCTGGGTCTCGTTCAGCTCCAGCACCTTGGCGAGCAGCAGCGGGCCGAAGCTGGTCACCGTGGCCCGCAGCGGGATGCCGTCGCCCAACCCGCCCAGTGCGTAGAACTCGGTCGGGAAGCCCTGCCCCCGCCACTCCTGCCCGACCTCGCCCGCCCGCGTCGTCACCCTGTCGTTGACCGCACCGGGGGTGGAGATTCCGGAGACGTCGCCCTTGATGTCGGCCAGGAAGACGGGCACCCCCTGGGCCGAGAGCTGTTCCGCCATCAGCTGCAGGGTCTTGGTCTTCCCGGTGCCGGTAGCCCCGGCCACCAGCCCGTGCCGGTTGAGCACCCCGAGCGGGATCCTGACCTGGGCCCCGGGGTACGCGGTGCCGTCCAGCAGCACGGCACCGAGGTCCAGGGCCGGGCCGGTGAAGGCGTAGCCGGCCGCGATGTCCTGGGCGGCGGGGGGCATCTCTGGGTTGGTCATCTGGGCAGGCTCCCGCTCGGGTCGGAGGCGGCTCCGAGGCATCCCGGAGGCACCGGGATCGGAGACGTCGTCAGAAAGGGCACCCCACAAACAGGGACACTTCCTATGTAATCCCTATGAATCTCCGAACGCAGGCCAGGCCACGCTTGCTGTGCCTCGGGGCGGCGTGACGGTAGGCTTTCCGTGTGATCTTCAAGCGCATCGGCAACGGACGGCCGTACCCGGATCACGGCCGGACCAGCACCCGTCAGTGGGCGGACGTCGCGCCGCGCCCGGTGCGGCTGGACCAGCTGGTGACCACCAAGGGGCAGTTGGACCTGGAGACCCTCCTGGCGGAGGACTCCACCTTCTACGGCGACCTCTTCGCCCACGTGGTGAAGTGGCACGGCGACCTGTACCTGGAGGACGGCCTGCACCGCGCGGTCCGCGCCGCGCTCCAGCAGCGCCAGGTCCTGCACGCCCGGGTGCTGGAGATGGACTACCCCCCGAACTCCTGACCCGCCGTCACCCCCACCGCCTCTCCGGGCAGCCGTTCGGGCGTCGGTACATCCTTTCGAGTGCCCTCGTACTCCAGATGATGATCATTTAGTACCTCCGCACCCGGGGTGGCATTAATCTGCTGAGTACGGCCGAAAAGTATCCGGCGCTCCGCCCTCCCGGCCGCACCCGTCACCGAGCCTTGCCCTGGCACGAGGGGGAGACCGACCCGTGAGCATGTTGACTCCCCAGGGACTGAAGGGGAAGCAGTACCGGATCACCGGTAACTCCTACCCCCGCCTTGGACGCCCGCCCCGCAGGAGCCGCAAGGTCCTGGCCCTGATCGGTTCGCTGCTGGCCCTCGCCCTGATCGGACTCGGCGGGGTGCAGCTGGTGGACATCTTCTCCGGCAAGAACCGGAGCGGTTCCGCCCAGGCCTGCGCCTCCCCCGCCTCGACCGTCTCCGGCAAACCGCTGGCGGCACCCGCCGCCGCACCCGGTACGCCGTCGGCCCCGCCCAGCAGCACCGCCGTCCCGGCGCCCGCCGCCGTCACGGTCAACGTCTACAACGCCACCGCCAAGGCCGGCCTGGCCGCGCGGACGGCCGAGGAGTTCAAGAAGCGCGGCTTCACCATCGGCAAGGTCGGCAACGCGCCCGCCACCACCGAGAAGCTGCCCACCACCACGGTCCAGGTGATCAGCGGCCCGGCCGGCCTCGGCAGCGCCACCCTGCTCGCCGCCCAGGTCGCCGGCGCCACCAAGGCCGCCGACACCCGGGTCGACCCCTCGGTCGACGTGGTGGTCGGCGACGCCTTCACCGGCCTGCTCGACCCGGCCCAGGCCGCCACCGCCCTGGAGCTCGCCACCAAGCCCTCCCCGACCCCGACCCCGCTGCCGGGCAGCTGCTGACACTCCGTACGACGAAGGGCCCCACCTCCGCGGAGGTGGGGCCCTTCGTCGTACGGAGTGTCAGCCGGCCGTGCCGTACAGGCGGTCGCCCGCGTCGCCCAGGCCGGGCACGATGTAGCCGTTCTCGTTCAGCCGCTCGTCCACGGCGGCGGTGACCACGGTGACCGGCAGACCGGCCAGCTCCCGCTCCATCACCGCGACGCCCTCCGGCGCGGCCAGCAGGACCACGGCGGTGACGTCGGTGGCGCCGCGCTCGATCAGCATCCGGATCGCCGCGACCAGCGTGCCGCCGGTGGCCAGCATCGGGTCCAGCACGTACACCTGACGGCCCGAGAGGTCGTCCGGCATCCGGGTGGCGTACGTGGACGCCTCCAGGGTCTCCTCGTTGCGCACCATGCCGAGGAAGCCGACCTCGGCGGTGGGCAGCAGCCGGGTCATGCCGTCCAGCATGCCGAGCCCGGCCCGCAGGATCGGCACCACCAGCGGACGGGGGTAGCTCAGCCGGGTGCCGGTGGTGACCGCGACCGGCGTGGTGACCTCCACCTGGTCGGTCCGGACGTCCCGGGTGGCCTCGTACGCGAGGAGGGTGACCAGCTCGTCGGTCAGCCGGCGGAAGGTCGGCGAGTCGGTGCGCTCGTCGCGCAGGGTGGAGAGCTTGTGGGCCACCAGCGGGTGGTCGACGACATGGAGACGCATGCTCCGACCATAACGGGCAACGGTACACATGTACGACCTGCCGGGCCGCCCCCGGCGCCCGGCGGCGGCCTTCACCCCTTCACCACCCCTCCTCCCCGGCGCGCACGGGCAATCCCGATACCTCCGCACCTGCTGTGGTATTTACCGGACACATCTGGGAAAGTCGGACGGTATGAAGAGCACCCCGCACTCCGGGCCCAGCTCGACAGAGGAGCCCGCGGCCCCACCCGAGACCGAGGCGGAACGCCGCAGACGGCGTGCCCGCTTCCTCCGCGAGTTGGCCGAGGCCAGGGAGCTGCGGGCGAGAGTGCAGCCACGGCGCACCAAGGAGCGCCGGATGCGCGAAGCGCTCCGGATGCGAACCTTCCGAATCTGACGCCGCGTCGGTCGTCCATCATGCCCTTCCGACACGACCTGCGAAGACGCGCTGCAGAACACTCCCCGCAGCGCCCGGCTTTCTGTCACGATGCCGGAGGGACGGTCCGAACAGCGGGCCGCCTCTGGCGCGGGGGCGGCCAGACCGCGTTCGCCCGAGATCGCCTACAGCCGAGACCAATCTTGGGAGAGTCCCTGGTGGCGTACTTCGCTGCAGTGCTTGCTCGCACCGACGGCGCGTGGGATGTGAGCGAGACAGAGCTGGACAACGTCGAGACCCTGGCCGACCTGGCCGACCTGGCCCGGGAGGCCGCCCAGGACGACGAGAGCGTCCTGGTCTTCATCGAGCAGGAGGACGCCTGGTTCGCCGTCCTCCGGGTGGACGGGGAGGACGATCCGCGGATCTTCGTCTCCGACGGAGCCGCCGCCGCGCGCAGCTCCTACGGCTCCATCCTCACCGACGAACTGCTGGACCGGGTCGGCGACTCCGACTTCGACGACCTGGACAGCCTGGTCACCGACCTCGACGACGAGGAGGCCTCCGCCTCCGGAGACGGCGAGGACGAGGACGAGGCGGCCGGCGCCACCGGCCCCGGCGGCGTCCCGGTCGGCCCGCTCGGCGACCCCGAGCTGCTGATCGAGTTCGGCCTCGCCCCCGAGGCGCTGCTCGACCTCAGCGGCGAGGGCGCGGTGCCCGGCGACGCGCTGTCCGAGATCGCCGACGCGATCGGCTGCGGCGAGGTGCTGGAGGCGGTGCGGTAGCGGGCCGGTCGGTGCCCGACACTGGTCCCATGCAGATCGCCCCGCTCCCGGCCCCCGTACGCCCCGACCCGGTACGCGACCGCTGGACGGACGCGATGCGCCTCGCCATCGACGAGGCCGCACTCGCCACCGCCACCGGGGACGTACCGGTCGGGGCGCTCGTACTCGACCCCGACGGCGCCGTCATCGGCCAGGGCCACAACGAGCGCGAGGCCGTCGGCGACCCCACCGCCCACGCCGAGGTGGTCGCCATCCGGCGGGCCGCCGCCGCCCTCGGCGAGTGGCGCCTCTCCGACTGCACCCTGGTCGTCACCCTCGAACCCTGCACCATGTGCGCGGGCGCCATCGTGCTCGCCCGGGTCGGCCGGGTCGTCTACGGCGCCTACGACGACAAGGCCGGCGCGGCCGGCTCCCTGCTCGACGTCCTCCGCGACCCCCGGCTCAACCACCGGCCCGAGGTGGTCCACGGAGTGCTCGCCACCGCCTGCGCCGACCAGCTCCGGAGCTTCTTCGACTCCCACCGCTGAACTGATTTCGTCCCCGCCCACCCCGTCCGGTAGAGTCTCGTCTCGGTAGCGTGTCCGAGCGGCCAAAGGAGCACGCCTCGAAAGCGTGTGTGGGGGCAACTTCACCGTGGGTTCGAATCCCACCGCTACCGCCAGCTCCACGTAGGGCCCCGATCCTCAGGATCGGGGCCCTACGTCGTACCCGGGGCCGGAACGACGACGCGCTCCGGATACGCAGAAGGCCCCGCACTCGGGGCGATGACCACCATGACCCGGTTCGAGTGCGGAGCCTCTTGCTGGAGGGGGCAGCCGTCCCGGGGGGACGGACGGCTGCCCCGGCGGAGTCCCACAACCGGTGTCGTGTCGGGGGGAAGTCACGACGCCCGGTCCCACAGCGGGGAGCTCCGGTCCACGCACCGGGGTTTCCTGCCAGAGCCTCGGTACGTGTTCCATCCTGCTGGACCGCGCGCGGGCGGGCATCCGGAGAAGGGCCCCTCTTGCGGGGACCTTCGTCCTGAGGAGTGAACGGGGCGCTCACCTGATGGGCCGTCCGGTGGATAAGCTGCGCGCAGGCGGTGGGCGATCGGGAGGCAGGCGGTTCGGGTGGCACAGGCGAAGCGGATCGGCATGTGGCTGCTGCTGATCTTCGTGATCTACACGGTCATCACTTCCCCTACCAGGGCTGCCGAGTTGGTCCAGTCGGGGTTCGTCGGGGTGTCGGACGCGGCCAAGGCCGTGGGGACGTTCATGACCGGGCTGGTGAGCTGAGCGGAGCCGGCCCCGGCTACGGTGGGCGGGTTCGAGCAGTACACCCTCACCCCCGCTAGGAGCGGCAGCGTGATCCGGCACCTGGTCCTGTTCAAGCTCAACGACGGCGTAGCGAAGGACGACCCGCGGGCGCTCGCGGGCGCCGAGGCCTTCGACGCGCTCGGCGGTCTGATCCCCGAGCTGCGCGAGTGGGAGTGCGGCTGGAACACCACCGAGCGGGACATCGCGTACGACTACGCGATCAACAGCAAGGTGGAGGACCGCGAGGCGCTGGCCGCCTACATCGGCCACCCGGCCCATCAGGCTGCCGCCGGACAGTGGCGCGAGTTCGCCACCTGGGTGATCGCCGACATCGAGGTCTGATCGTCCAAAACTGAACGATCGTACCCGTAGCACCCTTGGGCCCCCTGGCACGACTGACGCCAGGGGGCTCTGCCGTGCCCGCCCGGGAGTCCGACAATCCGCCAACACGCCTAGCGCCGGTACTTGCCCGTCGTGTGCACGACTTGTGATGCTATGACCGGTTTTGCCGGAACCTGGCGAGGTGATGAGCGAGCGCGGACCACTGCCGGTGGGTCGGATTCGCAGGGACTAGGGAGGGGTGACGTGTCCGTGCAGACACAGGGCAGCAGCGCGCCGGATACCGGCGAGGAGGACGCACCGAAGGAGGCCGCCGAGGCCCAACAGGTGGATCCGCTGGTGGAGCTGAGGGAGCGTCCGCCCGGCGCCCGGAGCTCGGTGGACGTCCGCACCCTGACCAGGGTGCTGTTCGAGCGGCTGTCCGAGCTGCCGCCGGGGGCGCCGGAGCGCGAGCGGGTCAGGGCGGCGCTGATCGAGGCGAACATCCCGCTGGTGCGGTACGCCGCGACCCGGTTCCGCAGCCGGAACGAGCCGATGGAGGACATCGTCCAGGTCGGCACGATCGGCCTGATCAACGCGATCGACCGGTTCGACCCGACCCGCGGGGTGCAGTTCCCGACCTACGCGCTGCCGACCATCCTGGGCGAGATCAAGCGGTACTTCCGGGACAACGTCCGCACCATGCACGTCCCGCGCCGGCTGCAGGAGCTCTGGGTGCAGGTCAGCGGCGCGATGGAGGAGTTGACGATCACTCACGGCCGCTCGCCCAAGGTGCCGGAGATCGCGGCCAACCTGCGCATCCCGGAGGAGGACGTCCGGGCCTGCCTGGCCGCCGGGCGGGCGTACAACGCGGCCTCGCTGGAGGCGGCGCAGGAGCACGAGGGCGGCCTGGCCCTGCTGGACCGCCTCGGCTACGAGGACTCCGCGCTCGCCGACGTGGAGCACCGGGACATGGTCCGGCACCTGCTGGTGCAGCTGCCCGAACGGGAGCGGCGGATCATCATGCTCCGTTTCTTCGCGAACCTGACACAGTCCCAGATCAGCACCGAGCTGGGCATGTCGCAGATGCACGTGTCCCGGCTACTCTCCAGAATCCTGACCAGACTGCGGACCGGGAACTCCTGGGAGGAGTAAGGTCCTCGCTGCGCGTTACTGCTGAGTGACATCTTGCGACGTTCGGGTTTGCCGGGGCGCATGGTCCGGTATTGAGCTGGAGGGGTCGTTCGGCTCCGGGAACTGTCGCTGGGTAACGCCCGTTGAACAGTCAGTCACGAGGGGGGTGGGGTGCATGTCCGCAGAGCTGGGCAGTGCGGAGAGCCACGGTACGGCGGCGACTCTCGCGTCGGTGGCCGAGCAGATGGTGGAGCAGCAGCCGACGCAGCCGTTCCCGGTACAGCAGACGGCCTCGCCCGTGCTCACCGTGGACCGGACGCTGGACACCCGGACGCTGTCGCGTTCCCTGTTCCACCGGCTGGCCGCCCTCGAGCCGGGCAGCGTCGAGCACACCTACGTGCGGGACACCCTGATCGAGCTCAACCTGCCGCTGGTCCGGTACGCCTCCGCCCGCTTCCGCAGCCGGAACGAGCCGATGGAGGACATCGTCCAGGTCGGCACGATCGGCCTGATCAAGGCGATCGACCGGTTCGACCCGGAGCGCGGGGTGGAGTTCCCGACCTTCGCGATGCCCACCGTGGTCGGCGAGATCAAGCGCTTCTTCCGGGACACCAGCTGGTCGGTCCGGGTGCCGCGGCGGCTGCAGGAGCTGCGGCTGGCCCTCACCAAGGCCGGTGACGAGCTGTCGCAGAAGCTCGACCGCTCCCCCACCGTCGCCGAGCTGGCCGTCTTCCTCGGCGTCACCGAGGAGGACGTGGTGGAGGGGCTGGCCGTCGGCAACGCGTACACCGCCAGCTCGCTGGACTCCACCCCCGGCGAGGAGGACGGCGACGGCCCGCTGGCCGACCGGCTCGGCTACGAGGACCTGGCGCTGGAGGGCGTCGAGTACCGCGAGTCGCTCAAGCCGCTGCTGGCCAAGCTGCCGCCGCGCGAGCGGCGGATCATCATGCTGCGGTTCTTCGGGAACCTGACGCAGTCCCAGATCGGCGAGGAGATCGGCATCTCGCAGATGCACGTCTCCCGGCTCCTGACCAAGACGCTCACCCAGCTCCGGGCCGGGCTGATCAGCGAGTAGGCGCCGGCGGCTCTAGGCGAGCAGGTTGGTGCGGAGGCCGGCCAGGACGGTGTCGTCCAGGCCGAGACCGTCCTGCCAGAAGTGCTCGAACGAGGTCCAGCCGGTCGCGACCTCCTCGAGGGCCGCCTCCAGGTACTCCGACTCGGCCCGGAAGACCGGCAGCAGCAGGGTCGGGTCCTTCATCAGGCCCTGGGTGCCGAAGCTCTCCACGATGTGCGCGATCAGCGCGGCGGAGCGGGTGTTGGTGAGCAGGTAGTCCTCGAACACCGTGGCCCGGTCGACGCCGAGCGCGGTCAGGGTGAGCGCGGCCACCCAGCCCGTCCGGTCCTTGCCCGCCGAGCAGTGGAACAGCACCGGCGGGCCGTCCGGCGCGGCCAGCAGCCGCAGCACGGTGGCGAACCGGTCCCGGGCCACCGGGTCGGTGACGAACCAGCGGTACAGGCCGGTCATCATCCCGGCCGCCTTGCCGTCGCCGAGCAGCGCGTGCTGCTTCGCCGCGTCCCGGTCGGCCAGCGCGTCGCGCAGCGCCACGTAGATGTCGAAGTCGGCGGCGAAGACCGGCAGGTGGTGCAGGGTCGGACCAGGGTGGTCAGCGGTGTCCTCGATGACGACCGGCCCGGCGGCACGCGCGAGCTCGGCCGGGTCGGCGACGGGCAGCCCGGGTATCAGGTCGGGACCGGCCTCGCGGACCTCGTCCGTGCTGCGCAGGTCGACCACCCGGCGGACGCCGGCCGCGACCAGCAGCGCGCCGTCCTCGGCCGTCAGCCGGTTCAGCGCGTCGGCCCGCAGCGCGACGCCGTGCCGGACCAACGCGCCGTCCGTGGTCCGGTAGCCGCCGAGGTCGCGGGCGTTGGCCGCTCCCGCCAGCCCGAGGCTGCGGGCGATCTCGGTGGACTGCTGGGTCACGGGGGCCTCCGGTGGCACTGGTGGTACGGGTCGCTCGGGCCCGGCCAGTCTAGGCGGGGCCGGAGCGACGCAGTCGTACGGAACCAGGCCGGGCCGGCGGGCGGCACGGGTCGGTCGTGGCAGCGGTCCCCGGAGCGGTCTCCGGGCGGGTTACTTGACGGCCAGCCAGACCACGGCGCCGAGCACCAGCAGGGCGAGCACCGCGATGCCGGCGACCATGCCGGTGCTGCGGCTGCTGCTGCCGTTGGTGGTGGCGCTGCCGTAGGTGGTGACCGAGCCGGGCGCCTGGGCGGCCGGGGTCTCTTCGACGAACGCCCGGAACATCTGGGTGTTGCCGGCGGGGTCGTAGTCGTTGTCAGCCATGGCAGGACTCTAGCCAACCCGGCCGGTCGGCGAACACCCCGGACCCCTCGTAGGAGTGACCGGCCACCGGTCTGCGGCGGACCTGCGGCAGACCGGTGAAGAACCCGTCTGCAACGGGCGTACGACAGCCTCGTGAAGAGTCGGCCCCGGCCGGAATGGCGCCCGGGGCCTTCGGGTTGACTTCGGTCATGACCGACAACCTCAGTGACGCTCCCCACAAGGTGACCCTCGGCGGTTCGGATCTCGCCGTGTCCACCCTCTCCCTCGGCGGCAACGTGTTCGGCTGGACCGCCGACCGCGCGCAGTCCTTCGCCGTCCTCGACGCGTACGCGGACGGCGGTGGCAACTTCGTCGACACCGCCGACGTCTACTCGGCCTGGGTGCCCGGCAACACCGGCGGCGAGTCGGAGACCATCCTCGGCGACTGGCTGCGCAGCCGGGCCAACCGCGCGGACATCGTGGTGGCCACCAAGGTCGGCGCCCACCCGCAGGCCGAAGGACTGTCGGCGGTGAACATCAAGTCCGCCACCGAGGAGTCGCTGCGGCGGCTCGGGGTGGAGTACATCGACCTGCTCTACACCCACCGGGACGACACCGGGACGCCGGTCGAGGAGTTCGTGACGGCGCTCGACCAGCTGGTGCGGGACGGCAAGGTCAGGGCGGTCGCCGCCTCCAACATCAGCGCCGAGCGGCTGGCCGAGTCGCTGGAGTTCTCGGCCCGGGAGGGGCTGGCGGCGTACGTCGCGGTGCAGCCGCACTACAACCTGGTCTCCCGCTCGACCTACGAGGGCCCGCTGGCCGAGGTGGTCGCGGCGCACGGGCTGTCGGCCGTGCCGTACTACGCGCTCGCCTCCGGCTTCCTGACCGGCAAGTACCGGCCGGGCGGCGGCCCGGTGCACAGCGCCCGCTCCCTGGGCGCCGCGCGCTACCTGGAGGACCCGCGCGGGCCGAAGGTGCTGGACGCCCTCGACCGGGTGGCCGCCGCGCACGGCGTGGCACAGGCCACCGTCGCGCTGGCCTGGCTGGCGGCGCAGCCCACCGTCGCCGCGCCGATCGCCAGCGCGCGGACGGTGGAGCAGTTGCCGCCGCTGCTCGCGGCGGGCCGGCTGGTGCTCGCGGCGGAGGAGCTGGCCCTGCTGGACGCGGCCTCGGCCTGACGGCTGCTCAGCCCCTGGGGGCGACCGGGGGCGCGGGACCGCGCGAACTGCCCGCTGGGCGGCTCACGCGGAGTCCCGCGCCCCTCGACGGGCACCGCTGAAACTTCGCCCGGTGGGCGGACAGCCATTGGCGTGCACCGTCCGACGGCCCGTTCCGCCACCTGCCGCCGGGGTGCCGTCCGAGAGCTTCCATGACGGGGATCGTGCGTGTGCGAGACATACCGGAAAAGTAGTATCCGACCGAACGGGTGACGTAACGTGACTGCGTGGCTACTCGTTTGGCATGATTCGCGCCATGCGCACTTTGATCAAGACCGTTGCCGCTGTTGCCGTCGCCTGCTCCTTTGCGATCATCCCGACCACCGCCTCCGCCGAGAACGGCGCCGCCCAGAACGGCTCCGGCAACGTCGCCGTCGGACAGAGCTCCGAGGCCAACGGCGGCGGGACCTCGTCCAACAACTCCACCGTCTCCTCGATCACCGCCACCGGCTCCAACGTCGGCAACCACGGCCCCGCGTGGTGGCCCTTCCCCGTCGGCTGACAGTCCCCCTGCACGGCAAACACCGACCGACCCGAGAGGCCCCGCACCGAGTGCGGGGCCTCTCGCCCGCTCACGGACGGCCGAAGTGGGTGGGGTAGTAGCCCTTGCTCAGGGTGGAGATGCGGATGGTGGTGCCCGGGCGGGCCGCCTCCAGGTACCTGTTGTCGCCGAGGTAGATCGCCACGTGGTGGATGCCCGAGGCCCGGCTGCTGTTGGACCAGAAGATCAGGTCACCCCGGCGGAGCTGCCCCGAGCCGATCTGCCCGACGGCCGCGTACTGGTCGTCCGCGACCCGCGGCAGGTTGATCCCGGCCCGGCGGTACGCCTGCTGGACCAGGCCGGAGCAGTCGAAGCCGGACGGTCCGTTGCCACCCCAGACGTACGGTTTGCCCAACTGGGCCGTGGCGAAGGCGATCGCCGACTCGACACTGCCGTTCGCGGGCGTCGAGGGCGCCGGCGGTGCGGGTACCGGCGCCGTGGGCGCCGGGGTGGTGCTGCCGCCGCCGGACCGGCCGGTACGGGCCTGGTACACCGAGAGGTGGCTGGTGTAGCGCCACTCACCGCTGCTGTTCTTGAACCAGTACTTCGAGCCGTCCCAACCCGGTTGAATACCACCGGAGTTCGTGGGCGAGGAGGGAGCGGCTCCGCCCCCCGACCCGGAGCGGGCCTGGTAGACGGAGAGGTAACTGGTGTAGCGCCACTCGCCGTTGGCGTTCTTGAACCAGTACTTCGAACCGTCCCAGCCCGGCTTGGCGGGCGCCGGCATCGCGTTCGCGTTGGTCGCACCGAGGCCCAGGCCGACCACTCCCGCACCGGCCAGCACCGTGGTGGCGACACAGGTGGCCCGGACCGCGCGATGTATTCGGCCGCCCTCCCCGCTGCCGGGCCCGGCCTCACCCCGACCGCGGGGAGCCAGGTACTCCCGGGAGGCGGACCGGCAGTGGGCGCAGGTGCAGCGCCCGTCCGCCGGGGAGATGTCGGCGAAGCCGATCAGAGCGGGGTCGGTGGCTATCTTCACGCGAGCTTCCCTTCCTTCCTCCCGGCCCGGGCGGCCGGCGAGGGTACCGAGGCGGACACCCCTGCGGGGGCCACGAACGCGACCAGCAGCTGCTCCATCAGCGCGCTGCGGGCGGCCTCGTCCAACTCGTGTGCGGTGGCCCGCTCCAGGCGCCGGACCGCGAGCGCGGCGGCCTCGACGGCGTCGTCCACCAGGACGGTCCGGAGACCCGCGTCCAGCTCGGCGAGACGGCGGCGGCGCATGCTCTCGGAGACCTCGGGCGCGTAGTCCAGGGCCAGCGGCTGGACCGAGTAGACCTCGATCCCGGCCGGGGCCGCCTCGGCGGCCAGTGACCTGGTCAGCTCGTCGGCGAACCACTGACCGTCCCGAAGCGCTGGCCCCGGTGCGGAGTTGCTGTCACAGGGCAGGGTGCTGGCGGTACGGGTGAGCACCGCGTGCACCTGCTCCCGCAGGTAGCCCTCGTGCTCGGCGATGGCGAGCGTCGCGCGGGCGGTGTCCCTGACCCGCCAGACCACCAGCAGCCGGACCACGATCGGGGTGCCGGTCCGGTCGGAGACGTTGACCGGTTCGCTGCGCCAGTGCCGCAGCCGGACGTCCACCCGGCGGCGGCGCAGCAGCGGGTTGACCCAGAGCAGGCCGGTCCGGCGGACGGTGCCCCGGTAGCGGCCCCAACGGGTGAGCACCCGGGTCTCGCCGCCGGCGTTGACCAGCAGTCCGGCCAGCGTCATCAGCACGAGCAGTCCGGCCGCAGCGAGCGCGGCGATCGAGCGGGCGTCGAGCTCCGTTCCGCCACTGGCCTTCGCGGCGCTGCCGCGCAGGTCGGGCAGTGCGTCGAGATGCGGGATCGCCCCGGTCCGGGCCAGCACCAGCACCACGCCCGCCACCGCAGTCAGCAGCACCAGCAGGGCGAGCCAGCCGGGCAACGAACGGGCCTGGTGCTCCCTGATCACCGGGTCGACCCGGGGCGGACGGCGACTCGCCCGGGACTCGATGCTCGACGCGCCGACCGGCGAGTCGTCCTGACGGCGTGTCGGAGGCAGCCCGGGGTCGCCGTCGAGTTCGTCCTGGACGGGCACCGGCCGGGCCTTGGTCAGTGGCTTGGCCAGCGGCTTGATCAGCGGCTTGGCCACCGCGTCGGCCACCGCCCGACTGAGCTGGGTGGCGCCACCACCGCCGCCCGACGGCGGTTCCGGCAGGACGGGGGGCCAGGAGTCGGGGCGGGGCGAAGATTCGCGGGTGACGTCCATGCACGGTTCCTTGGGGGTCGGTGTGTCGCGCAACGGGCGGCCCGGATCTGAACGGGCGGTGCCAGATTCAGGCTAGGTTGATAAGTCATCAAATGCGACATTTTGACGTGGCGTGTCGCAGCATATCTGACGGCGTGTCGGCCGACACGCCGTCAGATCGCCAGCTCAGGGGCGTCGCCGACCGCCCGGGCCTCGCCCGAACACCCTCCGGACCACCAGCCCGACGGCCACGAGCAGCAGCAGGACGCCGCAGGCCGCATTGCGCCAGGCCTCGGAGCTCGGACGCCCGTTGGCGGCCGGCGGCGCGGCGAGGTTACGGGCCTCTGGGGCCGTCGGATCGCTCGGCGTCGCGGACGGGGATGCCGACGCGGACGCGGACCGGCCGCTGGAGCCGTTGCCCTTGGGCGCTGCGACCACCGCAGCCTTGGAGGGACTCGCGGACGGGCTTGCGCTCACCGACGGCGACGGCGACGCCGAAGCCGAGGCTGACCCACCGACCGACAGCGACGGGGACGGCGACAGCGCGACCGCGGACGCCACAACCGGGGCCGGGGCCGAGGACGGCGACGGCGACACCATGGGGACCGGAGCGGTCCCGGGAACAGGCACGTGCAGGGCCGGTGCCGACCCGGCGTCGGCCGACGGCACCGCCGGGGACGCGGCCGCCGAAACCGACGGCGACGGCGACGGCGCGAGCGAGATCGACGGCGAAGGAGAGGCGACGGGCGAAGGCACGACCGCAGGAAGGTCGACCACCACGACCGGCGGGACCACGATCGGCAGGATCGCCGCCGCCTCCTCCGGCGTCAACACCGGCACCTTCACCGGCGGTTCAGCACTCGGAGCCGGGACGGACGGCAGCAGGGAGGGCGAGCCCGACACTGCGGACGGCAGCGGCGAGGGCGCCACCACCGACGACGAGGGGCTCAGGGAGGGCGACGGGGACGGAACGGCCACGGGCGGCACCGATACGGACGGCGCCACCGCCGGCGACGGAGAGGCCGAAACCGACGGCGAAGCCACTGCCGGAACCGACGCCGACCCCGACGGGGACGGCGAGGGCGCCACCGACGGCGACGGCGCAGCCGGTAGCGTCACCGTGACCGCGACCGCCTCCGCCGAGGTGGCGTTGCCGGCCCGGTCGGTGGCGGTGGCCACCAGGCTCTGCGGACCCTCCGTCAGGTCCCTTGCGGGCGTACAGCTCCAGGCGCCGTCGACCCCGGTGAGGGCGGTGCAGAGCACCACCCGTTCCCCGGCCGTCCCGCCCCGGGTGGTGACGGTGACGGTCGAGCCAGGTTCGGCCCGGCCGGTCAGCCGGGGCCGGGCGGAGGTGAGTGCGGTGCCCGGGCCGGGCGAGCCGAGGACGGGCCGGGGCGGCGCGACGGTGTCCACCGTGAGCGGGACGGGCTTGCCGGCCGTCCGGTTGCCCGCGCCGTCCGTTGCGGCGGCGGTCAGCTGGTGCTTGCCGTCGGCGAGGTTCTCGACCGGCAGGCAGGACCAACTGCGGTCGGCCGCAACGGCGGTGCTGCACAGCTCGCCGGCGATCCGCCCGGCGCCCGGCGCGTTGGCGGCGTCCACCACCGACACGGTGCTGCCGGGGTCGCCGGTGCCGGTGAGCAGCAGTCCGGGGTCGTTGGTGAACTCGGGCAGGGTCAGCACGGGGGCGGCCGGCGGGTCGGTCTTGACCGTGATCCTGACCTCCTCGCCGCGCAGCACCACACCGCCCTTGGTGGTCTCCACCGGGGTGAGGGCGTGCGGGCCCGCCGGGAGCGGCGCGTCGGGGCGGCACGCCCAGCCGCCGTCCTTGCCGACGGTGGCCCGGCAGAGCGTGGTGTCGCCGGAGGTGATCACGACGGTGGCGCCCTGGACCCCTCCCTCGCCGCGGATCTCCGGCCGGGCCTCGGCCACCACGGCACCGCTGACCGGCCCGGTGATCTCCGGGCGGGCGGCGCCGACGGTGAGCTTGATCCGCTGGTCCGTCACCTCGCCCGAGTCGGCGAAGCCGCCGGGGGTGACCAGTTGGGCGGAGCTGCGGGCGATCCGCAGCCGGGCCCAGGCCTCGCCGGCGGCGGCGTTGCCGGGGACGGTCCACTCCAGCCGGGCGCTCTTGGCGCCGACCACGACCTCGCTCTGCACCCGTTCGGTGGCGTCGAACTTCCCGTTGTGGTCGAAGTCGATCCAGCCGGCCAGGGTGGCGGGGCCGGCCCCGGAGCTGACCGGGACGGTGAGGTCGTAGTACCGGCCGATGGCCGCCTCGGCGGGGAACTGCACGGTCGGATCGGCGCCCTGGTACTCACCGCGGCCGGGCTGGAGCTCCGGCGGGGCCGGGTTGGCCCAGGGGCTGCGGCGACTCGCGCCGCCGTCCAACTCGACCATCGGCTGGTCGAGTTCGCGCAGCTCGGCCGGCACCTGGGGTGCGTCGCCGCCGGGCGGCAGCAGCCGCTGGGCGGAGCCGGCGGCGTTCGGGCGCACTCCGGCACCGGCCGTGGCGGTCCGCCCGAGGAAGAGGTCGGAGACCAGGTGCGAGGCGTTGCCGTAGCTCTGCGGGGCGGTGCCGACGCCCTCGTCGAGCGTGACGGTGTACGCCTGTGCGAGCGGCGCGGGGGCGGTGGTCGAGCCGTCCCTGGCGGTGCTGCGCTGTTCCACCCGGAAGGTCACGGTGCTGACGGTGCCGGAGAGTTCGAGCGTGCCGCTGCCGGGGTTGGTGCCGTCGGTGGCGCCCTCGCCGGTCGGGGTGAGGGCGTTGTCGCCGACCGTCCAGCCGGCCCACTCGGTCCGGGCGACCAGGCTGGGGGCACTGGGGGAACCGCCGGTGACGGTCAGTCGGCCGGCGGTCCCGGTGGAGCCACCCTTGCCGGTGGCCAGTGCGGCCAGGCCGCTCAGGTGCAGCCGGGGGTTGCGGACGGCTCGGCCGAAGGAGAGCTGGAGCGTGCCGAGGGTCCGCCACGAGCCGTCGGCCGCCGGACGTTCCGCACCGAGTTCGAACAGCGTGGCGGGATCCCCGCCGCGCAGCCCGTCCGCGTATCCGGCCCCGCCGGTGGCGAGCTTTCCGGGGACGGACTTGACGGCGATTCCGGGGAGGGGGGAGAAGTCGAGCTGGATTCCGAGCCCGGACGGCAGCACGGCGCGGTGCTCGGCGGTCCAGGAGTCCGGCGTCTGCTGCGCCTGGGCAGCCGGGCCGAGCAAGGGCGAATTCCAGCCGATCAGCAGCCCGGTGGCCAGGACGACGGCCATTCTCCGGGTGATTCCGTTCCGCCTCGGCGGTCTCGGCGCCCACCGGCCCGAGCGGGTGGCTGACGACTCGGCGGGGTGGGAGGACTGTCGGCTCATCCGGCTCTCCTTCGGGTGTCGGCCGCCAACCGGCGCGGCAGGCATAAGTTCTGACAAAACGGAATCACGACATGGAGTCCGTCATACCGTGACACCGCGACGAATGCCCTAGTGCTACCCGATTGGCGGTCACTCGTCCGGCAGCCTAGGAAGCAAACGGGCCCCCGGTTTTCCGCCACTCGGGGTTGGTGGCCAACCGGTCGTTACTGTCCGGTGCTTGACCATTCATTAGTGATACCTGTTCGAATAAATCGCCGGGTGAGTAGAGTCTGCGCAGTGTCCTTCGACCCCGCGCTCATCCGTGCCAGCTTCGCCGTCGTCGAGCGCCGGGCCGATCAGCTGGCCAAGTACTTCTACGTGCACCTGTTCGCACACAGCCCCGAGCTCCGCCGGCTCTTCCCGGCGGAGCTGACCGAGCAGCGCGACCGCCTGTTCCACGCGCTCACCGAACTGGTGCTCCGACTCGAACAGCCGGGAGAGCTGACCGAGTACCTGCGCGCCCTCGGCCGGGACCACCGGAAGTTCCGGACCACCGCCGAGCACTACCCCGCCGTCGGCAGCAGCCTGATCGCCGCGCTGCGGCACTTCTCCGGCCACTCCTGGACCCAGGAGATCGAGAAGGCCTGGACCGAGGCGTACACGGTGATCTCGCAGACGATGATCGCGGCCGCCGAGGCCGACACCGTCGCGCCGGTCTGGTGGGAGGCCGAGGTGACGGACCGTCGGCGGGCCGCGCCCGACCTGGTGGTGCTCACCCTCCGGCCTGACCAGCCGTACCCCTACGTCGCGGGCCAGTACCTCAGCCTCAGCTCGCCCCGGCTGCCCCGGCTCTGGCGCTCGTACACGATCGCCGGCGCGCCCCGGGGCGACGGCACCCTGGAACTGCACGTCCGCCGGGTGTTCGGCGGACGGCTGAGCAGCGCCCTGGTGAACGACGTACTGCCCGGCGAGAAGCTGCTGCTGGGCCCGCCGATCGGCGACACCGTGCTGGACCCCCGCTCGGACCGGCCGCTGCTGGCCGTGGCCGGCGGCACCGGCTGGGCCACCGTCAAGGCCCTGATAGAGCAGCTGGCCCGGGGCCGGGCCCGCTCCGCCACCGTCTTCCTGGCCGCCCGCCAGGACGCCGACCAGTACGACCTGCCGGCCGTCCGGGCCCTGGTCGCCGAGCACGCCTGGCTGGAGGTGGTGCTCGCCGCCCCGGAGGACGGCGCCGAGCGCGAGGCCGCGGTCGACCTGCTGCGGACCGGCCTGCGGCACGGCTCCGACTGGTCCGGCCACGACATCTACCTCAGCGGCCCGCCGGACCTCGCCCCCGAACTCGCCGAGCTGCTGGTCGAGCTGCACGCGGAACCCGGGCTGATCCGGTACGACCCCGCGCCGCTGACCGCGCGCAGCGGCCGACCGCTCTCCTCGTCCGAGTGGTTCCTGACGCCCCGGGCCGCGCCGTGGGCCCGGCAGTGACCGCGGGCCCGGCAGCGGCCGTGCTCCCGGCAGGGGAACGGCGAAGGCCCCGGGTGAATCACCCGGGGCCTTCGGTCTGTGCGCTCAGCAGGATTCGAACCTGCAACCTCTTGATCCGTAGTCAAGTGCTCTATCCGTTGAGCTATGAGCGCTCGGGCGACCCAACGTGCGGGCCGCAGAGCGGTGGTGCGTGGTGCGCTCAGCAGGATTCGAACCTGCAACCTCTTGATCCGTAGTCAAGTGCTCTATCCGTTGAGCTATGAGCGCTCGCCCCGTGCGGCCTGGGCCTTGCGGGGCGGTGCGGAAGCAACATTACATGACCCTCGACCTGGGGCGAAATCGATTGCCCCGGGCTACGACAGGAGCCCCGCCGGTCGATGACCGGCGGGGCTCCAGTGGCGGAGGCTGAGGGATTTGAACCCTCGATGGGCTTGAAGGCCCAAACCGCATTAGCAGTGCGGCGCCATAGACCGGACTAGGCGAAGCCTCCTCCACGACGGACCGCACCGACCAGCGGTGCACTCCGTGCGACTGAGATGATGCCACAACCCCAAGGCCTGACACCAACCACCGACAACGTTACCGGCCGGGTCGTCCACGGCGCAAAGAAGAATGAGATACTCCAGTCTCCCGAGGAGAGCGCGAGCCGCCGGTCGCACGCCGTGACACAAGCCGTGAGGAGCCCTGTCGACGTGAGCAGCAGGCCGATCCGAGGCGCTGCTCGCCTCGCCGCCATACTCGACGCACTGCCCGACGCGCTGCTGCTGGTGAACAGCAACGGCACCGTCGTGGACGCCAACTCCGCTGCCGTCCAGGCACTCCAGACCCCCGGCACCTCGCTGGTCGGGATGGGCGTGCTGGACCTGCTGCCCGAGTTCGACCCGAGCCGGATCCCCGGCTCGATGCGTCCGGCCCCGCGCGAGCCGGAGGGCCTGGACCGGCCGGTGCGGATGACCGCCCGGCGCACCGACGGGTCGACCTTCCCGGTCGAGGTCTCCGGCAACGACTTCACCGACGACGGCGAGGAGCGCGGCGGCTCCGGGTACAGCACCTTCTACCGGGACGCCTCCTCCGCCGACGAGCTGCTGCTCCTGCTGGTCCGCGACCTGAGCAGCCGGCTCGGCGTCGAGGCCGAGCTGCGCCGTCAGCACAAGCAGACCGAGATGATCCTGCGGGCCGCCGCCGAGGGCGTGCTCGGGGTGGACCTCGAAGGCCGCGTGGTGCTGGTCAACCCGGCCGCCGCGCACATCCTCGACTACCGGGCCAGCGAGCTGGGCGGCCGCGAGCTGCACCCGCTGATCCAGCACTCGCAGGCGGACGGCAGCCCGCTGGCGCTGGAGGGCTCGGCCCTGCTGGACACCCTGACCTCGGGACGCAAGCACCGGGTCCGGGGCGCGGTGCTCTGGCGCAAGGACGGCGGGCCGGTGACGGTCGACCTGACCACCGCCCCGGTCCGGGACGGCGACCAACTGGTCGGCGCGGTGATGACGTTCACCGACCGGACCAGGGAGCTGGCCCTGGTCGCGCGGAACGAGCACCTGACGGCCGTGCTGGAGAGCGAGCTGGGCGGCGCCCTGGAGACGCTGCACCGGCGGATCGACGCGCTGGCCGCCGACCCGGCCGGACAGCTCTGGCCCGAGGCCAACTGGACCCTGCGGCGGCTGGCCGACGAGTGCCGCCGGTTCGGCACGCTGATCGACGGGGTGCTGGCCCACCAGCGGTTCGAGACCGAGGCCGAGGCGGGCCTGCAGGAGCTGGACCGCGGCCCGGTCGGCCTGGACAAGGTGGTCCAGCGCGCCGTCGAGCAGGCCGGCGAGCTGGTCGGCGCCGGGCGGGTCAGGTACTCGGTGCACGCCGCGCCGGTCGAGGTGGTCGCCGACCGCGAGCGCCTCGCCCAGGCCCTGGCCCACCTGGTGGCGGACGTCAGCGGCGTCGGGCTCTCGCTGGAGAGCCCCGCGGCTGCCCCGGGCAGCCCGGACGGTCCGGCCGAGGCCCCGATGGTGGTGCTGGCCGCCGCCCAGCGCGGCGAGGTCGCCCGGATCGAGGTCCGCGGGCCGTCCAGGACCGCCAACCCGGTCCACCTGCCGATCGCCCGGGGCACGGTGGAGCGGCACGGCGGTGTGCTCCAGCGCCACGAACTCCCGTCCCGGGCCGGCACCACGTACGTGGTGGAACTCCCGCTCGACCCGGCCGCCGTGGCCAGGGCCGGGGCGGAGGGGCAGCGCAGCGTCCCCAAGGAGACCGACACCGCGATGCTCCCGGACCTCCCCGAGGTCCCGCCTGCCGACGCCAAGGACGCCGAGCAGGCGGTGGACGGCGCGGGTGGCGGAAAGGGTCGCGACCGCAGGACGGCCGAGGCCGAGCCCGCCGCCGAGGTGACCGGCCGTCAGCCGGACGGTGCCGAGCAGCAGCCCGCGACGGAGCGTCAGGACGAGCCCGCCAAGGGCCCGATCGCGCTCGGGCCGGGACCGGAGGCCCCTGCGGCCGAGCCGGCCCCCGAGGAGGAGACCGGGCGCGGCGGACGCCGGCGCCGGAGCCTGCCGGAGTCCCTGTCGATCCCCGGGGTGCCCGACCCCGGCACGCCGGTCTACCCCGGCCTCGAACTGGCCCTGCCCGAGGTCCCGCCGAAGCCGGTCGAGCCGCCCGCCGTGCAGCCGACCGGACGGCGCCGCCGGCTCGCGCTGCCCGCGCAGCCGGAGACCGCCCCCGTGCCGGAGGCCCGCCGGGCGCTGGAACTGCCCGCTGCGGAACCGGTGTCGGAGCCGTCGTCGGAGCTCGCGGTGGCCGGGCCCGAGGCCGCCCCGGCGGCTCCGGTCGCCCCCGAGCAGCCGAAGCCGGTTGGCAGCGGGTTGGGGGAGCTGGCTCCGCCGCGCCCGCTGGGCGGATTTGCGGGGGCGTTCCCGAACGCCTTCCCGCAGCAACCCGCGCCGGTCGAGCGCCCGGCCCTGCCCGGTGCGCCGGAGCAGGTCGAGGAGAACCCCGCGCTGGTCGATCCCCGTACGCACTCCCGGCCGACCCCGGAGCCCGTCCCCGAACCCGCCCCCGCCGAGCGGGTCCCGGCCCCGGTGGTCACGGTCCCGGCCGAGGATCCGCCCACCATGGTGGTGCCGACCGTGGACGGCGGCCCGCGCCGGCTGCTGGTCTGGCCCGAGCCCGACCCGTCCACCAAGCAGGCGCTCCAGGACCGCGGCTACCGGCCGGTGATCGTCCGCTCCCGCGAGGAGGTGGACGCCCAGGTCTCCGCGTACCCCGCCGCGCTCTTCGTCGACCCGCTGACCGGGCCGATCACCCGCACCGCGCTCCAGTCGCTGCGCACCGCCGCGCTCAACAGCCGGGTCCCGGTCCTGGTCACGGCCGGCCTCGGCCAGGCCACCAGGGACGCCGGGTACGGGGCCGATCCGGCCGTGCTGCTGCGGGCGCTGGCGCCCAAGGACAGCGAGAACCACTCCTCCCGGGTGCTGCTGGTCGAGTCCGACCCCGACATCGCCGCCGCGCTGATCGCCAGCCTGGAGCGGCGCGGCATGCACGTCGAGCACGCCACCGACGAGAACGACGCCGTCTCCCGGGCCAGCAGCGTGCAGCCCAACCTGGTGGTGATGGACCTGCTGCAGATCCGGCGCCGCCGGGTCGGCCTGCTCGACTGGCTGCGCGCCAACGACCGGCTGCACCGCACCCCGCTGGTCGTCTACACCTCGGTCGACCTCGACCCGCAGGAGCTGCCGCGGCTGCGGACCGGGGAGACCGTGCTCTTCCTGGCCGAGCGCTCCACCTCCGAGGACGTCCAGTCCCGCATCGTCGACCTGCTCGGCCGGATCGGCTCCCTCGCCGAGGTGAGCACGTCCCGCTGACGCCGGGTCGGGCTGCGGCCGGGGGCCCGGGGCGGCGCTGACGCGCGACTCCGGGCCCCCGGCCGCAGCCGGCTGCTCACTTGCCGAGCAGCGTCACGTCCAGGTCGTCGGCGGCGTACTGGGCCCGGATGACCTTCTTGTCGAACTTGCCGACCGAGGTCTTCGGGACGGACTCGACGATCGACCAGCGCTCGGGGAGCTGCCAGGCGGCGATCCGCTCGGCCAGGAAGGCCCGCAGCTCGGCCAGGCCGACGGTCGCGCCGGGCCGCAGCACCACCGTGGCGAGCGGGCGCTCGCCCCACTTCTGGTCGGGCACCGCGACCACGGCGGCCTCGGCCACGTCCGGATGGGCCATCAGCTGGTTCTCCAGCTCGACCGAGGAGATCCACTCGCCACCGGACTTGATCACGTCCTTGGCCCGGTCGGTCAGGGTCAGGTAGCCGTCGGGGGTGATGGTGCCGACGTCGCCGGTGCGCAGCCAGCCGTCCGGGCTGAATTTGTCCTCGGGCCGCTCGGGCTCGTTGCCCGCGCCGGCGAAGTAGGCCCCGGCGATCCACGGGCCGCGCACCTCCAACTCACCGGCGGCAAGGCCGTCGTGGGGCATCCGCTCGCCCCCGGGCCCGATCAGCCTGGCCTCCACCGAGGCGGGGAACAGACCCTGGCTGACCCGGTACGGCCACTCCTGTTCCGGCGTCAGCCCGGCCGGGGGCTGGGCGAAGGAGCCGAGCGGCGAGGTCTCGGTCATGCCCCAGGCGTGCACCACCCGGATGCCGTGCCGCTCCTCGAAGCCGCGCATCAGCGCGGGCGGGCAGGCGGAGCCGCCGATGACGACCATCCGGATCGAGGAGGTGTCGTAGGAGCCGGCGTCGAGCTCGTCCAGCAGGCCGTTCCAGATGGTCGGCACGGCGGCGCCGACCGTCGGCTTCACCCGGTCGATCATCTCGGCCAGCGGCTTGGGCTGGAGGAAGCGGTCCGGCATCAGCAGCTTGGCGCCGGACATGAAGGCGGCGTACGGCATGCCCCAGGCGTTCACGTGGAACATCGGCACCACCGGCAGGGCGATGTCACGGGCCGTCAGGGCGAAGCTGTCGGCGGAGTTGACCTGCATGCAGTGCAGGTAGACCGAACGGTGGCTGTAGGCAACGCCCTTGGGGTCGCCGGTGGTCCCCGAGGTGTAGCAGAGCGCGGCGGCCCGGCGCTCGTCCAGGTCGGTCAGCCAGGGGTAGCCGGTCGGCCGGTCCGCGATCAGCGCCTCGTAGTCGTGCACCCGCCCGGCGAAGCCGTCCAGCAGCGAGCGGTCGCCGGGGCCGTTCACCACGATGTGCTTGAGCGTCGGGTTGAGCTGCGGGAGCACGGCCGCGAGCAGCGGCAGCACGCTGCCGTCGACCAGGATCGCGTGGTCGGCGGCGTGGTTGACGATGAACGCCAGCTGGTGCCCCGGCAGGCGGAGGTTGAGGGTGTGCAGCACCGCGCCCATCGACGGCACCGCGAGGTACGTCTCCAGGTGCTCGGCGTTGTTCCACATCAGCGTCGCGATGACGCTGCCCTCGGTCGCGCCCAGCTCGTCCCGCAGCGCGTGCGCCAGCTGCCCGGCCCGGGCCCCGACCTCGGCGTACGTACGGACCACCGGTCCGGTACCGTCCCAGGTGGTGACGGTGGAACTGCCGTGCAGGGTCGAGCCGTGCGTCAGAATCCGGGCCACGTTGAGCGGTACGTCCTGCATCGTGCTGAACACGCGGGTCCTCCTTGACCGGGCGGGGCAGGGCAGCCCGCCCCTACTACTGGCGAGTAGTGCGATGCTGCTCGGCCCCGATTCTGTCGTCAAGGCACCGGGCTGTCAGCGGCCGAAGTCACGTCCTCACCGGAACCAGTACCGGACCCCGCCGTTCTTGGAGCAAGTCCCGCGGAAGTTCGCCGCATCCGAGATGTCGCCGTTCCTGCAGACGGCCGTCTGGCCCGGCACGGTCGGGGTCAGGCCGTGGTCCCAGCCGCATTCACCGGTGGTGTGCCTCGCGCAGGTACCGCCCCGGGTCGGATCGGCGGTGGTCGGCGAGGCCGTCGCCGTGGTGGGCGCGGGCGCCGGCACCACGGACCGGGCGGGTGTGCCGGTCCGTGTGGGGGTGGGCGTGGGCGACTCGGTGGCCTCGGCGACGGACGGGCTCGGCGGCGTGGCCGGCCCCGAGGGGGCGGGATCGCAGGCTGCGGCCGCGAGGGCCAGGGCGACCAGGCCGGTCCAGAGCACCGGCGACAGTACCCGCGCCGGTACCCGGGCAGTTGATCCACTCTTCACTTCTGACTCGACCCTCGGTTCCGTTCACCAGCAGCTGTCGTTCAGGTCTACCAACGGCTGCGGGCGGCGGGGCAGGGGCGAAGGTCTGGTCCCCGGCGCCGAAGGGCCCGGGTTCAGCCGACCGGGCCGTCCAGTTGGTTGCGGTCGACGGTGAGGGTGGCGCCGGCCCAGGTCTCCTGGACGTTGCCCTGGTACTGGTGGACGCGTTGGTGGTCGGGCCAGTGGGACAGGTCGGGGACACCGGCTCCGGCGGTGTCGGCGCGGCCGTCCCAGCGGGCGTACCAGACCGCGTCGGGGAGCGGGGAGCTGCCCGCGCGGGCGGCGGCGACCAGGTCGGCGACGCCGGAGTCCGCGCTGGAGTAGAAGCCGGACCGGAAGCCGTCCTGGTGCAGCCGGTGGGTCCAGGCGACGGTGAAGTCCATCACCGCCTGGGCACAGGCGCGGTCGCCCCGGGGGTAGGACTCGATGTCGAGGTAGACCGGGCTGCCGGGGCCCAGGCCGAGGGCGCGCAGGGCGGCGGCAGCCTCGGCCGCCTCGCTCCGGCCCTGCTGGACGGCGGTGGCGGCGTCGATCCGCCGGGGCTTGTTGCCCAGGGTGCTGCACGGGGCCTGGAGGCCGACGTGGGTGGGCAGCAGCTGCCAGCCCATCGCGGTGACCTGCCGGACCCAGTCCGCGGTGAGCCGGGGCTGCGAGCAGCCGCGCTGACCGCCGCTCACGTAGATGCCGACCGCGCCGTACGGGGAGCCCTGCTTCCAGGCCGCCATGGTCTCCAGCGGCGGGGCGGTGCAGGCGTCGAACCCGGGCCCGGCGAAGACCTTGCCGGTCGCCCGCGGCCCGATCCGCAGGTCCTCGGCGAGCACGGTGGCCCGGAGGGTGTCGGGGGGCGGTGCGACGACCCGGGCGGCCGGCTCGTTCGCTGCGGCGGGCGCGGCGTCGGGCAGCCCGTCGGTGGCCAGCAGCAGGACCAGCGAAGCCGCGGTGAGGGCAGCGGGGCCCAGGTAGCGCATCACCTCTAGATACTGACCGATCGTCAGACGAATACCGGCGTGGCCCGCCGGGTTCACCCGTCCGCACCTGCCGCGTCATGCGCTTGCCTGCCCGACGGTCCTTACGCGAGACTGCTCGCCATGTCCAGCGTCGACCTGTCCGCAGTGCCCACCGGCCACTCCCCCGCGGCCGCACCGACCGCCCCCGCCGCGCCCGCCGGCCCGACCGGCACCGCCCGGATCCCCGCGCCGGTGCTGTGCGTGGTGGCGATGTTCACCGTGCAGCTCGGCATCGCACTGTCCAAGCCGCTGTTCGGGCAGCTCGGGGTCGGCGGGGCCACCTTCCTGCGGCTGGTCTTCGCGGCGGCGGTACTGCTGGCGCTGACCCGGCCCCGGCTGCGCGGGTACGGTCCGCGCGAGCTCGGCTCGACCGCGCTGCTCGGGCTGGCCTCCGCCGGGATGACGCTGCTCTTCGCCGGGGCGGTGGACCGGCTGCCGATGGGCACCGCCTCGACCATCGAGTTCCTCGGCCCGCTGGCGGTCGCGCTGGCCCTGGCCCGCCGACTCACCCACCTGCTCTGGGCGCTGCTGGCGGGCGGCGGGGTGGCCCTGCTCACGCTGCTCGGGGAGGGCGGGAACAGCGGCGGCGGGCTCGACCCGGTCGGGCTGGCCTGTGCCTTCGGTGCGGCCGCCTGCTACGCCGGGTACATCCTGCTCACCGACAAGGTCGGGGCCAGCTTCCACGGCTTCCAGGGGCTGGCGGTCTCACTGACCGTCAGCGCGGTGCTGGTGGCCCCGTTCGGGGCGGCCGAGGCGTGGCACGGACTGGCCGGCTCGGACTCGCCCTGGCTGCTGCTGCTCGCGGTGGCGGGCGTGGCGCTGCTGCTGCCGGTGATTCCGTACGTGCTGGAGATGGCCGCGCTCCGGCGGCTGCCGCAGCGGGTGTTCAGCGTGCTGGTCAGCCTGGACCCGGCGGTGAGCGCGCTGATCGGCCTGCTGGTGCTGCACCAGCTGCTCGGGCCGGCCCAACTGGCCGGGATCGCCTGCGTGGTGCTGGCCAGCCTGGGCGCCACGCTCACCGGCCGACGCTAGCGCCCGCCCCTTGAATGCCCGCTTGAACGCCGCTTGAGCACGCCCCGTGAACGCCCCGTGGGCGGCGCCGTCGTGCGGCGCCGCCCACAGAGGTGTGTGCGATGAACCGGGAGTGAGTGACCCTCTCCACCCCGAACGGCTCGGTCGGTCGGTCGTGCGGCCGGGTGCTCAGCTCACCCGTACCCGCTCCCGCTGCCCGGCGCCCCCGCCGAGCGGTGCGGGACCACTCAGTGGAAGACCGGCGCGAAGACGAAGTTGAAGTCCCGGTTGCCCTGGTCGCTGAAGATGAAGCCGGTGTTGTCCTTGACCTGGAAGTTGTTGTTCTGGTTCGACGCGCCGGAGCCGGTGGCCACCTGCTGGGTCTGGTTGTAGTTGCCGGTGACGGTGCCGAAGATGTTCCCGCTGCCGACGTTGGACACCACGCTGCTGTTGGAGCCGTCGCCCGCCAGGGCTCCGTTGTCGGCAGCGGCGGCGCCGGCGCCCACGAGCAGCAGACCGGCTGCGAGCGGGGCGGCGACCAGCAGGCCGACCAGTCGGGTGGTGCGAGTGCGAGCCATGTAAAGCCTCCAGATAGCTGCTGCTGTACATCAGGTAATGCGCTTACTGCGTGCAGAGTTCGCGGCCAGACGAACTACTGCGGTGGCTGCGACGCCGAGCACCAGGTTTCCTTAACAAATCGACAAAGCGCCAGCACCGCCCGACCTTTTCGCCCATTAGCGTGACGTAACCCGCGATCCGCATAGTGCGGGAATAGCCGGTTCGTAGGCAGACACACCGCCACCCACCTGCGGCTTCCCCCGAACGGCGGCGGCTCGGCCGGGACCTCGGCCCGGCGCGCGGCCCGGGTCGGTCACCTGCATCGCGCCACCCCGGCGCACTGAATCCTGTGCACGCCCCTTCCCGGTCCGAACCGGCCATTCAGGCCGGGCTATTCGGCCACCCCCGATATGCATAGGACAGTGATTTAAATGACAGACAGTATGTCAACTCTCGCCGCCGGAACTCCCGCCGTCCCCCCGGAAGGCACTTGACAGAATCGCCCCGCTTCTTTGGCCGGGGCGCGTCGGGACACCGTTGAATCGGGCTACACGGCCCGTCGGGTCATCGAAATGGCAAGGAGAATCGGCCATGGCAACCACCTTCGGCGACGGCACCGACGTGCATGCGGGTGCCGCCGGGGAGTTCTCGCTCGGCGGGGACCTGACGATCCGCCGGATGGGATACGGCGCGATGCAGCTCGCCGGCCCCGGTGTCTGGGGACCGCCGCGGGACCGGGAGACCGCGCTCGCCGTGGTGCGCCGTGCGCTCGAGCTCGGGGTCAACCACATCGACACCAGCGACTACTACGGCCCGCACGTGGTCAACGGCATCATCAAGGACGCCATCCACCCGTACCAGGACGACCTGGTGATCGTCACCAAGGTCGGCGCCCGGCGCACCCCGGAGAAGGACTGGCCCGCCGCGCTGAAGCCGGCCGAGCTGGTGCAGGCCGTCCACGACAACCTCGACCACCTGGGCCTGGACCGGATCGACGTGGTCAACCTGCGGATCGTCGAGGAGGGCGGCGGCCTCGGCCCGAACGACTCGATCGAGGAGCCGTTCACCGCGCTGGCCGAGCTGCGTGAGCAGGGCCTGATCCGCCACCTGGGCGTCAGCAACGTCACCGCCGCGCAGTTCGCCGAGGCCCGCACCATCGCGCCGGTGGTCTGCGTGCAGAACGAGTACAACGTGGTCCAGCGGGACGACGAGGAGCTGCTCCGGCTGTGCGCCGCCGAGGGCATCGCCTTCATGTCCTTCTTCCCGCTCGGCACCTACACCCTGCGGCACGAGAAGCCGGCCGGCCAGGACGCCAAGGTCCCGCTCGCCACCCCGCTGGACAACCGCGCGCTGGACGTCGTCGCCGAGCGCCACGGCGCCTCCGCCTACCAGATCGCACTGGCCTGGCTGCTGCACCGCTCCCCCAACCTGGTCTGCATCCCCGGCACTTCGTCGGTCGCGCACCTGGAGCAGAACATCGCCGCCGCCGCGGTCAGGCTCACCGCCGAGGACCTGGCCGAGCTGGACACCCTGCAGGCCTGAGCCACCTCACCCACACTCCAACGCGAACCGATCGCGGTACTGCCGAAGGGAACACGCTGTTGTCCGCCTCTGACCCGATTCTCGAATTGCCTTTCGATGTCCGGCCCGATCCGGAGGAGTTCCTGCGCGCCGCGATCAAGTGGCACTTCTCGCCCGAGACCGGGTCGCCGTTCTGGCTCCGGCTGGCCGAGACGCTCGACTTCGACCCGCTGACCGAGATCCGCAGCTTCGAGGACCTGTCCCGGTTCCCGAACGTGGCCAACTCGCTCCGTGACGTCCCGGTCGAGGAGCTGATCCCGCGCGGGTACGGCCCCAAGCCGGAGATCACCGGCATCTACGACAGCGGCGGCACCACCGGCGCCCCCAAGCGCGTGGTGATGCTCCGTGAGTGGCTCGACATCCTGGTCGAGCACAGCAGCGCCCAGCTGGACGCCCACGGCGTCCCGCAGGACGTGAACTGGCTGATGGTGATCCCGTCCGGACCGCACATGGTCGGCGAGACCTTCCACCAGCTGGTCCGCCGCCGGGGCGGGCTGGCGTTCACCGTGGACGTCGACCCGCGCTGGGTGAAGAAGCTGATCGGCCGCGGTGAGAAGGCCGAGGCCGAGCTCTACACCGAGCACCTGATCGACCAGCTGGCCTTCACGCTGGAGTCCCAGGAGATCGGGGTGCTGATGCTCACCCCGCCCACCCTGGAGCGCCTGAGCCGCCGGGACGACCTGGTCGCCCTGGTCCGCAAGAAGGTCAAGGCGATCATGTGGGTCGGCACCCAGCTCGACCCCGACACCCGTGACCTGTACCGCACCGAGCTCTTCCCCGAGGCGGTCTTCGTCAGCGGTTTCGGCAACACCATGACGCTCGGTCACGTCACCGAGCGCCCGGGCCTGACCGACGACGAGCCCTGCGTCTACGACCCGTTCTCCCCGTACATGACGTACCGGGTGATCGACGAGGCGACCGGCGAGTCCGTCCCGTACGGCGAGCGCGGCCGGGTGGTCATGCACTACGTCGGCAAGAGCCTGTTCCTGCCGAACAACCTGGAGCGGGACTACGCGACCCGGATCCAGCCGGTCGAGGGCCAGATCGGCGACTCGATCGCCGACGTCGCCCCGGTCAAGGAGTTCGACAACGAGACCGTGATCGAAGGGGTCTACTAATGGCGCCCGAGCCGATCGCGCTCGACGCGCTCGGCCCGGCCGGGCCGTACCGGACCCGCAAGCGGGCCACCATCCCCGATGTGACGGGCGCTCCGTTCGCCGAACTCAGCATCGTGCCACGGCTGTTCGTCACCCGGGCGATGGCCGCACTGCGGGCCGGCAGCAACCTGCCGGTCGAGCAGCGGCTGGCCGCGATGGCCCGGGCGGCGGAGATCTTCCGGCACGGCGAGGTCGCCGGGCTCTCGTACGACCAGTACGAGTACTCGGTCAGCCGGGTCTCCGGCGTCTCCCGGCAGGCCGTCAGGTCCGCTGCCGACGAGATCCACAACGCCGCGCTGAAGGCGCACTTCGCCACCTTCCAGGCCCGCCCCGGCGGCGCGGTGGCCGACTGGCGCGACCCGCTCACCCGGACCGGGCGCGCGGTGTGGACCAGGCGCGGCGAGGTCTTCGCCGTGCACGCGGCCGGCAACCACCCGGCCCCGCACGCGCTCTGGCTGGAGGCACTGGCGCTCGGCTACCGGGTCGCCGTCCGGCCGTCCCGGCGCGAGCCGTTCACCCCGCACCGGCTGATCCTGGCGCTCCGTCAGGCCGGTTTCGCGGACGACCAGGTGATCCTGCTGCCCACCGACCACGACGGCGCCGACGAGGTGCTGCGCGCGGCCGACCTGGGCATCGTGTACGGCGGTGACACGGTGGTGCGCAAGTACGCCAACGACACCACCGTGCTGGCCCAGGGCCCCGGCCGGTCCAAGACGCTGATCACGGCGGACACGGACTGGCGGGAGCACCTCGACACCATCGTGGACTCGATCAGCCACCACGGCGGCGTCAAGTGCATCAACACCACCGCGGTGCTGGTCGAGGGTGACCCGGGCCCGCTGGCCGAGGCGATCGCCGAGCGGCTGGCGGCCATCCCGGTGCTGCCGCCGGAGCACCCCGAGGCGGTGCTGCCGGTCCAGCGGACCGACTCCGCCCGGACCGTCTCCGACTACCTGCTCAGCCAGGCCAAGGGCAGCACCGCCCACCTCGGCGGCGACGGCGTGCTGGCCGAGCTCGGCGACGGCAGCGCCGCGCTGCGCCCGGCGGTGCACCAGCTGGACCGCTGGGACAGCGGTCAGCTCGACATCGAGCTCTCCTTCCCCTGCGTCTGGGTGGCACCCTGGACGCCGGCCGACGGGGTCGCGCCGCTGCGCCACTCGCTGGTGCTGAACGCCTTCACCAAGGACGAGGCGCTGATCGACCGGTTGCTCGACGAACCCACCGTCAGCAACCTCTACCTGGGCGACCACCCCACGTACTGGATGGAGCCCGGGGTGCCGCACGATGGCTTCCTCGGCGACTTCCTGATGCGGAGCAAGACCGTCATCCGGGACTGAGCACCACCGCGAAAGGGCGGCCTCCCCACCGGGGAGGCCGCCCTTTCGCCGTTCAGCCCCGGCCGTGCGGGGTGAGGAACCCGGCCGGGTCGGGCCCGGCCGCGACGATCCGGGTCGGGTTGATGTTGTCGTGGACGGCGTAGTAGTGCCGGCGGATGTGGTCGAAGTCGACCGTGTCGCCGAAGCCGGGGGTCTGGAACAGGTCCCGGGTGTAGCCCCAGAGCGCGGGGTACTCGATCAGCTTGCGGACGTTGCACTTGAAGTGGCCGTGGTAGACCGCGTCGAAGCGCACCAGGGTGGTCCAGAGCCGGATGTCGGCCTCGGTGATGGTGTCGCCGGTCAGGTAGCGACGCTCCGCCAGGTGCTGCTCCAGCTGGTCCAGGCGGTGGAACAGCACCTGCACCGCCTGGTCGTAGAAGGCCTGGGTCGGCGCGAAACCGGCCCGGTACACCTGGGTGTTGACCTCCTCGTAGGTGACCGCGTTGAGCGCGTCGATCTCCGCCCGCAGGTGCTCCGGGTAGAGGTCGGGGGCGCCCTCGCGGTGCAGCGAGCGCCACTCCGTCCCGAGGTCCAGGGTGAGGTTGGCGAAGTCGTTGCTCACCAGGTGCCCGGTCCGGACGTCCACCAGGCCGGGCACGCTGACGCCGCCGGTGTAGTCCGGCTCGGCCGCCAGGTAGGCCTCGCGCAGGGCGTGGATGCCGAGCACCTCGTCCACGCCGCCGGCGTTGCCGTTCTCCTCGGTGAACACCCAGTGGTACTCGCCGTCGATCATCTCCTGGATCGGCGAGGTGACGGCGAGCGAGATGGCGTCCTCCAGGCCGAGCAGCCGCCGGGTGATGATCACCCGGTGCGCCCAGGGGCAGGCCAGGCTGGCCACCAGCCGGTAGCGGCCGGCCTCCACCGGCCAGCCGCTGCGGCCGTCGGCGGTCGGCCGGGAGGTGAAGTGCTGCGGGGCCCGGACGTGCTCCTTGGCCTCGGTGCTCATGCTGTCCTCTTCTCGGTTGGGGATCTGCTGTGCTGCCGTCAGTCCAGGCCGAGCGCGGCCAACTGCTCGGCGAACGGGACGAGTTCGTCGTTCGTACGAACCGGTGCGGCGTGGCCGAGCGCGGCCGCCAGCTCGGCGGCGGCCCGGTCGATCCGGCCGGCCAGCTCCTCGCCGCCGGCCTCCGCGCCCGAGCCCCAGTCCGGCGAGGCCGCGAACACGGCGGTGGGCAGGGTCGCGGCCCGCAGGTGGCTGAACATCGGCCGCAGTGCGTGCTCCAGCACCAGCGAGTGCCTGGCCGAGCCGCCGGTGGCGGCCAGCAGCACCGGCTTGCCGACCAGCGCGGTGCGGTCGAGCACGTCGAAGAAGGACTTGAACAGCCCGCTGTAGGAGGCGGTGAAGACGGGGGTGACCACGATCAGCCCGTCGGCCGCCGCGACCGCCTCCAGCACCTCCCGCAGCGCGGGCGACGGGAAGCCGCTGACCAGGTGCTTGGCGATGTCCACGGCCAGGTCCCGGAGTTCGACCACCCGGGTCCGCACCGGCAGCAGCCGCCCGGTGGCCCCGGCCAGCCGGTCGGCCAGCAGCCGGGTCGAGGACGGCTCGCTCAGGCCCGCGGCTATCACCACCAGCTTCATCGGGCCCCCGCTGCCCGGGCCGCCCGGGCCGCGTGGGTCGGGCCGGCCGGGACGTCGGCCGGGCGGCCGAGCGCGAACTCCTTGCGCAGCACCGGCAGCACCTCCTCGCCCAGGATGTCCAGCTGCTCCAGCACCGTCTTCAGCGGAATACCGCCGCTGTCCATCAGGAACAACTGCCGCTGGTAATCGCCGAAATGCTCCCGGAAAGTGAGCGTCTTCTCGATGATCTCCTGCGGGCTGCCGACCGAGAGCGGGGTCTGCTCGATGTACTCCTCCAGGGCGGGACCGCCCCGGTAGACCGGCGAGTTGTCGAAGTACGGCCGGTAGGTGCGGATCGCGTCCTGCGAGTTCTTCTTCATGAAGATCTGGCCGCCGAGACCGACGTACGCCTGCTCGGCGGTGCCGTGGCCGTAGTGCGCGTAGCGGGTCCGGTACAGCTCGATCAGCTGCTGGAAGTGCTGGGTCGGCCAGAAGATGTGGTTGGCGAAGAAGCCGTCGCCGTAGTACGCCGCCTGCTCGGCGATCTCGGGGCTGCGGATCGAGCCGTGCCAGACGAACGGCGGCACCCCGTCCAGCGGGCGGGGCACGGCGGTGAAGCCCTGCAGCGGGGTGCGGAAGCGGCCCTTCCAGTCGACCGACTCCTCGCGCCAGAGCTTGTGCAGCAGGGCGTAGTTCTCGATCGCCAGCGGGATGCCCTGGCGGATGTCCTTGCCGAACCAGGGGTAGACCGGGCCGGTGTTGCCGCGGCCCATCATCAGGTCGGCCCGGCCGTCGGAGAGGTGCTGGAGCACCGCGAAGTCCTCGGCGATCTTCACCGGGTCGTTGGTGGTGATCAGCGTGGTGGAGGTGGAGAGGATCAACTTCTCGGTGTGGGCCGCGATGTAGGCCAGCAGCGTGGTCGGCGAGGAGGTCACGAACGGCGGGTTGTGGTGCTCGCCGGTGGCGAACACGTCCAGGCCGACCTCCTCCGCCTTGCGGGCGATGGCCACCATCGCCTTGAGCCGCTCCTGCTCGCCCGGCGGCCGGCCGCTGTGCGGGTCGGGGGTGAGGTCGCCGACGGTGAAGATCCCGAACTGCATGTCACTCTCGTCTCGTCTGTAGGGGGTTGGGAACGGCCGGAAGGGCGGACCCGGCTCACGCCGGGCCCGCCCCGAAGTCCTGTGCGCCGCGGCCGCGTCAGTCGGCGATGCCGCGGGAGGCGATCACGCGGCCGATCCTGACCCGGACCAGCAGCTCGGGCGCCACCCCGTTCCGGGCCCCGAACTCCTCGGCGCGGTGCGCGCCCATGTAGCGGCCGCCGATCGCCCCGGCCCAGCGGCGGAGCTGGACCGGGTCGTCGGCGACGGCCGCCACCCCCTCCAACTGCACGAAGGCGAAGGGGGGTTGCTCGTCGTCCACGCAGATGGTGACGCGCGGGTCCCGGAGCAGATTGCGGGCCTTGACCGAACCGGGACCGCAGTTGAAGAGCAGCTCGTCGCCGTCCAGGACGAACCAGACCGGCACCACGTGCGGGCGGCCGTCCGCCCGGACGGTGGCGAGCTTCCCGGTGCGCGTCCCGGCGCTGACGAAATCGCGCCACTCCTCCTGCGTCATCTTCTCCATACCGTCAATCGTGGGCGGTCCGGAAATGCCTGGGAAAGCGTGGAGCGATACTCCGTCAACTCGGCCTGGGGCCCGGCCCGGCGCGGTGGGGAAGACCGCGCCGGACCGGGCCGGGGGAAGCGGGCCGGGCCACCGGGGGAAGTGGCCGGCCCGGGTGGCTCAGCGGGGAGTCGGGGCGGGTCGGCCGACGATCTCCAGGACCACGGAGGTCCAGTTGAAACCGCCGCCGATGCCCGTCATCAGCACCCGCTGGCCGGGTTCGAGCAGCCCTTGGTGGGCCAGGTGGTCGAGCGCCCCGAACTGGTCGGTGGCGCCCACGTGTCCGGTCTCCACGGCCCACTGCCACGGAGTCCGCTCCAGCGCGATGCCGAGCGGGTCGAGGGTCTCCCGCTTGACCATCTCCAGACCGAAGTTGGGCATGATCACGTGCTCGGCGTCGGTCGGCCGGATGCCCGCCTCGGCGCAGGCCGCGGTGGCGGTCCGCACCAGCGCCGCGTCCATCAGCTCGACCACCCGGGACAGCGGCAGCTCGCGCGCCGCGAAGTCCCTGGTGCGGTCGATGATCCGGACCGGGTGCTGGGCCGGGTCGGAGTTGGCGGTGAACGGCAGGCTGCCGCGCTGCATGCCCTCCAGCTCCGGGTGGGCCACCGTGACCGAGGAGACCAGCCGGGCGAAGCCGGGTCGGCGGGAGAGCACCAGGGCGCTCGCGCCGTCGCCGAAGATCAGCCCGGGGTGCATGTGCCAGCGGTCCCAGACCGGGGCCTCGAACCGGTCCGAGGCGGTGATCAGCGCCGCGCTCCGGTCGGTGCCGCCACGCAGGTGGCCGGCCGCCAGCTCGATCGAGCCGACCGCGCCGTTGGACAGCTGGCGGATCTCGAACGCGGTCCCCTCGCCGCCGATGATCCGGTGCTGGAGGTAGGAGCCGACGTTCCAGCCGTCCAGGCCGTTGAACCCGGCGGTGGCGTGCAGCAGCAGCCCGAACTCCCGGTCTGCCAGCCCGGATTGGGCCACCGCCTGGAGACCGGCCCGGACCGCCATCTCGGGCTGGGAGTCGTCCTCGCCCGCGATCGCCACGCTCACCATGCCGGTGCGCTCCTGCAGGGCCGCCTCGTACCGCCCGTCGGCGACCGCGTGGTCCACCGGCACCGGCTTGGGGTACCAGGAGCCGACCCCGTTGACGTACAGGTCCTCGTACTTCATCTTGCTTGCCTCCCTTGCCTGTTGGGGTCAGCTGCCGGCCGGGACGGCCGCGGCGAGCTGCCGCAGCACCTTCTTGTCGATCTTGCCGACGGCGGTGTACGGCATCTCGGCGATGATCTCCAGCCGCTCCGGCACCTTGAAGGCGGCCATCGCGTGCTCGGCGAACAGCCGCTTCAGGTCGTCGAGTCCGAGCTCGCCCCCGGCGTGCAGGGTGACGAAGAGACAGACCCGCTCGCCCATCGCCGGGTCCGGCGCGGCCACCGCGGCCGCCTCGGCCACCTGGTCGAGCAGCAGCACCAGCCGCTCCACCTCGTCGGCGGAGATCTTCTCGCCGCCCCGGTTGATCAGGTCCTTGATCCGGCCGGTGACCACGAAGTTGCCGCTGGCCGGGTCGATCCGGACCACGTCGCCGGTGCGGTACCAGCCGTCGGCGGTGAACGCCCGGGCGTTGTGCTCCGGCGCGGCGAAGTAGCCGCGCGGGGTGTACGGGCCGCGGGTGAGCAGCTCGCCCGGCTCGCCGGGGGCGACCGCGTGGCCGTCCTCGTCCACGATCAGGATCTCGTCGTGCGGGCTGATCGGCCGGCCCTGGGTGGTGGCCACCACCTCGGGGTCGTCGTCGAAGCGGGTGTAGTTGAGCAGGCCCTCGGCCATGCCGAAGGACTGCTGGACGTGGCAGCCGAGCTCCTTGACCGCCCGGCGCTGGTCCTCCGGGGCGAACAGCGAGCCGCCCACCTGGACCAGCTCCAGGCTGGACAGGTCCGGCTCCAGCTCGGCCACGGCGGTGGTCCAGTGCTGCACCACGGCCGGGACGGCGGCCACCGTGGTGACCCGCTCCCGGGCGATGGTGGCGAAGGCCGTCCGGGGCGACGGGGTGGGCAGCATGACGACCCGTCCGCCGACCAGCAGGGTGCCCAGGATGCCCGGTGAGGCGAGCGGGAAGTTGTGCCCGGCGGGCAGCGCCACCAGGTAGACCGTGTCCTGGTCCAGGCCGCAGACCAGGCCGCTCTGGCGGGCGTTGTACTCGTAGTCGTTGTGCGTCCTGGCGATCACCTTGGACAGGCCGGTGGTGCCGCCGGAGAGCAGGAAGAGCGCGACGTCGCCCGGCTTCGGGGCGACCTCGTCCAGCCGGCGGCGGCGGGCCTCGACGTCGCCCTCGACCACGGCCAGGGCCCGCAGGTCCACGTTGCCGGGGCGGACGTCGGAGCCGGCCACCAGGATCCGGCAGGGCCAGTCGAAGCCGGTCGCGACCCGGGCGGCGAGCGCCTGGTGGTCGTAGTCGCGGTTGACGTCGGGGACGGCGATGGCTGCCACCCGGGTGTGCGCACCCACACCGGAGAGCTCGTAGTCGCGGTGGGCCGGCAGCATCATCACCGGTGCCACGCCGATCCGGAAGCAGGCCAGCAGCAGGACCACCAGCTCCCAGCCGTTGGGGAGTTGGACCAGCAGGTTGTCGCCGTCCGCGAGCCCCTGGGCGGCCAGGTTCTCGGCCAGCGCGTCCGCGGTGACCGCCAGCTCGCGGTAGCTCAGCCTGCGCTCGCCGTCGACCAGTGCGGTCCGGTCGCCCCAGCTGTCCGCCCACTGCCACAGCAGCGCGCCGAGCGGCTGCTCCCGCCAGTAACCCTCGGCGACATAGGTGGCCTCGGCCTCCTTTGGCCACGACACCACTCCGACACGTTCCATGCTCTGCGTCCCCTTCGCCGAGGTTGTTACCAGAGGGCTTTCCGGCGCTCCGAATATCGTCCTCGCGATCCCCCCACCGCAATTCGATCATATTAAATACGTCATTTTGACATGGCGGCATAAATATATATTCTTTATGAGAACCAAAAAGACCGTTGGGGCCACCCCCTAAAGGGTGGCCCCAACGGTCTTTATCGTGCGCTTTGTCAGCGAATGGCGAGGGAATCCAGATAGGCCGTGACATTCCGTCGGGTCTCGGTCACGCTGTCCCCGCCGAACTTCTCCAGCAGGGCGTCGGCGAGCACCAGGGCCACCATCGCCTCGGCCACGATGCCCGCCGCCGGCACGGCGCAGACGTCCGAGCGCTGGTGGTGCGCCTGAGCCGGCTCACCGGTGCGGACGTCCAGGGTGCGCAGCGCCCTGGGCACGGTGGCGATCGGCTTCATCGCGGCCCTGATCCGGAGCGCCTCCCCGGTGGAGAGCCCGCCCTCGATCCCGCCCGCGTGCGCGGACGCCCGGCGCACCCCGACCGGGGTCGGCACGATCTCGTCGTGCGCCTGCGAGCCCGGCACCCGGGCCAGCTCGAAGCCGTCGCCGACCTCGACGCCCTTGATCGCCTGAATGCCCATCAGGGCGGCGGCCAGCCGGGCGTCCAGCCGGCGGTCCCAGTGCACGTGCGAACCCAGGCCCGGCGGCAGACCGTACGCCAGCACCTCGACCACGCCGCCGAGGGTGTCGCCGTCCTTGTGCGCCTGGTCGATCTCGGCGACCATCCGGGCCGAGCTCTCCGGGTCCAGGCAGCGCACCGGGTCCTCGTCCAGGTAGGGGACGTCGGCCGGCTTCGGCATCAGCCAGGACGGGGCCGAGGCGCCGCCGAGGCCGACCACGTGCGAGAGCAGCTCGATCCCGGCCGTCTCCAGCAGGAACGAGCGGGCCACCGCGCCGAGCGCGACCCGGGCCGCGGTCTCCCGGGCCGAGGCGCGCTCCAGCACCGGACGGGCGTCGTCGAAGCCGTACTTCTGCATGCCCGCCAGGTCGGCGTGGCCGGGGCGGGGGCGGGTCAGCGCCTCGTTCCTGGCCAGGCCCGCGAGCACCTCGGGGTCGACCTGATCGGCCGACATCACCTGCTGCCACTTGGGCCACTCGGTGTTGCCGACCATCACCGCGACCGGGGACCCCATGGTCTCGCCGTGCCGGACGCCACCGAGGAAGGTGACCTCGTCCTGCTCGAACTTCATCCGGGCACCCCGGCCGTAGCCGAGCCGCCGGCGGGCCAGTGCCTCGGTCACCGCAGCGGTGCCGATCGGCACCCCGGCGGGCAGGCCCTCCAGGGTCGCCACCAGTGCGGGGCCGTGCGACTCCCCCGCCGTGAGCCAGCGCAGACTGCCCACGGTCACCGGCCCTCGCCGTCCGTCTGACGGCCGATCAGCGGCGGCTCGGTCACCCTGCCGTCACCGACCCGGGCCCCGTGCAGCCACTCGACCTTCTCGTACAGCTCCTCCGGGGAGAGCGCGGAGAGCATCGCGTTGCGCGCCTTGGCCGCCTCGCCGACGGGGTGGTAGAGCTGACGGCCCATCTCCCGGGCCACCAGCTGGGTCGCGGCGGTGCGCTCGCGCCGCTCGCCGTTGAACTTCTCGAACCGGACCGCGAACTCGTCCGTCTCGGTGCCGATCAGCTCGCCGAGCACCACCGCGTCCTCCAGCGCCTGGCAGGCGCCCTGGGCCGCGTACTGCAGCATAGGGTGCGCGGCGTCACCGATCAGCACCACCCGGCCGTCGGTCCACTTCTCCACCGGGTCGCGGTCGCAGAGCACCCAGGCCCGCCAGTCCTCGCCGAGCTCCAGCAGCTGGCGCGGGGTGTCGCCCAGCTCGGGGAACTCGTTCAGCACGAAGTCCTTCTCGGCCGGGGCCCCGATCACCGCCTCCTGGGCGTTGTCGTCCCGGGTCGCGGCCAGGTTGAGGTACTTGCCGCTGCCGATCGGGTAGTGCACGAAGTGCCACTTCGGGCCCGCCCAGAGCGTGACGGTGTTCCAGCGCAGCTCCTCGGGCACCTTCTCCATCGGGATGACGGAGCGGTAGATGGTGTGGCCGGAGACCTGCGGGAAACCGTCGCCGATCAGCTGCTTGCGGACGAAGGAGTTGATGCCGTCGGCGCCGATCAACGCGTCGCCGTACACCCCCTCGCCGCCCGCGAGCAGCGCGACCACACCCTGCTCGTCCTGCCGGTAGCCCTCCAGGGTGGCGCCGGTGCGCAGCTCGATGCGCTGGTCCGCCCGGGCCGCCTCCAGCAGCGGGGCGTACACGTCGATGCGGTGCACCACCGCGTACGGGTTGCCGAACCGCTCCCGGTAGGCGCCGGTCAGCGGCATGCTCACCACCTGCTCGCCGGTGGTGCCGTCCATGAACCGCAGCTCGTCGATGTGCACGGCGCGCTCGCGGACCGCGTCGCCGACACCGAGCCGGTCGAGCGCGTGGAACGCGTTCGGGCCGAGCTGGATTCCGGCACCGAGCTCGGTGAAGGTGTCACGGCTCTCCAGCACCACCACCCGGTGGCCCTGGCGGGAGACGCTGAGCGCCGTCGCCAGGCCGCCGATGCCGCCGCCGGCTATCAGGATCTTCGCCATCGTGGGTCTACTGCCTTTCACTGTCGTTTGGTTGAGGCCGGACGCCGGCCTCGCCGATCGGGTGCGAGGGTGGTGGAGCAGGGCGGGCGCCGGTCAGACGGCCTTGGCCGCCTCGGGCGACCGGGCCTCGGTCAGCCGGAATTCGGTCAGCCGGGCCAGGACCGCCTCCAGCAGCTCCGTCCTGGCCCGGCGCAGCCCCGCGAGGCTGTCCCGCTCCAGGCGGAGCAGCAGCTCCGGCAGGTCGATCCCGAACCAGTCCAGGTAGCCCAGCACCCGCTCGGCGTCGGCGTACCCGCCGGCGAACCGGGCCGCCGAGGCGGGCCGGCCGTGGTCGGCGAGCGCCGCCAGGGTCTGCTCGGAGAGCACGGTGACCGAGTTCGGCGCCACCAGCTCCTCGACGTAGCGGGTGTCGCGGTGCCGACGGTCCGTCACCCCGGTGGCGTCCCAGAGCAGCCGCTGCGGCCGGGCGCCGAGCGCGGCCAGCGCGCTCCACCGGGCCGAGCCGAGCACCTGCTCGTACCGCCGGTACGCCAGCCGGGCCAGCGCGATCCCGGCCTGGCCGCGGAACGCCCTGGTCTCGGCGGTGGCGATGACGTCCAGCTCGTGGTCGACCGCGGTGTCCAGCAGGCCGACCGGCAGGGCGGCGACCGAGCTGATCCGGGACACGTCCAGGCCCTTGGACGCGGCCAGTTCGAGGCCGGTCAGGAAGCTCTCCAGGACCTCGGCGTAGCGCTGCTCGGAGAGCACCAGCGAGACGTGCACGCCGATCCCCTCGCCCAGGCAGCGGGCGATCGCGGGGAGCGCCTCGGGGGTGGCCGGGATCTCCACCAGCAGGTTCGGGCGGTCCACCGCGAGGCTCAGCGAGCGGGCCTCGGCCAGGGTGGCGCAGGCGCCGCGGACGAACGCCGGGTCGATCCGGGCCGAGACCAGCCCGTCCAGGCCGGCCGTCCGCAGATGGACCGGCTCCAGCACCTCGCAGGCCCAGCGCAGGTCACGGACCGTCAGTTCGCGCAGCGCCGCGGCGGCCGAGGCCCCGCGGGCGGCCAGGTCGGCCAGCTGCTCCCGGTAGGCGTCGCCGTCGCCCGGCGTGCCGGTCACACCGACCACGTACCGGTCCCGGACCAGCCGGGCCAGGCCGCCGTCGGCCAGGCGGTCGCGGCCGACGCCCTCCAACCAGAGTGAGACGCCCTCCTCGGAGAGCCGTCGCAGGATGCCGACCATCAGGCGGTGGCCCCGCCGTCGAGCACCAGGTCGTGTCCGACCACGAAGCTCGACTCCTCACCGGCCAGCCAGAGCACGGTGTTGGCGATCTCCTCGGTCCGGGCCACCCGGCCGATCGGCACGCCCGCCTTGACCCGCTCGTCCCGCTGCTCCTCGCTCTCGTTGAAGCGCCGGCCCTGGTCGGTGTCGACCGTGCCGGGGCTGATCGCGTTGATCCGGACGCCGTCCTTGATGTACTCGCGGGCGGCGGTGCGGGTCAGCGTGGAGAGCGCGGCCTTGGAGGCCGCGAAGGCGCCGAAGCCGGGCACCCGGCCGTGGATGCCGATGTTGGCCGCGGTGTTGATGATGACGCCGCCGCCGTTGGCCTTCATGTGCGCGATCTCGTGCTTCATCAGCAGCCAGGCGCCGGTCAGGTTGGTGGCCAGGATGTCGCCCCAGACCGCCTCGCAGACCTCGGCCAGCGGGCTGGGCCGCCCCATCACACCGGCGTTGTTGAAGGCGATGTGCAGACCGCCGTGCCGTTCGACGGTGCTCTGCACCAGCTTGATGACGTCCATGCCGTGGGTGACGTCGGCCCGGACGCAGTCGCCGGTGCCGCCTTCCTTCTCGATCAGGGCCACGGTCTCCCGCAGCTCGTGCGGCTCCCGGCCGGCCACCATGACCGTGGCACCCTCACGGGCGAAGGCCAGGGCGGTGGCCCGGCCGATGCCGGAGCCGCCTCCGGTGACCAGGGCGACCTTGCCGTCGAATCGTGCGGTCATCAGGTTCCTCCTGTGGGGATGTGCAGTGCGGTTCAGGCCGCGTGGGTCAGCCCGGCGGACGGACCGTCGAGGACCGGGCGGGCGGCCCGGATCTCGTCGATCCCGGCCCGCAGCGCATCGGTGAAGTAGGCGTCCGCGGCCTCCAGGAACCTGCTCTCCCGGATCGCCCGCTCGATGCCCGCCGGGGCCAGCTGGACCGAGATGGTCAGGGCCGGCGAGCCGTCCTCGGTGACGTCGACCCGGTTGGAGATCGACTCGATCTCGGGGTCGCCCGGCTGCCGGTAGACGACCGACTCCCCCGGTACGACCTCGACCCGCTGGAACACCGTCCGGCCGTCCCGGACAATGCTCCGGGTGAATCCGCCGGAGAACCGGTCGAGCACCGTGCACTCGGTGATGGCGGGGACATAGGGAATGGGATTCTCGGCCTTGTTGAGCAACTCCCGCCAGAGTCCGCGGGCGTCGAGCCGTTCGTGCTCCGGGACCCCACCGGAATTTACCGCTATGGTCCAGGAGATCGTTACTGCTGACATCCGTCGCTCCTCCCGCCGGGAATTACCGAGCCGTTCTCTGTATAGAACTCTGGATCAATCGAACAGGTGGCGGCAACAACGGATCGCCTACTTCGTCAGCTGCCGAACCGAAAACGGCACAGGGGATTCCGGAAATCCGGAATCCCCTGTGCCGTTCGCTGCGCGCCGTCAGGCGGCGGATCGTCAGGCGGCGGCCAGGCCGACCTTCAGCGCCGTGGCGATCTGCACCGCACGACGGGTCTGGTACGCGATCGCGCCCAGGTTCTCCTCGTTCGGCTCGCCGACCAGGTTGTTGGAGACGTGGCTGGCGCCGTACGGGTTGCCGTTGGTCGGCGCGAACTGGATGCCGTCCGAGTAGCCGGGGGCCACGATGATCGCGCCCCAGTGGTAGAAGGTGTTGTTCAGGGCGAGCAGGGTGCTCTCCTGGCCACCGTGCAGGGTGGAGGTGGAGGTGAACGAGGAGACGACCTTGTTCACGAGCTTGCCCTGGAACCACAGGCCACCGGTGGTGTCGATGAACTGCTTGAGCTGGGCGGCCGGCAGGCCGAAGCGGGTCGGGGTGCCGAGGAGGATGACGTCGGCCCACTCCAGGTCGTCGAGGGAGACCTCGACGACGTCCTTGGTGGCCTCGATGTGGTCGGCCCACTCCTGGCGGGTGGCGACGACAGCCTCGGGGGCCAGCTCGGCGACCTTGCGCAGCCGGACCTCGGCGCCCGCCTTCTCGGCGGCCGACGCGGCCTCCTCGGCCAGCTTGTGGACGTGGCCGGTGGACGAGTAGTAGATGATGGCGACGTTGGTCACGGTCGCTGCTCCCATTCGGAATTGTCAGTCATTCGGGTTCCTGCGGTCACCCGTCACCTCGACTGTCCCCCACCCGGGGCCGGGGCGGCAATCGGGGTTCCGGTACTTCATCACCTTGCGCGGCCGACGAATTGACGACGGGTCGGCGCAGGTCAGGCGATCTCCATCGTGCCCATCATGCCCATGGCACCGTGGTCGAACATGTGGCAGTGGAACAGGTAAACGCCGCGGTAACTGTTGAACGTCAGGACCAGCTTGACCGTCTCGCCGGGCAGCACCTGGACGGTGTCCTTGAGCCCGGCCTCGGCCGGCCCGGGCGCCTGGCCGTTGCGCTCCAGCACCCGGAACTGCACCAGGTGCACGTGGAAGTTGTGCGGGGCGAACTGGTTGGCGTTGGTGACCGTCCAGACCTCGGTCGTGCCCCAGGCGATCCGCAGGTCGATCCGGTTCGGGTCGTAGGTCTGCCCGTTGATGTACGCACCGGTGTCGGGCCGGCCGTCCTCGTCCATCCGCAGCGTGAAGGTCCGGTTCACGGTCCCCTGCCGGGGGGCCGGCAGCACTCCCAGCCGGGCCGGGACGGTGCTGTTGTCGGGCGCGGTACGGGTCACGTCGAAGCGCATGATCCGGCCGACCTGCTCCGCCGGACCGGGGCCGAGCAGGTTCTCCAGCACCAGCTGGGTGCCGACCGGGTAGCGGGAGAAGTCGATCACCACGTCGGCCCGCTCACCGGGCGAGAGCGAGATCTGGCTGGTCACGTTCGGCTGCGCCAGCAGACCGCCGTCCGAACCGATCTGGGTGAAGGTGCTGCCGTCCGAGAGCTTCAGCACGAAGAACCGGACGTTGGTGGAGTTCAGCAGCCGGAACCGGTACTTGCGGGCCGCCACCTGGAAGAACGGCCACGGCCGGCCGTTCACCGTGATGGTGTTCCGGTTGAGGAAGTCGTCCATCACGTAGATGAGTTGGCCGTTCTCGTCGAACCGGCCGTCCCGGATCACGATCGGCACGTCGTACTGGCCGGACGGCAGGCCGAGCGACTGCTCCCGGTCGTCGGTGAGCAGGTACATCGAGGAGAGCCCGCGGTAGACGTGCTCGGACTCCATGTGGTGCGCGTGGTCGTGGATCCACAGCGGCGCGGCGGCCTGGTTGTTGGGGTAGGTGTAGACCTTGGAGGCGCCCGGCGCGACGGTGTTCATCGGCGAGCCGTCACTGTCCACCGGGACCTCGGCACCGTGCAGGTGGACCGAGGTCGGCATGTCGAGCTGGTTCGTCTGTCTGATCACCACCCGGCGGCCGCGTCTCGCCTTGATGGTCGGGCCGGGCAGCTGGCCGTTGTAGGTGAAGAACTCGGTCGGCTTCCCGGGCACGACCTCCTTGAGCACCTTCTTCATGGTCACGTTGTAGTAGTCGGTGGTGCCCGAGGTCATCACCGGGGCCAGCACCTGCGGGATCGTCAGCGGCACCGCGAACTGCGGGATGACGGCCGGGGCCGCCGTGCCGGTGTCGGCGGCCGCGGCCGAACCGGAGGTGAGGGTCGGCGCGACCACGCCGGCCGTGCCGATTATCCCGGTGGTGACCACACCGGCTTTCAGGGCGTTTCTACGTGACAGCATCAGGTCCCGCTCCTACCGCGTCTGGATACCTCGGGGCGACCATCGGAGGCGGCCCACGGGAAGGATGCGGATTCTTCACACGACGCATCAAACGCACATGGGGGACCTTGTCAGTTGTTCGAAACACCCGACCGGGGCGTCACCGCGCGGCGACACTCCGCTGCGCTGACGAAGTCGCGACAGGATCGCGTCAGGTCGTCCGCGAAGGTGACTCTGTGTCAACCCGGTCAACCGCTTCGCGGGCCAAGTACCTATGGTGAGGAAGCACTGGAACGGCGATCGGTACCGAATGTCCGGTTGTCCGTTCCCCTGGCGGAAGGAGCACCATCGATGCGCATCGAACAGCCACCCGTGCTGGAGACCGGTGCGCCGCACCGCCAGACCGCCCGGCGCGCGGCGGTCCTCGGATCCCCGGTCGGCCAGTCGCTCAGCCCGGTGCTGCACCGGGCCGCGCTCACCGCGATGGGCCTGGACTGGTCCTACCAGAGCATCGAGTGCGACGAGACCGGCCTGCCCGGTGTGCTGGCCGGCCTGGAGGCCGGCTGGGCCGGGCTCTCCCTCGGCATGCCACTGAAGCGCGCGGTGCTCCCGCTGATCGACGAGGTCAGCGACCTCGCCCTGGACGTGGGCGGCGCGAACACGGTGACCTACCGCCGCGGCCGCAGCCACGGCGACAACACCGACGTGTACGGGATGCTCACCGCCCTGCGCGAGGCCGGGGTCTCCTCACCCGGCTCGGCGGTGGTGCTCGGCGGCGGCGCGACGGCCTGCTCCGCCCTGGCCGCACTGCGCGAACTCGGCGTGCTGGAGCCTGCGGTGGTGGTCCGGGAGCGCAGCCGCGCGACCGAGGCCTCGGCCGCGGCCGGACGGCTCGGCATCGCGGTGGACGTGCACACCTTCGGCGAGCTGGACAAGCTGCTGCCCGGGACCGGGCTGGTGATCTCCACCCTGCCGGCCGGGGCCGCCGACACCTTCGCCGCGGCCGTGATGCACTCGCGGGCGGCGGTCTTCGACGTGGTCACCTCGGCCTGGCCGACCCGGCTGGTCAAGGCGGCCGGCTTCGCCGGCTCCACGGTGGTCGACGGGCTCTCCTTCGCGGTCCACCAGGCCGCCCGCCAGGTCGAGTTGATGACCGGACGGAACGACATCCCGATCCAGCCGATGCGCCGGGCGGCCCAGTCCGAGCTGCTCCGCCGCGCGGACTGAGCAGGTCGCAGGCAGGGGCGAGGGGCTGTGCCCGCCGGAGGGACCGCCACCTGTCGTGCGGTGGCCCCTCCGGCGGGCACAGCCCCTCGCCCCTGCGTGGGCAGCCGGTCTCCCCGGCATCAGGCCGACAGTTCCTGGGACTTGTCGAACCCCTGCCGTCGCGCGGTGGAGAGCACCGAGATCGCGTGCGCCACCGAGCAGAGCGTGGCGTGCCGGTGCCAACCGGCATAGGAGCGGCCCTCGAAGTCCCGCATCCCGACCCGGCCGCTGACCTCCGCGAAGTCCTTGGCCACCCGCCGGGTGAGCCGGCCCAGCCGCAGCAGCGCGACCGGCGGCACGTCCACCAGGTTGGAGAGCCAGAGCTCAGCCGGCTTGCCCTTGGCGCCCGACCAGCCGCCGACCAGGGCCAGCGCCCGCTCCGGCGGGAGCTTCGCGCCGGGCCGCCGCACCGTCGGCATGGTGACCCTGGTGCCGCTCACCAGGATCGACCTGGTGATCGAGTAGTCCGGGTCGACCCAGCCGACCGGGCGGGAGAACCGTTTCGCCCACTCGATCAACTGCTGTGCCTGGAACACCCGTTCGCCGCGACCCGGCAGGCTGCCGTCGAAGCCGACCAGCCTGGTCGACCCGCTGACCCGCATCACGAACGGGACCCCGCGCCGGCAGAACTCCTCGACCAGGACCGCCGCGTCGAGCTCGCGCGCGTCCAGCACCGCCGGGCGGCGGCGCAGCCCCCAGTCCGGCCCGGCCAGCTCCACCACGCTGTTCACCGCACACAGCTCCGGTGTGGTGGCCGAGACCTCGTCGGGAATCTTGGCCCGCTTGCGCCGCTCCTCGTTGGCCAACCAGTCCGCCGGCAGTACCAGGCCCCAGTTCACCGGCGCGCTCATGTCCTCGCCGGCCAGCCAGACGCCGTACGCCTGCTGGCTGTTGACCACCCGGCCGAGCTCGGTGCGGAACGACTCCTCGACCCCGACCGAGTGCTCGCCGGCCTTCGGGATCGCCATCGAGTTGAGCACCCAGGCCTGCGGCAGCAGGACGCGGTCCAGGTTCTTGGCCAGTGCCTGCCGAACCGGGGTCCACCGCCAGGACGAATCGCTGATGAAGTGGTGCAGGCTCTGCTCGGCGGCACCGTAACCGGCCACCGCCGCCAGTGCCCGCATGGACTTGCGGCCCTGCACCGAGAGCAGCCCCTCGATGTACCACTCGCCCCTGGCGCGCTGGTCGCGGCGCTTCAGCGAAGCCAGCATGCGGCGGGAGAACTCCGTAACGAAGTCATCCGCCACGTCCCCCCAGATGTGCTCAGGAACGTTCTTCTCGCTAACACCTTCCACAGCCCCCGTCCCCTCTTCTGCGGTCGCGACCTTGACGTACTCCGAGCGCCGGACGGCGCCGACGGGCCAAGTGCGTGGTGCTGGTGATGGATACGATACAGAACCGACTGGTTGGTTTCATCTACTTCGTCATCTTGCCATAGCAAGACCCCGGTGGACAGTGGTGAACTGACCTGGACCTGATGAAGCATACTAGATACCGCACAGTTGGTTTGTTACGATGCGATGCAACCACATGAACAGTCGACGTGAGCCTCGGTTAGCCGGCTCCGCTCCGACCGACGCCCAGAGGGAGACCCTTGATGCCCCGTCAGGAACGGGCGGAGCGCACCCGCCAACTGCTCATCGAGGCCGCCTCGGCCTCCTTCGACCAGGCGGGCTTCGCGATGACGGGGCTGAACGACGTCATCCGGCCGACCGGGATCTCCAAAGGCGCGCTGTACTTCCACTTCGGCTCCAAGGAGCAGCTCGCCGAGGCCGTGATGGCCGAGTCCAGGGCCGGGCTGAGGGAGGCGATCCGCTCCGCCCGGCACTCCAGCGACTGCCCGCTGCAGTACCTGATCGACCTGAGCCACGGCCTGGCCCAACGGCTGTCCGAGGACGTGGTGTTCAGGGCCGGGCTCCGGCTCACCGACGACGGGGCGCTCCCGGCCGAGCTGCGGCCCGACCCGCACCCCGCCTGGGCCCGGATGATCGGCCGCCTGCTGGGCCGGGCCGCAGCGGGCGGGGGGCTGCGCCCCGAGGTCCGGATCGACGAGACCGCGGCCCTGCTCGCCGCCGCCGGCGCGGGGGTCGAGTCACTGGCCCGGCGCAACCAGGACTGGCTCAGCTCCCGGATGATCGCGCTGCTCTGGCAGGCCGTGCTGCCCGTACTGGCCAATCCGGAGAAGCTGGCCCGGCTGCGCACCACCCCGGTCGACGGCGGCCTGCCCGCCGTGCCCGCCCAGGGGCGGCCCGAGCCGGCCGAGCACGGCCGGGCGGGGGCGCCTGACACAGGGGAACCCGGGGTGCCGGACGGCCGGCCCCGGACTGGGGCCGATCCCTCCGGCACCCCGGGTCATCCGGCGGCACCCGCCAACTCGGCCGAGGGGCGCAGCAGTTCCCGGTACCACGGGGCGTGATCCGGGAACCGGGCCGCGAGGCCCGGTCCCGGCTCACAGCCGCTGAACCGCCAGAGCCGGCTGCTCTCGTACCAGTGGTCGACCGCCAGCAGCGACAGCCGCCGGTCCCAGACAGCATCCCCGGCGCCCTCCAGCAGCCGCCGGGCCTGTGCCAGGGTGACGTCGCCGGAGGGCACCGGGCGGCCCAGGGCCGCACAGACCAGGGTCACCAGCTCCCGCATCCCGACCGGCTCGGGATGGCTCGCGTGGAAGACCCGGCCGCCCGGCACCGGCCCCCAGGGCGATCTGGCCAGCGCCGCGATCGGCCGGGCCAGGTCGTCCACCGCGATCATCGACATCCGGGCCCGCCCGCCGTCGATCCAGTGCGGCAGCCGCCGCAGCAGATCGGCCAGCGCCGGGACGACCCAGGTGTCACCCGTCCCGTAGACCAGGTGCGGCCGGATCACCACACCGCCCGCCGCCAGCACCGCCCGCTCGGCGGCCAGCCTGGTCCTGCTGGTCTCGGATCCAGGCACCAGATCGGGCTGATACTCCGTCAAGTCACGGTGCACGCCGTCCCGGTAGACCGCGGTCGTACTGAGTTGCAGTACCCGTCGCACGCCCGCCCTGGCGGCTTCGGCGAGCAGTGCCGCGGTGCCGTACTCGTTCACCCGGCGCAGGGAATCCGGGTCACCGCCGATCTGCGAGGCGAGGTGGACGACCGTGTCCACTCCTTCGCAGACGCCGTACAGCGAGCCGGGATCGGCGAGATCTCCGATCACCGGCCGTACCGCGGCGGATTCCTCGAAAGGCAGGCACCGGCGATGGGTCAGCACCCTTATCGGCATTTCCGGACCGGCTCCGGAAATGAGCAGCTCCAGCACTCTGCTGCCGACGAATCCCGTTCCGCCGGTGAGCAGAATCGTCTTCCGCCCGGCCACCTTCAGCCGACCTTCAGGGGCATCCGGGTTTCCTCCCGGGCGGTCCTGCGGACATTCAGCTGGCCGGTGGCGACCGATGCCCCGTCCTGCTCCACCGCTATCCGGATGCTCATCTCGCCGTTCCGCCCGGCCGGTCCGGGGAAAGCCTTGACGAAGACCGGCTGGTGCAGTTCGGCGTAGCGGACGAAATTGGTCTCCAGCTCGAACGGGGCCACTCCGGTCACCCCGACCACACTGTTCGCCGCCTGGCGCATCGCCTCGACGATCACCATGCCGGGCACGTGGTCGACCGGGTGGTCGAAGAGCACCGGGTGGCGCCGGTCCGCCTGGAGCCGCCAGGTGTACTGCTCGCCGGTGGGAGCGAGCACCGAGTCGGCCTTGACGTCCTGGTACTCGCCTTGCGGCGGCACGGTGTCGAGCAGCCGCTGGGCCAGATAGGGCGCCCGGAGCCGGGCGTAGGTGTCCGGGGCCATGCAGTCCATCCGCAGGCTCCCCACCCCCAGCCGGGTGGCGCCGCGGTGGATGACCGTCTCGTACTGCATTCCGGCCATGATGCCCCGGCGGAAGCGGACGTCCTGGCAGGTGGCGCTGATCGTCAGGTTGGCCGGCGTCTGGCCGACCGCCATGGCGGCCGGATCGGCCCGGTAGGAAAGGCTCCAGAGCAGGAAGGGATAGTCCGTCGGAACTCCGTAGCCGGCATGCGAGATCAGCATGGCGGACTGCCGGATCGTCTCGGCGAGCATCAGCGGGTCATAGCAGCCTGCAATGGGACGGTAAAAGCTGTGTGTCCTCGGCCATTGGGCGCCGAGGAGGAATCTGTCCGCGCCGGTCTGGCGCCATCCGGTGAGCATGACTTCGGACACCGAGGCACGGTGCACGAAACGACGTGGAACGGTCTGCTCGTGCAGCTCCGGGTCCATGTGATCGATGCTCGCTATCTGCTGCAGACATCCGGTTTCCGACAGTACTGACCCCATGTTCAATCTCCCCCTGGGATGAGTAGAAGAGTCCGTCGGCCCACTGGCCGACAGACCCGGGACGACAGTCCGGCGCTGTCCGAACCGTCGAGGAAGCTCTGTGCGTGAGAGTGCAGGAGAACGTCACGGAACCTACGGAGGATGCGAGACCGAATGAAGGCCCGCTCCGTATCGCATTCATCGTGCGCACCGCCACGCCAGGATAGGCTTTGACGGCAGTCGTCGATCGACTCAGGCGCAGTCGACCGGCAGCGGCCCTCGAGGGGGTCGCCCGCGAAGGTCGAATGCGAAGCACATGGTTCGACCAGACAAGTAGTCCCACCTCCTCGGCCACTGACCACGTCCAAGCCCTGGTGCGGCGCCGCTCCAGGCAACGATAGAGTACCATCCGGTCGGTTTGTAGTGTGGGGGTTGCGCACGAGAAACAGGAGAACGATGGCTCAGCAGGCACGTGCAGTGCACACCCGACAGCAGATCCTGAACGCCGCCGCGCAGGTCTTCGCCAGACGGGGCTACGCAGCAGCCACGATGGCCGAGATTCTGGCCGTCGCAGGGCTCACCAAGGGCGCGGTGTACTTCCACTTCGCCTCCAAGGAGGAGCTGGCGCTCGCGGTCACCGAGGCCCAGTCACCGTGGCTGGAGGAGCTGGACCTCTCCGGCCCCGGATTCCAGGGGGTCATCGACCTGACCATCGCGTACGCGCGCGCGTTGCAGAACGACCCGATCATCCGCGCCACCGTACGCCTGGTGATCGAGCACGGCGCCTTCGACAAGCCGCAGATCGACGCCTGGGAGGTGAACATCAACCTCGTCCGCGACCTGCTGACGGCCGCCCAGGACGACCTGCTGCCGAACGTGGACATCAACGTGGCGGCGCCGACCGTGACGTCCTCGTTCACCGGCATCCAGCTCACCTCGCAGGTGCTGAGCGGCCGGGCCGACCTGCTGGAGCGGGTCTCCGCCTGGTGGGCCCTGCTCGCGCCCGGGCTGGTCAAGGCGGAGGTGCTCCCCCGGCTGGAGTACGGCGGCTCGGCCAAGACCACCGCGCACCTCACGCCCGAGCGGATCGCCCGGGCCTCGGTGCGCCGGCGCGCCTGACGGCCGGCCCGTCACCGCACGGCGGGCGCCAGCTCCCGGGGAGAGGGCTGAGCGGCCAGCAGCGCGGCGATCCGGGCCGCCACCACCCGGCTCCGGCCACCGGCCGGTACGGTCCAGGTGGCGAGCCGGCGGTAGATCGGGGTGCGCACAGCCAGCAGCGTGCGCAGCCGTCCCTCCGGGTCGTCGGCGAGCAGCGGCCGGGTCGCGGCCGAACCGATCCGGGCCGCCAACTGCTCCGGGGCGACCGCGAGATGGACCACGGTGCGGCGGCGGAGCAGGCGCTGGGTGGACTCCTCCAGCACGGCTCCGCCGCCGAGGGCGAGCACCCCGCGGTGCTCGGCCAGCGCCCGGTGCACCGCCCGGCGCTCGCGGACCCGGAAGTGCGCCTCGCCCTCCCGCTCCAGGATCTGCCCGATCCCGCACCCGGCCGTCCGCTCGATATCGGCGTCGGTGTCCCGGAAGCCGACCCCGAGGTACTCGGCCAGCGCCCGGCCGATGGTGGTCTTGCCCGATCCGGGCGGGCCGATCAGCACGACGACCGGGCTGCCCATGTCAGGCCCCGGCCGGGTCTAGGGCCAGGCCGAGCCCGGCCAGGGCGGTCAGCCCGTGGCTGCCCTCGACCGTGGCCTCCACGTCGAACGCGGCCCGGTGGGTGGGCGGGTAGCCGATCAGCTCGGCGGCCCGGGGCGGGATCGGGCGGGCGGCCGCCTCGGCCGACTCCCAGAGGAAGACCGCGCCCCAGCGGTTGGCCTCGCGGTCCGAGATCCAGGTCTTGAGCACCAGCCCGGGGTGGCCGGTGAACCGCTCCACCGCCTCGTCGCGGAGGAAGCCGCGCAGCTCGTCGATGCCCACCGCCGAGGCGGTCAGGTCCCACCAGACAACGACAACTCGCATGGAAGTGCTCCAGGTTGAGAGGGGTGCGGGGCGGCCGGGGCGGCCGCCCCGCGGGGGGAGGTCAGCCGGCCAGCAGCGAGACCAGCGCCTCGGTGATGATGTGCAGACCGTCCTGGCTCAGCACCGACTCCGGGTGGAACTGCATCGACCGGAAGCCGGGACCGCGCAGGGCGTGGATCTGGCCGTTCTCCGGGTCGCGGCTCACCTCGACGGTGCCGACCGGGAGTTCGACCACGTCCTGGTCGGTGCGCCCGGCGAAGGTGTTGTAGAAGCCGACCAGTTCGGTCCGGCCGAACAGGTCGATCTTCCGGGCCACCCCCTGGTTCGGCATGTCCCGGCGGACCAGGTCGAAGCCGAGCACCGTGCTGAGCACCTGGTGGCTCAGGCACACCGAGAGGAACGGCGTTCCGGCGGCCAGCAGGTGCCGGGTCGCGCCGTGCAGGTGGGCGATCTTGGGGTGCGCCACCTCCTGCGGGTCACCGGGGCCGGGGCCGAGCACCACCAGGTCGTACCCGTCGAAGGAGTACTCCTGGTCGAACCGCCGCACCGTGACGGTGAGTCCGAGCGCGCGCAGCTGGTGGTCCCACATCGCGGTGAAGGTGTCCTCGGCGTCCACCACCAGCACCCGGCGGCCGGCCAGCTCGGGCACCGGGCGCCTGCGGGCCCCGGTGTCCTCCAGCCAGAACGGCGCCAGGGCGATGTTGCGCTGCTCCAACGCGGCCAGGACATAGGGGTGTTCGGCGAAGCGGACCGGCTCGGCCGCCTGCTTCGCGGGTGCCTCGCGGGTGCCCAGCGCGGCCAGCAGGCCGGCCACCTTGGCGGCCGTCTCGGCCACCTCGGACTCCGGCTTCGAGTCCCGGACCAGGGTGGCGCCGACCCCGATGGTCAGCCGGCCCGCGGCGGAGATCTCGGCGGTGCGGATCAGGATCGACGAGTCCATGGTGCGGCCGCCCTCGGCGTCCCGGCCGATCAGCGCGACCAGGCCGCTGTAGTAGCCCCGCCCCTGCGGCTCGTACCGGCTGATCACCTTGGCCGCGCTCTCCAGCGGGCTGCCGGTGACGGTCGGCGCGAACAGCGTCTCGCGCAGAATCTCGCGCGGGTCCCTGGAGGTCTCGCCCTCGATGAAGTACTCGGTGTGCGCAAGCCGGGCCATCTCCATCAGGTGCGGTCCGGTCACCCGGCCGCCCGCGTCGGTGATCCGGGCCATCATCTTGAGCTCTTCGTCGACCACCATGTAGAGCTCGTTGGCCTCCTTGGGGTCGGCCAGGAAGGAGAGCACCCCGGTCAGGGTGGGGCCCGACTCGGGGTAGCGGTAGGTGCCGCTGATCGGGTTCATCACCGCGACCCCACCGGAGAGGCTGACGTGCCGCTCGGGGGTGGCGCCGACGAAGGTCCGCTCGCCGGTGCGGATGACGAAGGTCCAGTAGGCGCCGCGCTCGCGCTCCAGCAGCCGACGGAAGAAGGTCAGCGCGGCGGCCGGGTCGTAGTCGGAGATGTCCGCCACGAACGCGCGCCGGATCACGAAGTTGGCGCCCTCGCCGTTGCCGATCTCGTTGGCCAGGATCCGCCGCACCACCGCGGCGTACTCCTGATCGTCCACGTCGTACGCGCCGTCCACCAACTCGATGTCCAGCTCCGGCAGTTGCGGCAGCAGCTCGGCCAGCGGCACCGAGCTCTGCTCGCGCACACCGAAGGCGATCAGCGGCGCCCCGTCGTCGGCGGCGGCGAAGCCGCGCTCGGCGATCTGCCGGTACGGCACCACCGCGAGCACCTCGTGCTCGTCCCGGCCGGTCGCGGGAGCGCCGTCCGCCAGCGGGAGGTCGGCCAGCCGGGCGACCTCGGTCACCGTGCCGCCGAGCACGTCGACCCGGTCCGGCGAGCCGGTCTCCGGGCGGTACAGCAGCGCGAATGCGGGCTCCTGCCCGGCCAGGATCCGTCCCAGCAGCGCCTCGCCCGCCTGACTGTCCGTCATGTCTCTCTCCTCCAGCGTCGGTTGTTCTGATCAGTCCAGGTCGGTGAGCACGGTCTTGGTGGTGACGGCCATCGCGCAGCGCTCGGCCGCGTACTTCAGTGCCATCCGGTGGTACTCGAGGGTGAAGTCGGCGATCGCGTCGCCGACCAGGAAGGGCTGGATGTCGTGGGTGTAGGCGTCCAGGGTGGTGGCCAGCACGCCGACGTGCGCGTACACGCCGCAGACGATCAGCTGGTCGCGGCCCTGCTCGCGCATCGACTCCAGCAGCTGGGTGCGGTGGAAGGCGCTGTAGCGCCACTTGGTCAGCACCAGGTCGCCCTCGGTCGGCCCGATCGGGTCGACCACCTGCTTGTCCTCGGGCGAGGGGGTCATCCCCGGGCCCCAGAAGTCCGCGAGCAGGCCGCGCTGTTCGACCGTCATGCCGCCCGGCTGCGCGGTGTAGGCGACCGGGATGTCCAGCTCGACCGCGCGCTCGCGCAGCAGGGTCACATTGGCGACCAGGTCGACCACCGGGGCCTCGCCGGCCGGGAAGGGCTTGAGGAAGTACTTCTGCATGTCGTGGATCAGCAGGACGGCCCGCTTCGGGTCGACCGTCCACTGGGCGGTGTTCTCCGGCAGGTCGCCCTGCTGCGGCATCGGGTACGGGCTGATGGTCGGGATGCCCATGACGGGGGCTCCTCTCAAGTCTCGTGTCGCTGGGGGCGGTTGGCGGCCGGAGTGGGGGCGGCGACGGGCTGGTGGGGCAGCCCGTCGCCGGGGAACCGCGGAAGGTACGACCCCGGCGGTGGGGGACACCGGGATCGGTCGGGGCTTCCTGGACGGTCGGGGATCGGCGGACGGTCAGGGATCGGCTGACGTTCGGACGGTCAAGGACTGTCGGACAGTCAGGGACCGCCGGACGGTCAGGGACGGTCGGACGGGCTAGTGGCCGAGGGCCGCACCGCCGTCGACGGTGAGGTCGTGCATGGTGATGTGGGCGGCCTGGTCCGAGAGCAGGAACAGCACCGCGTCCGCGATGTGCGAGGGCTGGGCGATCCGGCCCAGCGGGATGCCGACCCGGTAGGCCGAGGCGACTCCGTCGATGGACGCCTGGGCGGCACTGCTGTCCGCCCAGAGCGAGGAGAGCATCGGGGTGTCGGTCGAGCCCGGCGCCACCACGTTGCAGCGGATGCCGAACTTCGACACCTCCAGGCCGAGGCACTTGGTGAACATGGTGGCCGCCGCCTTGGAGGCCGCGTACGCCGACATGTCGACCCGGGCCGTGCCTGCCGCGTTGGACGCCACCGTGACGATCGCGCCCCGGCGCCCGCCGGCCACCATCCGGTTGACCACGGCCCGGGAGATGAAGAACACCCCGGTCGTGTTCACCGCGAAGGTGGTGGCCCAGTCCTGGTCGCTCAACTCCTTGGCCGGACCGAGCCGGAGCACGCCGGCACCGTTGACCAGGTAGTCAACACCGCCGAGCTGCTGCTCGATGGCGTCCACCACGCGCTCCACCTCGGCGCTGTCCGTCACGTCGGCCGGGAACGCCTCCGCGTGCCCGCCCTCGTTGCGCAGCTCCTTGGCCAGCTCCTCCAGGCGGTCACCGTTGCGGTCGACCAAGGCCACCGTGACGCCACGTTCGGACAGCGCGCGCACCACGGCCTCGCCGATACCGCCGGCTGCCCCGGTGACCATCGCGACCCTGTTTTCCATTCCATGGACACTCATAGCGACCCCAAAGATCGAGGATGATCGACCGTTGTCGGCCGGTAGTTACTGATCTGCTGGGGCTGGTCAGCCCCGCCAGGCAGCCGCGACCTCAAGGGCCTGCTCCGGGTTGAGCCGGGGGTCGCAGAAGCTGGTGTACTTGTCGCCGATGTTCGCCACGTGGTGCTCGTTCAGCGCGCACTCGGTGACGTCGTCGGGGGTGGTCTCCAGGTGCAGGCCGCCGGGCACCGCGCCGACGCTCAGCAGGGCGCTCTGGAAGTCGCGCACCTCGCGCGCCACGGTCTCGACCAGACGGGTCTTCAGACCGCCGGGCCCGTTCACGGTGTTGCCGTGCATCGGGTCGGTCAGCCAGACCACCGGGTGGCCGGCCGCCTTGACCGCCGCGGCCATCGCGGGCAGCTTGTCGGCGACCTGGTCGGCGCCCATCCGGGCGATCAGGGTGAGCCGGCCCGCCTCGCGGTTCGGGTCGAGCTTCTCGCAGAGCGTCAGCAGGTCCTCGGTGCTCATGCTCGGGCCGACCTTGGACGCCACCGGGTTGGCCACCTCGGCGAGCAGCGCCACGTGGGCACCGTCCAACTGGCGGGTCCGGTCGCCGATCCAGGGCAGGTGGGTGGAGGCCAGGTAGATCCGGCCGTCGTCGGTGCGGCGCAGCAGCGGCACCTCGTAGTCGAGCAGCAGGGCCTCGTGGCTGGTCCACACCGGGGCACCGGCCACCGGCAGGCCGGCGTCGGAGCGGGCCCGCAGGGCGCGGTACACGGCCTCGGCCGCGTCGTAGCCGCTCAGCAGGCGGTTGGGGTCGGGACGGCGCAGCTCCGGGTCGGGCTCCGGGCTGTTCACCATGTGCCCGCGGTAGACCGGGAGTTCGACACCGTTGACGGTCTCGGTCGGACGGGAGCGGGGCTTGCCGAACTGACCGGCCATCCGGCCGATCCGGACCACCGGACGCAGGGTGCTCATCGAGACCACCCCGGCCAGCGCGTCCAGCAGGCCGACCTTGCGGGCCACGTAGCCGGGCTCGCACTCGGCCGGGTCCTCGGCACAGTCGCCGGCCTGGACCACCTGGAGGCGGCCGGTGGCCACCTCGGCCAGCAGGGCGCGCAGTTCCGCGATCTCCCCGAAGCCCACCAGCCCGGGCCGGTCGGCCAGCTCCGTGGTGACCTCGGCCAGCAGGCCGGTGTCCTCCCAGTCCGGCTGCTGCTGGGCCGGGAGCGACTTCCAGTAGTCGAGTTCGCTCTCCGGCAGCGGCGGGCCGGCCTTGGCCGACTGTGCCGCGATGACGTCGCTACTCACTCAGAACCTCCGTGGTCATGAATTGTTCAGATGCCCGGAAAGTGAGGCTGCCGAAGAGCACCGTGGTGTTCTGGATTGGCGCGGAAGGCAACCTTCCATGAGTCTGAGTAGGGCAAACTACGAGGTCAACGGCGTGTTTCCAACTCCGTCAGGTGTCGAACACTGTGTCATTGGATACCAAACGGTTGGGTTTTTTCGAGAATTGACGGAGCACTCGGGGCGAATTGTCAGGACGCCCGCCACCGACGGTGTCCAGGGAATTCCCCGTCACTTTTCCGGGCCGGGCGGGACCGGGCGCCGTACTCCGCCAGGTCGCCCTCCGGCCGGGAAGTCGGCCGGGCACTCCGTCAGCTCCCCGGCCGGGCCAGGACAGACGGAAGCGCCGCCCGGACCAGCCGGACGGCGCTTCGTCGGAACGCAGGGGGAGGGTGGGTTCAGGCGGCCCGCTCGCGCGCCTGCGCCAGTACCGACCGGGCCTGGGCGGCGACCCGTTCGGGGGTGAAGCCCAGTTGCTCGTACAGCGTCCGGTACGGCGCGGACAGCCCGGACAGGTCCAGGCCCACCGCCGCCCCGGCCTGGCCGGCCAGGGCGTACCAACCGAGCGCGGACCCCGCGCCGACCGACACCCGGGCGCCAACTCCCTTGGGCAGCACGGACTCCCGGTACGCGGCCGACTGCTCGTCGAACCGCTCGACGCCGGGCATCGCCACCACCCGGGTGGCGATCGAGTCGGCCTCCAGGATCTCCCGGGCCCGCAGTGCCACCGACACCTCGCCCCGGGCCGCGACCAGGACCACCTCCGGCACCCCGCAGGCCGCCTCGGCCAGCACGTATCCGCCCAGACTCTCTCCCCGGGTCTCCAACACGTGGGCGGTCCTCTCCGGGCGGCGGCGTCGACTGACCCGACCGACTCTCCGTGCCGCCACCCTGACGGGCAATCAGCCCCGCCCGACTCCGTCAGCTGTCCCCGGGAACGCCGACGGCCCCCGACCGGCAAGTGCTGGTCGGGGGCCGTGTGGCGGCGGGATCAGGACGCGGCCGGGGCCGGGGGATCGGTGATGCCGTCGATGAGGCGGCCGTCGAGGTTGATCTGGAACCAGACGTCGATGGTGGTGCCGGATTCGAAGTTCTCGGTGACGATGACGGTCGCGTGACCTTCGGGGCTGCTGTCGGCGTCCCTCAACGACCAGCCGGTGGGTAGGTTCTGGGCGCGGAAGATGGGGTCGGCCTGGTGGGCGACACCCCAGTCGGTGAGGGCTGCGTCGAGTTTCTTGGTGAGGTGGTCCTCGCGGACCTTGGCAGGGCTGTGGCCTTCGCTGTGCTGCCCGTTGATCGCGTCGAGGTAGTCCCGGAGGAAGAGTTCGATCTGTGTTGTCGGCATCATCTGCCGGGTCGAGGGCGCCGCTGCGGGGGCGGTCGCCGCTGCGGACCGGTTCTCGGCCTGGGCGGGGAGGGAGAGCAGGGTGCTGCCGGCCATCAGCGCGGCGGTGCACGCGAGGGCGGCCACGGCGCCGCGCAGCTTCGTACGGTGGGACATGAGGGTCTCCCTGGGAGCGACTTGAGTGACAAGGGGACTCAAGCACCCTCCGCCGCCCAGGGATATCAGCCATCCGAGCGGCGCCCGCCGGACGCCTCGGCCGGGCGGCGTACGCCCCATCTCCCCGTTGCCGGAAGGATTCTGCGCACTGCCACCTTGCGGAGGCCCTGGTTCGGCCGACCAGGTGGCGGCCACTGAGGCAGCGTCAGAACCGTTCCACGGGAACGGTGGGAGCACAACGAACAGGGCGGGTACCGGCTGCTCGCCGGTACCCGCCCTGAACTGGGGAGACCCCCACGTGCGGAGAGTGTGGGATTTGAACCCACGGTGACGGGTTACGCCACGACAGTTTTCAAGACTGGTCCCTTAGGCCGCTCGGGCAACTCTCCAGGCGGAGGTCAGCCTAACGGTTCCGACAGGGTTCCGTGTACAGCGTTTAGTTGTCGCCCTTGCGTTCGCCCAGGGTGACGGTGGTCTTGGCGGCCTTGCCGTCACGGGTGTACTCGACCTCGACCTTGTCGCCGGGCTTGTAGGTCCAGATCTCGCTGACCAGGGTCGGGCCGCTGTCGATGACGTGGCCGCCGAGCTTGGTGATCACGTCACCGGCCTTGAGGCCGGCCTGGTCGGCGGGGCCGCCCGGGGTGACGGCGGGGGTGTCCTTGACCGCGGAGGTGCGGATCTGGGCGCCGTCGCCCTTGTACTCGTCGTTGCGCAGCACACCGAGGATCGCGTAGACCGGGGTACCGGTCCTGATCAGGTCGCCGGCCACCCGGTTGGCCTGGTTGATCGGGATGGCGAAGCCGAGGCCGATCGAGCCGGCCCGGCCGGAGCCGCCGCTGTTGGACTGAATCGCCGAGTTGATTCCGATCACCGCGCCGGAGGCGTCCAGCAGCGGACCGCCGGAGTTGCCCGGGTTGATCGAGGCGTCGGTCTGCAGCGCGTTCATGTACGAGGACTGGGCGCCGGTCTCGTCGCCGGAGGCCACCGGGCGGTCCTTGGCGCTGATGATGCCGGTGGTGACGGTGCCCTCGAGGCCGTACGGGGCGCCGATCGCCACGGTGGCGTCGCCGACCGCGACCTTGTCGGAGTCACCGAGCGGGAGCGGGACGAGCTTGTCCTTGGGCGGGCTGTCCAGCTTGATCACGGCCACGTCGTAGCCCTGGGCCCGGCCGACCACCGAGGCCGGGTAGGAGGAGCCGTCGGAGAACTTGACGGTCAGTTTGCCGCCGCTGGCCGCCGGGGCGACCACGTGGTTGTTGGTCAGGATGTGGCCCTCGGTGTCGAAGACGAAACCGGTGCCGGTGCCGGACTCCTGCGAGCCCTGCGCCTTGATCGTGACCACGCTCGGGAGCGCCTTGCCGGCGATGCCCGCGACCGAGTCCGGCGGCCGGTTGATCGCCTGCTTGTTCTCGCTGGCCTGGACGGTGGTGCTGGAGCCGCGGCCCGACGAGGAGTTGGAGCTGTCGTTGCGGTCGGTCAGCGAGACGCCGATCGCGCCGCCGGCCAGACCGGCCACCAGGGCGACGGCCGCGACCAGCGCGATCAGCCCGCCGCGCTTGCGACCGGGCGAGGAGGCGGCCGCACCGGGGTACTCGGGGTAGCCCGGCAGGCCGGGGCCGCCACCGCCGGGCGGGGTGGCCCAGCCGCCGAGCGGGGTGCCCGCACCGAACGGGTGGTGCGGCTGCTCGGCGGTCGGCGGCACCGGCGGCAGTGCGGGCGCAGCGACCGTCGGCTCCGGAGCCGGGGCGGGCAGCGGGGCCGGGGCCACGACCGCGGCCGGAGCGACGGGCGCGGCCGGAGCCGGCGCGCTGGGCGCGGCGTACGGGTTCACGGCCGGCGGCGGCGCGTCCAGGTAGGACGGAGCCGGGGCAGCGGGCGGCAGCACCGGCGGCGGCGCGTCCAGGTAGGACGGAGCCGGGGCCGGGGCGGCCGGCGGCGCCGGCGGGGTCACCTTGCCGAAGGCGATCGTCGGCGCGGGCCCGTCGGCCGGCGGGACGGGCGGAGCAGCGGGGGTGTCGGCCGACACGGCGTCAGCCGGACCCTCCACCCCCTGGCCCGCGGAGGTGCGATCCTCCTCGGGCCCGGTGGACCCACTCGCGTGCTCGGTGCTCACGGACGACCTCCATAGCTGACAGGACCTTGGCCCACAGTTTTTCGCATACGTGATTCGGTTGTCGTATGGGGCCCGGTGAAGAACTCTTAAGAATCCTTACCTGTTCCCGACATCGCCCCCGAGGGGTCGGAGCCGTCCCGCGATCCGGACGGCGCCCCGCTCGCCTTGGTGTTCGGCCGCACGGCCGCTAGCCTGGCGCTCCAAACTGACACGCGGGAGCTTGGACCGTCCAGGCTGAGAGTGCGCGGAACGACCGTACGCCATGCTGATGCTGGCCTTGCGGCGAGGGAGCGCAGACCGCTCGAACCTGTCCGGGTAATGCCGGCGTAGGGAGCTTCGGCCATGACGGCTGTTTCGCCTGCCCCTGTCCAGGAACCGACCGCCGCGCGCGCCGAGGCGCCGCTGGTCCTGGACACCGCACCTCCTCGCACCCTCGACTTCCGGGCGCTGTTCTCGCTCTGGGCCAACCTCGGCGTCAGCCTGATCGGCTTCACCAGCGCGGCCACCGTGATCGGCGCCAAGGGCTCCGAGCTCTCGCTGGCCGCCGCGGTCACCGCCACCGTGGCGGGCACCGTGATCGGCACCGCGATGCTCGGGGTGGCCGCCCTGATCGGCGCCAGGACCGGCGCGCCCGCGATGACGGTGCTGCGCGGCCTGTTCGGCACCCGGCTCTCGTACGTCCCCACCGTGCTGAACATCGTCCAGTGCATCGGCTGGGGCGTGTACGAGCTGCTGGTCATCACGATGGGGGCCCAGGCGGTCACCGGCACCCAGGGCTGGCACTGGCTGTTCGTGGTGCTGGCGGGTGCGCTGACCACCGCGCTGACCATCTGGCCGCTCGGCTCGATCGCGGTGCTGCGCAAGTACGTGACGATCGCGGTGGGCGTCGCGATGGTCTACTTCACCGTCCAGCTGGTCCGGCAGGGCGTGCCGAACCCGGGGGCGGGCAACTGGACCGGCTTCCTCTCCGCCACCGACGCGATCATCGCGATCTCGATCTCCTTCGTGCCGCTGGCCGCCGACTACACCCGGCACGCCCGCACCGCGGGTTCGGCGTTCTGGGCCACCTTCTCCGGCTACACGCTGGCGCAGGTCTGGTGCTACCTGCTGGGTGCGGTGGCGCTGCTGCAGTCCGACGGCGACCCGGAGAAGATCTTCTCCTCCTTCACCGGGGTGGCCGCGGGCTGGGCCTTCCTGCTGGTGCTGGTGGTGCGGGAGACCGACCAGTCCTTCGCCAACGTCTACTCGACCGCGATGTCGGTGCAGAACCTGCTGCCGAAGGTGGACCGCCGGCTGCTGACCGGCGGGATCGGCGCGCTGGTGACCGTGCTGGCGCTGCTGACCGACGAGTTCACCGCCTCGTACTACGCCTTCCTCGGCCTGATCGGCTCGGTCTTCGTGCCGATGTTCGCGGTGCTGGCGGCCGACTACTTCCTCGGCTCGGGCCGGCGCGGCTGGAACCTCTCCGAGGACGCCCCCGCCCGCTGGCTGATGCTGCTGCCCTGGGCGCTCGGCTTCGCGACCTACCAGTTCATCGCGCCGACCGCGATCGACGGCTGGAGCGGCTTCTGGCACGACCTGCAGACGGCGGTCGGTTTCGAGGCGCAGCCCTGGACCTCGGCGTCGCTGTTCGCCTTCCTGGTCGCGGCCGTGGCCACCTGGCTGTGCTCCAAGGCCGACCGGGTCCGCTGAGACCCCCGGGCCGCCGCCACGGTGACTCTTCACCGCACGTTCCCCGTGGCGGCGCCTCCCGGTCATCCGGGGCCTCGTAGGGTGGTTGATGTGGACACCCGGAACGAGCCCCTGACCGCCCAGCCCGCCGTCGACCGCACGGCGGTGCGGGTGATCGCGCACCGCGGCTCCTCGGCCGCCCGCCCCGAGCACACCCTGGCGGCGTACCGGCTCGCGATCGAGGAGGGCGCCGACGGTCTGGAGGCCGACGTCCGGCTGACCTCCGACGGCCAGCTGGTCTGCGTGCACGACCGGACCGTGCGCCGGACCTCGGACGGCCGGGGCGCGGTCTCCGCCCTGACGCTGGCTCAGCTGAACGAGCTCGACTTCGGCTCCTGGAAGCACCCCGAATCGCCCGAACCCAGCCCCGTGCTGACCCTGGCCCAGCTGCTGGAGCTGGTCGCGGACGCCGGGCGGCGGGTGGAGCTGGCGATCGAGACCAAGCACCCGACCCGGTACGCGGGGCGCACGGAGGCCGAACTGCTCCGGTTGCTGACCCGGTACGGGCTGCTTCCGGACAGTCCCGAGCAGTCCTCGGTCCGGATCATGAGCTTCTCCGAGCTCTCGCTGCACCGGATCCGCCGGGCCGCGCCCGCGGTGCCGACCGTCTACCTGTTCGACCGCAGGCTGCCGCTGCTCGGGCGGACCAGGGCCCTGCCCGGCGGCGCCAGGATCGCCGGCCCCGGCATTGACCTGGTCCGGTCCAACCCCGGGCTGGTGCGCGCGCTGCGCCGGGCCGGGCACCCGGTGCACGTCTGGACCGTGGACGAGGCGGCCGACGTCGAACTCTGCCTGGAGCTGGGCGTCGAGGCGATCATCACCAATCGGCCGCACGCCGTGCTCGCACAACTCGGCCGATAAACGCCCCGCGCGAGGGGCGTGAACTGGCGTGAACTCCGGCGTGAAGTACCGGGAGTGGCCAATTCCGGCCGTTTGAACAACGGTCCGTGAGCGAGTAATCACCATTTGCGTACCGTGAGTTGCGCTGCCCGTTAATGTCCCGCCGCGATCGCCGGACGTCCGTTTCCGACGCATTACCAAGGGGCATCCATCCCTCGGCGAATGCTGAAGGAGGTCCGGGGGTGGCGTTGATGGTGGCACACGAGGTGCCGACTTCATCGACCATGGCGGTGCCGCACGGGCCCGCCGGTGTCGGAGCGGCACGACGCCGACTACGGCGTGATCTCGGCGACCACGAGGTCGCCGAGGCGGTGGTCGACGACGCGGTCCTGATCCTCTCCGAGTTGCTCAGCAACTCCTGCCGGTACGCCCGCCCGCTGGGCCGGCTGGCCGACCTCAAGGACGACGCGCCGGCCCCCGTGCCCGCACCCGTCCTGGTCGGCGTACGGACCGGCGAGGACGGCGAGCCCGGCGGGGTGACGGTCCGTTGGCAGCTGTCCGGGGACGGGCTGCTGACGCTGGAGGTGACCGACGGCGGCGCGGTGACCAGGCCGCTGCCGGCCAGGCCCTCGCTCACCTCGCGCGGTGGCCGCGGCCTGACCATCGTCGGCCGACTGGCCGGTGACTGGGGCGTCCGGGACGCACCCGGGCAGGTGACGGTCTGGGCCGAGCTCCCGCTGCACCCCCGGCAGGGTGCCCGCAGCGCCTGACCGCCGGGGCGGCACGCACCGCCTGACACCCGCACGGGGCCGGATCGCGCCGGCCGACCCGGAAAGCTCAGTAGGCTGCCCGGGCAAGCACGTCGCCGTACCGGGAGAGCCGCACCATGGCCAAGAAGGCCGCGAAGAAGTCGCCGCAGAACCGTCCGTCCACCGCCGTGACCTCGGGTGAGATCCCCGTGGTCGGGGCCCGCGAGGACTGCCCGTGCGGTTCCGGCCGCCGGTACAAGGCCTGCCACGGCCGGGAGGCCGCGCACGCCGTCACCGAGCTGGTGCACCGTCCGTTCGAGGGCCTGCCCGGCGAGGCCGACTGGGTCGCGCTGCGCGAGCTGGTCCCCGCCGCCACCGTCCCGCTGACGCTGGCCAAGGGCATCGCCGAGAGCGCCACCGGTGACGTCCCCTCGGTCACGCTGGCCACCGTGCTGCCGCTGGCCTGGCCCGCGCTCCGCCGCCAGGACGGCTCGATCCTGCTCGGCCTGCAGACCCAGTCCGCCTCCGGCGACCTGAGCCGCGACCTGGCGGACGCGCTGGAGCTGGCCCTGGCCACCGAGCCGGGCAGCCCCGTGCCGGCCCGCCGGGCCGTCCCGGGCGGCCGCCGCCTGCAGGAACTGCTGGACCTGGAGGCCGAGTTCGCCCCGGCCGTGCACACCGGTTTCGAGTTCTGGCTGGAGGACGCGGAGACCGCCACCGGCGACGTGGCCGCCTCGCTGGAGCGGGCCAACGCCTCCGCCATCCCGACCGAGAAGCTGAGCGGCGTGCCGTCCTCGTACTGGTGCGCCGCGCCGGACAAGAACCACCTGCGCTGGGTCATGACGGTGCCGGAGGAGCAGCTGCTGGACGCGCTGGCGAAGCTGACCGCCGCCGAGCAGTCCTCGCTCGGCCCGGACACCCGCCTGGTCGGCTCGTTCCGCGCGCACGGACTGACCGTGCCGGTCTGGGACCTGCCGCAGAGCATGACGGCCGCCGACTGCGAGGCGCCCGCCGCCGAATTCGCCGAGCGGCTGGCCGCCACGCTGAAGGACGACGCCCCGCTCACCGCCGAGGAGCGCCGGGCCCGGGCCCACCTGGTGAGCCGTCAGGTGACCCTCAACTGAGGCCCTTCCCGGGGTCCTTCGTCCGGAAAGTGACTCGCGTCACATTTTCGGACCGGAAGGAAAACTGCCAGGTGACAGAGTGTGCGGACAAATTGGCGCGGACGCGGATCTTTGTTACCATTTAAACAGTCCGGTCGCTGGTGCATCCCCCGTCGCCAGCGGCCGGATCTTCTTTTTCCGCAAGGGAATTGAGGCCGCCGCGCCGTCAGCCGGCCAGCCTGCTCCCGCCCGCCGCGGCCGTGCTCGCCGCAATCAGCGCGCCCAGCAGATCGCTCACCTCCGGCAGCCAAGGCCGCCCCTGCGGCGCGGGCGGCCGCACCCAGCGCACCCCGCCCCGGTCGGTCCGGCTCGGCGGCAGCAGCAGGTAGCCGTCCGGGCCGTGATAGCGCATCACCCCGGGCACCCACGGCTGTTCGGCCAGCAGCTCCCCCAACTCGGCCAGCGTGTACGGCGCGACCAGCAGCACGTAGCGGCCCTGGGCGGCCAGCACCGGACCGACCCGCAGGTCCAGCACCTCGAAGTACTCCAGCGCCCTGGCCCCCGCGTCGGCCGGCAGGCTCACCGCGCAGACCGTCCGGCCGGTGGCCACCAGCACCGGTGCGTCCGGCAGCCGCTCCTCCCACCACCAGCCCACCATCCGGGCGTCGGTGGTGGCCGCCAGCAGCGGCGGCTCGTGCGGATGGGCGCCGGGGGTCGGGCAGCCCGGGTCCTCGCAGGAGCAGGGGCCGAGCAGGCCGGGCACCGCGTACGCGCCCGGCAGCACCGGCCAGCCGTAGCCGGCGGCGGTCCTGGCGGCCGCCAGCAGCCCGGCCCTGACCCGGCGGCGGCTGCCCGGCCAGCGCAGCCAGGGCGGCCGGGGCGAGGTGCGGGTGCTGCTGCTCACCGGGGCCGGGGCCTTGCTCCGGTTCCGACGGGGACGCGTCCATGGCATCTGCGCTCGTTCCTTTCCGCGACCGTGGGGCTCGGGCAGTCGGACCGTGGACCGCGGCGGCGCCCGGGGTGCGTGGGCGGCACCGGTGTGCGGACGGTTCGGCGGGAGTGACCGGAACGACAGGAGGGGCGGAGGCCTGGAGCGGACGGCCCCCGGAACGAGAATCCCGCATGCGACCAGATGGACGCCTGTCGGAGACGGCTGGTTCCACCGTACGGGTGAGTGAGTTCCGGCCTGACGGGACAACCGGCGCCCGAACCATACGATCCGGACGGTCGGCTGACGGAGCGTCGGACGACGGCCGGCCTGCAGGACCGGCGGATCCGCCCTTCCGGGCTCCGGAGAACCAGCCATCCGGCCTCGTCCCGATTCTGGACATGCCCCGATCGGCCTGTGTACAAGTGGTGGATTAATGCCGAGTAGTGACATTAGGAATCGTTTTGGGCGGTCCCGGTGGTCCTGCGTGACACGTACCAATGTGTGGGGAGTTGGGACATGACCGACGCCAAGCCTCTGGCGGCGACCGCCACCGTGCTGCCTGACCTCGGTTTCCTGGCCTCCAGCGAGACGGCCGGCCTGCAGGACCGTTTGGCCGGACAGCTGTCCGATCTCACCGTGCTGCAGGAGCACACCGAGCTGCTCGCCCGGGCCCGCAGCCTGGGCGACCTGCTGGCGGCCGTACTGGCCTCCGGTGCCGCGCTGCTCGGCGCCCGCCGGGGTCTGATCACCACCACCGCCCGGGGCACCGGGCGGCCGGTCGGCCTCAACCTGGACCGGTCCGAGCTGGGTGCGCTGGAGACCGTCCCGGCCGAGCACGGCCCGTTCTCCGGGCTGCTCAGCCACCCGGCCGAGCCGGGCCGGCTGCTGATCGGCGACCTGGCCACCGACCCCGCCGCCGGGCCGCGGTTCCGTCAGGTGGCCGCGCAGCTCGGCCTGGGCGCCTGTTACGCCGTGCCGCTCGGCACCGACCGGGACGGCCCGCTCGGCGCCGCCGTCTGGTTCTACGACGAGCCCGCCGAACCCGACCCGGCCCGCCGGGTGCTGGTCCAGCGGTACTGCGAGTTCGCCGCCCCGCTGCTGGCCAAGCAGCTGATCTCGGACCGGGCCGAGCAGCAGGCCGAGGCGCTGCGCCGGGGCCTGCTGCCGGACCGGCTGCCGGTCTCCCCCGGCCTCCGGCTGGCCGCCCGCTGCGTACCCGCCGCGCTGGAGCGCTCGGCCGGCAGCGACTGGTACGACGCCATCGCACTGCCCGACGGCACCTTCGGCCTGACCGTCGGCAGCGTCTCCGGCGACGGGCCCGGGGCCGGCCCCGGCTCCGCCCCCGGCGCGGCCGCCGCGATGGGCCGGGTACGGGCCGCGCTGCGGGCGTACGCGGTGCTGGAGGGCGAGGACCCGGTCTCGGTGCTCGGCGACCTGGAGCTGCTGCTCAAGACCACCGAGCCGACCCGCACCGCCACCGCGCTCTACGCCTGGGTGCAGCCCGAGGAGCGCCGGATCACCCTGGCCGGGGCCGGGCACTGCCCGCCGATCCTGGTCACCCGGTACGGCGCCAACTTCGTCGAGACCTCGCTCTCCGCCCCGCTCGGCATGCTCAGCTGCTGGGAGGCCCCGGGCGTGGAGCTCGACGCCGAGCCCGGCGACCTGCTGGTGCTCTACACCGAGGGCCTGGCCCGCCGCTGCGGCCCCACCCTGCACGCCGGCCAGAACGCGCTGCGCCGGGCCGCCGCCGACGCCCCGCGCGAGCTCCGGCAGGAGCCGGACCGGCTGCTCGGCCACCTGCTGGCGGCCGCCCCGGTCCTCGACGGCACCGACGACCTGGTGCTGCTGGCGGCCCGGTTCGACTGACCCTCCCGGGGGCCGCACCACCCGATCAACCGTTCGGCCGGGGGTACGTACCATGGGGCCTACGGCCGCCCGCGAGCGTCGCGATCCGACGCGCCCGAGGCGGAACCACTCGCAAGGAGGCGACGTACGTGACCGAGGACCGTAGCCCGGCTGCAGCCGAGAACCCCGAGGGTGCCGCAGGCGGTGACCAGGCCGAGGAGCAGCCCGTCAAGGGCCGCAAGAACGGGCTGTACGGAGAGGTCTCCGACGAGCTGGCGGACTCGATGAAGTCCGGCTGGGCCGACACCGAGCTGCGCGGGCTGGCCCCGATCGCCCAGGCCCCGTACGCGGCCGAGCGGCGGGCCCGGCTCTCCGCCGAGTACCCCGGCGAGCGCCTGGTGGTCCCGGCCGGCAACCTGCGCACCCGCGCCAACGACACCGAGTACTCGTTCCGCGCCGCCAGCGAGTACGTCCACCTGACCGGTGACCAGACCGAGGACGCCCTGCTGGTGGGCGAACCGGTCGACGGCGGCCACGAGTTCAGCCTCTACCTGCTGCCGCGCTCCGACCGCGAGAACGGCGAGTTCTGGCTGGACGGCAACGGCGAGCTCTGGGTCGGCCGCCGCAACAGCCTGACCGAGGCCGAGCAGCTGCTCGGCCTGCCCTGCCGCGACGTCCGCAAGGCCGCCGAGGAGCTCAAGGCCGCGCCCGCCGCGCCGACCCGGATCGTGCGCGGGTACGACGCCGGTCTGGAGGCCGCGCTGGCCGAGGTGCTGGACGAGGACCGGGACGGCGAGCTCAAGACCTTCCTGAGCGGCCTGCGGCTGGTCAAGGACGACTGGGAGATCACCCAGCTGCGCGCCGCCTGCGACGCCACCGTCAACGGATTCACCGACGTGGTGCGGGAGTTGGGCCAGGCCGTGGCCACCTCCGAGCGCTGGATCGAGGGCACCTTCTGGCGCCGCGCCCGGGTCGAGGGCAACGACATCGGCTACGGCTCGATCTGCGCCGCCGGCCCGCACGCCACCACCCTGCACTGGGTCCGCAACGACGGCGACGTCCGCCCGGGCGAGCTGCTGCTGCTGGACGCGGGCGTGGAGACGCACACCCTCTACACCGCCGACGTCACCCGCACCCTGCCGATCAACGGCCGCTTCAACGCGCTCCAGCGCAAGATCTACGAAGCCGTCTACGACGCCCAGGAGGCGGGCATCGCCGCCGTCGTGCCGGGCGGCCGGTTCCGCGACTTCCACGACGCCTCGCAGCGCGTGCTGGCCGAACGCCTGCTCGCCTGGGGCCTGTTGGACGCCTCGGTCTACGACGTCGAGAAGGTGCTGGAGCTCGGCCTGCAGCGCCGCTGGACCCTGCACGGCACCGGCCACATGCTCGGCCTGGACGTCCACGACTGCGCGCAGGCCCGCCGCGAGCAGTACGTCGACGCGCTGCTGGAGCCCGGCATGTGCCTCACCGTCGAGCCCGGCCTGTACTTCCAGCTGGACGACCTCACCGTCCCCGAGGAGTACCGCGGCATCGGCATCCGGATCGAGGACGACATCCTGGTCACCGCCGACGGCAACGAGAACCTCTCGGCCGGCCTGCCCCGGCAGGCCGACGAGGTCGAGGCCTGGATGGCCGGCCTGAGCGGCTGACGCTCCGACACGTCGGAAGGCCGGGCCCCCGCGAGGGGGCCCGGCCTTCCGGCGTCAGGGCTTGACCCGGTGGATCGGCACCTGGCTGTGCACGGTGCCGACCGAGGTGGGCGTCTCCCGGCCCTTGCTGAGGAACGCGGCACCGGTCATCCCGAGGGACTGCTTGTTGTCCAGCACGGTGAGCTTCATCTGGTAGATGATGGTGCGGCTCTGGCCCGGCGCCAAGGCGAACGCGGCGGCCTGACCGGTCAACTGCCAGCTCGTGTCCGCACTCTGCCGGAGCGGTACCCTGGCCGACCCGGCTCCGTCCAGGCGATCCAGCGGGCCGGTCGGGTTCTCGGCCAGCATCGCCTGGTTCTCCACGTAGTCGGCCGCCACCACCGGCTCGACCGCGCTGTAGGAGGTGCTGCTGACGTTGGTCCAGGTGACCGGGACGGTCACGATCTCGTTCTGCCCCTGGTCACCGACGCGGATCGCCTCCTCCTGGCCGAAGGTCACCTTGATGTCGTTGCCGTGCCCCAGCTTCAGCGGGTCGGCGTGCTTGCTCAGGTCCAGGCTGTTGACGATGGCCTCCAGGTCGTCCTGGTAGTCACTGCTCAGACCGTTGGCGGCCACGAAGACCTGCTCCTTGTGGAAGCCCCACATCTGCGCGGTGAACTGCTCCTTGGCGTTGCAAGCCACCTGCCACTGGGTCTTGTTCGCGTACCGGCCGTCGACCTCGACCACCGTCCGCTTGGGCTCGCCCACGAGTCCGTAAGTGGCACTCTCGCTCTCGCTGATGCTTCGCTGGGAGCTCCCCGCGAAGCAGAACGGCTGGTTGCTCCAGCCCGCCCTCGCGTCGAGGAAGGAGTCGGACGGCCAGTTGGAGCCCCCCAGTTCCTCGGCACTGTTCCAGACCGCGATCTGCACGCCCTGGGGCAGGCAGCCCGTGGCCGAGGTGCCAAAGTCCCCCGGGGCGTTCGGGGGCACCAGGCAGAGCCGGACGGAGCCGTCGTTCTCCGGCGAGGTACGCCAGCCGGCGGGCAGCTGGTACGTGACGTTGCGGAAGGTGTGCGGGGTCGCGGCAGGCCCCCGGGTGCCGCGGCTGCTCTCCCCGGCCCCCGGTGCGGCCGGGACGTCGCCGCTCGGCGAGGGCGAGGGCGAGGAGGTCGGGGTCGGCGTCTCGGCGGCCGTCGGGGTGGAGCTCAGGCTGGCGGCCGGGGCCGGGTCCTGGTGCATCGCGGTCGGGGTGCCGCTGAGAGTGAAGTACCCCGCGATGGAAGCGGCCAGGCCGAACATCACCACGGTGGTGACCAGGTGCACCGGCCGCAGCCTGCGCAGGCGCCGGGACGGCGGCTGGGCCGGGCGGAGGTCGTGCGGGGTGATCGCGGCCGCGCGGGCCGAGAGGGCCTCGCGGAGCAGCCGTTCGGTCGGCGTCTCGGTGCCGTTCTTCTCGCTCATCGGGTCTTCTCCAGTTGCTTCTCCAGGGCATCGAGGGCCCGACTTGCGGTCGACTTCACGGCTCCCCGGGAGAGCCCCAGGGTCTCGGCTATCTGCGCCTCGGAGAAGTCGGACCAGTACCGCAGCACCAGCACCTCGCGCTGACGCGAGGTCAGTTGCTGCAGGGCGACGAGCACCCGGCGGTGCTCGTCGTTGAGCACCGCGTGCTCCTCCGCCGACGCCGCGTCAGCCTCGTGCGGAGGGACGTACTCCCGTGCGGTCTTCCGCCGCCGCAGCACCGAGCGGGCGCCGTTCACCACCGAAGTGCGCAGGTAGCCCAGTGCGTTGTCCAGATCGCCGAGGTCCTCCCCGTACCGCTGGTACAGCGCGGTGAACGCCTCCTGCACCACGTCCTCGGCCACGTCCTGGCGGTCGACCAGCAGGACCGCCATCCGCACCAGGCTCAACCGCTGTGCGTGGTAAAGCTCCGTCACCGTCGGCTGCTGCTCGTCGGCCGGCCGGCCACCGCGCAGCAGCCGGAAACCCGCCGGCTTCGCCTCCCCGCGCGACTGGTCGGTGTCGATGGGCCCGGCGGCGGCCTCGGCCCCGAACAGCAGCCGCCAGGCGCCGTGGAGCAGGCCGCGCCCGGACGGTCCGGGCTGCAGGGCAATCGCTATGGACATACGGGTTCCACTCTCCCCCAGGACGGCACCCGATGAGGGGGCCGAGTTCCGTTCAGATCAACTGTCATGGTCTGTGACCAGCGCGATTGTGCCATTCGGGGTGCTGACGCCATGCCAACTGCTGCGGCTCGAAGCACCCCCGGCGTTCGGGTTCAGAACTTCGTGGCGACGCTGCGGTGCACGTCGCCGACGGCACCGACGGTGTACTCCAGGCCGGCGTTGCCGACGCCGACCGTGGTGACCCGGAAGGTGAAGCGCTTCTTCGGCGCGGCCGCCCCGGCGCCGCAGCCGACCACTCCCACGGACAGCACGGCTGCCGGCGGGACCGCGACCGCGAGGCGTCGACCACGACGGGTCCGGCCGGACGGGATGGTGACAATACGGTGCAAAGCGGTCGCGTTCATGATGCAGATCCCCCAGGAGCCGAAAAGTCTGGTGTGTTGGTGAGAACCCTCCGGGCTCGGTGAATCCCGGCTCCCCTGGCTCTCAACCTGATAGACGTGCATCCCCCGGGGAGGTTGCAGGTCGGTCCAAAACTTTTTTCGACACCCCGATCGGACCTCCCGATCGGCCTCCCGGTCAGCAGACCAGACCGAGGTCGGCCGAGGTGGCGGTCTTCGGGTCGACCGGGCGACGGCCCTCGGTCGGCCAGCCCTCGCGGATCCAGTACTCCAGGCCGCCGATCATCTCCTTGACCTCCCGGCCGAGTGCGGCGAGCTTCATCGCGCCCTTGGTGGAGCCGTTGCAGGCGGGGCCCCAGCAGTACACCACCAGCAGCCCGGCCGGGAGTTCGGCCACCCGCTCGGCGGTGATCCCGGCGATCGGCAGGCTGATCGCGCCGGGGAGGTGGGTCTTGCGGTGGGCGCCCTCGGCCCGGACGTCGATGACGGTGAAGTCCTGCTGCCCGTCGCGCATCGCGTACCAGACGTCCGCCGGGTCGGCCTGGCAGCCGAGCCGCTCGGCGAAGAAGGCGAAGGCCCGCTCCGGGGACACGGCCGGGATGGCGGTGACGGGCGAGGTGGCGGCGAGAGTGGTCATGTCCGGGCTCCGGTCGGTCGGTTGTGCTCGCTGGCTGACGACTCCATCCTGCGATCCGGGCACCGGGCCCGGACAGTGGCGTCCACGACTACACTCGCCAAGATCCCGCCAGCCCGACCAGGAGTGCCCGATGGCCGCGCAGCCGCCCGCCCACCCCGTCGCCGCCCATCCCGTCGCCGTCAGCATCGGCCGCCGCCCCGAGCCGGTGCACACCATCGCGGTGTACGCCTTCGACGGCATGACGCCGTTCGAACTCGGCGTGGTGGTCGAGGTGTTCGCGCTGGCCCGGCCGGAGCTGACCGGGCTGCTGGCCGCCCCCTGGTACGGACTGAAGGTCTGCGCCGACCGCCCCGGCACCCCGCTGAACGCGGTCGGCGGCTTCTCCGTCGTCGCCCACCACGGCCTGGACGAGCTGGCCGCCGCCGACACCGTGATCGTGGTCGCCGTACCGAACGCCTTCAGCGGCGAGGTCTCCCCCGGTCTGGTCGCCGCGCTGCGCACCGCGCACGAGCGCGGCGCCCGGATCGTCTCGATCTGCTCCGGTGCCTTCGCCCTGGCCGCGGCCGGCCTGCTGGACGGCCGGGAGGCCACCACCCACTGGCGCTACGCCGAACTCCTGCAGCAGCGCTACCCGTTGGTGAAGGTCAACCCGGACGTGCTGTACGTCGACCACGGCTCGGTGCTGACCAGCGCGGGCAGCGCGGCCGGAATCGACCTCTGCCTGCACCTGGTCCGCACCGACCACGGCGCCAAGGTCGCCAACACGGTGGCCCGCCGCTTCGTCGTCCCGCCGCACCGGGACGGCGGCCAGGCCCAGTTCATCGAGGCCGCGGTCCGCCCGGTCGAGGAGGAGGACGACGGCATCGGCCGCTCGATGCAGTGGGCCCTGGACCACCTCGCCACCCCGCTGACCATCACCCAGCTCGCCCGGGCCGCCCGGATGTCCGACCGCTCGTACCTGCGGCACTTCACCGCCCGCAACGGCACCAGCCCGATGCGCTGGGTGATCGTCCAGCGGATCGCCGCCAGCCTCCCGCTGCTGGAGTCGCCCGAGGGCACGGTGGAGGAGGTCGCGGCAGCGGTCGGCTTCGAGTCGGCCGCCACCTTCCGGCACCACTTCGGCCGCACCATGCGGACCTCACCGACCGCCTACCGGCGGGCCTTCGGCCGGGGTGTGGCCTGATCAACTCCCGTCGCGGGCATCCGCGTTGGCGATGATCGCGTCGTGCAGCCACTGCGCCAGCCCGGGGGCGATCCGCTCGTAGCCGGCGGTGAAACGCTCGTCGGCCAGGTACATCGCGGCCAGGCCGCGGTGCATCGCGTACCCGCAGTCGTAGTAGTTGCCGGTGATCTGCTGCCGGTGCGCCTCGGCCAGCGCCATGCCCTCGGCACTGCCCGGGGCGACCCCGGCCGCGAGCGCGGCCGCGTAGCGGGCGTCGAGGGCAGCCCCCTCGGCCTTGATCCGCTCCCAGTCGGCCTTGCGGTAGCGGCCGGTGCGGCGCCTGGACTCCTGCCAGGCGTCGGACCCGCCGTACCGCTGCTCGGCCTCGGCCTCCCAGCTCTCCTGGTAGTCCGGGCCGAACACCTCGAACTTCTCCTCCGGGGTCAGCTGCATGCCCATCGTGTGCGCCTCCATGGCGTGTTCGACTGCCGCGGCCAGTTCCTGCAGACGGTCGATCCGCGCCTGCAGCAGCCCGTGCTGCCGGCGCAGGTGCTCGGTCGGGCTGACCGTGCGGTCGTCCAGGATGGCCGCGATCTCTTCGAGGGAGAAGCCGAGTTCGCGGTAGAACAGGATCTGCTGCAGCCGGTCCAGGTCGGTGTCCCGGTACCGGCGGTAGCCCGCCGGGCTCCGGCCGCCCGGTGACAGCAGTCCGATCCCGTCGTAGTGGTGCAGGGTCCGTACCGTCACCTTGGCGATGGCGGCGACCTGCCCCACCGAGTAGTCCTTGCCCATCGGGTCGCTCCCTCCTTGCTGACCCCGACTCTGCCGCCTCACGTCGCGTGAGGGTCAAGCCGCGCCAGGCGTACGCCGTACGAGTCTCCGAGCGGGTGCCCCGTCGACGGCCCGACCTTGGGTGTACCGGCCAATTGTCCGGCGCCGGGGCTGCTGGCGACGATGGGCGGCATGACGACCCCCTCCCTGCCCCGGCGGCTGGCCGCCGAAGCCCTCGGCACCGCCGTGCTGGCCGCCGTGCTGATCGGCTCCGGCATCCAGTCGGCTGCGCTGAGCGCGGACGGCGGGGTGCGGTTCCTGGCCAACGTGCTCGCCTCGGTGCTGGCCCTGGCGGTGCTGATCGCGCTGCTGGCGCCGGTCTCCGGTGCGCACTTCAACCCGCTGGTCTCGGCTGCCGCCTGGTGGAGCGAACGGCGCGGCGGCACCGGCCTGACGCTGCGTGAGCTGGGGGCATACGTCGGCGCCCAGCTGTTCGGCGCGGCGGCCGGGGCCGGGCTGGCCAACACGATGTTCGAGCGGCCGTTCCTCGAGTTCTCCGGGCAGCAGCGCTCGGCCGGCCACCTCTGGCTGGCCGAGGCGGTGGCCACCGGGGTGCTGATCCTGCTGGTGTTCGGCCTGCTCAGGGCGGGCCGGGGCGGCTACGCGCCGCTCGCCGTGGCGGGCTGGATCGCCGCCGCCTGCTGGGGCACCTCCTCCGGCAGCTTCGCCAACCCCGCGCTGACCGTCGGCCGCGCCCTGAGCGACAGCTACACCGGCATCGCCCCGGGCTCCGTCCCGGCCTTCGTGCTGGCCCAGTGCGCGGGCGCGGCCGTCGGTCTGGGGCTGGTGGCCGTGCTGTTCGGCCGCAGCCCCGACCGGGTGCCGGACGACGTCCGCGAGCTGCTGGTCCGCTGACGGGCCCGGTCAGACCACGCCGAAGAAGCTCTCCGCCTCGGCCAGCGCGGTCGCGTCCCGCTGCACGTCACCGGGCCGGCCGCCGGTGCCGAGCAGCACGCCGCCCCAGCGCATGCCCATGTAGTCGCCGGTGAGCCGAAGCGTGCCGATCAGCGGGTCGGCGTCGGCGCCGTTGCCGGAGTGCGAGGTGACGCCCCAGAGGGTGCGGTCCTTCATCCGGGCCCGGAAGTCGGTCCCCGGGGCGCGGAGCCAGCCGGACCAGTGGTCGAGGTAGAGCTTGACGCTGGTGGAGAGGCTGTACCAGTAGAGCGGCGACACGATCACCAGGTCGGTGGCGCCGACGGTGGCCTCGAACAGCGTCCGGGCGTTGCCGGTGAGCTCGGGGTAGGTCCCGTCACCGGTGTGCCTGATGTCGTCGAACGGGTCCAGCGGGAGGTCGGTGAGGCGCAGCCAGCGCTGTCCGACCGAGGCCGGAAGGCGCTCGGCCGCCAGCCGGGCGAGCTGCTCGGTGTTGCCGTCGGAGCGGGCGGAGCCGAGCACGAAGAGGAACTGACGGTCCGTCGCTGCCGGGTCTTGGGAGATCATCCGGTGATCGTACGACGGCCCGCACCGGGTGGATCAGTCGGCCACCGCACCGACCGCGGTGACCTTCTGGATCCGGATCCGGACCAGCAGTTCGCCCGGCACCCCGTTCCGCGCGCCGTACTCCTCGGCCCGGTCCTCGCCCATGTAGCGGGCCGCGATCCGGCCGGCCCAGTGCCGGACCTCGGCCAGGTCGTCGCTGAGCGAGGCCTTGCCCCGGACCAGCACGAAGTCGAACGGCGGCCGGTCGTCGTCGACACAGAGCATCACCCGGCCGTCCCTGGCCAGGTTGCGCCCCTTCACCGTGTCGGCGCCGGTGTTCAGCACCAGCTCGTCCCCGTCCAGCAGGAACCAGACCGGGGCGACGTGCGGGCTCCCGTCGGCGCGGGTGGTGGCCAGCTTGCCGGTACGCGTCCCGGCGGACAGGAACGCGCGCCACTGGGGCTCGGTCATCTGAGGCATGCCCCCATCGTGGCCGAGCCGGGCCGGGCCGCCGGGGCGCGGCGCGCCGGGTCAGCCGATCGGTTGATGCAGCGTGCGGTCGCCCGGGTGAGGATGGGTACGGAGCGCACCCGAACCGAGGAGCCGACGTGTCCGGCAGCAGCACGCGAGACCCGGGCACCGACCGGCTCACCGTGGTGATGTACGCCGCGTTCCTGCTGCTGCTCGGTGCCTCGCTGACCCGCTACCTGCTCCGGCACGGCGAGAGCGACCGGGCCGGCTGGGTGATCGGGCTGAGCCTGGCGCTCGCGCTGGCCCAGCTGCCCGAACTGCCCTGGCTGCGGACCGGCTCGCGCCCGGTCCGGGTGGTCCGGCTGGCCGTGGTGGCCGGGCTCTGGGCCGTCCTGGTGCTGCTGGCGCCGAGCTTCGCCTGGTGCGCGGTGCCGCTGATCTACACCGCGCTGCGGACCCTGCCGGCCCGGGCCGCGATCCCGCTGGTGGCCGGGCTGACCGCGCTGGTGGTGTACTCCGAGGAGAAGCTCACCGGCCTCGACCCGGTCGGCCTGATCGCGCCCCCCGCCGTGGCCGGGCTGGCCACCGTGGTCTTCCTGCAGATGGAGCGGCAGGCCGAACGGCAGCGGGCCCTGATCGAGGACCTGGTCTCCACCCGGAGCGAACTGGCCGCCACCGAGCGGCGCGAGGGCACCCTGGCGGAGCGTCAGCGGCTGGCCATCGAGATCCACGACACGCTGGCCCAGGGCCTGTCCAGCCAGCAGATGCTGCTCCAGGCCGCCGACCGCACCTGGGACGGCGACCCGGCCACCGCCCGTACCCATGTGCACACCGCCGCCGCGATCGCGGCCCGCAACCTGGCCGAGGCCCGGCGCTTCGTCCGTGACCTGGCCCCGGCCGACCTGGCCGACGGGGCCGGTCTCGACCAGGCCCTGCGCACCCTGGCCGAGCGGGAGACCGCCGAGAGCGGGCTGAGCGTCCGCTGCCATCTGGACGGCACCCCGGTCCCGCTGCCGGACGCGGTGCAGAGCGCGCTGCTGCGGATCGCCCAGGGCGCGCTGGCCAACGTCCGCGAGCACGCGGGCGCGCGGACCGCCGCGCTCACCCTGTCCTACCTCGGCGACCAGGTGGTGCTGGACATCGGCGACGACGGCCGGGGCCTGGCCGGCCCGGCCGAGGCCGAGGGTCGGGGCCACGGACTGCCCGCGATGCGGGCCCGGGTCCGGCAGCTGGGCGGCACCCTGAGCGTCGAGAGCACCCCCGGCGAAGGCACCGTGGTCACCGCAGCGATCCCCCTGGAGACACCGTGAGCGGCTCAACTCCCGTCCGACTGCTGGTCTGCGACGACCACGCGGTGGTCCGGGCCGGACTGCTGGCCCTGCTCGGCAGCGCTGGCGACATCGAGGTGGTCGGCGCGGCCGGCAGCGGCGAGGAGGCGGTCGCGCTGGCGGCCAAACTGCACCCGCAGGTGGTGCTGATGGACCTCCAACTCGGCGACGGCATCGACGGGGTGGAGGCCACCAGCCGGATCGCCGGGCGGCCCGGCGCGCCGTACGTGCTGGTGCTGACCACCTACGACACCGACGCCGACATCAACCGGGCGATCGCCGCCGGGGCCACCGGGTACCTGCTGAAGGCCGAGCGCCCCGAGGAGCTGTTCGCGGCGATCCACGCGGCGGCCGAGGGGCGCACCACGCTGTCCCCGCCGGTGGCCTCCCGGGTGATGGCGCAGCTGCGCACCCCCACGCCCCAACTGACCGACCGGGAACAGGAGATCCTGGCCCAGCTGGCCCAGGGCCTGGGCAACCGGGAGATCGCCCGGGCGCTGTTCATCAGCGAGGCCACCGTGAAGACCCACCTCGGCCGGATCTACGACAAGCTCGGCGTGGACACCCGCTCCGGCGCGGTCGCGGCCGCCAAGGAACGCCGCCTGCTGCGCTGACCCGCGCTGCCCCACGCTTCCGGTCAGCCTTCGGTGCCGGCCGCCAGGTCGTGCCGCAGGGCCCGCTCCCGCTCGGCCTCCTCGGGCGGCAGCACGTCCGCCGGGAAGTCCTCCAGCTCGAAGACCTGCCGGATCTCCACCTCGCCCTCCTTGAACGGGGCCCGGGAGACCCAGGCGACGACCTCCTCCTTCGACTCCGCCCGGAGGATCCAGAAGCCGGCCAGCAGCTCCCCGGTCTCGGCGAACGGCCCGTCGGTGACCGTCCTGCGGTCGCCGTCGAACCGGATCCGCGCGCCCTTGGCGGTCGGCTGGAGCCCCTCCGCCGCGAGCAGCATGCCCGCCTCGGCCAGCTCCTCGTTGTACCGGCCCATGTCCGCGAGCTCCTGCGCGGTGGGCAGCACGCCCGCCTCGGTGTCCCTGTTGGCCTTCACCAGCACCATGAACCGCATGGTCGCCACTCCCTCTCACGATCGATCGGTGTTCCTGCCCCCACTTCGATCGTGGCCGGGTGTTCCCGACCGGGCGAGCGGGGAAGTCCTCGGCGCCCGCCTGCGGCCGCGGCCACCGGCTGACGCGCTCGCCCCGTCCAGGAGGGGGACGATGGAGGAACGGACTGTCCAGTGGGGCCGAGGAGGTGCACGGCGATGGCCGTCTTCATGGATGTACACACCGATATGGAGGGCATCACCGCCGATCAGCTGATGGAGGCCCACCGGGCCGACCTGGCGATCGAGGCGGAGGAAGGGGTCCAGTTCAAGCAGGCCTGGGCCGATCCCGAGGCGGGCACGGTCTACTGCCTGTCCGAGGCGCCCAGCGCCGAGGCCGTCCAGCGGATCCACGAGCGCACCGGTCACCCGGCCGCCGAGATCCACCCGGTGCCGATCAGCGTCTGACCGCTCCCCGGCAGGTGCGCCCGAGGCCCGCCCGCCGGGGATGCCTTGTGCCCGGCACTCGAACCGGGCTCCGATCGGGCACTGGGCCAACACAGTTCATTTGCAGCTCATCTGACGTATCGTCACACCGATCGACCGCCGGTGACTCCCCCCGGACCGGTCGGCAGGCCCCTGAGCAGCCAGGACGCTCCCGCCCGCCCCGCATCCGCAGGCCCCCGCGCCTCCCACTGGCGGGTGAGTGCCGCCACGACGGCCGCAACGGATCCCCGATAACACTTGATACCTTCGCGGAGGAATGATTAGCTGGGCTGGCCGGCCGGTGCTGTGCCCAGTGTGTGGCTGGCGACTGAGACAGGGGGCGAAGTCGATGAACATCCGAACTGATCGACCTGGCACGGAGCCAGCTGCTCACGCGCCCGGGATTCCGGTGGAGCTTCTGACCGGCCTGTTACGCCGGGCCGGCCGGCTGCCGCTGCTCGCAGCCAAGTACCGGCCGTGGCTGGACGGCAACACGCCCGCTCTGCACCGGATCCCCGTACTGCGGCACAGCGAGCTCGCCCACGTCACCGAGGAGGTGCTCGCGCTGCGCGCTGGGGGCGGCGCCTCCTCGCTCTGGGCGGTCGGAGGGTCGATCGCCGCTCCCGAGCTGAGTCTGCTGCCCCAGGATCTCGGCGTCGGTCAACTGCGGGACAGCTGGCAGCCGTTGGGTCCCACCGACGTACTGGCCAACCTGCATCCGCTGGAGCGGCTGCGACCGAACCACCACTTCTTCAACCGGTTCGCCGCCGAGTCCGGCGCCCTCAGCCTGGCCTTCGGCCGACTGCCCGAGGGCGACCACCGGGAGTGGGCGGAGCTGTTCACCAAGGTGGGCGTGACCGCCCTGGCCGCACCGCCCGAGACGGTGACCCAGCTGCTCGGGGTCGCCGCCAGCAGGCCGCTGCCGTGGCTGCGCACCCTGCTCCTCGGCGGCATGGACCTGGACCCCACCCCCGACCGCACGCTCGCCGACTCCTTCCCGCACACCGAGGTGTGGCGCCTGTACGGCTGCCCCGCCACCGGGACGGTCGCGCACCGCGGCCCGAACTGCCTCGGCGACGTCTACCATCCGCTGCCGACCCAGCATGTGGAGATCGTCGGCGGACTCCTGGTCGTCACCACGCTCGACCCGGCGCGGAACCCTCCGCTGATCCGGTTCGAGACCGAGGAACGAGGGGAGTACACCCACTGCGTCTGCGGCCAACCAGGGCCTGCGGTACGGCTGTTCGGCGCCATGTCGCCCTACTTCCGGCTGCACGGACGCACCATGAGCGCCCAGGAGCTGGTCGACCTCGCCGTGGGCACCGGCGATGTGCTCGCGGCCCAGGTCGCACTGGACGACTCGACCCGGGACGAGCGGGTCCAACTGCGGGTGCGGCTCGCACCGGGCGTCCCCAACGACGAGTACACGCTCCAGTGGATCCGCTACCAGGTCCTGAGCAAGCACCTCGTGCTCACCTCGTGTGTGCTCGAACAGTCGGACGCGTTCGAGGTCGTCACGGCCGACGAGCTCGCCGGCACCGAATCACCTGCCATGAACGGCAGCACGTTCAGCGCAGGCTCCGTGCTGGTGCGGGACGCGTTCTAACCGATCCGGCCGAACCGCCAGGGCGGCCATTTCACGTACTCCTTGAGAGGAACACCCATGACCGACCTCCAGATCCACCCGCAGGACCTGTCCGTCGCCCAGGCCGAGGACGAGATCGTCATCGCCGTCCGGGCGATCGCCCCCGAGCACGCCGAGACGATCAAGGCGGAGCCGCTGCCCGAGGGCTGGCTGGCCGGCTGGGACGTCGCCGGGGTGGTCATGCGGGCCGCCCCCGAGGGCTTCGGCCCGAAGCCGGGCGACCGGGTGGTGGGCGTGGCCACCGGCAGCAAGTGGGCCGCCTGCATGGCGCTTCCCACCGAGTACGCGGTCACGCTGCCCGACCACGTCAGCTTCGAGCAGGCCGCGGCGCTGCGGGTCGCGGTGCTCACCGCGCTGCGCCTGGTCCGCGGTGCCGGGACGATGGCCGGGCGCCGGGTCCTGGTCACCGGAGCCGAGCAGGGCATCGGCCGGCTGCTGGTCGAGCTGGCGTCCGCCCTGCGGGCCGAGGTCACCGGGCTGGTCGGCCGGGCCTCCGACATCGCACCGGTCGCGGAGCTCGGTGCCGCCCGGGTGGTGAGCGACGCCGCCGACGCCGAGGGCACGTTCGACGTGGTGTACGACGCGGTGACCGGCAGCACCGCGGGTGCGGGCCTGGTCGCGGACGGCGGCGTGGTGTTCCTCTACGAGAGCTTCGCGGCGAACGGCGCGGACACCAGCTTCTTCCGCTTCTTCGGCGGCCCCGAGCAGGCCGGCCTGCGGCACTTCGTCTTCCGCACCGCCACCCCCGAGGACCGCGAACTGGCGCAGCTGCTCGACCTGCTGACGGTCGGTGAGCTGTCCTTCGGCAGCGTCGACACCGCCGCCCGGATGGCCTGACGACCCTGGCCTGCGCCCCCGGCCGACGGCGTGACCGGCGTGCCGGGGGTCCCCCTCCCCTCTTTCCTTCCCCCTCTGCAAGGGAGTCTGCATGCGTACCGAGATCCTGGGACGGACCGGTGTCACGGTCAGCCGTATCGCCTTGGGCACGATGATGCTCGGTGCGTGGGGCAACAAGGACCACGACGAGTGCGAGCGCCTGGTGCACGCGGCGCTCGACGCGGGCGTGAACCTCGTCGACACCGCGGACATGTACTCGGCCGGCGAGTCGGAGGAGATCGTCGGGCGGGCGCTGAAGGGCCGCCGGGACGAGGTCGTGCTGGCGACCAAGGTGCACTTCCCGATGGGAGCCGACCCGAACCGGCGGGGCAACTCCCGGCGCTGGATCCGGCAGGCGGTGGAGGACAGCCTGCGCCGGCTGGACACCGACCGGATCGACCTCTACCAGATCCACCGCCCCGACCCCGCGACGGACATCGACGAGACCCTGTCGGTGCTCAGCGACCTGGTCCGCGAAGGCAAGGTGCTGGCCATCGGGTGCTCGGACTTCCCGGCCGAGGAGATCGTCGCGGCGCAGTGGACGGCCGAGAAGCGCGGGCACGTCGGCTTCCACACCGAACAGCCGCCGTACTCGGTCCTGATGCGCGGCATCGAGCGCGGGGTGCTGCCCACCGCGCAGCGCCACGGCATGGGCGTGCTGACCTGGTCACCGCTGGCCAGCGGCTGGCTGACCGGGCGCTACCGCGGGCAGGCCGGGCTCCGGCTCAACGACTTCCGGAAGAACCTCATCCCGCACAAGTTCGACCAGAGCCTGCCGGGCAACGTCCGCAAGCACGAGGTGGTCGAGGAGCTCGCGGTGCTCGCCGAGGAGGCGGGCCTCACGCTGACCCACCTGGCGCTGGCGTTCGTGCTCAGCCACCCGGCGGTGACCAGCGCCATCATCGGACCGCGCACGGTCGAGCAGCTCACCGACCTGCTGGCCGCCGCCGACCTGGTCCTGGACGACGCCGTGCTCGACCGGATCGACGCGCTGGTGCCGCCCGGCACCGACCTCAACCCGGCCGACGCCGACCACACCCCGGCCCACCTGGCGGATGCCGGGCTGCGCCGTCGGCGCGACTACTACTTCCGCGAGCCCAGCGCCTCGGAGCAGCGCTCCAGCTGAGCCAGGAACAGCTCGGCCTCGTCCGGCTCGAACCGGTCCGTCAGCAGCTGCTCCACCTCCTGGACCGCGACGTTCGCGCGGTTGAGCAGGGAGCGGCCGGTCCGGGTGAGCCGGGCCTCCAGGATGTGGCCGTGCACCGGGTGGGGCTTGCGCTCCACCAGCCCGCGGCCCTCCAGCGTGGACAGGACGGACGACATGGTCTGGGGGGTGACCATGCAGCGCCGGGCCAGGACCGCGCCGGACAGGCCCGGCTCCTGGTACAGCGCGTAGAGAACGCTGTACTGCGGGACGTTGATCTTGAAGGGGCGCAGTGCGGCGTGTTTCGCGGCTGTGAACTCCTGTTCGACCCGCTTGATGTGCTGCCCCAGGCGTTCATGAGTGGAGGGGTACATGAAGACAGACTACCCGCATACCTCTTATGGATACAGGGGCCCGCACGGCCTGACCGGGCGGGCGGTCAGTGCGTCCTGGAGTCATCTATACGATGGCTTGTATATATCAGATCTCTTATCCCATACTGAGGGCGACTGGCCTGCTCCGGAACCCCTCAACCCGACCTGGGAGCCCTCATGCCCGCGCCGACCTTCCACCCTCTCGACCAGGACCCCGCGTTCGCCCTGCACCTCGGCGGCAAGCTGGCGGTGCACTCCACCGTCACCGTCGACGACGCCGAACAGCTCTCGCTCGTGTACACGCCGGGCGTCGCCCGGGTCTGCACCGCGATAGCCGACGACCCCTCGCTCGCCGAGCGCTACACCTGGGCCGCGCGCACCGTCGCCGTGGTCTCCGACGGCACCGCCGTGCTCGGCCTCGGCGACATCGGCCCGGCCGCGGCCATGCCGGTGATGGAGGGCAAGGCGATCCTGTTCAAGAAGTTCGCCGACCTCGACGCCGTACCGATCTGCCTCGACACCACCGACGTCGACGCCCTGGTCGAGACCGTGGTCCGGCTCGCGCCCTCCTTCGGCGGCATCAACCTGGAGGACATCTCCGCACCCCGCTGCTTCGAGGTCGAGGACCGGCTGCGGGCGGCCCTGGACATCCCGGTCTTCCACGACGACCAGCACGGCACCGCCATCGTGACGCTGGCCGCGCTGCAGAACGCCGCCCGGTTCACCGGCCGCAAGCTGTCCGAGCTCCGTGCGGTGGTGGCCGGTGCGGGCGCCTCCGGTGTCGCCGTCAGCCGGATCCTGCTCGACGCCGGCATCGGCGACCTCGCCGTGGCCGACAGCAAGGGCATGCTGCACGCGGGCCGCGAGGACCTCAACCCGGTCAAGGCCGCACTGGCCAGGGACAGCAACAAGGCCGGGCACACCGGCTCGGTGGAGCAGGCCCTGCGCGGCGCGGACGTGTTCATCGGCCTGTCCGGGGCCACCGTGAGCGAGCAGGCGATCGCCGGCATGGCGGCGGACGCCATCGTCTTCGCCCTCTCCAACCCCACCCCCGAGATCGCGCCCGAGGCGGCGGCCAGGTACGCCCGCGTGGTCGCCACCGGACGCAGCGACTTCCCGAACCAGATCAACAACGTGCTGGCCTTCCCCGGGGTCTTCCGCGGCGCCTTCGACGCCCGCGCGACCACCGTGACCGAGGGCATGAAGCTCGCCGCGGCCGCGGCCATCGCCGACACGATCGCGCCGGACGAGCTGCGCGCCGACTACATCGTGCCGAGCCCCTTCGACCCCCGGGTCGCCCCCGCCGTCACCGCGGCCGTGGCCGAGCAGGCGCGCCGCGACCGGGTGACCCGGCCCTGAGCACGACCGCACTGATCCCCGACGGCCTGTCAACCAACCTGTGACGTAAAGGAATTCATAGCCATGACGCTGTCAGAACAGCCGCTGGGCTCCACCGGCATCAACCTCACCCGCACCGGCTTCGGCGCCTGGGCGATCGGTGGTGACGGCTGGCGCTACGGCTGGGGCGCACAGGACGACGCGGCGTCCATCGCCGCGATCCACCACGCCGTGGACGCGGGCATCAACTGGATCGACACGGCCGCGGTCTACGGCCTCGGCCACTCCGAGGAGGTCATCGGCAAAGCGCTCGCCGCACTGCCGCCGCACGCGCGCCCGCACGTCTTCACCAAGTGCGGCCTGGTCTGGGACGAGTCCGACCGGTCCGCGGCGCCGCACCGGATCATGAAGCCGGCGAGCGTCCGCCGCGAGGTGGAGGCGTCGCTGCGCCGGCTGAACACCGAGCAGATCGACCTCTACCAGGTGCACTACCCGGACACCGGCGAGTCCCTCGACTGGGGCGGCTCCGCGGGCGAGGTCTCCCCGAACGCCACCCCGATCGAGGAGTACTGGCAGGTCCTGGCGGACCTCAAGACCGAGGGCAAGGTCCGCGCGATCGGCCTGTCCAACCACTCGGTGGCAGAGCTGGAGCGGGCCGAGCGGATCGCCCACGTCGACGCGATCCAGCCGCCGTTCTCGGCGATCAACCGCACCGCCGCCGCCGAGATCGCCTGGGCGAAGGCCCACGGGACCGGCGTCATCGCGTACTCGCCGATGCAGTCGGGCCTGCTCACCGGCGCCTTCTCGGCCGAGCGCGTCGCCGCCCTGCCGGCCGACGACTGGCGCTCCGGGCACCCGGACTTCACCAGTGGCCTCACCGCCAACCTCCGCCTGGCGGACGCCCTGCGGCCGGTGGCCGAGCGGTACGGCGTGGGCATCGGCGCGGTCGCCGTCGCCTGGGTGCTCGCCTGGCCCGGCGTCACCGGGGCGATCGTCGGGGCCCGCACCCCGAAGCAGGTGGCCGGCTGGCTGCCGGCCGCCGGCCTGGAACTGACGGAGCAGGACCTCACCGAGATCGCCGCGGCGATCGAGGCGACGGGCGCGGGAGCCGGGCCCACCCGCGCCTGAGCTGTGTCGGTTTTTCTCTAGCCATCAGACTCTGGTTAATCGTAAGATCTCTTACAGTCTTCAGTAGTCGACGAAAACTCGCCAGAAGGGGACCACCATGTGCGGATCCGGGCTGATGCAGCTCATCCACGATGAGGACCACGACCGCGCCCACGCGGAAGGCCACGACCACCACCACCACGACCACGAAACCACCTACACGCCCTCCGAGGAGGTCCAGGAGCAGATCGACAAGGCCGCCAAGGCCAGCGGCGCCACCGGCCCCACCCGTCGGCGGACCCTGACCGGCATCGCCGCCGCCCTGGGCGGAACCATGGCGGGCCTGGGCTTCCTCGGCCCGAGACCGGCCACCGCCGTGGCGGCCGAGGTGCGGGCGGAGGAGGGCAGCCGGGTCTCCAACTTCGCCGCCTCCGCGCTGAACGGCTCGCGCACCATCCGCGACCTCAGCCACGTCTTCGACAACAACTTCCCGGTCTACACGCCGTACGTGCTGATCCCGAACAACCAGCAGTCGGCCCACTTCGACATCGACGGCTTCAACGCGATGAAGCTGGAGATGGACGAGCACACCGGCACCCACATGGACGCGCCGGCGCACTTCTCGACCGACCCGGCCGCCTGGCACTCCGACGAGATCCCGGTCAACAACCTGGTCGCCGAGCTCTGCGTGATCCGGATCGCGGACCGGGCGTTCAACAACCCCGAGGCGCTCGTCACCGCCGATGACATCCGTCGGCACGAGAGCCGTCACGGCCGGATCCCCAAGGGTTCGCTGGTCGCGATGGACTCCGGCTGGTGCGGCCGGGTGACCCGTCCCGGGGCCTTCATCATCCGTGACTCCGAGGGCAACCCGCACTTCCCCGGCTTCGGCTTCGACGCGGCCGAGTACATGCTGGAGCGCCAGGTCGCCGGTGCCGTCAGCGACACCCCGTCGCTCGACTCCGGCGCCAACAGCCACAACCCGGGCGCGCACAAGCAGCTCCTGCCCGCCAACAAGTACGGCATCGAGGGTGCGAACAACCTGCACACCGTGCCGGACCGCGGCGCCGTCGCGATCGTCGGCACCACCAGGCACAAGGGCGGCTTCGGCGGCCCGACCCGCCTGATCGCGGTCTACTGACCGACCCCCGCAGCACCGGGCGGGCCCGCCACGCCTCCGCGTGGCGGGCCCGCCCCTTGGCGATCTCCCCGAGCCGCACCGGGCGGCTCCGCACCACACCGGCACCACACCGGCACGACACCGAGGATCGCTCGGCGATCCGTACTCGAGGGGGACTCATGGGACAGGCTCTGCTCGCTCACCAGTGCACCGTGTCAAGGCAGTTGGTGCACCGCTCGGGCCTCGGGGAGGTGCTGCTCACCGGCTGGCGGGCGGTCGGCACCGACTCCTTCCTGGTCGGCGCCCAGTGGCCGCGGGCGCACGCCTTCTACGAGCCGGTGGCCGGCGCGCACGACCCGCTGCTCACGCCGGAGACGATCCGTCAGGCCGGGCTGCTGCTGGCGCACACCGAGTACCAGGTGCCGCTGGACCACGTGCCCTGCCTGCGCGAGCTCTCGTACGACATCGACGCGGCCGCACTGCCGTTCGGACCGGCCCCTGCCGAGCTGCTGCTGCACGTGGTCGCGAGCGAGGTCCACCGCAGGGGGCCGGACGCGTTCGGACTCCGCCTCCAGGTCGAGGTCTACCTCGACGATGTCAGGATCGGCGGCGGCGCGGCCAGGTTCGACTGGCTGGCGCCCGGCCTGCACGAGCGGCTGCGCGCCCACCGCCCCGCCCCCGCCCGGACCGCCCTGCCGGCCCCGGTGGCGGCCTCGCTCGCCGGGCGCAGCCGCGGCTGCGACGTGGTGCTGGCGGCGACGGAGCAGCCGCGGCAGTGGGAGCTGCGGGCCGACCCGGCCCACCCGGTGCTGTTCGACGAGCACGACGCCGACGGCGCCGACGGCTGCGTGCCGGGCCAACTGCTGCTCGAAGCCGTGCGCCAGGCCTGCCACTGCGCCGAGGGCGACGGGGCGGCGCTGCTCCCGCTGTCGCTGAGCGCGCGCTTCCTGCACCACGCCGAACTCGACGCCCCGGTACGCCTGTCGGTGACGCCGCCGCACGGCCTCCCGGGTGGCGACCGGGTGCTGGAGGTGCGGGCCGAGCAGCACGGCCGGACCGTGGCCGACGCGACCGTGCGGGTGCGCCGGGGCTGAAGCCCGAGGGCGCTGACGTCTCAGGACACTGAACTCCCAGGGCACTGTGGCCGGTTCGGCATGCCGAACGGACCCCGGCCGCTGGGTGCGACCGGGGCCCTGCGTCCCGGGGGTGTTACTTGGCGACGAGCGCCGGGTCCTCGACCCGGGTGCCCTTGATCAGCCAGGCCGGGCCCTCGGCGAAGGCCTCGATGATGGAGAAGAACTTCGCGAAGTGCTCGCCCTTGCAGTGCGCGTCGAACGCGGCCTCGTCCTCGTAGGCCTCGTTCAGGTAGAAGCGGTTGGGGTTGTCCGCGTCGGTGATGAGCTCGAAGCGCAGCGTGCCCGGCTCGTCGCGATCGGAGAGGCGGCCGTCCTCAAGTGCTGCGTCGATGAACGCCTGACGCTTGTCGGCCGGGATGTCGAAGGAAACAGCGATGTGGTACACGGGGCTCCTCGGCTGGGATCTCTGCGGTGACTTGCCCCACCAGAGTGGCATACGAGATCTTACATATGCAAGACCACGATGAACCATCGTTCGATTGACCCCAAACCAGAAGAGACCTTATGGTCGTCACATAACTACTGACAGTACGCCACCTGTGTCCTGTCATGAAACGGAGGAACGATGTCCAACCAACGGGCGGAAGTCCGCCCGGCGAGCTCCAGCGTCGTTTGGACGGTGGTCGGGCTCTGCCTGCTCGCCATCAATCTGCGTCCCGCGCTCGGCAGCGTCTCCCCGCTGCTCGGCGACATCCAGGACGCGCTGGGCCTGTCGGACGCGGCGGTCAGTGTGCTCACCACCCTTCCGGTGCTCTGCCTCGGCGTGTTCGCCGCGGCCGCGCCCGGTCTCGCACGGCGGCTCGGCCTGGCATCCGCACTGGTGCTCGGCCTGGTGGCGCTGGTGGCCGGGGTGCTGGTCCGACTGGTCCCCTCAACGGCAGCGCTGTTCATCGGAACCACCCTGGCCGGGGCGGGTCTGGCCATCGGCAACGTGCTGATGCCGGCCGTCATCAAGACCGCTTTCCCGACCAAGATCCGGCTCTACACCGGCATCGGCACGGCCATCCTGAGCGGCGGCGCCGCCCTCTCGGCCGGTGTCGCCGTCCCGCTGCGGAACGCCGTCGGCGGCGACTGGAACGACGCGCTCGGCATCTGGGCGGTGCCCGCGGTGGTCGCGCTGGTGCCGTGGCTCGTGCTCGCCCGCCGGGCGGTCAAGCCGACCACCCCGGCGGCCGGCGCCGCGACCGCGCGCGGCTCGCTGCGCGGGGACGCACTGTCCTGGCAGGTGACCGGCTACCTCGCGCTCCGGGCCCTGGTGTTCTTCACCGCGCTGGGCTGGCTGCCGATGGTGCTGTCGGACTTCGGATACAGCGACGCCGGTTCGGGCGGCCTGCTGTCGCTGGCCATGGCGGTCAGCGTCCCCGGCGCGCTGTTCGCGCCGGTGCTGGCCGGCCGGTTCCTCGGGATGCGGGCCGTGGTGACCATGGTCGCCGTGGCCAGCGCGGTCAGCCTGATCGGGCTGCTCGTCGCCCCCGGCATCGCGGCGCTGTGGGTGGTCCTGCTCGGGCTCTCGCTCGGCGCCGGCCACGCGCTCGCGCTGACCTTCATCGGTCTGCGTTCGCCCGACCCGCAGGTGGCGGCCCAGCTGTCCGGCATGGTCCAGACCGTCGGCTACCTGGTCGGCGCCCTGGCCGGTCCGTTCGCGCTCGGCATCATCAGTGGCGCGACCGGGAGTTGGACCGTCCCGCTGATCCTGCTCGCCGCCTTCACCCTGCCCGAGCTGATCCTGGGCCTGCTCTCCAGCCGCGACCGCTTCGTGCGCCCGCGCACTGTCGCCGGCCCGGCCCCGACGGTCGCTCCGGCCGGCGCCCCGGCCGGCCCGGAGCAGACCCAGGCCCGCGAGGAGGTCCGCGTCGCCGACTGAACCAACAACAGCCACCGCCGAGTTGACGGCGCATCACCCCGGACGGCTGACGTGACGCTCGACGGCTCCAGGGCCGCCGGGCGTCACGCCTGTGTGGACGAAGTCCCGTTCCCGGCGGAGGAACCCGCCGAGGACCCGGACCCGTTCACCGAGGACCACGACGTCCGAGCGGATCCGTACTGCTGACCCCCCGCACGGCAACGCAGGTGGGCCTGGACCGGAGTTTCCGGTCCAGGCCCACCTGCGTTGCCCGCACGACAGCGGCTCACTCCTGGCGCTTCAGGCTCTTGCCGCTGATCCGGACCGTGTCCGCCGACACCGTGCCGTCGGCACTCGCCCCGGACGCGGCACGCAGGGCGAGGGCACCGGCCTCGACGGTGTAACGGCCCTCGTAGGCGGCCTTCTTGCCGTTGTAGTCCTCGGTGAAGGTACCGTCGGGACGCAGTTCGAGCCGCAGGCTGCCGTCGTCGCTGGCCCACACACCGACGGCGCTCACGCCCGACGCGGATATCGTCGGAGCGGGCGCGGGCCCCTGGGACGACACGGTGGCCGCGGCTTCGGCCCCGGTGGCCCCCGGGCTCCCCCAACCGCAGGCGGCGAGGACGGCGAACAGCGGAGCGGCGGTCATGACGGTCACGGCCGGCATGTGGAGGGTCTTCGTCTTCATGGCGTACGTACTCCTTGGATGTCTCTGCGGTCTCTGACAGGTACGGACTGGACGGGACAGCCACAACGGCCCCGGTCTCCCGGGGCCGCTGTGGTGACGTGGGACGGGATCAGCTCAGCCCGATCGACAACTTCTGCTCCAGCCGGTCGGGTTGGGCGTAACGCGTGGGCGCCCAGCGCAGCAGGGTGGCCCCCACCGTCATGCCGCCGCCGAAGCCGGCCAGCAGCACCATGTCGCCGTCGGCCAGCTCACCGCTCCGGTGGACCACGTCGAGCGTGATCGGCACCGAGGCCGAGCCGGTGTTGGCGTACCGGTCGAGCGCCAGGTGCAGCTGCGCCCGGCGCAGCCCGAGCTCCGGCCAGACATCGGCCAGCATCACGCCGTTGGCCTGGTGCGGGACGAAGTGCGTGACCTCGTCCGGGTGCACGTTGGCCTTGGCGAGCAGCCCGGCCAGTGCACCGGGCAGGTGTTCCTGGACGAAGCCGCGCACACCCCGGCCGTCCATGGTGAAGAAGTGCTTGCCCTCGTCCACCGTGCGTGCGGTGGCCGGCATCCGGCTGCCCCCCGCAGGCACGCTGATCAGCCGGTACTGGTCGCCCCGGGTGAGCAGCGACGTCTCCAGGACGCCCCGGTGGTCCGGGACCCGGCCGAGCACCACGGCGCCGGCGCCGTCGCCGAACAGGATCGCGGTCTTGCGGTCCGAGTAGTCCAGGATGCGGGAGTAGATGTCGGCGCCGACCACCACGGCGTACTTGCCGTCGGTGGAGCCCTTGAGCATCCGCTCCGCGACGGTCATGGCGTACACGAAGCCGCTGCAGACCGCGTTGACGTCGAACGCCGCGGCGTTCACCGCCCCGATGAGGTGCTGCACGATGCTGGCCGTGGCCGGCTGCGGGTGGTCCGGGGTCGAGGTGGCGACGACGATGTACGCCACGTCCTCGGGGCGGATGTCGGCCTGCTCCAGGGCCCGGGTGGCCGCGCGGGCCGCCAGGTCCGAGGTGGCGTGCCGGTCATCTGCTCTGCGTCGTTCCCGGATGCCGGTCTTGCGCACGATCCATTCGCTGGTGACCCCGGTGCTCCTGGCGATCTCCTCGTTGGTGACCACCTGCTCCGGCAGGAAGGATCCGGTACCCAGGATTCCAATGGGATTCATAGTGCCTCCAGTTCTGCGGGGGCTGCCTGCTGCGGCCCCCGCCGGTTGCCTGCCGCGGCGCCCGGCCCTAGATCCCGGCCGCGACGAGTCCCGTGCGCAGTCGGGTCCAGTGGGCGGCCTCGGCGTGGGCGCCCAGTTCGGCGTCCTCGCCGACGGCCACCGGGCGGCCCACCGCCTCCAGCAGGTCGAGATCGCTGATGTGGTCGCCGTACGCCGTGCAGTCGGCGAGATCGACGCCGAGCAGCGCTGCGGTGACGTGGGCGATCCGGCCCTTGGCCGGGCCGATCAGCGGGAACAGCACCTCGCCGGTGAGCCGCCCCTGGCGGATCAACGGACGGGTGCCGATGGCTCGTTGGGCGCCGACCCGCTCCGCCACCGGGTCGAGGCAGGCGAAGAAGGAGCCGGAGACCAGGACGACGGGTTCGCCCGCCGCACGGTGCCCGGCCAGCGCCTGCTCGACCTGGGGGAGGAACAGCGAGCTGCCGCGCAGCTCGTGCTGCTCCTGCTCGTGGATCAGCCAGCGCCGGCCGGAGGCCGCCAGGGCGGCAGCCTCCTCACCCTTGAACAGCCGGTAGTAGCGGCGGTTGATGTCCGCCCTCGGGACGCCGGTGCGGGCCGCCTCGCGCAGCTCGCCGGCCAGCCGCTCGTACGTGCCCTCCGGTTCACCCCGCTCGCGCAGCCGGAACTCCAGGAACCGGAACATGCTCTTGGCGTTGATCAGCGTCTCGTCGACGTCGGAGAACGCGACGGCCTCGATAGTCATGCCTGTCTCCGTCTTCCCTGGTCGTCAGCGGGCCGAGACACGGGTGAGCTGGAAGGTGAGGACGCAGAGGCTCTCGCCCTTCTGCCTGGCCTCGACCCGGACCGGAACCCGCTCCAGGCCTTCGTCGTCGGGGAGTTCGAGCACACCGCCCTGGGTGTAGTGCTCGGTGGGGCTCCCGCCGAGCGGCGTCCGCGCTCCCGCCTCGGCGGTGAGGACGGTCTCGTCCTCCAGCTCGCCGAAGCGGGTGAAGCGGACGTCGACACCGGTGACGGCCGTCTTCGCGGTGGACATCCCGTGCAGCTCCAGCGCGGCGAACAGCGCCAGCTGGCGGGCCCCTTCGGCGATCACCATGCCCGGCAGGTGGTCCTGCGGGTGGTCGAACAGGCTGGCGTGCCGGGCGGGCACCCGCAGCAGCGCGGAGGAGCCGTCGCGGGTGACCGCGGGCTCCACCAGCAGCACGTTGTCCGTGCTGGCGCGGCCCACCAGGTGCGGCGGGACGGGCGTACCGGGCGTGGACTGCGGGTACGCCGCCGAGCTGGGCAGCGCCATGCCGTTGCGGTTGTTCAGACGCAGCGTCAGGTAGCCGTTGGGCGTCTTGAACCGCAGGCCGAGCGTGGCGGTGCCGACGGCGGTGCCGTCCAGCGAGAGCGTGAACACGTAGTCGAGCCCGGTGACCCGGCCCTCGCGCTCCTTGCGGGAGGCGATGGCCACGTCCATGGCCAGCTGGGCCGGACCCGACCCGATGGCCAGCCGCTCCGGGCGCGGGATGTCCAGGCTCAGGTGGGTGAGGATGAACTTGTTGTCCGCCGAGACGCCGTAGATGCGGTGCGCGCCGGCCAGGCCGGCCTGGCGGCAGGCCTCCAGGATCAGCAGCGGGTCGTACGACTCCGGCCGCAGCAGGTGGTCGCCGTAGTAGGCGTGCGAGCGCGGCAGTTGGGCCCCGGCCAGGTAGTGCCCCTGGTCGATCTCCACCAGGTCGGTCAGGAAGACCTCGCCCAGGGCGTCCCGGTGCACCAGGAGCCGGTCGATGGTGCGGGTGTAGTCGAGGGCGTGGATCGGGGCCGGGGCCGGGGGTATGTCGGTGTGCAGCTCCGGTTCGGCTGTTGCGGTGGTCATGGGTGACATTCACCTTCTCTTCGGTGATTCCGGTGTGTTCCAGTGGTGCCGGCGGACCGGCGCGACCGGTGCGACCGGGCGGGCGGGCGGGAACGCACGGAGGGCCGTCCGTGGGGTGACGGCCCTCCGACTGCAGGTCCCGCGCGCCCGGCGGCGGGTGCGGAGTGCCACCTGTGGGGTGGCGGCCCTCCGACTTCAGGTCCCGCGCGCCCGGTGGCAGGTCACGCGGGGTAGACGTCCCCCGGCAGCTTGCGGTCGGCACCGACGGTGCCGATGTGCCAGTACGGGTACGGGGCGGTGGTCTCGCTGACCTTGTCGAGGCGCTCCAGCTCGCCGGCGCTGAGCTCCCAGTCCATCGCGGCCAGGTTGTCGGCCAGCTGGTGCGGCTTGGTCGCGCCGACCACCGCGGAGGTGATCCCCGGCTTGGCGAGCACCCAGTTGAGGGCGACCTGGGCGACGGTGGCGCCGTGCGCCTCCGCGATCGCCGACATCTCGTCGACGATGTCGTAGGCCTGGTTCTCGTCGGTCAGCGGAGCCGACTCGGCGGGGGTCCGCTCGGCCAGCCGGCTGCCCTCGGGACGGCCCTCGCCGCGGCGGTACTTGCCGGTGAGGAAGCCGCCGGCCAGCGGCGACCAGGCGGTGATGCCGACGTTCTGGTCCACCGCGAGCGGGATGATCTCGCGCTCCAGGTCGCGGGCGGCGATGTTGTAGTAGCCCTGGTAGACGCAGAACTTGGCCAGGTTGCGCCGCTCGGAGACCGACAGCGCCTTCATCAGCTGCCAGCCCGCGTAGTTGGAGACGCCGATGTAGCGGATCTTGCCGGACCGGATCAGGTCGTCGAGGACGCGCAGCGTCTCGTCGATGGACGTCCGGGGGTCCCAGCCGTGCAGGTGGTAGACGTCGATGTAGTCGGTGTCGAGGCGGCGCAGGCTGTTCTCGACCGCCTCGTAGAGGTGGTGGCGGGTGGCACCGATGTCGTTCGGGTCGTCGGTGATCCGCCAGCGGCCCTTGGTGCCGATGATGACCCGGTCGCGGACCTTCTTCAGGGTCCGGCCGAAGAACTCCTCGCCCATGCCGTTCTTGTAGACGTCGGCGGTGTCGAAGAAGTTGATGCCGGCGTCGAGCGCCTGCTCCATCATCCTCAGCACGTTGGTGTCCTCGACCGTGCCGAACTCCGACCAGTTGCGGTCCTCGGCCCCCAGGAAGGAGGCGCCGCCGCCGAAGGTCATGGCGCCGAAGCACAGTTCGGAGACGGACAGGCCGGTGTCGCCCAGGTAGCGGTAACGCATGTTCTCCTGCTCTCTGACGGTTTCTGATGGAAGGTGTCGATCGCGGTACACAGGGGATGGCACCCCTGGGGCTGGGAGGGAGGACCCGCGGGACGGGGGATACCGCGGGCCCTCCGGTCTGGGGGGCTCAGTCGTCGGACGACGAGCCGTCGGCGGTGTCCAACTCCCGGTCCTTGACGACCAGGAAGGTGACCACGGCACCGACCAGGGCGAGCACGGTCAGCCCGAGGAAGGCGACGTGCATGCTGGAGGTGAGGCTGGCCGCCACCGCGTCGAACACGTCGGCCCGCTCGGCGGGCGAGACGTTCGCCAGTGCGGTGTCGAGGCTGCCCTGGGTCGCGGCTCCGGCCAACTCGCCGACCCGGTCGCCGAGTTGGGGGGCCCGCTCGGCCAGGTCGCTGCGGGTGAACGAGGCCAGGAAACCGCCCGCCGAGGCGATCGCCACGGACTCTCCGGCGATCCGCATGGTGTTGAAGATGCCGGAGGCCATGCCGGCCCGCTCCACCGGCACCACGCCGACCGCCGCGTTGTCCATCGCGCCGAAGGCGGAGCCCACGCCGAGGCCGAACACCAGCAGCGGTCCCGCCACCACGTACCAGGGCTGACCGCCCTGCAGCACGACCAGCCAGAGCGAGCCGACGGCGATGAGCAGCGAGCTCACCGTCAGCAGCAGCCGGGACGAGACCCGGCCCGCCACCAGGCGGCCCACCAGCAGCGGCAGGACGAAGACGGGCAGCGTCAGCGGCAGCAGCAGCGTGCCGGAGGCCGTGTTGCTCTCGCCGCCGACGCCGTTGAAGTACGGCGGCAGGAAGTTGAGCAGCACCACGAAGCCGAAGGTGATGGTGAACGGCTGGCAGACCACCACGACGAAGGTGGGATTGCGGAACAGTGAGAGGTCGAACATCGGTCGGGCGGCCCGTAGTTCGACGGCCACGAACGCCGCCATGAAGAGCACGAACCCGCCGAGCGCGGCCAGCGTCTGCCCGCTCAGCCAGCCGGTCTCGCCGCCCTTGACGAAGGCGAGGGCGAGCAGGAACAGCCCGCCGCTGAAGGTGATCAGACCGCCCCAGTCGACCGTGGTGGCGTTGGGGTCGCGGGATTCCCTGATCTTCGACATCAGGCACAGCGCGATGACGCCGACCACCACGTTCAGCCAGAACACCGCGCGCCAACCGGCCATGCTGACCAGGGCGCCGCCGAGGATCGGGCCGAGGGCCAGGCCGGCGCCGAAGGAGGCGCCGAGCACCCCGAACGCCTGGGTGCGCTTGCGGCCCTCGAAGGAGGCGGCCAGGATCGCCGCGCCGCTGGTCAGGACGCCGGCCGCGCCGATGCCCTGCAGGGCCCGGGCGATGTCGAGCACCAGGATGCTGGTGGAGAGGGCCGACACCGCGGACATCGCCATGAAGACGACGGCGCCGACGGCCAGGATGCGGCGGCGGCCGAACTGGTCGGCCAGCGCGCCGGCCGCGAGCATGCAGGCGGCGAACGTGACGCCGTACGCGTTCTGCACCCACTGTCCGGCGGAGACGCTCGCGCCGAGGTCGACCACGAGGTCGGGCAGCGCGACCGCCGGGGCGGTGACCGCGAGTGGCAGCAGGACGCTGGCCAGTGCGACCGCGATCAGGACCGGTGCGCCGCTCGACTCCTTCCGCTTCACCGACGTGCGCCCGGCCGCCTCTGGGCGGGGCCTGGTCTCCATGGTCATCCTCTTCACCCTCTGCTCGCGCCAATTCCTTCACCTACCGATGGACCCTAAGACATCTTATGGGTATCGTCAATGAGAGATTAGCAAGACGCCGTAGCCCCAAGTCGCGGACCCGTCACCCGGGTTCGCCACATGGGCCATCAGGCCGGAGCGGCCGCGAGGAAGAGGAAGAGATATGACGAGGGCAGAGCACCAGCTGGGCGCCGGACGCGCCTCGGAGGCGTATGACGTACTGATCGTGGGTGCAGGCCCGACCGGCATGCTCGCCGCCTGCGAACTGCTCAGGAGGGGGGTGCGGGTACGGATCGTGGACCGCGCGTCCGAACCCTCGCCGTTCCCCAAGGCCCTGCTGGTCTGGCCGCGCAGCCTCGACCTGTTCGAGGACCTCGGGGTACTGCCGCAGCTGCGCGAGGCCGGGCTGCAGATCAACGCCTTCAGCTACTACTCCGACCGCCGGCACCTGTCGACGTTCGGCTTCCCGCAGCCGCTCGCCCCGATCTGCCTGCCGCAGAACGAGACCGAGCGGATCCTGCGCGAGCGGCTGCACGAGCTCGGCGGCAAGATCGAGCGCGAGGTCCGGCTGCTGACCTTCGACGCCCTGGACTACTCCGGCCGGATCGACGCCACCGACGGCGTGACGGCGGTGCTGGAGCACTCGGACGGCACGGTCGAACGCACCCGGGCCCCGTTCGTGATCGGCGCCGACGGCGCGGGCAGCGCGGTCCGGGCCCAGTTGGGCACGGGCTTCGCCGGCTCCACCTACGAGACCGCGTTCGCCCTGGTGGACGCGGAGATCGAGGGATTCCTGCCGCCGGACCGGGCGCTGTACTACCAGTCGCCCGCCGGGGCCCTGGTCATCGTCGCGCTGCCGAACGGCATCTTCCGGTTCTTCTCCAGCCTGGCCCCCGGCGAGGAGGTCAGCGTCGCCCGGATGCAGGAGATCGTGGACGAGCGCGGCCCGGCGGGGGTGCGGATCACCAAGCCGATCTGGGAGAGCGTCTTCCGGGTGCACGCCCGGCACGCCAACGACTTCCAGCTCGGCCGGGTGTTCATCGCCGGGGACGCCGCCCACGTGCACAGCCCGGCCGGCGGCCAAGGCCTCAACACCGGCCTGCAGGACGCCCACAACCTCGCCTGGAAGATCGCCGCGGTGGTGCACGGCCAGGCGCCGTCCGAGCTGCTGCGCGACTACGGCGCCGAGCGCTCGGCGGTCGCCGAGCGGGTGGTGCGGGACACCGACATCCAGACCCGGGCCTGGCTGGTGCGGACCCCGGCCAAGGTCCGGCTGCGCGACGCCGCGTTCAAGGTGGCGGACCGCACCGGCCTGTTCACCCGGTTCTACGCACCGGTGATGGCGGGGCGGAAGCTGGCCTACCCGGCGGTGCGCCCCACCCAGGAGCCGGGCGGGCGCTCCCGCTGCCGGGTCCTGGGCGACGTGCGCAACACGCTGAAGACCGGCGCGGTCTTCCCCCGCGCGCTCGCCGTCCCGCACGGCATCGCCGGGCCGGCCGCCGAACCGTCGTACTGGTCCCTGGTGGCGGTGTGCGAGGGCGACACCCCGGGCTGGCGGACCGCGATCCGCGAACTGGCCGCCGAACGGCCGCAGTTGCGCACGATAGAACTGACCCTGGACGCCGCCCGGCACACCGGCTGCCGCCGGCAGGGCTACTACCTGGTCCGCCCGGACGGCCATGTCGCGGCACACGGCCACACCCAGGACCTGTCCGCGCTCCGGGCCGAACTGACCACCTGGCTGGGGGCCCCGCAGCAGTCCGTCTGACCGGCGAAAGGAGCGAACGCCCGGCTGTCGGCCGGGCGTTCGCTCCTTTCGGACCAGGTGTGGGGCCGGGCGGCTAGCCCTCGGCCAGCACCAGCGCCCCGTACGCCTCCGCCGCCGTCGCGGGCTGCAGCGCCGCATGGGCGGCGATGGCGTGGATGTCGCGCCAGTGCCGCTGCAGCGGGCAGTCCTCGGTCTGCGCCCGCAGGCCGCCCCGGCGCAGCAGTTGCTCGACCGCCTCCACCAGGAGGTCGACGGCGGCCGCCACGTCCCGCAGGTTCAGGGCCACGGCCGCCGGGTCCGGCGTCGCGCTGTCGGCGCGGCGCGCGGCCCGCTCCAGCAGCAGTCCGGCCGCGTCGATCCGGCCCGAGGAACGGGCCAGCAGGTCCTGGGCGTCCGCCCCGGCGAGCGCACTGGCGCCCTGCGGGGTGAGGCGCTGCCGGGTCAGGTCCGTCCAGGCCCGCAGCGCGCCCCGGGCCGCACCGAGCGCCGGAGCGGCGAACAGCAGTGCGGCGACCAGCTGGTAGGGCAGTCGGTGGCAGTGGTCGGCGCCCGGCTCGGTGCTGCCGCGCGCCATCGAGGTGCGCGCCATGATGCGGTGCTCCGGCACGAACACACCGTCCACCGACAGCGTGCGGCTGCCGGTGCCGCGCATCCCGCTGGTGTACCAGGAGTCGTGCACCCGGATGTCGGCGCGCGGTACGACCAGCACGCGGTGGTGCTCGATGCCCGGCTCCCGGCCCGGCACGGCCAGCAGCACCCACTGGGCGTGGTCGACCCCGCTCGCGGCCGACCACCGGCCGGACAGCAGCGCACCGCCCGGGACCGGGGTGAGTTCACCCGCGGGCGGCACCACGGCCGCCGCGAGGGCCGGGTCGGGCCCGTCCCCCCAGATGTCGTTCCGCGCGGCCTCGGGCAGCTGGCCCGCCAGCCGCGCGTGCGCGGCCTGCAGGCTCGCCCACCAGGCCGCCGAGGCGCACTCCTCCCCCACCAGGGCGACCGCGGCGAGCAGTTCGGCGAAGCCGCCGCCCGCACCGCCCAGCCGCTGCGGCGCGAAGTGCCGGGCGAACCCGGCGTGGACCAGAGCGGCGTGCACCTCGGGGTGCAGGGTGCGCTCCTGCTGTGCGAACTGCGCGTACCGGCCCGCGCACTGGGCCGCCGCGCGTACCGAGGACCCGGGTAACGCCCCGGTTCCGGCCTCGGTGCCGTTGGTGTCGTACGTGACGGTGGTCATGCTTCTCCCGTTGGTCGTACCGTGTGTCCGGACAGCTGCGGGCAGGCCGCTTCACGCCGGGCCCGCACCCCTCACCGTTCCATCAGTTCCGCTCCCCGGTGTCCTCCTCGGGGAATCCGGGCACCGTCCGACTCGCGGAATTCACACCCGTGGGAGGACCGATCGGAAGGAACGGCGCAATGCGGGCGGCTCCCCACCGGTGGCGGGGGGCCGGGTCAGCGCACCACGTCCCCGGACGCCTCGGCGGACCGTCCCTCGCCCTCGGCGAGCGCGCCCCAGGTCATCCGCCAGACCGTCTCCATCCAGGCGACCGGGTCGATGCCGGAGGACTTGAGGGTCGCCGACCGCACGGCGGCCACGAAGGCGAGCAGCATCTCGGTGATGTCGGCCGCCGAGTACGACCGGGTGATGTCACCCGACCGCTGGGCCAGCCGCACCAGCTCGTTCAGGTGCCCCTGGATCTCCAGCAGCAGGTTGGCGTCCGGCGGCAGCCACTTGCCGGCCGCCGCGGCGGCCGGCTCGCCGGAGAGCAGGGCGTCCGCGGCGAGGCGGTACGCGGCGCGCAGCCGGATGTCGGCGGCGAGCTCGCGCCCCAGCCTCAGCGTGACCGCACCGAGCGGGTCGAGCACCACGCCGCCCGACTCGGCGCCGGAGTCGTCCCGGATCGCCTCCCAGGCCTGGGCGCCGTGCCGGTTCATCGCCTCGCCGAGGTCGTCCTTGGAGGCGAAGTGCCCGTACAGGGCGCCCTTCGTCATCCCGATCCGGGCCGCGACGTCGGCGATCGTCGTGTGTGCGTACCCGTGGGTGGCGAATAGCTCGGCTGCGGCGTCCAGGACGCGCTCAAACGTGCGCTTCGACCGTTCCTGCTTCACCTGCCGCCTCCTCGCCCCGCAGCTCTCCCGGAACCGGGCCTCACTCTAACAGTAAAAGATTCCTGTGGGAAGGAATGTTATCAGGGGATGGATCCGCCACTGACCCGGACGGGCCCGGACATGCCGCTGCGGTACGGCCAAGGGCCGTACCGCAGCGGTTGGTTCAGGAGCCGGCGACGGGCCGGAACGGCCCCGGGGCGGCGGCCAGCGCGGGCCACCCGGCGGCGCCCGGGGCACTCGCCAGGCCGCCGACCGCGACCGGGCGCCCCACCTCGGCCAGCATGGGCAGATCACTGATGTGGTCGCCGTAGGCGTAGCAGCGATCGGGGTCCAGCCGCAGCGCGGACAGCGTGGTCCGCACCGCCAGGGCCTTGCCTGCGCCGATCATCGGCGCGTCGATCCCACCGGTCAGGATCCCGCTGCCGTCCGTCAGTTGACGCGGCGCCAGCACCAGGTCGGCGCCCAGCGACCGTGCCAGCGGAGCCAGCCAGGGCAGACCGCTGCCCGAGACCAGCACCACCGCGTCGCCACGTCTGCGGTGCCCGGCCAGCGCGGCGGCCGGCGCCGCCAGCAGCGCGTCGGGCGCGGCGCGCACCTGCTCGAACCAGATCCGTCCCACCGCCTCCAGATGCCACCGGGGGACGCCCCGGAACAGCCGGAAGTAGGCCCGGTTGAGCTCGGCGCGCTCCCGCCCCTCCCGCGCCTGCTCCATCAGCGCGGCGAACTCGCCTTCCCGGCCCAGCCCCTGGGCCAGCCGCACCCACAACTCCCAGAACGTCACCGGGGAGGAGCGGCTCAGCAGAGTCCCGTCCACGTCGAAGAACGCGGCGCAGCCGGTACGCCGGCCGGATCGCGGCCGTTCACCCCGCGCGCCGCCGCCGCCGCCGACACCTGCCCCGGACGCCGATCGGGGCCGGGGTACGGACGGCGCCGGGGCGGTGGCGGTCGCCGTCATGCGGCGCGGCCGTGGAGCCGGCTGCCGGCCACCAGCAGCGGCCGGCCCGTCAGCGTGGCCGAGGCCAGCCGGCGGTCGCCCTGCACGGCATCGGCCCGGACCGAGAAGTGGTCGCCCCCCACGGCGTGTTCGGCCGCCGGACGGCTCTCGACCGTGACCGGGGCGTCCAGCTCGCCGAACGCCTCGAAGCTGACCTCGCCCGAGGTCAGGGCCCAGACCCGGGGAGCGTGGTCGGGTGCCGACCGCTGACCGCCGGTCAGCGACACGGCCTGCCGGAAGGCCTCGACCAGGGCCATGCCGGGCAGGTGGTCGGTGGCGTGGTCGAAGAACACCGAGTGCTGCGGGTCGAGGGACAGCTGCCAGGAATCGGCCCGGTCGGGCCAGGCGGCCAGCACGACGTCCCACTCGTGCTGCCGGCCGACCGCCGCGGGCGGCAGCGGCACCTGCGCCGGCCGGTCGAACGGGGTGAGGCTGTCCGAGGACGGTGCGTTGCGGCGCCGCAGGACCGAGTAGCGCCGGGTGTCGACGGCCTGGCCCCGCATCGCGACCCGGCCGCAGCGGCGGCCGTCGATCCGCACCACCGCCTCCAACTCGACCACGAAGTGCCGCCGGTCCTGCGCGGGCGGCTGGAGCGTGACGTCGAGGCTCACCGTGTGCGGCGTCGCGCCGTACTGCGGCGCCTGCGGGTCCTCGATGGTGAACTCGGCCCCGGCCAGCACGAACTGATGGCTGATCGGCACCCCGTAGAAGCGGTGCGCGACGTAGACGCCGGCCTGTCGCACCGTCTCCAGCCAGAGCACCGGGTCGCACTTGCCGTCCGCACCAGGGCGGTAGAACACGTGGGCGCGCGGCCACTGGGCCGCTACCGTGAAGCGGTGCTCGCCCCGCCGGTGGGCGTCCGTCAGGAAGACCTCGGCCATGGCCGTCTTGTGGACCATGCCCCGGGGGACCCCCCGGTCGTAGGACAGAGCCGATAACTGTGGTGCATCATGGCTGGGGCCGGAGTGGGCCTGGGCGGTACCGTCGAATCGCGTTGCGTACATGAATACTTCCCCCGGTGTACGTGTGGTGGCCCGCAGTTCCACAGGCCGTCCGACCACTCGAAAATATACCGTTGAGAAGGTATATTGCAATGAGTCAAAACCGCGTCAAATCAGACTTCGCAGGCAGTTCCGGCAGCGGCAGCACCCCCAGTTTTCCCTAGGGGCGACTGGGGCGGCCGCCCGATCGAGAGGCAGTTGTGTCGACTCCGGCTTTCAAGTGGCCCGACCTGGCCCGCGGTCCCGAACCGCGGCAGGACCGGTCTGCCCGCACACGTGACATCGTCCTGCTGAAGGCGGCCGAGCTCTTCGCCGAGAAGGGGTACCGCACCGCCTCCGTCAAGGAGGTCGCCGAGCGCACCGGCATGACCAAGGGGGCGGTCTACCACCACTTCCCGAGCAAGGACTCCCTGGTCATCGCCCTGGTCGAGGCGCTGTACGACCGCTGGCCGGAGATGCTCAAGCAGGCGCGGGCCGAGAGCCCGAGCCCGCTCCTGGCCGCCTTCCGGGTCACCGACCGGGTGGCCGAGGCCTTCATCACCGACCCGGTGACCCGCGCGGTCACCCGACTGCAGGCCGAGCGCTCGTCCATCCCGTTCGAGCTGCCCGCGCCGTACGTCGGCTGGATCCGGCTGCTGACCGAGCTGCTGACCGAGGCCGAGCAGGCCGGGGAGCTGCGACCGGGCATCGAGCCCGAGCCGGTCGCGCACGCCATGGTGGCCTCCTTCTACGGCACCCAGCACATCTCCGACCTGCTGCACGACCGGGCGGACCTGGCCCAGCGCTGGCAGGAGCAGCGGTCCCTGCTCTGGTACGCGATCGCCGGCGACCCGCACTGACGGCCGCTCCGGTACCGCCCCGGACACGACGAAGGGCGTCCTCCCCGGAGGGAGAACGCCCGGTTCAGGCATGCTCTGATCGTGTGGGCCGCCAGGGGTTCGAACCCTGAACCTACGGATTAAAAGTCCGCAGCTCTGCCAATTGAGCTAGCGGCCCGTCAGCCTGCGCCGTTGTCATGCCTGGGCGCTGCCACCGAGATCCTACCCGGTGCCCCCTGCCGTCTGGCCACCCGATTGCCGCGCGCGCCGCGCCGCCGGTCAGGCGGTGGCGAGGTTGGCGGCCCGCACCCGGCGGAGCCAGGACTCGGCCGGCGCCTCGTCCGGAACGGCCGGCAGGACGCCGGGACGGGTGAAGCGGTCCTCGGCGTCGGCGAGCAGCTCCGCCGCCAGCTCGGGCCGGTCCGCGATCCGCTCGCCGAAGGCCCGGACCTCGGCCGGGTCGGTGAGGCGGATCGTCAGCCGGCCGGTCTCGTGCAGCGCCACACCCTGCCGGACCAGACGGACCAGGTGGCGGGCGTGTTTGGCCGCCCGGGCCCGGGTGACCGGGTCAGCGGTGTCACGGGTGGTCAGCTTCCTGAACTGCTGGGTGGCGTAGCCCAGGTAGGAGTTCTTCACCGCCCGCTCGCTGAGGAAGGAGCGCCGGATCGCGATCAGCTCCTCGCCGAGCGGGCTGCGCACCTCGTACAGCTCCTCCGGCAGCCAGACCAGCTCCGAGGCGGTCGGATTGCCGCCCAGGGCCAGCCGGCACCACTTGGCCGCCTCGTGCAGGGTGCGGTCGGGCGCGGTGGTGACGTGCGACTCGGCCGGGCGGTGCAGGCCGTGGAACTCCTCGGTCGGCGCCGCGAACAGGCCGAGCCGGTCGATGTCCGAGCCCGCATGGGCGAGACCGTACGCGGTGGAACCGACGATGCCGGAGAGCAGGACGTGCACGGGTGTCGCCTCCTCGGCGGCCGACTGGCAGGTCGCTCCAGTCTCCGGACCGGACACCGCGCTGTCGAACAGATATCGGGCTCCCCGGCGCGGACGGCGCCCGACCCGCCGGGACGGAACTGCGCCCCGCCGGGACGCGCCCCGCCGATACTGGCCCCATGGCGAACAGCGGCATCCCGACGGCGAAGCTCCGCGCCTGGTGGGCGCACCGGCAGTGGCTGGACGGCGGCCACCGCGGCGCCACGGCCGCCGAGGTGCTGGCCGCCACCGGCTGGGCCCGCTCGGTCGACGGCGCCGCCCCGTACCTGGGCCTGTTCGCCCGGGCCGGACTGGGCCGGGCCGCCGTGGACGCGGCGGTGGCCGCACTGGAGGTGCACGAGCTGCCGTCCGCCCGGGGCTGCACCTACGTGCTCCCGGCGGCCGACTTCGGCCTCGGCCTGGCCGCCGGGGCCGCCACCCCCGAGGGCGATCTGGCGATGGCCGAGAAGCACCTCGGTGTGACCCGGGACGAGATCGAGAAGCTCTGCCTCACCATCTCCCAAGTCCTGTCCGAGACCGACCCGTTGGAGCCGGCCGCGATCCGTGCGGCGGTCGGCGACGCGGTCCGCGGGCTCGGCGAGGCGGGCCGGAAGCGCGGACGCACCACCACCCTGCCGATCGCCCTCGGCCTGCTCCAGGCCCGCGGCCTGATCCGCCGGGTGCCCGCCAACGGGCGCCTGGACCAACAGCGTTACGGCTACGTCCGCTGGGACCAGCCGGTCCGGGGCTCGGCCACCGAGCTGGCCGAGCGGTACTTCGCCTGGGCCGCACCCGCCTCGATCAGGCACTTCCGCTGGTTCACCGGCTTCACCGCCGCCACCGCGAAGGCCGCCACCGCACCGCTCGACCTGGTCGGGCTGCCCGGCACCGACCTGCTGCTCCCGGCCGAACTCCTGCCCGAGTTCCAGGAGTTCAGCCCGCCCGGCACGCCCTCCTACGCACTGGTGGCCGGCATCGACGGCCTGCACCTGCTGCACCGCGACCTGCCCCGCCTGCTCGACCCGGCCGATGCCGCCCGCTCCGCACCCACCGCCCGGGGCGGCCGCAGCTTCGGCAGCGAGGCCGACCCGGGGAGCCACCTAATGCTGGACCGGGGGCGGATCGTCGGGATCTGGGAGTACGACCCCGAGCCGGGCGAGATCGTCCACCAGCTCTTCGTCCCGGCCGACGAGCCGCTGCGCGAGGCGGTCGCGCGGACCGAAGCCTTCGTCCGGGAGCAGCTCGGTGACGCGCGCGGCTTCAGCCTCGACTCGCCGAAGAGCCGCGCCCCGAGGATCGCCGCCCTCCGCGCCGCCTCCGGCTGACCGTCCACTGATCACCCGCTGACCACCCGGTCCGGCCGGTCCGTTACGGTCGGGGCATGAACGACGAAGTGATGGTGATCACCGGCGGGGGCCGGGGCATCGGCGCCGCCACCGCCGTACTGGCCGCCGAACGCGGCTACCGGGTGTGCGTCAACTACCGCGCCGACGCGGCCTCGGCGGCCGGAGTGGTGGCCCGGATCGAAGCGGCCGGCGGCACCGCCTTGGCCGTCCGGGCAGACGTCAGCCGGAGCTCCGAGGTCGAGCGGCTGTTCCGCACCGTGGACGCGGAGCTCGGCCCGCTCACCGCCCTGGTGAACAACGCCGGGACGCTGGAGCGGCAGGGCCGCCTGGACGGGCTGGACGAGGACCGGCTGGCCCGGATCTGGGCCGCCAACATCACCGGCCCCTTCCTCTGCGCGGGCGCCGCCGTCCGCCGGATGTCCACCCGCTACGGCGGCCGGGGCGGCGCGATCGTCAACGTCTCCTCCGCCGCGTCCCGCCTGGGCTCGCCCAACGAGTACGTCGACTACGCCGCATCCAAGGGTGCCCTGGACAGCATGACCACCGGCCTGGCCCTGGAGGTCGCCGCCGAGGGCATCCGGGTCAACGCCGTCCGCCCCGGGCTGATCCACACCGACATCCACGCCCTCGGCGGCGAACCCGCCCGGGTCGACCGGGTCGGCCCGCTGCTCCCGATGGGCCGGGGCGGCCGGCCGGAGGAGGTCGCCGAAGGCATCCTCTACCTGCTCTCCCCGGGCGCCTCGTACGTCACCGGCTCCTTCCTCGACCTGGCCGGCGGCCGCTGAACCAAACCGCACCACCCGGAGGCCCGCCGGTACTACCGTGACGGACATGACCGACCGTGAGTTCGACGCCGTGTCCCCCCGTCTCGCCGTGCCCGACGTGGCGAACTTCCGCGACGCGGGCGTCGCGGGCCTCCGCCCCGGCCTGATCTACCGCTCCGGGGCGCTCAACTCCCTGACCCCGGAAGGCGCCCGGCACCTGGCCCGGCTCGGCATCCGTACCGTCATCGACCTGCGCACCACCGCCGAACGCACCGTCTGGCCGGACCTGCACCACGGCCTGGAGCTGGAGGCCCTGCACCACCCCCTGCTCCCCGACCACGGGGACGACTTCAGCTGGCCGAAGACCATGGCCGACACCTACCGCGTCATGGCCGAGACCGGCGGCCCCTCGATCGCCGCCACCGTCCGCCGGCTGGCCGCCCCCGACGGCCTGCCCACCCTGATCCACTGCGCCGTCGGCAAGGACCGGACCGGACTCACCATCGCCGTGCTGCAGTCCCTGGCCGGCCTGGGCCAGGCCGAGGTGGTCGCCGACTTCCTCAGCTCCAACCGCCACCTCGGCCTCGACGCCGGCCCGGTCTACTACATCGACGAACAGGGCGAACGCCGCCGCTCCCACCCCGTCGAGGCCACCTACCTCGACCTCGCCCTCACCCACCTGCACACCGCCCACGGCTCCCTCGACACCTTCCTCACCACCCACGGCGTCACCCCGACCGAACTCACCACCCTCAGGGAAAACCTCCGTCCGTGAAGCCCGACACCCTGTTCGCCGCCCTCGACGGCCTCCGCCGGTACTCGAACGACCTCGGCGTCCCGGCGCAGCACAAGCCGGTGCTGCTGCTCTGGCTGTTCGACCGGCTGGCCGAACGGGGCAGCAGCGAGGTCGGCTACGCGGACGCCCACGGGCCCGTCGGAGCACTGATCAACAAGCTCGGCGGCCCGAGGACGCTGCACCGCGCCGCCGACCCGTTCCTCCGACTGGAACGGACGCTCTGGCAGCTCTCGGACCGCGCCGGTGCCCCGATCCCGGTCGCGCGGGGAGTCGGCGGACCGCAGTTGCTGGAGCGAGGAGCGGTCGGTCGGCTGCGCCCCGAGGTGGAGCACCTGCTGCGCACGGATCCCGACAGCCTCGACGAGGCCACCCGCCGGACCTGGATGAGCCTCACCCCGGAACAGCGGCACAGCGTGGTCGACTCCGCACCGGTCGACCCGCTCTCGCCGTTCGAACAGGCCGTCCGAACCACCGCGCCGCGCCATCGGGCCTACAGCCGACTGGTCCGGGACACCGGATTCCGCGTCCTGGTCCTGACCGCCTACCGCAACACGTGCGCGATCTGCGGCTACGACGGTCTGATGGGCGGTCAGTCCGTCGGGCTCGAAGCCGCTCACCTGCACGGCCACGCCGCCGGTGGTCCGGACCGGATCGAGAACGGCCTGGCCCTCTGCGTCCTGCACCACCGGCTGCTGGACAGCGGTGCCATCGGCCTCACCCCGGACCGCACCGTCGTGGTCTCCAGCACCTACCGGGCCACCTCCGCTGCCGGCCAGGCGGTCCTGGCCCTGGCAGGTACCCGGCTGGCGGACCCGGTCGCACCCCACCCGCCGGTCTCGGCGGACTTCATCCGCTGGCACACCGACGGGGTGTTCCGCCCCTGAGCACCTGAGCAGTCGGCCCGACCGGGCCGCAGGTGGCGGCCCGCCGCCGGGTCAGGAGCCGAAGCGGGCCTCGAAGGCGGCCCGGTTGGCCGAGACCGGGGTACGGTCCCAGACCGCGAAGACCACCCGGGTGAAGGTCGCGCCGTAGGCGTCCAGGGCCTGGGCGAAGGCGTCGGCCACCTCGGCGGGGTCGTTGCGGAAGACCCCGCAGCCCCAGGCACCGAGCACCAGCTCCCGCACCCCGTGCGCCGCCGCCACCCCGAGCACCCGCCCGGCCCGCTCGGCCAGCACCTCGCGGACGTCCACCGGCCGGCCCTCCGAACGGAGCGCCAGCTGGCCCGCGTTGGGCGCGGGCGAGGTGAGGAACGAGACGGGGTACGGCTGCCGGAGCAGCGCGCCCTGCCGGTCCCGGATCACCGGCACGCCCGGGGACCAGATCACCCGGTGGCTGTAGTTCAGATCGGCCGAGGCCCGGTGCGCCTCGTAGTAGTCGGGCGCGGCCAGCAGGCAGTGGTACAGCAGGGCACTGCGACAGAGGTCCTCCTCCTGCGCCTTCGCCCCGCGCAGGTACCCGCCCCCGGGGTTGCGGGCGGAGGCGAAGTTGAGCACCGCGACGTGCTCCGCGCCCTCCTCTGTCAGCCGCCGGGCCGCCTCGACGCTGCCCTCCGCCGTCACCTCCGGCACACCGCCGAACGCCCCCGTGGCCGCCGGCCGGTGGGACGGCCCGTACGACACCGTCCCGGTCCTGGCCGCGGCCAGCATCGCCCCGATCCCGACCTCACCACCACCCACGGGGTAGCTCCCCCGCTCGGCGATCTCCTCGTTCACCACGGCCACTTGGTGCAGTCTGCTGCTCATCCCGCCGACGTTAGCGACCCCCGCCCGCGCCGGCATGCCAATAAAAACGACCGGGCCCGCCCCACCGAAGTGGAGCGGGCCCGGTCAGGAGCTACGAGCTACCGAGCGTCAGCTCTTCCAACGCGGCTTGCGGTCGCCGCCGTTGAAGCTGCCGCCGCGGTCGTCGCGGTTGAAACCACCGGTGCGCGGGGCACGGTCACGGTCGCCACCGAAGGAACGGCCACCGGAGCGGTCGTCACGGTTGAAGCCGCCACCCTGCTGCGGGCGGCCACCGGAGCGGTGGTCGTCGCGGCGGGCGAACGGACGGCTGCCGCCGCCACGGTTGTCCCGGTCACCGAAGGACGGACGGTCGCCACCGAAGGAACGGCCACCGGAGCGGTCGTCGCGGTTGAAGCCACCCGACGGACGGTCGTCACGGTTGAAACCACCGGTACGCGGCGCGCGGTCGTCACGGTTGAAGCCGCCCGAACGCGGGGCACGGTCATCGCGGTTGAAGCCACCCGACGGACGGTCGTCACGGTTGAAACCACCGGTACGCGGGGCCCGGTCGTCACGGTTGAAACCACCGGTGCGCGGCGCGCGGTCGTCACGGTTGAAGCCGCCCGAACGCGGGGCACGGTCATCGCGGTTGAAACCACCCGAACGACCACCGCGGTCGTCACGGTCACGGTTGAAGCCACCCGAACGGTTGTCCCGGTCGCCACCGAAGGAGCGGCCACCGGAGCGGTCGTCACGGTTGAAGCCGCCCGAACGCGGGGCACGGTCATCGCGGTTGAAGCCACCCGAACGACCACCGCGGTCGTCACGGTCACGGTTGAAGCCACCCGAACGGTTGTCCCGGTCGCCGTACGCGGGGCGCTCGTTGCGCGCCTCGCGGTAAGCGGGGGTGCGGTCGGCCTCGGCGGCCGGCGCGGCGACGGTCTCGGCGGACTCGCCGGCCTCCGCAGCCTCGTCGGTCGGAGCGGCGGCGGTCTCGGCCACCGGCTCGTCCTCGATGCCCAGCTCGGCCCGCTCACGAGCGGCCCGGGCGGCCAGGCGGTCGGCCTCCTCGCGCAGCTCGTTGGCGCGGCGCTGCGCCCGCTCCAGCTGGCGCGCCATGTCGGCGACCTCGCGCTCGGCGGCACCGGCGATCCCGGCGGCCGACTCGGCCTGCACCTCGACCAGCGAGCGGGCGCCGGTGATCCGGGCCACCTCGGGGTCGAAGGCGTGGTCGAGGATGTGACGCGAGGCGTCCACGCCCGCGTCCTCCATCAGACGGAAGACGCCGCGGCGCTGGTGCGGCAGCACCAGGGTGACGACGGCACCGGAGCGGCCCGCGCGAGCGGTCCGGCCGGAGCGGTGCAGGTAGTCCTTGTGGTCACCGGCCGGGTCGACGTTGAGCACCAGGTCGATGTCGTCCACGTGGATGCCACGGGCGGCGACGTCGGTGGCGACGACCACGTTGAGGTAGCCGTCCTTGAAGTCGCCGAGCACCCGGGTACGGGCGCCCTGGGTCATCCCGCCGTGCAGCGCGTCGGCCTTCACACCGGCCTCGATCAGCTGCTCGGCCACCCGGTCGGCACCCATCTGGGTCCGGACGAAGATGATCGTGCGGCCCTTGCGGGCGGCGATCGCGTTGGTGATCGGGGCCTTGTCCTTGGGCTTCACCACGAGGATGTGGTGGCTCATGGTGGTGACGGCGCCCTGGGCCGCGTCGACCTCGTGGGTGACCGGGTTCTTCAGGTAGCGCTTGACCAGGCTGTCGATCTCGTTCTCGAGGGTGGCCGAGAACAGCAGGCTCTGGCCGCCGCTCGGGACCTTGTCGAGGATCTCGGTGACCTCGGGCAGGAAGCCCATGTCGGCCATCTGGTCGGCCTCGTCGAGGACGGTGACCATGACCTCGTCGAGCTTCGCGGTGTTGCGGTTGATCAGGTCGCGCAGGCGGCCGGGGGTGGCGACCAGGACGTCGACACCGCGCTCCAGCGCGTAGATCTGGTTGGACATCGAAGTGCCGCCGCAGACGACCTTGAGCTTGAGGCCGAGCACCGAGCCGAACGGCTCCAGCGCGTCGGCGACCTGCATCGCCAGCTCGCGGGTCGGGACCAGGATCAGGCCGCGCGGGTGCTTGGGCTTGGTGCGGCCCTCGGCGGCGGCGATGCGGGTGAGCATCGGGAGGCCGAAGCTCAGGGTCTTGCCGGAGCCGGTGCGGCCACGGCCGAGGACGTCCTTGCCGGCCAGCGCGTCCGGGATGGTCGCGGCCTGGATCGGGAACGGGGTGGTGACGCCGCGCTTGTTCAGGGCGCGCACCACGTCGTCGTGCAGACCGAGGTCACCGAAGGTGATGGTGGGCTCGGTGTCCTCCGCGGCGGTCTCCTCGACCAGCTCGGCGGAGTCGTCGTCGAGGACCAGGGTCTCGACGTCAGGGGCGTCAACGGTCTCGACCAGGGTGTCAAGAGCGTCGGAACCGTTCGCGGGCATGGCGAAGCGGTCGTTGTCAACGAGGGACATGCAAAACCTTCCGGAAGTGGCACGCGCCTAAGTCCGGGGTTCTGTTTACAAACCGCCTCTATGCGGTCAGCCACCGAATCGCCGGAACGCGCCAAGGGCGCCAGGGTATTTCAGGGCGCCAATCAAATGAATCAAAGTAACGATCTACCACCATACGGCAGCCTCTGGATCTAAGGCAAACCCGCTGGCCAGACCGCTATTGCCCGGCGGAACTGGGGCTCGGGGCCGCAGAACCGGGGTCACTTACCGAGGGTACCGGAGAGCTCGGGGCGGACGGGGCCGATGAGGCGCTCGTCTCAGCACTGGGCGAGGGCTGCGGGTGGCTGCTCGACGAGGCCTCCGGGGCGCCCGTGCCCGCCCGGGAGCCCGACGGCGTCCCGCTGGGGCCGCCGACCGGAGTGCCGCTCTGGCCCGGCGGGAGCGGCATGCCGGCCGGCGGGGTCGCACCCGGTACCGATCCGCCGGGGGCTGCTTCCGGCGCCCCAGCGGGAGCCGACGAGTTCACGCCCCCCACGTGCTCGACCCGCTGCCCGTTGCTGCCTCGCCCCGGCGCGTGTGCGCCGCCCGCGCCCTTGCCGGGCGACCCGGTCTGCCCGGCCGGGAGGTTGCTCGGCAGGGTGTCCGAGGACGCACCGCCGACGGACATGCAGCCCGTCATCCCCGCGCCCGCCAGGGCCAGCACCAGTCCTCCGGCCACCAACCGCCCCGTCCGCACCCGCACCACCGTCACCTGGGCCCTCCCCTGCTCGACCAGCCGCGCCCGGCCGCCTGTGGTGACCAACGCCCGCCGGCCCGGCAGGACACGGCCGGTCCCCCGATCACCGCAAGCCCCGGCCGGAGCGCCCTGACGTGCGGTCAGCACCGCGCGGTCAGAACACCCGCCCCAGCCCGACCCCGGCCCAGGCCGCGGCGATCCCGGCCACCAGGGTGGCCAGCAGGTAGCCCGCCGCCCGGCCGCGCGCCCCGCCCTCCGCCAGCCGCAGCACCTCGTACGAGAAGGTCGAGTACGTGGTCAGCGCCCCGCAGAACCCGGCGCCCAGCAGCAACTGCCCGCGCACCGAGCAGACCCCGAGCACCAGGCCGAGCACCAGTGACCCCAGCAGGTTGACCGCCAGCGTGCCCCAGGGGAATCCCGGACCGAACCGGGCCCGCAGCACCAGATCAGTCAGGTACCGGAGCGGCGCCCCGACCGCCGCGCCCCCCGCCACCAGCAGCCAGTTCACCGCCGCACCGCCAGTCGGCGGGTGACCGCGCCCCCGGCCCAGGCCGCTCCCAGCGCCGTCACCGGCGTCCCGACCAGGTAGACCATCCCCCGGACGGCCTCACCACCCGTCAGCAGCCGCTGCACGTCGACGGCGTAGGTCGAGAACGTGGTGAAACCGCCCAGCACCCCGGTGCCGAGGAACGGCCGGACCAGCCGATGCGGCGTCAGCACCTCGGTGACCAGGACCATCAGCACCCCCATCGCGGCACAGCCGGCCACGTTCACCACCAGCGTGGTCCACGGGACGGCGTCCGCCCCGACCGGCCAGAGCAGGGCGGCCCCGTATCGGGCCGACGCGCCGAGCACCCCGCCCGCCGCGACCACGGCCAGCACCGGCCCCTCACCCCGCAGGCCCACCCGATCGATCAGCATCCGACCAGTGAAGCACTGGGGAACACCGGGAATCACCGGCCCCGGTGATCTGGCACAGCGTCACCCCACACCCGACAATGAGTCGGTGGACATGACGCGGGACGAGTTCGAGGCGCTGGTCGCCGATGCGCTGGACCAGATCCCGCCGCAGCTCGCGGCCATGATGGACAACGTCGCCATCTTCGTGGAGGACGAACCCGACCCGGCCGACCCCGAGCTGCTCGGCCTGTACGAGGGCACCCCGCTCACCGAGCGCGGCGAGTGGTACGCCGGGGTCCTGCCCGACCGGATCATCGTCTACATGGGTCCGACCACCCGGTTCTGCGAGACCTACGACGAGATGGTGCAGGAGGTCCGCACCACGGTCATCCACGAGGTGGCCCATCACTTCGGCTTCGACGACCACGAGTTGCACGAACTCGGCTGGTCCTGACCCCGCCCGCCGTCCGGGCCGCCGAAACCGTTTTGGCGTTCCCGCCCGGATCCCATATGCTTCTCACGTCCCCGACCGCTGCTAGTCAGCCGGGCGGGCCGCAAGCCCTCATCGTCTAGTGGCCCAGGACGTCGCCCTTTCAAGGCGGTAGCACGGGTTCGAATCCCGTTGGGGGCACGGCAGTACCGTAGTAAAGTCGGCGTCGAAAGACACCGAGGCGGATGCGCTCCGCACGAGGTCCTGTGGAGCAGTTGGTTAGCTCGCCACCCTGTCAAGGTGGAGGTCGCGGGTTCAAGTCCCGTCAGGATCGCTCGTCTCGCAAGAGACGGTGCAGTACGGCCAGGTAGCTCAGTTGGTACGAGCGCCCGCCTGAAAAGCGGGAGGTCGCCGGTTCGACCCCGGCCCTGGCCACAACTGCTGACAGAACCCCCGGTGAGTCCGCTCACCGGGGGTTCTGTCGTATCCGGACACGTACTGCACCTCATGCGAATCCCGGCAGCGGCCGGCCCAGGACGGAAAACAGCGCAGCCCCCGAGTGACTGAAGCACTCGGGGGCTGCGACATGCTGCCCTCGTCCGCCAGGCGGCCGGGTGGGCATAGGTACTACTTAGAGCGGGCGAATGTTCTCCGCCTGCGGGCCCTTCTGGCCCTGGGTGACGTCGAACTCGACCTTCTGGCCCTCGAGCAGCTCACGGAAGCCGTTGGCGTTGATGTTCGAGTAGTGGGCGAACACGTCAGGACCGCCACCCTCCTGCTCGATGAAGCCGAAGCCCTTTTCCGAGTTGAACCACTTCACGGTGCCATTAGCCATTTAAAACTCCTTCAGGGGACTGTCCAGAGCTCACATTTCGCAAGCCCCGCGTCGCCGTGATGGGCCCGCCCGGGGAAAGAGCCGGGAAACAAAAAACGCGCCTGCGGTCACAACCAGCAGGCGCACACAAGTTCATGGGAACCACAACTGCAACTACCACGACTGTAGCAGGGTCCGAGCCACTGCGGGGGGTTCCGACCCGCCGAGTTGTGTCGGCGCCACCGCCCCGACCCGGCGTCGGCCTGCTGCGGCAACGAAAAGTCCATGATCCAGAAAATCCGAAAATCCGTTACCTGGCGGCGGGTCCCGCCGCCACGATTTGGGCGCATACTGACACGGATGACGAATTCAGCGCCACGGCGCCATCTCCCCACCAGCCCCTTCCGCCCCGCGCCCACGCCGCAGCTCAAGCGGTTCGCCGTCGGCGATCGGGTCTCCCACGACGAGTACGGCCTGGGCCGGGCCATCGCCGTCGAGGGCGAGCTCGCGGTGCTCGTCGACTTCGGCTCACGACAGGAGCGGATCACAGCGCCCTTCGCCAAGCTCTTTCTGCTCTGACCTCGGTCGGTCACCGCCCGTCCGGCGGTGACCGACCGACGGCTCAGAGGTCCTTGCGGCGGTAGAAGCCGTACTCGTTGCCCATCGTCGCCACCCGGGACACCGTGCCCGACTGGCCGGCGTTCTCGATGGCGATGTACTTGGTGTGCTCCGCGTTGGCCCAGCCTCCGAAGAGGATGGTGTGGCCGCTGTTGATCAGCGCGTCACCCGGTTGGAGGTCGCCCTTGCTGATCTTCTCCGAGACGCTCGGGCTCATCAGGCCCGTGGTGTTCAGGCCCCCGCTCGAGTTCGGCGGGATGCCCCAGGCTGCCGTGACGAAGCCCGAGCAGTCCACCCGGTAGCCGGCCGTGATCGCGCCCTGGCTGTAGCCGAGCTTCATGTCGACGCGCTTCATCGCGCGCTCCAGGATCTCCTTGCGCTGCTCGTCGAGCCCGTCCAGCTTGGGCCGGACCAGCGCGCCCTTGCCCTGCCCGTTGTGCGGGTGGGTCTTGCTGTTGCCGTTCCAGTCCTCCCAGCTGTCCCCGTTGATGTACTTGACGCCCTTGTCGCCGGTGCTGTGGTCGCCGTACTTGCTGTGGTCGCCACCACCGCCGTTGTTCCCGCCGCCGCCGTTGTTCGAGCCGCCACCGCCGCCGTTGCCGGAACCGCCGCCGCCGTTGCCCTTCCCGTTGATCCGGGTCGAGCCGTCGTCCTTCGGGCGGTTCTGGTCCTGCTTCTTCATGTCGTCGTGGGCCTTGCGGTCCGCCTCGGTGTACTCCTTGATCACCGCTTTGATCTTCTCGGTGTCCTCGGAGATCGCCTGGGTCAGCTTCGCCTTGGTCTCCATCAGGTGCCGGGCGCGTGACTCCACGTCCTTGGCGTCCCTGAGCACGTCGTAGGCGACCCCGAAGCCGACGATGCCGGCCAGCGGGCTGGCGGCCAGGTCGACCGCCACCGCCTTGGCCAGGGTGTTCTGGATCTGGCCGAGCTTCTTCTGCATCTCGGCCATTCGCTGCGCGACCTGCTGCCAGTCCTGCTGGATCCTGCCGAGTTCCTGCAGCTGCACACCGAACTGTTCACCGGCCATGGTTCCCCGTATCCCTTGTCCTCGTGATGATCTTCCGTGGGAAGACTCAGAAGCTGGCCAGGCGGTTGACCGCCTGGCTCAGCCCCTCCAGTTCGTCCGCGACGCCGGCCATCTCGCGGACCCGGCCCTGGGCGTGGTTGGTGAACGCGTCGGCGGCCGGCCCGTGCCAGGTCAGCTTGGTCAGCGCGGAGTTGACGTCGGTGCTCAGCTTGTCGAACTCCTTGCCGAGCTCGGCAAGCTCCTTGGCGATCTGGCGCAGCTCGTCCTCGCCGCCGCCGAACATCTCGCCCAGGGCCCAGCGGGCGATCTCGGCGGGCGCCATGACGATGTCCTTGACCACCCTGGCGCCCGCGCCGACCAGGTCCTTGGCGTCGTCCCATGCTTCGCTGATGAAGTTCAAAGCGGCTCCCCCGGAACCTCGTACCTGCAGGATGACAATCCGTCAAAAGGCTAGCCGAACACCGCAGTCCCGGGGAGCCCGCCCGCCCCCTGGACTGCGGGCGTCAGCTGCGGACACCGCCGGCCAGCACGGCCACCGCCTCCAGCGCCAGCAGTCCGTCCGCGTCCAGCCGGGCCGCCGCCAGCCGGTCGTACACGTGCTTGAGCTCGGCCAGCACCTCGGGCGGCTGGGTGGTGACGACCAGGCCGATGTTGGCCACGCCGGCGGCCGGTCCGGCCCACCAGTCCTCCGGGTCGACCCGGTAGGTCCAGCTCACCAGGCGGGCCGCCACCTGCTGCCAGCCCGCCTGCTCCAGCAACCCGGCCAGGCCGTCGGTGGTCCGCTCGAACGCGACCGGGACGGCCGGGAAGACCGGCCGCTCCACCCCGACCTGCTCCAGCACCTCGCCGAACAGGTCCATCGCCTGGTTGCCGACCACGGGCCAGAGCGTGACGGCGCCCAGGCCGCCCGGCCCGACCACCCGGCGCAGCTCGGTCAGCGCGGCCACCGGGTCGGCCACGTGGTTGACCACGAAGTTGGCCGTCACCGCATCGAACTCACCCTCGGTGAAGGGGAGTTCCGGCAGCAGTGCGAGCGAGACCGGGACCTCGGGCAGCCGTTCGGCGGCCGCCTTCACCATCTGCGGCTCGGCGTCCACCGCGGTCACCACGGCGCCCCGGCCCAGTGCGGCGGCTGCCACCGTCCCGGGGCCGGTCCCGACGTCCAGCAGCCGTACGCCGGGGGCGGCACCCGCCTGGTCCAGCAGCGCGGGCACCGCACCCGCGCACAGCCCGCCGAACCCGCGCAGATAGGCCGTCGCCACCCCGGCGGCGCCCCACATCCGCCGCTCGTGCACGTCGAAGTCCTGCATGCCCACCCCTCACCTAGTCCTGCCGCAGCCTACGACGGGCCCCGTCCGACGGTCTGTGACACTGGAGGTGCTCAAGCCCCCCGTCGTCCGGGGGTGCAGGGCCTGAAAAACCGAGGTGCGCCCGCATGCTCCTCCTTGCGAACCTAGAGGGATGTCCGCAGTGAGTTCTCCCCAAGCCCAGCCCACCGAGGTACCCACCGTCGGGGAGCTGGCCGCTCGGCTGCCCGAGCTGACACTGCGTGACCAGCAGCGGATCGGCCGCCGGCTGGACGGCGCGCGCCGGGTCCGGAAGCCGGAGGCCCGCGACAAGATCGCGGCCGAACTGGTGAAGGAGATCGACCGGGCCGAACTCCGGGTCGAACAGCGCCGGAACGCGGTGCCGGAGATCACGTACCCGGCCGAGCTGCCGGTCAGCCAGAAGAAGGACGACATCCTGGCGGCGATCCGGGACCACCAGGTGGTGATCGTCGCGGGTGAGACCGGCTCCGGCAAGACCACCCAGATCCCGAAGATCTGTCTGGAGCTGGGCCGCGGGGTGAAGGGCCTGATCGCCCACACCCAGCCCCGCCGGATCGCCGCCCGCACGGTGGCCGAGCGGGTGGCCGAGGAGCTGCACACGCCGCTCGGCGAGGCGGTCGGCTGGAAGGTCCGCTTCACCGACCAGGTCGGCCCGGACACCCTGGTGAAGCTGATGACGGACGGCATCCTGCTGGCCGAGATCCAGACCGACCGGGAGCTCCGCCAGTACGACACCCTGATCATCGACGAGGCGCACGAGCGCAGCCTCAACATCGACTTCATCCTCGGGTACGTCAAACAGCTGCTGCCGCGCCGTCCCGACCTCAAGGTGATCATCACCTCGGCGACCATCGACCCGGAGCGGTTCGCCAACCACTTCGGCGACGCCCCGATCATCGAGGTCTCCGGCCGCACCTATCCCGTCGAGGTCCGCTACCGCCCGATCCTGGAGGAGGGCGAGGAGGACACCGACGTCGACCGCGACCGCGACCAGGTGCAGGCCATCTGCGAGGCCGCCCAGGAGCTGCAGGCCGAGGGCCCCGGCGACATCCTGGTCTTCCTCTCCGGCGAGCGGGAGATCCGCGACACCGCCGACGCGCTCAACAAGCTCAACCTCAAGTTCACCGAGGTGCTGCCGCTCTACGCCCGGCTCAGCTCGGCCGAGCAGCACCGGGTGTTCCAGCGCTCCAACTCCCGCCGGATCGTGCTGGCCACCAACGTGGCCGAGACCAGCCTCACCGTCCCCGGCATCAAGTACGTGATCGACCCGGGCACGGCCAGGATCTCCCGCTACAGCCACCGCACCAAGGTGCAGCGGCTGCCGATCGAGGCGGTCAGCCAGGCCAGCGCCAACCAGCGCAAGGGCCGCTGCGGCCGCACCTCGGACGGCATCTGCGTCCGGCTGTACTCGGAGGAGGACTTCCTCGCCCGCCCCGAGTTCACCGACGCGGAGATCCTGCGCACCAACCTGGCCTCGGTCATCCTGCAGATGACCGCCGCCGGCCTCGGCGACATCGCCGCCTTCCCGTTCCTCGACCCGCCGGACTCCCGCAACATCAAGGACGGCGTCAACCTGCTGCACGAGCTGGGCGCGCTCGACCCGGCCGAGAAGGACCACCGCAAGCGGCTCACCCCGCTCGGCCGCAAGCTGGCCCAGCTGCCGCTCGACCCGCGGATGGCCCGGATGGTGATCGAGGCCGACCGCCTCGGCTGCGTCCGGGACGTGATGGTGATCGCCGCCGCGCTCTCCATCCAGGACCCGCGCGAGCGCCCGGCCGAGAAGCGCCAGGCGGCCGACGAGCGGCACCGCCGCTTCAACTCGGAGACCTCGGACTTCCTGGCCTTCCTGTCGATGTGGCGGTACGTCAAGGAGCAGCAGAAGGAGCTCTCCTCTTCGGCCTTCCGCCGGATGTGCAAGTCCGAGTTCCTGAACTACCTGCGGATACGGGAGTGGCAGGACATCTACACCCAGCTGCGCACCGTGGCCAAGCAACTCGGCGTCAGCATGGAGGAGCCGCACCCGGACGCCGAGCCGGACGCCGACCGGATCCACCAGGCGCTGCTCTCCGGGCTGCTCTCGCACCTGGGCCTGTTCGACGTGGAGAAGCGCGAGTACGCCGGCGCCCGGGCGGCCCGGTTCGCGGTCTTCCCCGGCTCGGGGCTGTTCAAGAAGCCGCCGCGCTGGGTGATGTCGGCCGAGCTGGTGGAGACCTCCCGGCTGTGGGCCCGGATCAACGCCAAGATCGAGCCCGAGTGGGTCGAGCCACTGGCCGGGCACCTGATCAAGAAGAGCTACAGCGAGCCGCACTGGGAGAAGAAGGCCGGCGCCGTGCTGGCGTACGAGAAGGTGACCCTGTACGGGATGCCGATCGTCGCCCAGCGGAAGATCAACTACGGGAAGATCGACCAGGAGCTCTGCCGCGAGCTGTTCATCCGGAACGCGCTGGTCGAGGGCGACTGGGAGACGCACCACCGCTTCTGGGGCGAGAACCGCCAACTGCTCAGCGAGGTCGCCGAGCTGGAGAACCGGGCCCGCCGCCGGGACATCCTGGTGGACGACCAGACCCTGTTCGACTTCTACGACGCCCGGCTGCCGGAGGAGATCGTCTCCACCCGGCACTTCGACGCCTGGTGGAAGCAGGCCCGGCACGACCAGCCGGACCTGCTGAACTTCGAGAAGTCGATGCTGATCAACGACTCGGCGGACGGCGTCACCGAGGCGGACTACCCGGACCACTGGCAGCAGGGCAAGCTCCGGTTCAAGCTGACCTACCAGTTCGAGCCCGGCAGCGACGCGGACGGCGTCACCGTGCACATCCCGCTCCCGGTGCTCAACCAGGTCACCGCCGAGGGCTTCGACTGGCAGATCCCGGGCCTGCGGACCGAGCTGGTCACCGCGTACATCCGCGCGCTGCCCAAGGCGATCCGGCGCAACTTCGTCCCCGCCCCGGACTTCGCCGCCAAGGCACTGCGGCTGGTGAAGGACCGTCAGGAGCCGCTGCTGCCCACCCTGGAGCACATCCTGAAGCGGATGTCGGCGATCACCATCCCGCCGGAGGCCTGGGACGACGAACGCGTCCCGGACCACCTGCGGATCACCTTCCGGGTGGTGGACGGCAAGAAGAAGCTGGCCGAGTCCAAGGACCTGGAGGACCTGCGGCTCAAGCTCAAGCCCAAGCTCAAGGAGACCCTCTCCTCGGCCGCCTCGGGCCAGGGCATCGAGCGCACCGGCCTGACCGGCTGGCCGGCCGACCTGCCCGCCCTCCAGCGGACCTTCGAGCAGCGCTCGCGCGGCCACTCGCTGCGCGCGTACCCGGCCCTGGTGGACGAGGGCGACTCGGTGGCGATCCGGCTCTTCGACACCCCCGAGGCCCAGCAGCAGGCGATGTGGGCCGGCACCCGGCGGCTGCTGATGCTGAGCATCAACTCCCCCGCCAAGGCGATCCAGCAGCGGCTCGGCAACCAGGCCAAGCTGGCGCTCTCGTACAGCCCGCACGGGTCGATCCCGGCCCTGTTCGAGGACATCGTGGCGGCCGCCACCGACCGGCTGATGACCCTGCACGGCGGCCCGGCCTGGGACGAGCCGTCCTTCACCAAGCTGTACGACAAGGTCCGGGCCGACCTGTACGAGCTGTCCGCCGACACCACGCTGAAGACCGCCACCGCGCTGATCGCCTTCCACAAGGCGTCCAACCGACTGAAGAGCGTCTCCAGCCCGGTGCTGCTGACGGCGGTCAACGACGTCCGGCTGCACCTGGCCTCGCTGGTGCACCCCGGCTTCGTCACCGCCACCGGCTGGCAGCGGCTGGCCGACCTGAAGCGCTACCTGCTCGCGGTCGACCGCCGGCTGGAGGCGCTGCCCAACCACCCGCAGCGCGACCTGCTGCACCTGCACAAGGTCCAGCAGGTGCAGGACGCCTACGGCGAGCTGCTCGCCAAGGTCCCGGCCGGCCGGGAGCCCTCGGCCGAGCTGCGGGCGATCCGCTGGATGGTCGAGGAACTCCGGGTGAGCTTCTTCGCCCAGGGCCTCGGTACCCCGACGCCCATTTCGGAGAAGCGGATCCTGAAGGCGATGGAGGCGGCCGCGGCGGGGCTGTGACGCTGGTTCGACCGCAGGGGCCGGTATGCAGTACGATCTGTCTTGTTCGCGAGCGGGAGCAGACGAACAAGACAGATCGCAGTAACAATCTGGTCCTGTGGAGCAGTTGGTTAGCTCGCCACCCTGTCAAGGTGGAGGTCGCGGGTTCAAGTCCCGTCAGGATCGCCGTACCGAGGAGGCTCGGAGCCGTCAGGCTCCGGGCCTCCTTGCGTTCCCGGACGCCGCCGCTGACCGGGCGTCAGCCGCTACGTCAGTGCAGGTCTAGACCACAAGATAACGTCACTGTGATGGTCGTCACTTATCTTTTCTTGAGACCGGACACTCCGACCCCCTCCTCAGGGGGCTCTGATTTAATATGTAAAATTGCACATGCAATTCCTCATTTCTCCCCCACCTCACACCAGCCCCAATAGGAACACTGCATTCCGGACATGCCGAAAGGGGCTGCATCCCTGACCCGGCGGAGTCAGGGATGCAGCCCCTTGCGGTGAGCTGTCGAAAAGGCCCGTCAGGGGCCTTCTCAGGCTTCGGTGCGCTGCGCCGGAATACCGGCCAGCAGTGCGCGCACCTCCGCCTCGCGGTACCGGCGGTGACCGCCGAGAGTGCGGATGGACGTGAGCTTGCCCGCCTTGGCCCAGCGAGTGACCGTCTTGGGGTCAACGCGGAACATGGTGGCGACCTCTGCCGGCGTCAGCAGGGGCTCGGCGTCAGGGGTACGAGCGGTCATGAGCGGCCTCCTCGGGAGAACCGAACCAGGGCGGTTCTATCCTTCAAATTCTGCACCTTGGCCCGCGATGCCCGAAATGGCATAGACGGGCCGAGTCGGTAATAGGACGAACGGCTTGTCCTGGTGTCTACAACTACACCATTCGTCCAGCCCCATCGGCCAAACCGCCAAAATTGACCCCTCACGGGTTCAAGAGCGACGGATGGCCATGGACCGTCCCATAGCGGACAGTCACCTATCGGTGACAAGCGGTTATGAGAGGACCAGACCCTTCGTTTCCCCGCAAAACAGGCACGGCTCCCAGGTCCACTCAAAAGTGGATACATCTGAGTGAACTTGGGCTGGTTGTCCCATTTTTACACATAGGCGTAAGTAAGCGTCAACGGTGAGTAGTGTCACGTTCGCGGGGTATTGACCCGAACCGGGACCTTCGTCCCGGACCCGTGCCCCAAAGGTCCCAACCATCATCGCCCGGTGCACTGACACCGGTGCCCGCCGGTGCCCGCCAGTGCCGATCTGCCGTCAGCTCGCGTAGCGGAGCGCGTGCACCCGCCGCCAGCGCTCGGTCACCGTCTCGTACATCCGGGCCGCCTCCCGGCCGTCCCCGGCCCGCAGCGCGGCCACCCCCGCCTCGATCTCGCCGACCGAGTCCTCCTCCGCCAGGCCGGTGCCCAGCAGGTGCACCAGGCCGCCGTAGTCCAGCTCCACCAGCGAGCGCGGGTGGAACTCCTCCAGCCACCGCCCCAGCTCCTCCACCCCGCTGGCCAGCGCCCCGCTCGGGACCCGCTCGCGCAACGCCCGGTAACCCCGGGCCACCCGGCGGCGGGCCTGCGCCATCGGGGTCAGGTAGAACAGCGCGGCCGGCCGGTCCGCCGGGCCGGCCGGCAGGAAGCAGCGGTCCTCGGTGCCGAAGGGCAGGAACCAGCGCACCGGCACCTCCCAACGGTTCGTCAGGATCCACGGCCGGTCCTCCGGATGGGCCGCCCGCCAGCGCTCCCGGTCCGCCTGCGCCGCCGCCCGGACCACCGGCGGCAGCACGGTGTCCAGCAGCGCCACCGGCAGCGACCCGGCCAGCTCCTCCATCGCCTGCCAGCTGCGCAGCCTGGTCGCCCACGGACAGACGTACGTCACCCCGTCCAGCACCCGGACGAAGGCCCGCTCGCTCTCCCGCTCCGGCAGCGCCCGCGGCGTGCTGGCCAGCAGCTCGGCCAGCGCGCCCCGCTGCTCGGCCAGCACCGCCGGGGCCACCGCCTGGGCGGCCTCCACGGCGTCCGGGCCGTAGCGGGCCGCGTAGGCCTGCCAGCGGGCCCGTTCCGGGGCCGGATAGGCCGCCAGCGGCTCGTACACCCGTAGATGGGCGGCGTAGGGCGGAAGCACCGAAGTACGCACAGCGGTCACGCCCAGAATCGTCGCACGAGCGAGCTGACGGAGTACCCCGGACGGGGACTGAATCGTTGTCCCGAGGGGCAGAACGGGCCGGAGCCCCAGGACTAGGCTTCCCTCAGGCGCCCACACCACAGCAGTGGGCCACAGATACTGGAGTCACCACAGTGACCGACGTACAGACCGTGTCCGCTTCGCACCCCGCACCCGGCGTGCTCGGCAGGATCTTCCGTACCGAGCACGACGGCGCGCCCGGCGACGGCCACGAGCAGGTCGTGCTCTGCCACGACCGCAGCTCCGGCCTGAAGGCGATCATCGCCATCCACTCGACCGCCCTCGGCCCGGCCCTGGGCGGCACCCGCTTCTTCCCGTACGCCTCCGAGGAGGCGGCGCTGGAGGACGCGCTCAACCTCTCCCGCGGGATGAGCTACAAGAACGCGCTGGCCGGGCTCGACCTCGGCGGCGGCAAGGCCGTCATCATCGGCGACCCCGGCAAGGACAAGAACGAGGCGATGCTGCGCGCCTACGGGCGCTTCGTGCAGTCGCTGCACGGCCGCTACGTGACCGCCTGCGACGTGGGCACCTACGTGCAGGACATGGACGTGGTGGCCCGGGAGTGCGACTACGTGACCGGCCGCTCGCCGGAGAACGGCGGCGCCGGGGACTCCTCCGTGCTGACCGCCTTCGGCGTCTTCCAGGGCATGCGGGCCTCGGCCCAGGCCCGCTGGGGCCAGCCGACCCTGCGCGGCCGCCGGGTCGGCGTCGCGGGCGTCGGCAAGGTCGGCCACTACCTGGTCGGCCACCTGGTCGCGGACGGCGCCACCGTGGTGGTCACCGACGTCTCCGAGGCGGCCGTGAACCGGGTCCGCGCGGCCCACCCGGACGTGGAGGTGGTCGCGGACACCGCGGCCCTGCTGCAGGCCCGGCTGGACGTCTACGCCCCCTGCGCGCTCGGCGCGGCGCTGGACGACCACACCGTCGGCGCGCTCGGCGCGGCCGGCACCTCGGTGGTCTGCGGCGCGGCCAACAACCAGCTGGCCCACCCGGGCGTGGAGAAGGACCTGGCCGGCCGCGGCATCCTCTACGCGCCCGACTACCTGGTGAACTCCGGCGGCGTGATCCAGGTCGCCGACGAGATCAACGGCTTCAACTTCGACCGGGCCAAGACCAAGGCCACGAAGATCTTCGACACCACCCTGGAGATCTTCACCCGGGCCGCCTCCGACGGCGTGCCCCCGGCGGTCGCCGCCGACCGGCTCGCGGAGAAGCGGATGCGCGAGATCAGCGCGCTCCGCTCGGTGCTGCTGCCGGGCGCCCGGAAGAGCTGACGTGCGCGCGGGGGAGGTCCGCCTCCCCCGCATCACGATGTGGAACCGGATTCTCGATTGATAGCCCGAACGGGCGATCCCGGGCCCCCGGTCGGGGGATAATCGGTCCCGGAACAACCGGCCTGGGCAGGCCCTGAACAGCCTGCGAAAGCCCGAAAATCCCCTCGTGACCTGGAAGGACCTGGTTTCGGGGGGTGGCAGTGCGCGCCACGTCACACCGGCGACGTACCGTTCGGCGGCGGAAACAGGTACCGTTAATGCTCCAAGGGACGGTTCTCCCACTTCGGGCAGACCGCTCCTGATCATGTACAGGTGTCAGACTCGGGGCCGCGAGCCCCATCGTTGAGGGGGTCGACCCATGGGGCGCGGCCGGGCCAAGGCCAAGCAGACGAAGGTCGCCCGCGAGCTGAAGTACAACGGCGGCGGCTTTGACGCCAACCGTCTGTCCAGCGAGCTGGGTGTATCGCCCTCCACCGCTTCGATCAAGCCAGAGCCGATCGAAGAAGAGGAAGAGGACGATCCCTACGCGGCGTATGCAGACCTCTACGCCGACGAGGATGACGACGCGGAAGCGGACGCGGGCAGCAGCCAGTCCCGCCGCCGCGCGTAGGACGAGTCCGACCTGACCGGCTCGGCACCCCAGGGTGCCGAGCCGGTCTTCGGCGTTCTCCGCACCCGGTCGTCCCCGGACATGCCTGAGGGCCCCCGGAGGGGCCCTCAGGAGCACGGCCTCAGCCGAGCTGGAAGCCGTCGTACGCGTTGTAGAGGGTCGCGGCGTCACCGTGCTCGTCGGTGCGGTCCACGATGTCGCCCAGCAGCCAGGCCTCGACGTCGCGGTCCTCCAGGATCGCGAGCACCGTGTCGACCGACTCCGGCGGGACCACGGCGACCATGCCGACGCCCATGTTCAGCGTCTTCTCGATCTCCAGGGCGGCCATGCTGCCGACCTTGGCCACGGTCTGGAAGACCGGCAGCGGGGACCAGGTGCCCCGGTCCAGCCGGGCGTGCAGGCCGGTCGGGATGACCCGGGCCAGGTTGGCCGCCAGGCCGCCGCCGGTGACGTGCGAGAAGGCGTGGATCTCGGTCGCCCGGGTGAGCGCCAGGCAGTCCAGCGAGTAGATCCTGGTCGGCTCCAGCAGCTCCTCGCCGAGGGTGCGGCCGAACTCCTCGACCTGGCGGTCGAGCTTCCAGCCGGCCTGGTTCAGCAGCACGTGCCGGACCAGCGAGTAGCCGTTCGAGTGCAGACCCGAGGCGGCCATCGCGATCACCACGTCGCCGGCCCGGACCCGCTCCGCGCCGAGCAGCGCGTCCGCCTCGACCACACCGGTGCCGGCGCCCGCGACGTCGTACTCGTCCGGGCCCAGCAGGCCCGGGTGCTCGGCGGTCTCGCCGCCGACCAGCGCACAGCCGGCCAGCACGCAGCCCTCGGCGATGCCCTTGACGATCGCCGCGACCCGCTCCGGCACGACCTTGCCGACGCAGATGTAGTCGGTCATGAAGAGCGGCTCGGCGCCGCAGACCACCAGGTCGTCGACGACCATGCCGACCAGGTCGTGGCCGATCGTGTCGTGCTTGTCCATCGCCTGCGCGATGGCGACCTTCGTCCCGACCCCGTCGGTGGCGGAGGCCAGCAGCGGGCGCTCGTAGCGCTTGAAGGCGGAGGCGTCGAAGAGCCCGGCGAAACCGCCGAGTCCGCCGACCACCTCGGGGCGGTCGGCCTTCTTCACCCACTGCTTCATGAGCTCGACGGCGCGGTCGCCCGCCTCGATGTCGACACCTGCGGCGGCATAGGTGGCGCCGCTGCTCTGGTTGCTGGTCACTGCTGACGGCCCTCTCGGGTCGGGGGTGTGGAGGAACTAGGGGCGGTCGGACCCGCCCCTACGGGCGCCGCAGCGCGTCGGTCGCGCCGTGGCCGCCGAGCAGGGACTGGACACCGTCCAGGTCCGAGCCCTTGGTGCGGACCGCGGGCTGCTGCTTGCCGCCGGCGATCTCGGCCTCGAGCAGCAGCTTGCCGAGCAGCGCCGGGTCCGGCAGCTCCATCGGGTAGACGCCGTCGAAGCAGGCCCGGCAGAGCCGGTCCTTGGGGATCGTGGTGGCCTCGATCATGGCGTCGATCGAGATGTAGGCGAGCGAGTCCGCGCCGAGCGTGCGGCCGATCTCCTCGACCGTCATGCCGTTGGCGATCAGCTCCGCGCGGGTGGCGAAGTCGATGCCGAAGAAGCACGGCCACTTGACCGGCGGCGAGGAGATCCGGATGTGGACCTCGGCGGCGCCCGCCTCGCGGAGCATCCGGACCAGCGCGCGCTGGGTGTTGCCGCGGACGATCGAGTCGTCCACGACCACCAGGCGCTTGCCCTGGATGACCTCGCGCAGCGGGTTCAGCTTGAGCCGGATGCCGAGCTGGCGGATCGTCTGGCTGGGCTGGATGAAGGTGCGGCCCACGTAGGCGTTCTTCACCAGGCCGGAGCCGTACGGGATGCCGCTGGCCTCGGCGTACCCGATCGCGGCGGGGGTGCCGGACTCGGGAGTGGCTATCACCAGGTCGGCCTCGACCGGGGCTTCCTTCGCCAGCTTGCGGCCCATCTCCACCCGGGAGAGGTGCACGTTGCGGCCGGCGATGGAGGTGTCGGGGCGGGCCAGGTAGACGTACTCGAAGACGCAGCCCTTGGGCTTGGCCTCGGCGAAGCGCGAGGTGCGCATGCCGTTCTCGTCGATGGCGATCAGCTCGCCGGGCTCGACCTCGCGGATGAAGGACGCGCCGCAGATGTCGAGGGCCGCCGTCTCGGAGGCCACCACCCAGCCGCGCTCCAGCCGGCCGAGCACCAGCGGGCGGATGCCCTGCGGGTCACGGGCCGCGTAGAGGGTGTGCTCGTCCATGAAGACCAGCGAGAACGCGCCCTTGACCTTGGGCAGGATCTGCTTGGCGGTCTCCTCGATGGAGAGCTCGGGGTGGCCCGCGAGCAGCGCCGTCACCAGGTCGGTGTCGTTGGTCGCGGCCGAGCGGCCGGAGCGCGAGACGTGCTCCTCGCCCGGCAGTGCGGCCACCATCTCGGCGAGCTCGGCGGTGTTGACCAGGTTTCCGTTGTGGCCGAGGGCCAGCGAACCGTGAACGGTCGCCCGGAAGGTCGGCTGGGCGTTCTCCCAGACCGAGGACCCGGTGGTCGAGTAGCGGGCATGTCCGACGGCGATATGACCGTGCAGCGAACCCAGGGAGGCCTCGTCGAAGACCTGGGAGACAAGCCCCATGTCCTTGAAGACGAGAATCTGGGCTCCGTTGCTGACTGCGATGCCCGCGGATTCCTGTCCGCGGTGCTGCAGGGCATAGAGGCCGAAGTACGTGAGCTTTGCGACCTCCTCGCCGGGAGCCCAGACACCGAAGACGCCGCAAGCGTCCTGGGGGCCTTTCTCACCGGGAAGAAGATCGTGGTTGAGTCGTCCGTCTCCACGTGGCACGCCTTCGAGTCTAGGGCAGTTCCGTACGCCTTCCCGAACAGCGGCCGGGCGCGGAATTGGCCGATCCGATAGCGACGCGCGTAGACAAAACCCCTTACCCGCCCGGGGGTTTTCCGGGCAACAATTCGTTGAATGCGCGTCGGGCCTTGTCGCACCCGGACTGCGGCCCGTTTCGGCAGCTGACGGTCCGTCGGACAGCGGGCCCGGACGTGACGCTGCTCACGCGGCCGGCAGCAGCAGCTGCCAGACCCCCGGGTGCACCGTCCAGACCCTGGCCCGGACCGGGCCGACCCGGCAGCCGTCCGCCTCGTAGCCGAAGCCCCGTCCGGCCACCGCGAGCCGGGCCGCCCTGACCGTCCGCTCGCCGTCGGCCGACCGGAGCAGCAGCTCCATCTCGCCGGAGCCGGCCGCGAGGGTGATCCGGAGCCCGTGCACCGGCTCGTGCACGTCGATCAGCAGCCGGCCGTCCGCCTCGACCCGGAGCCGGGGCTCGTCCGATCCGAGTGGGGTCCCCTGCTCGGCCGCAGCCAGTTTCGCCCATAGCGAACGCAGCCCGCCGGTCCTGGGCCGGCCGTGCCCGTGGATCCCGACCGCGCCGAGCACCACCCCGCCGCCGTCGTCCACCAGCAGGTCGAGCTTGCGGGCGGTGCCGTTCAGCACCGCCCTGGCCGCCGCCACCGGCTGGACCGGAACGCCGAGTGAACGCCCGGTGGCGACCGCCTCCGGCCGGCCGACCGGAACCAGGCCGACCGGGTCGGTGCCCAGCTCACGCTGTCGGTGCAGGGCCTGCAGCACTCGTTGCAACGCCAGATCGGACCCGATCACGACCGGTCGGCGACGGCCTCGATGCGCAAGGACACGGTCGAGTTCGGACGGACTCTCGGGCAGCGCCACCTTCACGTCCGCGCCCCCGCAGAGCACGTCGCGGGCGATCCGGACCGACTCGCCGTCGGCCCGCCGGGCCGCCGGGTCGAGCAGGACCAGGAGCTGACCAGGGGCGTCCGGGTCGACGGCGCGGTCTTCGGGCGTGGACAGCGACGACACGACCGGTCCTTCCTCAGGTAATCTCTCGGTGCAAGAGCCCCTTGCGCTATTGCGCCAGGGGCTTCGTCTATCTCGGGGCAGACTGCGGCCTACGCAGGATGCCCCAACCGGAAGGGGTGTACGCCTGTGCCGGCACTCGTGCTCGTTGGTGCCCAGTGGGGAGACGAGGGCAAGGGGAAGGCGACGGACCTCCTCGGCGGCTCCGTCGACTACGTCGTTCGCTACCAGGGCGGCAACAACGCCGGTCACACGGTGGTCATCGGCGACCAGAAGTACGCCCTGCACCTGCTGCCTTCCGGCATTCTCAGCCCGAATGTGACGCCGGTGATCGGCAACGGTGTGGTGATCGACCCGGGCGTGCTGCTCTCCGAGCTGGCCGGCCTGAACGATCGCGGCATCGACACCTCGAAGCTGCTGATCTCGGGCAACGCCCACCTGATCACGCCGTACCACCGCACCCTGGACAAGGTCACCGAGCGCTTCCTCGGCAAGCGCCGGATCGGTACCACCGGGCGCGGTATCGGCCCGACCTACGCGGACAAGATCAACCGCGTCGGCATCCGGGTCCAGGACCTCTTCGACGAGTCGATCCTGATCCAGAAGGTCGAAGCGGCGCTGCACGACAAGAACCAGCTGCTGGTCAAGCTCTACAACCGCCGCGCCATCCCGGCCGACCTGGTGGTCCAGGAGTACCTCGGCTACGCCGACAAGCTCCGCCCCTTCCTGGCCGACACCACGCTGGTGCTGGACCAGGCGCTGAAGGCGAACAAGGTCGTCCTGCTGGAGGGCGGCCAGGGCACCCTGCTGGACGTCGACCACGGCACGTACCCCTTCGTCACCTCGTCGAACCCGACCGCCGGCGGTGCCTGCACCGGTGCCGGCATCGGCCCGACGAAGATCGACCGGGTCATCGGCATCCTGAAGGCGTACACCACCCGGGTCGGCTCGGGCCCGTTCCCGACCGAGCTGCTGGACGCCGACGGCGAGGCGCTGCGGCGGATCGGCGGCGAGCGCGGTGTGACCACCGGCCGCGACCGGCGCTGCGGCTGGTTCGACGCGGTGATCGCGCGGTACGCGACCCGGGTCAACGGCCTGACCGACTTCTTCCTCACCAAGCTGGACGTGCTGACCGGCTGGGAGCAGATCCCGGTCTGCGTCGCGTACGAGATCGACGGCAAGCGCGTCGAGGAGCTCCCGTACAACCAGTCGGACTTCCACCACGCGAAGCCGATCTACGAGAACCTCCCCGGCTGGACCGAGGACATCTCGAAGGCGCAGACCTTCGCCGACCTGCCGAAGAACGCGCAGGCCTACGTGAAGGCGCTGGAGGAGATGTCCGGCGCGCCGATCTCGGCGATCGGTGTCGGCCCCGGCCGGACCGAGACGATCCAGATCAACTCGTTCATCTGATCGGGTAGTCGAGCAAGGAGGGCCCCGCCTGTGGCGGGGCCCTTTGCTTTGCACTAGTACAGATATTGATTGCGCCTAGTGCAAAGCATGGCTATGTTCTGGGACATGACCGCGAAGCTTCCCGCACCCGTTGTCCTGACCGGCCGGCACGTCCGGCTGGAGCCGCTCACCACCGCCCACGCGCCCGAGCTCTTCGAGGCGGCCGGCGGCGACGAGGAGGTGTTCCGCTGGATCCCGGTGGCGATCCCGACCACCGAGGCCGAGATGGCCGCCAACCTCACCGCCCGGCTGGCCGACCCCTCCTGCCTCCCGTTCGCGGTGATCCGGCTGAGCACCGGCAAGGCGGTCGGGATCACCTGCTACTACGACGCCGACGCGGAGTGCGAGAGCCTGGAGATCGGCGGCACCTGGTACGGGCGGTCGGCCTGGCGCTCCGAGGTCAACACGGAGTCGAAGCTGCTGCTCCTGCACCACGCCTTCGACGAGTTGGGCATGGGCCGGGTCTGCTGGAAGACCGACCACCTCAACGAGCGCTCGCAGAACGCGATCAAGCGCCTGGGCGCCCAGTACGAGGGCACCTTCCGCCGGGCCCGCCAGCGCCGGGACGGCAGCTGGCGGGACAGCGTCTACTTCTCGATGCTGGCCGACGAGTGGCCCGCCGCCCGGCAGCGGCTGACGGACCGTCTGGCCGCGGGCTGACTTCCCCGGAGGGGGTCGCGGGCGGACGGTGGCCATCAGCGATGATGTTCCGTCCCTGCCTGTCAGCCCTCAGCCCGGAGCCGCCCCATGCGCACCCTGTCCCATGCCGAGTTCCTCGCCCTGAGGAGATTCGACGCGCTGGACGGACTCCGGGCCGTCGCCGCGGTGATCGTGATCTTCTTTCACTGCGGCGGGGCGAAGACAGCGTTCCTGTCCGGCTGGATCGGGGTGCACATCTTCTTCGTGGTCTCCGGCTTCCTGATCACCACACTGATGCTCCGGGAGAAGGACCGGACCGGACGGATATCGCTGCGCGGCTTCTACCTGCGCCGGATCTTCCGGATCGTGCCGCTGTACTACCTGGTGCTGGCGGCCACCGCAGTGGGCGTCTACCGCTCCGGCTACAGCTGGAGCGTGCTGAGGAACCACCTCCCGCACTTCCTCGGCTTCATGGGCGAGTACCACCTCGCGGGCGACACCCCCTATCTGCACGCCTGGACCATCGGCATCGAGCAGAAGTTCTACCTGGTGTGGCCGCTCGCCCTGGTCCTGGCCAGTGCGGTCTCCCGGAAGCTCCGGGTCCCGCTCGCCGTGGCAGCCATCGTCCTGGCGCTGGTCCCGTGGTCCCCCACCTGGAAGAGCATGGGCATCCACTACTCGGTCCTGCTGACCGGTGCGCTGCTCGCCGTGGTGCTGCACCACCGGCGCGGGTACGCGCTGTTCCGTCCGCTCACCCACCCGTTGGTCGGGGTGGCGGTGCTGGCCGCCTTCCTGGTCCTGCACCTGCACCTGTCGGAGATGACCAAGTACTTCGGCGGCGAGCTGACCGTCATCTTCCTCTACGGCCTCGGCGTCGCCGCGCTGCTGCCCTCGCTGTTCGGCCCCGGCCCCGGCCGCTGGGCGCTCTCGCTGCGCCCGCTGGTCTTCGTCGGCGAGCGCTCCTACGCCCTCTACCTGGTGCAGGCCCTGGCCGTCGGCGTGGTCGCGGTCCTGGCGCCGTGGCTGCCCGGTGGCACACCGCTGTTCGCGACCGCCGTCACGCTGGTCTCCCTGTTCGCCGCCGACGGGCTCTACCGCTGGGTGGAGCAGCCGATGATCGGCAACGGCCGCCGACTGATCAAGTGGCTGGACGGAAGGTTCCCGACCTCCCGCCCAGCCGTACCCGCGCAGTCGGCGGCGGAGCCTACTCCAGACCGGCGAGCACCAGTGGCAGCCGGGTGGCGCCGGTCGGGGTGATCTTCACCGGGACGCCCCAGTCCTGCTGGTGGACGTGGCAGGCCGGGTACTCGATCTCCGGGTCGTCGTCGCAGGAGGCGGCCATGGCGGAGACGTGCAGGACGCCCTCGGTGTGCTGGTCCGAGAGGACCAGTTCACGGGTCAGGTCGCTGTCGGCACCGGCCCCGGAGACCAGCAGCTCGGGCGGGGTGGAGCTGACCAGGAGCCGGGTGGACGGGCCGTAGCGCTCGTCCAGCTTCTGGCCGGTGGGGGCCTGGAAGACCACGTCGAGGCGGAGCGTGCCGGGCGCCACCTCGGTCGCGGCGCGCTGGGTGCGGTGGGCCACCGCGTCGACCCGGACCGCCTCCTCCGGGAGGCGCAGCCGGGTCAGCCGGTGGCGGGCGGATTCGACCACCACGATGTCGTCGTCCACCAGCACCGCGCCGGAGGGCTCGCGCAGGTCGGTGGCCAGGGTGCTGACCTCGCCGGTCGCCGGGTCGAACCGGCGCAGCGCGTGGTTGTAGGTGTCGGCGATCGCGACCGAGCCGTCGGGCAGCACGGTCACCCCGAGCGGGTGCTGGAGCAGGGCCTGGTCGGCCGCGCCGTCCCGGTGGCCGAAGTCGAACAGGCCGGTGCCGACCGCGGTGTGCACCGACTGTGTTTCACGTGAAACCCAGCGCACCGCCGAGGTCTCCGAGTCGGCGACCCAGAGCTTCCCGCCGTCCGCCGAGACGGCCAGGCCGGACGGCTGGGCGAACCAGGCCTCCGCCACCGGGCCGTCCACCAGGCCCTCGTTGGTGGTCCCGGCCGCGACCGCGACCGTGCCGTCGGCCGGGTCGTACGCCCAGAGCTGGTGCACCCCGGCCATCGCGATCCAGACCCGGCCGTCGAAGAAGGCCACGTCCCACGGCGAGGAGAGGTCCACCCCGGTCGCGGGACCGGAGGTCGGCGAGCCCTGCCACCACTGCCGGCCCGTACCGGCCAGCGTGGTCACCGAGCCGTCGGACAGCCGGACCCCGCGCAGCGCGTGGTTGACCGTGTCGGCCACCACCACGTCGTAGCCCAGCCCCTCGGGGGCGAGCGCCAGCCCCTGCGGCTCGCTGAACCTGGGCGCCGTCCCGTCGGTGAACCCGCGCTCGCCGTCGCCGATCCGCCGGACCACGGTCTCGCCGTCCTCGGCCAGCTCGACCAGCGAGTGGTGCCCGGAGTCCGCCACCAGGTAGTGCCCGTCGGGCAGCCGAACCGCCTTGCCGGGGAACTTGAGGTCCCCGGCCACCGGCTCCGGCGCCACGTACGGGCCGTCGCCGCGGCGCAGCGTCCCCTTGGCCGCGTGCTCGGCCTCCAACTCCTCGACCAGCCGGGCGATCGCGTGCGCGTGCCCCTCGCCGGCGTGCTGGGCGACCACGTACCCCTCGGGGTCGACCACCACCAGGGTGGGCCAGGCCCGGACGGCGTACTGCTTCCAGGTCACCAGCTCCGGGTCGTCCAGCACCGGGTGGTGCACCTCGTACCGGGCCACCGCGTCCACCACCGCCTGATGGTCCGCCTCATGGACGAACTTGGGCGAGTGGACGCCGACGATCACCACCGTGTCGCGGTGCTTCTCCTCCAACTCCCGGAGTTCGTCCAGGACATGGAGACAGTTGATGCAGCAGAAGGTCCAGAAGTCGAGGATCAGGATCTTGCCGCGGAAGTCCGCCAGCGACAGGTCCTTGTCGCCGGTGTTCAGCCAGCCGCCCTTCCCCACCAGTTCGGGGGCGCGGACACGTGCACGAGTAGCCATGCCCCAATCAAACCGTACGGAGCGGGTCCGCATTCCGGCTCAGCGGATCAGGTGGGGCAGGAAGCGGGCGCCCTGGTGGGTGATCGGGCTGTCGTCGGTCTCGCGGATGCCCAGGCCGGCCGCCTCGCCGTCGACCACCCAGGTGCCGAGCACCGGGCGGTTGCCGTCGAAGTCGGGGAGCGGGCAGAGCTGCTGGTAGCAGAAGCCCTCGGCGCCGTAGCGGTCCGGGTCGCCGGCCCACTCGGCGAGCCGGGTCTGGCTGCCGTCCGGTTCGACGATCCGCACCCCGGCACCCTCGCGGCCGAGCAGCGGCTTCATCGCGTAGCCGGTCGCCGCCAGCTCGCGCGGGCCGTCCAGGTAGGCGGGCAGCAGGTTGGGGTGGCCGGGGTTGAGCTCCCAGAGCACGGCGAGCAGGGCCTTGTTGGAGAGCAGCATCTTCCAGGCCGGCTCGATCCACAGGGTGTGGCCGGTGGATCCGCCGAGGTCGATGCCGTTCAGCAGGGCCGGGGCGAACTCCTCCTCGGTCAGCCACTCCCACGGGTAAAGCTTGAAGACGGACCGGATGAACCGCTGGTCCAGGTCGACGAACCGGCCGCTCAGCCCGTCCAGGCCGATGTCCTCCATCGCGATGCCGATGGTTTCGAGGCCGGCCTGTTCGGCGGTCTCCTGGAGGTAGAGGGTGGTCATCCAGTCCTCGCCCTCGGTGTCGCCGCGCGAGTGGGCGAAGTGCACCGGGCCCGGCGGCAGCAGGTGCTTCTGCCGCTGCCAGGAGGCGACCAGGCGCTCGTGCAGCGAGTTCCACTGGTCGGCGCCGGGGAAGCACTGCTCCATCCAGAACCACTGCGGACTCGCCGCCTCGATCAGCGAGGTCGGGGTGTCGGCGTTGTACTCGAACAGCTTGGCCGGGCCGACGCCGTCGTACGCCAGGTCGAACCGCCCGTACAGCGACGGCTGTTCGTCCCGCCGCCGCCAGGACTCGGCGATCACGGCGGTGAGCCGGGGGTCGGTCAGGCCGTAGTCGGCGTACCGGCCCGTCCGCACCACGTGGTCGACCGCCGCCAGGCAGAGCCCGTGCAGCTCCTCGACCACCTCCTCCAGGGCCTCGACCTCGGGCAGCGAGAACTCGTAGTACGCGCTCTCGTCCCAGTAGGCGTGCGGGCCGCCCTGGTTGCAGGGGTCCTCGCAGACCGCGTAGATCAGGCCCTGGCTCTCCACGGTCGACTGCCAGTCGGGGCGCGGCTCGATGGTGTGACGGCGCATCAGGGCTCAGCCCCCGCCGGAGCCGGAGGAGCCGGACGGGCAGCCGAAGCCGCCGCGCTTGGTGTCGCCCTGGGCGAAGGTGCCGCCGGTGGCGGTCAGCGAGCCCGAACCGCAGTAGTACCAGCGGCCCGCCGCCGCCTTGCCGTCGGTGCAGGAGTGGTTGTCCAGCACCTTGAGACTGCCGGGGTCGACGCAGCGGCGCGGCGCGTTGTCACTGGACGAGCAGCTGGTCAGGGCGAGCGCCAGGGTGCCGACCATGCCGAGGGCGACGAAGCCCGAGCGTCTGCGCTCGGGAACCGGAGTGGAGGTCATGGCGGACGATGCTACTGGGGGAGGTCCGGAAACCGACCCGATGGGATATCTTTTGGCGGCCCGGAGCCGGGCACCGACTCGCTTATCCCTGGGGGATCACCGTGCACGACATCGTCAACGGGCTTGGTGCGGCAGCCGTCTTCGGCGCCGTCGGGGTGGTCCTGCTGCTGCTGGGCGTCGGCCTGGTGGACGTGCTGACCCCCGGGAAGCTCGGCCACCAGATCTGGATCGAGCGGAACCGCAACGCCGCCCTGGTGCTCAGCTCCGCGCTGCTCGGCATCGGCGGGATCGTCTTCACGTCGATCATGTCCACCTACGACGACTTCGGTAAGGGCCTGGCCGCGACGGCCGCCTTCGGCCTGCTCGGGCTGGTCCTGATGGCGGTGGCCTTCTGGCTGCTCGACGTCGTCACCCCGGGCAAGCTGGGCGCCATCCTGGTCGACCCGGAGCCGCACCCCGCGGTCTGGGTCACCGCCAGCACCAACCTCGCGGTGGCCGCGATCATCTCGGCCTCGATCGCCTGACCACCGGTCGGCGGCAGCGGGCGCGGGGCCTCTTCGCCGGGGCCCCGCGCCCGCTTTCGTCCGGCGGGGTCAGCCCTCCAGGAACGCCTTGAGCGCGGCGGCCAGCAGGTACGGGTCGTCCGCACCGCAGAGCTCGCGGGCCGAGTGCATGGAGAGCGCCGCGATGCCGCAGTCGACCGTGGTGATGCCGAGCCGGGCCGCGGTGATCGGGCCGATCGTGGTGCCGCAGGGCATCGAGTTGTTGGAGACGAAGGTCTGCCACGGCACACCGGCCTTCTCGCAGGCGGCGGCGAACACCGCGCGGCCCACCGCGTCGGTGGCGTAGCGGTTGTTGACGTTGACCTTGAGGATCGGGCCGCCGTTGGGCATCGGGTGGTGCCCGGGCTCGTGCCGCTCGCTGTAGTTGGGGTGCACCGCGTGCCCCATGTCGGAGGACAGGCAGACCGTCCCGGCCAGCGCGCGGGCGCGGTCCTCGGGGCTGCCGCCCCGGGCGTAGACGCTGCGGTCCAGCACGTTCCCGAGCAGCGGGCCCTGGGCGCCGGTGTCGGACTCGCTGCCGGTCTCCTCGTGGTCGAAGGCGGCCAGCACCGGGATGTACGGCAGCGCGCCGCCCGCGACGGCGGCCAGCGCGGCGGTGCCGGCGTGCACCGAGAGCAGGTTGTCGAGCCGGGGTGCGGCCAGCAGCTCGCGGTCCTTGCCCAGGTAGGACGGCGGCTGGACGTCATGGGTCATCAAGTCCCAGCCCACGATGGCGTCGGCCGCGACGCCGGCCCGCTCGGCCACGTACTCGACCAGCGATCCCTCGTTGACGGGACCGATCCCCCAGATCGGCGTGAGGTGGCGCTGCTTGTCCAGCTTCAGGCCCTCGTTCACCTGGCGGTCCAGGTGGATCGCCAGCTGCGGGACCCGCAGCAGCGGCTCGTCGATCTGAACCAGCGTCACGCTGCCGTCGCGCAGCGCCAGTCGGCCGGACAGGCCGAGGTCGCGGTCCAGCCAGGTGTTCAGCGGGACGCCGCCGTAGATCTCGACCGCGATCTGCCGCCAGCCGGCCGCACCGGTGTCCGGCACCGGCTTGACCCGGAGGTTGGGCGAGTCGGTGTGCGTGCCGACCACCCGGAACGGGGTCTCGGGGCCCGCGCCCTCCGGGACGTACCAGGCGATCAGCGCACCGCCCCGGATGACGTACCGGCCGCCTGCGGCCGCGTCCCAGGCGTCGGTCTCGGCCACTCGCCGGAAGCCGACCTTCTCCAGCCGCTCGGCGGCACTGGCCACCGCGTGGAACGGCGACGGCGAGGAGCCGAGGAAGGCGATCAGGTCGTCGGTGTGCGTTCGGTCGAAGGAGGCCGGGCGGGCGGCGGTCGACATGCTGCTCCTGAGTTGAGGGAGGGCTGAAGCCGGATGGGGGACCGGTCTTCGCCCCCGAGCATATGCCCGTACACGGACATGACGTTGTGAACTCAACAACGGTGACACAACGGTGAACCAAGGGTGCCCTGACCCGGTCGGCCCGCCGTGACCCGCCGTCAGCGGCCCGCCCGGCAGCGGCATCCGGCATCGGCCGTCCGGGCAGTCGACGGCGAGCCCCGGGCACGCTGCCACGGCTGCGGCGGACATCGGGGGCACCATCGGGTCCATGCCGAGAAACGCACCACCTTCCGACCGCGACTGGACCAGACTCTCGGCAGGGCGGCCCGGCTTGTCGTACCGGGCCGGAGGCATCGGATGGGGCGGTTTCGGCATGGGAAGAGTCCGTTCGCTCGGTTGGGTCCCGGAGCGGTGAGCGGGTCGGCGGGCGGCTCGGCAGGCGGGTCGGCGGGCGGGTCGGCGGGCGGGCGGCGCCGGCGGGCCCTGGTCGCGGTGGCCACCGGGGCGGCCGTGGTCTCGCTCGGCGGCATGGCGGCGGCCACCTTCGTCAAGTCCCCGGCGGAGCGGGCCGCGCAGACCGCGCCGCCGCCGCGCAGCCTGCTCACGGCCCCGGTGGTGAGCCGGGTGCTGAGCCCCTCGGTGGTCGCGCGGGCGGTGGTCTACCCGCCGACCCAGTACAACGTGGTCCCGGTCGCGGCCGCCCCCGACATCACCCAGCTCTACCTGTCCGGGCTGGACGTCCGGGCGGGCGAGGCGGTGGGCAGCGGCAAGCTGCTGGCGCAGGTGTCCGGACAGCCGCTGTACGTGCTCAAGGGCCAGGTCCCCGCCTACCGCGACCTCAGGCCCGGGGCGGTCGGCCCGGACGTGGCGGAACTGCAGGACGCGCTGGAGGAGTTGGGGCACGGCATCGGCTCGGACGACCGGGGCACCTTCGGCCCGGGCACCAAGCGGGCGGTGAGCGGCTTCTACCGGGCGATCGGCCAGCAGGTCCCGGTCACCGGGCCGGCCACCCAGCAGGCCGTCGACGCGGCCCAGAAGGCGGTGGACACCGGCCGGCAGTCGGTCGAGACGTTGACCGCGCAGAAGCAGCACGGGCAGCCCCCCGCCCCCGACATCGACCAGCAGCTCGCGGCGGCCAAGCGCCAGCTCGCGGCCGACCGGACCGCCCTGGACAAGGCCGTCGCGGTGAACGGGCCGATGGTCCCCGCCGCGCACGTGGTCTTCCTGCCGGTCCTGCCGGCCACGGTGACGGCGGTGAACACCTCGGTCGGCATGCCGGTCTCCGGCCCGCTGCTCTCGCTGACCAGCGGCGGCCTGGCCATCACCGGCCAGCTGACCTCGGCCCAGGCGGCGGCGGTCGGCCCCGGCATGCCGGTGGAGATCCTGGCCGAGGAGACCGGCACCAGGTACGCCGGGACGGTCACCGGGCTCGGCGCCCCGACCACCGTGCCGCCCGCCGGACGGGTGGTCACCATCGGCGGCCCGGCCGCGGCCGCCCCGGGCGGCGGGGCCGGGACCCAGGCCGGGACGAACGGCACCCCCGGAGTGACCTCGTACGTCCCGGTCGCCATCACCCCGGCGACCGCCCCGCCCACTGCCCTGAACGGCAAGAACGTCCGGATCAGCATCCTCAAGGACCCCGGCACCCGGCCCGTCGACGCCGTCCCGGTGGCCGCGATCTCCACCGACGCGGCCGGTCGGAGCACCGTCACCACGGTGGGCTCCGACGGCACCCGGACGACCGTGCCGGTGACCACCGGCGTCACGGCGGACGGCCTGGTCGCCGTCGTCCCGGCCGAGGGCGGCGTGCTGAAGGCGGGCGACCAGGTGGTGGTCGGCACGTGAGCGCCGCACCCGTGATCCGGCTGTCCGGGATCGGCCGGAGCTTCGCCGGCGACCCGCCCGTCACCGCCCTGCACCCCACCGATCTGAGCGTCCGTCAGGGCGAGTACCTGTCCGTCACCGGCCCCTCCGGGTCGGGGAAGTCGACCCTGCTGCACCTGCTCGGCCTGCTCGACACCCCGAGCACGGGCAGCTACGAGCTGGACGGGATCGACACCGGCGGGCTGCGCGACCGGGACCGGTCGACGCTGCGGGGGCGGCGGATCGGGTTCGTGTTCCAGTCCTTCCACCTGCTGCCGCACCGGACGGCCGAGGAGAACGTCGTGCTGGCACAGGTCTACAACCGGTCGCCCCGGGCCGGGCGGGCCGAGGCGGCCCGGGAGGCGCTGCGGCTGGTCGGGCTGGGGCACCGGCTGGACGCGCTGCCGACCACCCTGTCCGGCGGCGAGCGCCAGCGGGTGGCGATCGCCCGGGCCCTGGTGAACCGGCCCAGCCTGCTGCTCTGCGACGAGCCGACCGGCAACCTGGACTCCGCCAGCGCCGAGGCGGTGCTGGAGCGGTTCGACGAGCTGCACGCCCAGGGCTACACGCTGGTGGTGATCACCCACGACCCGAACGTCGCGGCCCGGGCCGGGCGGCGGGTGGCGATCCGGGACGGCGTGCTGGCCGAGCCCGAGGCGGTCCGCTGATGGCCGCGGACGTGCTGCCCGAGCCGGGGTCGTACCTCGGGCCGCGGGACCTGTGCACCGAGGCGCTCTCCGGCATCCTCCAGCGGCCCGGCCGTTCGGTGCTGACCATGCTGGGCACGGTGCTGGGCATCGGCGCCTTCGTCGCGGTGCTGGGCCTGACCGCGACCGCCTCCGGCCAGATCGGCGCCCGGTTCGACCTGACCCGGGCCACCACGGTGAACGTCGCCGACCGGCCCGGCACGAACGGCAGCCGCCCCGGGACCAACCCGCCGATGAGCTTCCCCGGCGACACCGACCAGCGGCTGCGCCGGATCGACGGGGTCGAGGCGGGCGGGGTGTGGTGGACCGTCCCGGGCGATCCGGTGCTGGCGAGCCGCCCCACCGGCGCGGACGCCGCCGCCACCGGCCTCGGCGTCTTCGCCGCCACCCCCGGGGCCGTCGCGGCGATGGCACCGACCCTGCCGGTCGGCGTGACCATGGACGCCTTCGCCCAGAACACCGCCCAGCCGGTGGTGCTGCTCAGTCAGGCCGCCGCCAAGCGGCTCGGGGTGAGCCGCCTGGACGCCCAGCCGGCCGTCTTCATCAACGGCCTGCCGTACACCGTGATCGGGATCTACTCGGACGTCCGGCGCCAGCCCGCCACCCTGCTGGGGGCGATCGTCCCGGCCAGTACGGCGCTGGAGCGCTTCGGCAATCCCGGTGCCGAGGCCGACCGCAGCGCCCAGGCGCTGATCGCCACCCGGGTGGGGGCCGCCCCGGTGGTCGCCGAACAGGTCGCGGTGGCGCTCCGGCCCGACGCCCCGGCGTCCTTCGCCGTCACCCCGCCGCCGGACCCGCACAGCCTGCGGGACGCGGTCGGCTCCGAACTGACCGGGCTGTTCCTGGCGCTGGCCGGGATCTGCCTGCTGGTCGGCGCGGTGGGGATCGCCAACACCACCCTGGTGGCGGTGCTGGAGCGGACCGGCGAGATCGGCCTGCGCCGCGCGCTCGGGGCCAGGACCGGGCACATCGCGGCCCAGTTCCTCACCGAGTCGACCGTGCTCGGCACCCTGGGCGGGCTGATCGGCACCAGCCTGGGCGTACTGACCGTGGTCGCGGTGGCCGCCGCCCGGGACTGGACCGCGGTGCTGCAGCCCGCCGCCACCCTGCCGGCGCCGCTGATCGGCACCGTGGTGGGCCTGCTGGCCGGGCTGTACCCGGCGCTGCGGGCGGCCCGTACCGACCCGTTGAAGGCGCTGCGGACCGCCTGAGCACAGCACTGCGGGCCCGGTCCTGGTGGACCGGGCCCGCAGTGCGAGGGTGGGTCAGGCGGTCTGTCGAGGGCCTGGTCCGAGTGCCTTAGAAGGCGTCCTCGGAGAGGTCCATGATCTCGTTGTCGACACCCTCGGCGATCAGGCGCTGCGGGGTGACGGTCGGGAGCACGTTGCGGGCGAAGAAGCGGGCCGCGGCGACCTTGCCCTGGTAGAACGGGACGTCCTTCTCGGTGGCGCCCGCCTCCAGCTTGGCCAGCGCGACGGCGGCCTGGCGGAGCAGCAGCCAGCCGACCACGACGTCGCCGGAGACCATCAGCAGGCGGGTGGTGTTGAGGCCCACCTTGTACATGTTCTTGACGTCCTGCTCGACCGAGGAGAGGTCCGCCAGCAGCTTGCCGACGATCGCCTCCAGGTCACCGGCCGCCTTGCCGAGCAGCTCGCGCTCGGCCGCCAGGGCCTCGCCGCCCTCGCCGGTGGCGAGGAACTTCTTGATCTGCTCGGAGACCACGGTGAGCGCCTGGCCGCCGTCCTTGACGATCTTCCGGAAGAAGAAGTCCAGGCCCTGGATCGCGGTGGTGCCCTCGTACAGGGTGTCGATCTTGGCGTCGCGGATGTACTGCTCGATCGGGTACTCCTGCAGGAAGCCGGAGCCGCCGAAGGTCTGCAGGGACTGGGCGAGCTGCTCGTAGGACTTCTCCGAGCCGTAGCCCTTGACGATCGGGAGCAGCAGGTCGTTCAGGCGCTCGGCGGCGTCGTCGTGCTCGCCGCGCAGGCGGGCGGCCACCAGGTCGTCCTGGACCGAGGCGGTGTAGAGCACCAGGGCGCGCATGCCCTCGGCGTACGCCTTCTGGGTCATCAGCGAACGGCGGACGTCCGGGTGGTTGGTGATGGTGACGCGCGGGGCGGCCTTGTCCAGGAAGTTGGAGATGTCGGCGCCCTGCACCCGCTCCTTGGCGTACTCCAGCGCGTTGAGGTAGCCGGTGGAGAGGGTGGCGATGGCCTTCGTGCCGACCATCATCCGGGCGAACTCGATGATCTTGAACATCTGGCGGATGCCGTCGACGCTCTCACCGACCAGCCAGCCCTTGGCGGGGTGGTTGGCGCCGAAGGTCATCTCGCAGGTGTTGGACGCCTTGAGGCCCATCTTGTGCTCGACGTTGGTCGCGTAGGCACCGTTGCGCTCGCCGAGCTCGCCGGTCTCCCAGTCGAAGTCGAACTTCGGCACGATGTACAGGCCGAGGCCCTTGGTGCCCGGCTTGCCGCCCTCGGGGCGGGCCAGCACCAGGTGGATGATGTTCTCGGACATGTCGTGCTCGCCCGAGGTGATGAAGCGCTTCACACCCTCGATGTGCCAGGAGCCGTCCTCCTGCTTGATCGCCTTGGTGCGGCCGGCGCCGACGTCCGAACCGGCGTCCGGCTCGGTCAGCACCATGGTGGCGCCCCACTGGCGGTCGACCATGAGCTTGGCGAGGTGCTGCTGCGCCTCGGTGCCCTCGTCGTGCACGACGCCGGCGAAGGCCGGGCCGGAGGAGTACATCCAGATCGCCGGGTTGGAGCCGAGGATCTGCTCCGCGTAGGCCCAGATCAGCGAGGACGGGGTGACCTGGCCGCCGATCGCCTCCGGGATGCCCAGGCGCCACCACTCGGCGTCCATGTACGCCTGGTAGCTCTTCTTGAAGGTCTCCGGGATCGGAGCCGTGTTGGTCTTCGGGTCGAAGACCGGCGGGTTGCGGTCGGCGTCGACGAAGGAGGCGGCCAGGTCGTTCTCGGCCAGCCGGGCGATCTCGGCGAGGATGTTCTTCGCGGTGTCGACGTCCATGTCGGCGAACGGACCGGTGCCGTACACCTGGTCACGGCCGAACACCTCGAAGAGGTTGAACTCCACGTCACGCAGGTTGGACTTGTAGTGACCCATGACCGTTTCTCCGGTTCGTCGCTTCCGGGGTCCGCCGCCTTCGAGCGCCCCACTTACCCACCAGTAGGCACCATGATGCTACCCGTAGGTAACTTGTTCAAGCCCCTGGACGCGAAGGGGCTATGAACACGGTCACGTCCACCGATAGCCTTGCCCTGTGTACGGCTACGAGCAGACCGGGTATCAGGGCGACCCCTACCAGCAGCAGGCGCAGCAGCAGCACGCCCAGCAGCAGGGGATGAACGGCATGCCGGGCCCCGGCCAGTACGGCGAGCAGCCGCCCGCGGCCGCTCCCCAGCAGTCTCTCTACCCCGAGCCGTCGCCGCCATCCCTCGCGGACGCGGTCCGGGCCTTCACCACCGGCTCGATGCCGGTCGAGGACTTCCAGGCCATCTTCATCACCTCGAAGGTGCACTGCCCGCGCGGCGACCGCCCGGGCTTCCTGGCCCTGCACAACACACCGACCCCGGTGATCCCGATGTTCAGCTCGCTCAAGGAGCTCCGCCGGTACGCCGGCAAGGACTCCAAGCACTTCAGCGTCACCGGCGCCGAGGTGCTCGACCTGCTGCCGACCGGGTACGGCTTCGCGCTGGACATGGAGGGCGAGCACCGGATGGTGTTCGACGCCAAGGCCGTGGAGCAGATGGTCGACTTCACCATGCGCCGGATGTACGGCTGAGGTTCGCTTCTCCCGAGGGGGCCGGACCCTTCTCCATATGGTTCAACTTTCAACTTGCTTCTAGTTGAGGATTGAACTACATTTGCCGACGTAGGCCAGAGAACCCCGAAGGAGGCCGACATGCCCGCCGTGACCGTCGAGAACCCGTTGACCCTTCCGCGCATCGCCACCCCCGACCCCGCGACCGCCGCGCCGCGTCCGGTCCTCGCGGTGTCCACCGCCCCGGAGGGCTTCGAGGGCGAGGGCTTCCCGGTCCGCCGGGCCTTCGCCAAGATCAACCAGAAGTACCTCGACCCGTTCATCATGATGGACCAGATGGGCGAGGTGGACTACGCCGCCGGGGAGCCCAAGGGCACCCCCTGGCACCCGCACCGCGGCTTCGAGACCGTCACCTACATCATCGACGGCACCTTCATCCACCGGGACTCGCACGGCGGCGGCGGCGTGATCACCGACGGCGACACCCAGTGGATGACGGCCGGCTCCGGCCTGCTGCACATCGAGACCCCACCGGAGTCGCTGGTCAGGTCGGGCGGCCTGTTCCACGGCCTCCAGCTCTGGGTGAACCTCCCGGCCGCGGACAAGATGATCGCGCCGAAGTACCAGGACATCCGCGGCTCGAACGTGAAGCTGCTCGCCTCCGCGGACGGCGGCGGACTCGTGCGCCTCATCGCCGGCGACATCGCGGGCCACCAGGGCCCCGGCGCCACCCACACCCCGATCACGATGATCCACGTGTCGGTGAACCCGGGCGCCCAGGTCACCCTGCCCTGGCGGTCCGACTTCAACGCGCTGGCGTACGGCCTGGCCGGCCACGGCTCCGCCGGCACCGACCGGCGCCCGTTCCACCGGGGGCAGGCCGTCGTCTTCGGCGAGGGCGACTCCCTCACCATCCGGGCCGACGAGCAGCAGGACTCCCGGGACACCAACTTCGAGGTGGTCCTGCTCGGCGGCCTCCCGATCCGGGAGCCGGTCGCCCACTACGGCCCGTTCGTGATGAACAGCCACCGCGAACTCCAGCAGGCCATGGAGGACTTCCAGGCCGGCCGCCTCGGCACCGTCCCGGCCGACGCGAACTGAGGTCGCACCCGGGCCGTCCGCTCAGATCCGGGCGTAGAGCGCCGACGCGTCGTCGTGGGCCTTGCCCCGGGGCCAGCGCTCGCAGCCGGCGTCGGCGCGTTCGGTGGAGCGGACCTGGGCGATGAGTTCGGCGGGGCCGCGCTCGGCGAGCAGGTGGAGCGCGTCGGACCAGCTGCCGAGGCCGAAGCGCTCGGTCCAGCGGGCGGCGCCGTCGCTCAGGGCGGCCACCGCGTGCAGAGCGGCGAGGCGGACGAAGCCGGTCTCGGCCTGGGCGGCGGCCCGGGGCGAGGCGGCCGCGATCCACGGCCCGTGGCCGGAGTTGCGGGCGGCGCGGACCGCCAGGGCGTACCGCAGGTGCAGCTCGCGTCGCTCGGCCGAACCGGGGACGGTGGACCAGATCTGACGGCGCAGCAGTTCGCCGGCCGGGAAGCGCTGGTTGTCGCCGATCACCCGGGGCGGGCCGTCCTTGAGGTGCAGCACCAGCATCGAGTCGCCGAGCACCAGGTACTCCAGCGAGCTGCCGTGCAGCCGGGCCGCGACCACCATCGCGGCGGGGGTGTTGGGGTGGGCCAGGTCGCAGCGGCCGCCGTGCAGGGCGGCGGTCTCCACGATGGAGTCGGCCAGGCACTCGGCGATCGAGCGGTCGGGCCGGTCGGTCAGCCGGGCCAGCAGGTGCACGCCCAGCCGCCGGACGTACCAGGGGGTGCCGTGCCGGCAGCCCGACTCCAGGCCGTCCGGCGCACTCGAACCGTCCAGCAGTACCAAGGCCTCCGGGGAGGTCGCAGCGAAGTCCTCACTCTGCTGCCCCGGCTTCTGCGATTCGCCCGCCAGCTCTACCTGCATCCCGCCAGTGTGGCGGCGGAGCGGGAGGACGGACAGGGTTCGGGCGATGATCCCTCGGTGGGGTGAGGGAAGTGGCAGCCGGGTGAACCTGGACATACCGTCAGATTTGTCTGCGTCCGTCCGATCCCTGGGAGTCCGCCGTGATGGTGCTGCAGTTCTTCGTCCTGTTGGTCGCGGCGATCGGTTTCCCGACCGCGCTGCTGCTCTTCATGATCGGCGGGCCGCACTACCGGGACCGTCCGCACTGAGGGCCAAATGGTGGGACCGACCCGTCCCGGCATGACATGGTGAGGCTGGCAACACCCGCTCTGGTTCTTCTGGAGGTCAACCCATGAGCAGCGGCACACCCGAATCCGCCGAACCGCAGAACGCGGAGCAGGCACCCGCCGCGCCCGACGACGTCAAGGCGAAGTTCCTGGCCGCCCTGGAGCGCAAGCAGGGCATCCGGACCGACGGCGCCGGCGGCGGCCCGGGCAGCGAGTCGAAGGTGCACGGCGCCCACGCGGCTGCCGGCGGCAAGCGCAACTTCCGCCGCAAGAGCGGCGGCTGACGGCTCGGCTCGACCGGCTCACCGGGCGGCTCCCCACGCGGGGGGCCGCCCGACGCCGTTTCCCCGTCCAGCGCAGTTCGGCTGTGGCTCGCGCGGCGTCGTCCGGCGTCATTCGGCCGCGAGGAAGCCGAGCACGTTGTCGAGCACCGCGGGCTCGGCCAGGATCCGGCGGTGGCCCAGGCCGCGGGTGGTGAGCAGCTGCACCCGTTCGCCGTGCGCGGCCCGGAGCAGGTGGGCCTGGCCGAGCGGCACCGTCCGGTCGTCCTGGTCGTGCACCGCCAGGACCGGGAAGCCGAAGTCGTCCGGGCGGTGGGTGGCGTCGAAGTCCGCCCGGTCCCGGTCGCCGACCAGCACCTCGGCCACCCGGCGCTCCAACTCGCCCGCCGCCCAGGGGCCGAGACCGAGCTGCTCGCAGAAGGCCTGCACCAGGAAGCCGTACTCGGCCGCCCCGGCCACCGTCACCATGCGGGCCGTCTTGACCCCGTCCCGCAGCGCCAGGAAGCTCCCGACCGCACCGAGCGAGTGGGCCACCACGGCCTCGAACGGGCCGTACGCGTCGTGGAGCCGGCCGATCACCTCGCGGTAGTCGAGGATCGTGGTGGTCCGGCCGCCGGAGTCGCCGTGGCCGGGTGCGTCGAAGGCGACCGGGGTCAGTCCGAGCGCCTGCAGGCCGGGTATCAGCGGCGCGAAGCGGGAGGCCCTGGACCGCCAGCCGTGCACCAGCAGCACCGGGCGCCCGCCGCTCCCCCACCGGTAGACGGTCACCGTCCTTCCCCCGACGGCCAGTTGCGCCGTCACCGCGCGCCGGTGCACCTCCTGCTCGGTCGATCTGACCCGGCTGCGGCGGACCGGGCGCCGGAACAGCGCGAAGGCGGCCCGGCCGGCCAGCCGGGGCGAGAGCGCCGCGGTGGCGTTGAGGGCGGTACGGAGCAGGGCGGTGGACGGGTCCATGAGCACTCCCCGGGAGGGCCGCAGCGTGGGTGCGCAGCCGATCAGGACCAGATATTAGCACGACCGTTCGTGCAGTTTGCAGGGCGGACCCGGCACCCGGCTACGGTGGAGCGGTTGACCCTCGACCTGGTCGAGCCCCCAGAGTCCTCGGCGTGGAGAACGTGATGCGCAGCATCGGCGAGATGGCCAGGCACACCGGCCTCAGCGTGAGCGCGCTGCGGTTCTACGACGGCGCGGGCGTGTTCGGCCCCGCCCGGGTCGATCCGCAGACCGGCTACCGCTGGTACGCCGAGGAGCAGGTCCCGGACGCCCGGCTGATCGCCCGGCTGCGCCGGGTCGGGATGCCGCTGCCGGACATCTCGCTGGTGCTGTCGGCCGACCCGGCGGAGGCCCGGCGGGCCCTGGACAGGCACCTGCGCCGACTTGAGGACGGCCTGACCGACGCCCGGCGCGAACTCTCCACGGTCCACGCACTGCTCGACCAGAGGGAGAACCCGATGAACGCGACCCGACTGACCACCCCCGCCCACGAGTTGGCCGCCGCACTGGACGCCGTCCGGTTCGCCGCGAGCAGCGCCCCGGAGCTGCCCGGGCTCTGCGGCGTCCTGCTGGAGCTCGGGGCCGACGGCCTGCGCCTGGTCGCCACCGACCGGTACCGGCTGGCCGTCTCGCTCGCCCCGGCGGCCGCGCTGGACGGTCCCCCGGTCGGCGCGATCGCCGGGACCGCGTTCGTGGACGAGGCCCGGACCCTGCTGGAGGGTGCGGAGCAGGCCCTGGTGACCGTGGACGGCGACCGGTTGACGCTCGCCGCGACCCGGGCCGACGGGTCCGAGCGGCAGGTGACCGGCCGACGGGTGGACCAGGACTTCCCGGACTACCGTCCGCTGCTGCGGCTGGACCCGACCCACCGGATGCCGGTCGACGCCGCCGAGCTGCGGGCCGGCCTGGCCGCCGGGGCGAGCCGGAGTGTGACGCGGGGTCAGGACGGGGTGGAGCAGCAGGTCTCGGTGCTCACCGTCGGCGCCGACGGCACCCTCCGGGTGGCCGGCGACGCGGTGGAGCGGGAGGGGGAGGCGTACCGGATCGGGGTGAACCGGGAGTTCCTGCTGGAGGCGCTCACGGCCGGCCGCCGGGACCAGCTGATGCTCGAACTCGGCAGCCCGGTGGCCCCGTTGGCGATCCGCTGCCCGGACCGGGAGGGGACGTTCTCGCTGCTGATGCCGACCGTGCTGAGCTGAGCCGTCAGACGGTGACGGCGGCGAGCGTGCGGTCGATCGCGGTGGCGGCGCGGGTGAAGCGGGTGGGGTCGCCCAGCAGCAGGGCGTGCGCGTTGGCCGTCTCCATCAGCCCGATCAGCACGAAGGCCACCTGCTCGGGGTCGGTGTCCGGCACCAGCTCGCCGTTGGCCCCGGCGGTCCGCAGCAGGTCCACCAGCAGGCCCTCCCAGTCCTGGGCGGCGATCGCGAGGGCGTCCCTGATCGGCCCGGGGCGGGTGTTGAACTCGGCCGAGACGGACTGGAAGAAGCAGCCGCCGGGGAACGTCCCCGACTGCGTGTACGCCAGCCAGCTCGCACAGAGCAGCCGGAGCCGGGGCAGGCCCGGTGCGGCGTGCTCCACCGGGACGATCACCGTGTCGTAGAAGATCCGGCGGGCCGCCCGGACGGTCGCCAGCTGGAGCTCCTCCTTGGAGCCGAAGGCGGCGAACACCCCGCTCTTGCTCAGCCCCAGGTCGGTGGCGAGGCGGCCGATCGACAGGCTGCCGAGCCCCTCCACCGAGGCGATCGCGACGGCGCGGCCGAGGACCGCCCGACGGGTCTCGTTGCCCCGCTGGACCCGTCCGTCCGTCACTGCTGCGGCCACTGCGCACCTCCGGCTGCCCAGCATAGGTGCTCGGCCGGGCCCGCCCCGGGGCTCGGGACCGGCGAGGACGTTCAGCGCTCCTGAGGTCGGCGCCGCTCCCCGAGCACCTGCTCGTGCACGGCTGCGGCCCAGGCGAACAGGTGCTCGTCGGCGGCGGCCGGGGCGATCAGCTGGAGGCCCACGGGCAGGCCGTCCACCGTTCCGGCGGGGAGGGTGAGGGCGGGCCAGCCGGCGTGGCTCCAGGGGAGGGACATCACCGCGTCGCCGGTGCTCTCCAGGCCGAGCGGGGCCGGGCCGGTGGCGGCGGGGGTGGCCCAGAGGTCGAGGCCCGCCGCGGCGGTCAGCTCGGCCAGCCGGAGCCGGTAGCGGCTGCGGGCGTCGAGGGCGGCGGCGTACGCGACGGGCCCGATCTCCTGGCCGTGCCGGATCGCGGCGGCGGTCTCCGGCCGGTAGAGGTTGGCGAAGCGGGGGAACAGCTCGCGGTGCACCTGCGCCAGTTCGTACCGGCTGATCACCTGCATGTCCGCGGCCAGGTCGGCCGGGCGCCAGGGCAGCTCCACCTGGCGGGCCGTCAGCCCGCAGCGTTCGAAGGCCTCCCGGGCGGCCGGGGAGACCGCCGTCAGGTAACCGACCGGTACGCCCAGCACCGGGGGGCGCCCGGGCCCGGCCACCGGGTGCCAGTCGTCGCAGAGCACCGCCGCCGCCCGCTCCGCCCCGGCCAGGGTCGGGGCGAAGACGCCGACGGTGTCCAGGCTCGGGGCGCAGCCGACCAACCCGTCTGCCGGGATCCGCCCGTAGGTCGGGCGGAAGCCGACCACCCCGCAGTAGGCGGCCGGACGGATGACCGAGCCGACCGTCTGGGTGCCGATCGCCAGCGGCACCAGGCCGGCCGCCACGGCGGCGGCCGAGCCGCTGCTCGAACCGCCGGGGGTGTGCGCCGGATGGTGCGGATTGCGGGTCGGGCCCGGGGCGCCGAGGGCGAACTCGGCGGTCACCGTCTTGCCCGCGATCAGCGCGCCGGCGTCCCGCAGCCGCCGCACCGCACCGGCCTCCGGCCCGGCCAGCACGCCCGGCGGCAGGGCCGACCCGGCGTGCGTGGGCAGCCCGTCCACGTGGATCACGTCCTTGACCCCGACCGGCACGCCGTACAGCGGCGGCAGCTCGCGACCGCCGTACCGGCGCTCCAGCTCACGGGCCTCGGCGGCCAGCCGCAGGTAGCGGCCCGGCTCCGGGGTGAAGGCGTGCAGCAGCGGGTCGAGCCGGTCGATCCGGGCACACAGCTCCTCGACCAGCTCGGTCGGCTCCACGCCCGCCCGCTACGGCTGCTCGCGGTAGAGGTGTTCGCTCGGCAGGTACGGCGCCTCCCGCAGGAACAGCGCCCCGCAGGTGTGGCAGTTGAGATCCGGCTGGTCGGACCACCCGGTCGCCGCCTTGGTCTCCGACTCCGCCTCGAGTTCGTGGCCGCACATCGCGTTGATGGTGTCTCCCACCACGATGTGCCAGCTCTTCACCCCGCCCGACCGACCGCTCGGACCGTACTCGGCTCGCATCTGGTGCTCCATGCACCCATGCTCCGAACCACCGGGCCGACCGGCAATTCCTGCTAGCCCGTCGGGAGCCGTGGCACCGTGACGCTCCGTCGGGGCTCAGGCAGACTCGGGGGCAGCAGTCCCCTTCACCGAAAGGACCACGCATGATCACGCTGAACAAGGAGGACGGACCGGCGGACCTGGACGGGGTGACCCATCTGTCCATCGGGGTGTCCTGGGACCCGACCGCCGGGAGCAGCGGCGGGCTGATGGGGAAGTTCCGGCAGAAGGTCGGCAGTGACCTCGACCTGATCGCGATCGCGATGCAGGGCAGCGAGCCGGTGCGGCTGGCCGGGCTCGACTCCCTCGACCCGCTGGGCAACGGCTCGCTGATCCACAGCGGCGACAACCAGACCGGGCACGGCGACGGGGACGACGAGACGGTGACCGTCGAGCTCTCCCGGGTACCGGCCAACATCACGTCGATCGTCTTCATAGCGGCCGCGTACAAGAAGCGCAGCGCGTTCCAGAACGCGCGGAACATCAGCTTCAAGGTGTACGACTCGACCGGCGGCAGCAGCCAGCAGGTCGCCGACATCTGGCCGAGCCTGCTCACCAACGACAACGGCTGCGCCGTGGCCAAGGCGATCCGGGTCGGCACGGGGTGGAAGCTCCAGGTCATCAACGAGACCGGGAAGATCAAGCAGGGGGACGAGCGCGACCTGATGCGCTTCGCCGTCAGCAAGTAGCCCCGCCCGCAGTCCCGGCCGCCGTGCCGCCCGCAGCCCGCGCACGCGGCGCTCCGGGCGGCACGGGCGTTTCCGGGCGGCGCAGTTCAAAGGCCTCGCCGCTGCGGAAAGGCGGGGGATATCGCCGACCGGTCAGCGGCGCACGGGCGTCAGGAAGCGGCCCGGAGGAGTGCGTCGTCCTGCCACTTGAGGACCTTGTCGAAACTCACGATGGCGCCGCGCAGGGGATGGTTGCGGAGCTGCACGTGGTCGGTGAGGGCGTGGATCAGGAACAGGCCGCGACCGCTCTCGGCGGTCAGGTCCGGCAGGGTGTCCAGGTCGATCGGGCGGGCCGTGGTGGGGCGGCCGGCCGGGAGGACGTGGGTGTCGTACGGGGCCGGGCGGTCGGCGGTGCGGGGGCGGTGCGCCGTCAGGGCGGGGGCCGGGAGGGTGGCCCGGCCGCGGCGGGTGCGACAGCGCCCCGGGGGGCGGATGGCGGGACCGGCCTGGCGGCGCAGCGGGGGCAGCACCGGCGGCCGGGCGAGGGCGGCCGCGGGCGGCAGGCCGGGGCCGGTGTCGGTGACCTCGATCCGCAGGCGGTCGCCGGAGATCGACGCGGTGACCTGGAAGCCCTCGTCCGGGCGGGTGGAGGTGGCGTGCTCGACGGCGTTGGCGCAGGCCTCGGTGAGGGCGATGCCGAGGTCGTAGGCGACCTGGGGGTCGACACCGGCCGAGTCCATCGCACCGAGCAGGATGCGCCGGGCGAGCGGGACGCTGGCCGGGTCGCGCTTGAGGTGCAGAGTCCACCAGATGTCCACGGGAGGTCCCTCCTGGCTGCGGCTCCACATACAACTAGGTATCTCCGGCCGATTCCGCACCGAACCGTCCCGAGGGGCCGATACCGCCCGTTCGGCGGATGGACTGGTGCAGCGGCGTGTGCCGAGCGGCGCACTGCACGGCGCGCACGCCGGGGCCGAACGGGGCAATGTGATGTATTTTCCGCCCCTCCCCCGGCGGTCGATGTAGGCGGTGAGAGGATGTCCCAGCCATGACCGACCACCGCCTCGCCCCGTCACCGGGCGCCGCCGCACAGGGCCACCGGGCCCCGGCCGCCGCCTGGGACCTGAGGCTTGCCCGGGCGGTGCCGTTCGCCCTGGTGTGCACGCTGGTCGCGGCCGCCGGGCACGCCCTGGTGGGCAGCGGCGAGGTCGGCCTGCCCGCCCTGGTGGCCGGCTTCACGGCGGTCTGCGCCGTGGCCGTCCTGCTCGGCGGGCGGGAGCGTTCGCTGCTCGCCATCGCCGGTGCGCTGACCGCCGGTCAGCTCGGGCTGCACCTGCTCTTCCACTTCCTCTGCAGCACCGCGATGCCCGGCATGCACCACGGCGGGACGCTGACGCTGCCTCAGGTCGCCAGCCGCCTGGTCTGCGACGAGAGCGGCACCGCCGCCCTGGTCGACAACCCCGGGCAGTTGGTCAGCGCGGCCGGGCTGGACCCGAACGCGTACCCCGCGGCCGCCGTGGCCGAGCCGGGCGGCCCGCTCGGACTGACCGGGCCGATGCTGATCGGCCACCTGGCCGCCGCCGTCCTGGCCGGCTGGTGGCTGCGCCGCGGCGAGGCCGCCCTGTGGCGGCTGCTGCGGCTGACGGCGGACGCGGCGCAGGAGTTCGCCGCCCCGCTGCGGACGGCGTTCGCGCTGCTGGTGGCCCTGCTGCTCGGCCCGGCCGTGCCGGGGCCCGAGCGGCCCCGCGCGCCCCGGGCGGGCGACTGGCGGCTGCCGGCGGCGGTCGGCCTGCGGCACAGCCCGCTGCGCCGGGGGCCGCCCGCGCTCCTGTCCGCGCGCTGACCCGGGACACCCTCGGAAGCGCGCGCACAGCCCTGCCTGTCCGTCACTTCCCCCGTGTACGCGCGCCGCCGCTGCGGCCTGCGCGCGTGCCCGTCTCCCGTTGGAGTCCACAGCCATGCGTATCTCTCCTGCCCGTCGTCTCGCCGGTGCCACCGCCCTCGCCGCCGGCACCGTGCTGACCCTGGCCGCCCCGGCCTTCGCGCACGTCACCGTCCAGCCGGGCACCGTCCAGCAGGGCGGCTACAGCGCCGTCGCGTTCCGGGTGCCGAACGAGAGCGACACCGCCTCGACGGTGAAGCTGGAGATCAACCTCCCGCTGGACCACCCGCTGGCCTCGGTCCGCACCCAGCCGATCCCGGGCTGGACCGCCACCCTGGAGAAGTCCAAGCTCGACAAGCCGCTGAAGTCGCACGGCAAGGACATCACCGAGGCCGTCTCCAAGATCACCTGGACCGCCGACGCCGGCACCAAGGTCGGCCCCGGCCAGTACCAGGACTTCGCGGTCTCGCTCGGCGCGATGCCCGACGACACCGACAAGCTGACCTTCAAGGCGCTGCAGACCTACGACAACGGCGACGTGGTGCGCTGGATCGACGAGGCCAAGGCCGGGCAGCCCGAGCCCGCCAAGCCCGCGCCCTCGCTGACCCTGACCAAGGCCCCGGCCGCCGCGGCCGGGGACCACCACGCCGACTCCGCCGACGCGGCCAAGGGCAAGGACGGCGACCACGCCGCGATGGCCTCGGACGACTCCACCGCCCGTACCCTCGGCGTGGTCGGCATCGTCATCGGTGTGCTCGGTGCCGCGCTCGGTGTGCTCGGCCTGCGCCGCAAGAGCAACGCCTCCTGATTTCCGGGCCCACCCCCGGCCGCCGCGAGCCACGCGGCGGCCGGGGCCGGCCGCAGCATGCCGCACGCCCCACGATCGGACGCACCGCCATGGCACACACCCCCTCCCCCCGACTGCTCGGCGCCGCCGCCCTCGCGCTGGTCGCCGCCCTCTCCCTGACCGCCTGCGGCTCCGGCGGCAGCAGCGCCGACGGCCCGGCCAAGGTCTCGAAGGAGGGCAGCAGCTCGCCCTACCAGGCCACCGTGCTGGGCAAGCACTTCGACAAGCCCGAGCTGACCCTGACCGACACCTCCGGGCAGCCGTACGACCTGCGCAAGCAGACCGCCGGACGCCCCACCCTGCTGTTCTTCGGCTACACCAGTTGCCCGGACGTCTGCCCGACCACCATGGGCGACATCGGGGTGGCGATGTCCAAGCTCTCCGCCGAGGAGCAGAAGAAGATCGACGTGGTCTTCGTCTCCACCGACCCCGCCCGGGACACCCCGCAGGTGCTGCGCACCTGGCTGGACGCGATGGGCAAGAGCTTCGTCGGGCTGACCGGCGACCTGGACCGGGTGAAGGCCGCCGCCAAGTCGCTCGGCGTCCTGGTCGAGGACCCGATCGTGAACAAGGACGGCACCGTCACCTCCTCGCACGGCGCCCAGGTGCTGACCTTCCTGCCGCAGGACGACAAGGCACACCTGCTGTACCTCAGCAGCACCTCGGTGCAGACTTTCGAACACGACCTGCCGCTGCTGGCCAAGGGGGTGCCGGCGTGACCCCGTTCCCGCGCCGGGCCCTGTACGGGGCCGGGCTGGCCGCCGTGCTGACCGCCGGGACGGTCCTGGTCGCCTGCGGCTCGGACGGCACCGCCGCGGTGGCCAGACTGAGCGTGGTCGACTCGTACATCCCGCTCCCCGCCAGCCCCAACGGGATGGCGGCCGGGTACCTGACCGTCCGCAACGACGGGGCCGGCGGGGACGAGCTGGTCGGGGTGCGCAGCTCCGGCGCCAGCTCGGTCACCATGCACCGCTCCACCGAGCAGACCATGGAGGAGGTCAGCTCGTTCGCGGTCCCCGCGAACGGAGCGCTCCAGCTGGCCCGGGGCGGCAACCACCTCATGATCATGGGATGGGCCAAGCCGCCGGCCGTCGGCGACCGGCTCGACCTCGAACTCACCTTCGCCAAGGGCGAGACCATCGCCGTACAGGTGCCGGTCCAACCCCTCACCTACCGACCCGGGAGCCAGTAGCTCATGTGGAAGAGGCTTGGTGCCCTGCTGACGGTCGTGGTCACGGCCGGGCTGCTGCTGATCGGCGGCGCCGGCACGGCGTCCGCGCACGCGACCCTGGTCTCCACCGACCCGGCGAACAACGCGGTGGTGCCCACGGCACCGGGCTCCGTGACGCTGACCTTCAGCGAGGGCGTCTCGCTCTCCCCCGACTCGGTCCGGGTGCTCGGGCCCGACGGCGCGGCCGTCGACTCCGGCGATCCCGGCCATCTGGACGGCCGGGCCGCCACCGCCCGGGTCGCGCTCAAGAGCGGCCTGGCCAACGGCACTTACACGGTGGCCTGGCGCGCGGTCTCCGAGGACTCGCACCCGATCGGCGGTGCCTACACCTTCTCCATCGGCGCCCCCTCGGCCACCACCGTCTCGGCCGCCGCCCTGCAGGACGTGAAGGCGGACGGCGTGGTCGCCTTCGCCTACGGCACCGGACGGACGATCGCTTACGCCGCCTTCGCGCTGCTGGCCGGGGCGACCGCATTCGTGCTGCTCTGCTGGCCCGCCGGGGCGGCCGTCCGCTCGGTGCAGCGGCTGCTGATGACCGGCTGGGTCGCGCTGCTGGTCTCCACCGTGGCGGTGCTGCTGCTGCGCGGCCCGTACGAGCGGGGCACCGGGATCGGGCAGGCGCTCGACCTCTCGCTGGTGCGCAGCACCCTGGACGAGCGGATCGGGACGGCGCTGTCGGTCCGGCTGCTGCTGCTCGCGGCGGCCGGGGTCTTCCTGTCGCTGCTGGTGGGGCAGTTGGGGCAGGCCAAGCCCGAGCCAGCCGAGGCGAGTCGGTCGGACCAGGCGGCTCGGACGGCTCCGGAGGGCGAGGAGGATGAGCTGCGGCAGTTGGAGCGCCGGGCCGCCGAACGTCCGCTCCGGGACGCCAGGTTGGGCCTCGGCGTGGCCGGGCTGGTGCTGGCCGTGGCGCTCTCCGCCACCTGGGCCGGGGCGGACCACGCCTCGGTCGGCGAGCAGGTCTGGCTGGCGCTGCCGGCCGCGATGGTCCACCTGCTCGCGATGGCGCTCTGGCTGGGCGGGCTGACCACCCTGCTGCTCGCGCTCCGGAACGGGGTCGGGCTGCGGGCGGTCGAGCTGTTCTCCAAGCTGGCGTTCGGCGCGGTGGCGGTGCTGGTGCTGACCGGTGTCTACCAGGCCTGGCGCGGGCTGGGCAGTTGGGGCGCGCTGGTGGACACCGAGTACGGCCGGCTGCTGCTGATCAAGACCGGTGCCGTGGTCGCCATGGTCGGCGTGGCCTGGTTCTCCCGGGGCTGGGTCGCCCGGCTCCGGACGGGTGGCGAGGCGGTGCCCACCGCCGAACCGGCACCCGCGCCGGTGACGGCCAAGGCCGGGGCCGAGAAGCGGGCCGATGCGCAGGCCGGGGCCGATCCGGTCCGGGCCGCGCAGTTGGCCCGGCAGCAGGCCGCCCGGGCCGAGGCGACGGTGCGTCAGGAGCGGGACGGCACCCCCGCGCGGGCCGGGCTGCGCCGGTCGGTGCTGGTCGAGGCCGGGGTCGCGGTGGCGGTCCTGGTGGTCACCACGATGCTGACCAACACCCCGCCCGGGAAGGTGGCCGAGGCGGTCGCCGCCGCCCCCGGCCCCGGCACGGCGGCCGACCGCTACCCGGTCCGGGGCGCCACCCCGGTGCCCGGGAAGACCGTGGAACTCAAGATCCCGTACGACACCGGCGGCCGCACCCCGAACGCCAAGGGCACCGCCACGGTGGGGATCAATCCGGCCGGGGTCGGGCTGAACAGCGTCCAGCTCGCCCTGACCGACCAGGCCGGGCAGCCGGTCGAGGTGCCCGAGCTGGAGCTCGCCTTCACCCTGCCGGACCGGGATCTCGGTCCGCTCCCGGTGACCCTCAAGGCCGAGGGTCCCGGCCGCTGGTCCGGCACCGGCCAGCTCCCGCTCGCGGGCAACTGGGTGGTGTCGGTGACCGTGCGGTCCTCCGACATCGACCAGGTGACCGAGGTCAAACCGCTCAAGATCGGCTGAACCGCATGACCAGCTCCGGACTCTCCCGCCGCACCCTGCTGGGCAGCGCCGGGGCGGGCCTCGCGATCGGCGCGGCCGGGGGCGCGCTCGGGCAGCAGGCGCTGGCCGCCGCCCCGGCCGCGCCCGCTGCGGCTGCCGCCCTGGGGTCGGCCGTGGTCCCGTTCCACGGCCCGCACCAGGCCGGCATCCTCCAACCCGGCCAGGCCCGGGTGCAGTTGGCCGCCTTCGACCTGGCCGAGGGGGCCGGGCGGGACGGCCTGCGGAAGCTGATGCAGCAGTGGTCGGCGACGGCGGCCCGGCTGACCCGGGGGGAGGGCGCGCCCTCGGCTGAGAACCAGATCGCGCTGGACGCCGGGCCGTGCTCGCTGACCGTCACGTTCGGGTTCGGCGCCTCGCTGTTCGACCGGGTCGGTCTGACGGACCGTCGCCCGGCCGCGCTGGCCCCGCTGCCCGACTTCCCCGAGGACGCGATCGACCGGGCCCGCAGCGACGGCGACCTCTGGGTGCAGATCGGCGCCGACGACGCCCTGGTGGTCTTCCACGCGTTCCGGGTGCTCCAGCGGCAGGCCGCCGGACTGGCCTCGCTGCGCTGGCAGATGGCCGGCTTCGGCCGCACCCCGGGCGCCACCCCGCAGCCGATGACCGGCCGCAACCTGATGGGCCAGGTGGACGGGACCAACAACCCCAAGCCCGGCCAGGACGGGTTCGAGCAGAAGGTCTTCACCGGCGGCGGCGACTGGCCGGCCGGGGGCACGTACGCGGTGGTCCGGCGGATCAGGATGCTGCTCGACAACTGGGAGAACCTGCCGACGGACCGTCAGGAACGGGTAATCGGCCGCCGCAAGTCGGACGGCGCCCCGCTCTCGGGCGGCACCGAGACCACCCCCGTGGACCTCGCCGCCCGCGGCGCCGACGGCGCGCTGGCGATCGCGGCCGACGCCCACGTCCGGGTGGCGGCACCGGCCTCCAACGGCGGGGCGGCGATGCTGCGGCGCGGATTCTCGTACGCCGACGGGACGCTGGCGGACGGGTCGCCGGACGCGGGGCTGCTGTTCGTGGCGTTCCAGGCCGACCCGTCGAAGGGGTTCGTGCCGGTGCAGCGGAAGCTGGCCCGGGGGGACGGCCTGTCCCGGTTCGTCCGGCACGAGTCCAGCGGGCTGTACGCGGTCCCGCCCGGGGCGCCCGAGGGCGGCTGGGTCGGACAGAAACTGCTGGACTGACGGCGGGGCCACCGGGCAGTGCGCCGTGCGCGGTGCCGGGAGTTCAGGGGGCGGACGGCGGCGGTGGCGGGCCGGGGGAGTGACTAAGGTGGGTTGGTCGGGCAGCACCAGATGCATTTCGTACGGAGGCGGCATGTCGGCCACCCGCTACACCTACCTCGGCCCCGCCGGAACGTTCACGGAGGCGGCGCTGCGCACGCTGCCGGAGGCCGCCACCCGGGAGCTGGTGCCACTCGCGTCGGTGCCGGCCGTGCTGGACGCGGTCCGGGCGGGCGAGGCGAGCGGGGCGTTCGTACCGGTCGAGAACTCGGTCGAGGGCGCCGTCACGGCGACCAGCGACGAACTCGCCACCGGCACCGCCCTGATGATCTACCGCGAGGTGCTGCTGCCGATCTCGTTCGCGCTGCTGGTGCGGCCGGGGACGGCGCTGGCGGACGTCAAGACCGTCACCAGCCACCCGGTGGCCCAGCCGCAGGTGCGCCGCTGGCTGGCCGCCAACCTGCCGGACGCCCTCTGGGAGTCGGCGGCCTCGAACGCGGACGGCGCGCGCCAGGTCCAGGAGGGCCGGTTCGACGGGGCGTTCGCCGGGGAGTTCGCGGCGCCGATCTACGGTCTCGAACCGCTGGTCACCGACATCCACGACGCGGCCAACGCGACCACCCGGTTCGTCCTGGTGGGGCGGCCCGGGCGGGTCTCCTCGCCGACCGGGGCGGACAAGACCTCGATGGTGGTCTGGCTGCCGGACGACCACCCGGGTGCGCTGCTGGAGCTGCTGCAGGAGTTCGCCGTGCGCGGGATCAACCTGATGCGGATCGAGTCCCGGCCGACCGGCGAGGGGCTCGGGAACTACTGCTTCCTGATCGACTGCGAGGGCCACCTGAGCGAGCGCCGGGTGAGCGAGGCGCTGATGGGGCTGCGGCGGATGTGCCCGCAGGTGCGGTTCCTCGGCTCCTATCCCCGGGCGGACCAGGGGCAGCCGACCGCGCTGCGGCCCGGTACCTCGGACGCGGATTTCAGCCTGGCCGCGGACTGGCTCTCCCGGGCGTTGGACGGTCGCGGCGAGGCCTGAGGCGCACTGAACGAAGATGATCTGAATCGATCATTTCGCGCCGGAATTGCCAATTTCCGACACGCCGGTAACTTCACCCGGGCGGTCGCGTGACCGTTCGGGGCCACCGCCCGCCGCACCATGCGGCGGGCGGACGGCTTCGTCCACAGTCCCCAGATCCATCCACAGGCCGGAGCGGGCCGAGTTATCCACAGTTATCCACAGGCCTGGGGACGAGTCGACAAACCGGCATATCCACTGGCGGGGCCGGTCAGATCATCCGCTTCTCCCCCAGAGGCGACTAATCGCACCAGAGTCACCCGTGATCCGGCAAATCACCCGTCCGAGTGCGCGAATTCCCTCACCTGAGAGGACGAATCGAGGTTTGAAACCTCAATTCCTTCGCAAATCACCAGCCCGACCTGCACTTCCCGTTCATCCACAGGCCCGGCCTCCAGCCTGTGGACGAACGCCGCCGGAGCGCCTCTCCACAGCAGTTATCCACAGGTTGACGGGAGTTATCCCCAGGCCGGCCGGGGCATCCACACCGCGCTGACCTGCACCGGGCCGAACGGCCGGGGGCAGGGTGCCAGAGAACCGGGCAGAAAGCGACATATGCGACAGCGCGGCGGCACACCCGTCCCGCCCGCCCCAACGGCCCGTACTCCGACACAGAAAGAGGTTCCGGTCCTGGAGCCCCGCCCCGGTAGGCTGGCCCCGTGATTGACCTTCGCCTGCTCCGTGAGGACCCCGACCGAGTGCGCGCCTCGCAGCGTGCCCGTGGTGAGGACGTCGACCTGGTCGACGCCCTCCTCTCCGCCGACGAACGGCGCCGCTCCTCGGGCACCCGCTTCGACGACCTGCGCAACGAGCAGAAGACGCTCGGCAAGCAGATCCCGAAGGCCCAGGGCGACGAGAAGGCCGCGCTGCTCAAGCGCACCGGCGAGCTGTCCGCCGAGGTGAAGGCCGCCGAGGCCGAGCAGCGCGAGGCCAACGAGGAGGCCGACCGGCTGCTCCGCCAGCTGGCCAACCTGATCGACCCCGCCGCCCCGGTCGGTGGCGAGGAGGACTTCGTCACGCTGGAGGAGATCGGCACCCCGCGCGACTTCGCGGCCGAGGGCTTCGAGCCCAAGGACCACGTCGAGCTGGGCAAGGTGCTCGGCGCGATCGACACCGAGCGCGGCGCCAAGGTGGCCGGATCGCGCTCCTACTACCTGACCGGCGTCGGCGCGCTGCTGGAGCTCGCCCTGGTCAACATGGCGGTCGCGCAGGCGGTCGAGGCCGGCTTCACCCCGATGATCACCCCGGCCCTGGTCCGCCCGGCGGCCATGGACGGCACCGGCTTCCTCGGCCAGGCGGCGGAGAACGTCTACTTCCTGGAGGAAGAGGACCGCTACCTGGTCGGCACCAGCGAGGTCCCGCTGGCCGCGTACCACATGGACGAGATCATCGACGCGGACAAGCTGCCGCTGCGGTACGCCGGTTACTCGTCCTGCTTCCGCCGCGAGGCCGGCACCTACGGCAAGGACACCCGGGGCATCATCCGGGTGCACCAGTTCGAGAAGGTGGAGATGTTCGTCTTCACCACGCCCGAGGACGCCGAGGCCGAGCACCGCCGCCTGCTCCAGTGGGAGAAGGACTTCCTCAACGCGCTCGAACTCCCCTACCGGGTGATCGACGTCGCCTCCGGCGACCTCGGCTCCTCGGCGGTGCGGAAGTTCGACATCGAGGCCTGGATCCCGACCCAGGGCAAGTACCGCGAGGTCACCTCGACCTCCAACTGCACCGAGTTCCAGTCCCGCCGGCTCTCGATCCGGCTCCGGGACGGGGACAACAAGGTCCGCCCGCTGGCCACGCTGAACGGCACCCTGGTCGCCGTCCCGCGCATGATCGTGGCGATCCTGGAGAACCACCAGCTCGCCGACGGCTCGGTCGCCGTGCCCGAGGCACTGCGTCCCTTCCTCGGCGGACGGACCGTGCTGGAACCGGTCAAGTGACCACCCTGCCCTACCGGTTGGTCGCGACCGACCTGGACGGGACACTGCTGAACCCGGCCGAGACGGTCTCGCCCCGCACCCGCGCCGCGCTGGCCCGGGCGGTCGCGGCCGGTGCGGTGCACATCATCGTCACCGGCCGGTCCGCGGTCTGGGCCCGGCCGGTGTTCGACGAGATCGGCTACACCGGGCTCGCGGTCTGCGGCCAGGGCGCCCAGGTCTACGACGCCGGGGCGCACCGGCTGCTCACCTCGCTGACCCTGGACCGCCGCAGCGCGGCGGAGGCGATCGCCAAGATAGAGGCCGAGATCGGCATGCTGGCGATCGCGGCCAACCAGGACGGGCTCGACGGCGAGGTGCTCACCGGGCCCGGCTACGAGCTGGAGATCGGCACCCGGCTGCCGGTCCGCCGGGTCGCGGTGGAGGAGCTCCTGGTGGCTCCGATCAGCAAGCTCTACGTCCAGCACCCGGGGCACGGCGACGACGCCCTGGCGGAGGTGGCCCAGCGGGTCGCCGGCGGCCTGGTCGGCGTCACCATGGCCGGGGCCGGGATCGTGGAGCTGCTCCCGCTCGGCCTGACCAAGGCCACCGGGCTGGCCGTCGCCGCCCACCGGCTCGGCGTCAAGGGCGCCCAGACCATCGCGTTCGGGGACATGCCCAACGACGTGCCGATGTTCGGCTGGGCCGCGCACGGGGTGGCGATGGCCAACGCGCACGAGCAACTGCTCGCCGTCGCCGACGAAGTGACGAGCAGCAACGACGAGGACGGCGTGGCCGTCGTGCTGGAGCGGCTCTTCCCCTAGCGCCTGGCCGGTGGCCGGTCCGTCGGCCGCCGGCAGCTCCGGCGGCCGACCGGGCTCAGGAGTTGGGCCCGTACGAGACGTCGTCGCAGGCGGCGGTGTCGGCCGGGCGGGCCGCTTCGGCGATGCTGCTCGGGATGGCGGTCGGGACGGCGGCGGTGGCCGGGGTGGTGGCCCCGTTGGCGGCGGCGTAGTCCTTGCCGAGCACCAGGTTGATGCCCGCCTTGGTGGAGGACTCCAGCGTGGCGCCGGGGAAGAGCTCGGCCACGGTCTGGGCCGAGGCCTTCTGGCCGGGGCCGTACTGGACCACGGTGGTGGCGTGGGTCTGGGTGGAGGCGTTGCCGACCGTGCCGACGGTGAACTTGGACGCCTTGAGGGCCGTCACCGCGCCGGTGGTGAGACCGGCCGTGGTGGTCCCGTTGTAGACCGCGACCTTGATGCCGGCGCCCTTGACCGCGGCCGGCGGGGCGGCCGCCGTCGGGGCGGCGGTTTCGGCCGGGGCGGGGGCCGGACTCGCCGCCGCCCCGGCGGCGTTGGCGTCCTGGCCGTCCAGCGTCTTGCCGGTCTTCAGGGCCTGCCAGAGCGCCTCGACGTCCGGGTGGACCAGGGCCACCCGGGAGCCGTCGAAGCGCCACGGGGCGGTGATGAACTGGATGTTGTGCAGGTCGATGTTCTTCATCGACAGCGCGAACGACATCAGCTTGGCCGCCGAGCCCAGCCCCTCGTCCACGATCAGCGACTTGGTGGCCGCGTCGGCCAGCGGGAGCAGCGTGGTGGCGTCCATGCCCTTGCCCTTGACGTCCTTGATCAGGGCCGAGAGGAACGCCTGCTGGCGCTTCATCCGGCCGATGTCGGAGCCGTCACCCACGCCGTGCCGCAGCCGGACGTAGTCGAGCGCCTTCTGACCGGAGACGGTCTGCTCGCCCTTGGGGAAGATCTGCTTGCCCTTGCGGGGCAGCTTGGGGTTGAGGTCGTTCTCGTAGATGGGATTCGGCAGGCAGACGTTGACGCCGCCGATCGCGCTGGTGATCGCCGCGAAACCCTGGAAGTTGACCACGATGGTGTGGTCGACCCGCAGGCCGGTGATCTTCTCCACGGTGTTCTGGGTGCAGGCCGGGTTGCCCGCGTCGGTCTCGCCGACCGAGAAGGCGGAGTTGAACATGATGCTGGTCTCCTCCTTGGTCCACTTCCCGTTCGGCAGCTTGCACTTGGGGCGGGGCACCATCGCGTCCCGGGGGAAGGAGACGCCCACCGCGTGCTTCCGGTCGGCGTAGACGTGCAGCAGGATCGTGGTGTCGGAGCGGGCCCCGCCGTCCTCGCCGCCGCCCAGGTCGGCGTTGCCGCCGGCCCGTGAGTCGGAGCCGATCAGCAGCACGTTGATCGGGGTGTTGCCGTTCGCGTCCGGGGCGGCGGCATCGGGGCGGTCCGAGCTCAGGCCGTCCTTGTCGAAGGTACTGATGTTGCCGTTGAGCTTCAGGTAGAGCGCGCCGCCGGACGCCACCACCAGGGCCAGCGCTCCGGTCGCCACCCAGGCGACGATCTTCTTCCGGTTGCGCTTCTTCCCGCCCGGTGCGCCGCTGCGGCCCGGCACCCCGCCCCGGCCCTTGGCCGCGGCCCGGGCGGCCGCCCGCCCGCCCTGGCCAGCCGGGGCACCGCCGGCCTGCTGCGCCTCGGCCTGCCTGGCCTGCTGCGCCTGCTGGGCCCGCCGGGCCTCCGCCCGGCCGCCCTGCGCCGGCACGGCCTGGTGCGGCGCCGACTGCGGCTGGTGGCCCTGGTACTGCGGGGCCTGGGGCTGCTCCTGGTACGGGTCCGTGTAGGGGTTGCTGTACGAGGCGTCGTCACGCCACCATTCGGCATCCCGGCCCGAAGACCCCGGCCTCTGGCCAGACATACGCGCACCTTCCAGCAGGCGGGAACAGCTCCGTCAGCGTCACTCCCGGGGCCTGTTGTCGGAAAGAACCGCATACAGCCGTTCGGAGCTTCTGCGGAGCATATAAAGGCAACATTGCGGAGTCACGAGCCGGGCTGCCGGTTGTACCGGCAGCCTTCGGTTCAGTCCTCGAAGACGTCTTCGAAGAGGTCCTCGGCCGCCTCCTCGACGACGTCGTCCACGAACTCCTCCAGCACCAGGCCGCCGACCACCCCCACCGCCGCACCGGCCGCCAGGCCGGCCCCGAAGCCGTGCCCGCCGTGGCCGGAACTCCCGTGCCCGTGCGGGCTGTTGGCCATCGCCTGCTGGATCCAGCCGTCCACCGTGCCGGTCAGGTCCTGACCCACCTGCGCCTGGTCCAGGACATGATGGTTGATCACATCGCTGCCGCGCCGGTCGAGTTCGAGCACCACCTCGACCCGGTCGGCGGAGGCCAGGAAGGTCAGCTCCAGTGCCTGGAACCGGCCCGCGTACTGCGGCGCGGCCAGGTACTCGATCTCCTGGTAGAACGGCAGGACCTGCCCCGTCCCCCGGATCCGCCCGGACTCCAGGTCGGCGCTGTGGAAGCGGAAGCCGAGCGCCGCGAACGCCTCCAGCACACCGCGCTGCAGCGGCAGCGGCTCGACCCCGAGCGGGTCGACGTCGCCCTTGTCCCTGGCCCCGCTGATCTCCACCTCGGTCCGCAGGCCGAGCGACATGCCGTGCAGGTGCTGCCCGGCCACCGAGGTGACCGGCGTCTCGTACGGCGCCGGGACGGTGAACGGGATCGAGCGCTGCTCACCGGCGGCCAGGGTCAGCGGGGGGCTGACCGAGTACCGGGCGAACGAGGCCAGGCCGTCGCTCTCGCCCTCCGAGTGCTCGATCTCCACCCGGGCGACCAGGGTCAGCGTGATGCCGGAGATCTTCGCCTCCTGGGTGCCGCCGACCAGGTTGACCTGCCCCTGGATCAGCCCGCCGGGCTGCACGGTCGGCGTGGCCAGGACGGTGTCGACGGTGGGGCCGCCGACGCCGAGCGCACCGAGCAGCTTCTTGAACACCATGAGGCGGTACTCCAACTCCGGAAAAGGGGAACGGCGAACGGAGAAACGCAGGCTACGGCCCCGCGGTTCCCGTCCGCACCTCCCCGACCCGGACCCGGACCCGACCGAACCCGACCAGTTGTAGGATGACCGGACAAGCAGTTGTAGGATGACTGTCGTCCACCCGCGAGAGGAGCCCCCGATGAGCAGCGACGGACTGCAGGCCGCCGGGCGCAGGTCCCTGGTGGACGAGACGATCGAGCAGCTGCGCGAGCAGCTCAGCGCCGGCAGCTGGCCGGTGGGCGGGCGGATCCCGACCGAGCACGAGTTGGCCGAGCGGCTCGGGGTGGGGCGCAACACCGTGCGGGAGGCGATCCGGGTGCTGGTGCACGCGGGGATGCTGGTCTCCCGGCAGGGTGAGGGCACCTTCGTCCGGAGCACCAGCGACCCGGCCTCGGTGCTGCGCGGGGTGCAGCGCTCGGGCGTACGGGACGTGCTGGAGGTGCGGGCCGCGCTGGAGACCGAGGCGGCCCGGCTGGCCGCGCTGCGGCACACCCCCGAGGACATCGCCCGGATGCGGACCGCACTGGCCCGGGAGGCCGAGATCATCGCGACCGAGCCCGACCGGGCCGGCCGGGAGGCCACCGTCGAGCACGACCTGGAGTTCCACACCGCCGTGGTGGAGGCCGCGCACAACCCCGCGCTGACCGAGGTGTACCGCTACTTCGGCGCCTCGGTGCGCGAGTCGATGCGGACCTCGTTCGGCGACCACGAGATGCCCGAGGTGGTGGTCGCCACCCACCAGGCGCTGGTCGACGCGATCGAGAGCGGCGACCCCGAGCGGGCCGAGGCGGCCTGTCGCGATCTGCTGGCCGAGCCCACCGCCGCCGTGGAGCAGCTGCTCGCCGCGATCGCCGCGCGGAAGTGACGGCCGGCCCACCGCCGCCGCCCGTCCCGTAGTCCACCCCTGCCCGGAGAGAAAACAGCACCATGTCGGTCACCCAGGCCCAGCCTGCCGTCGTCACCACGGTCCGTACCCGCACCGCTTTCGCGCACCCCGCACTGCTGCTGTTCGGCATCGTGCTGGTCGCGCTCAACATGCGCGCCTCGCTGGCCGCCGTCTCCCCGCTGCTCGGCGAGATCCAGCGGACCTTCGGCCTGTCCGCCACCGCGAGCGGCCTGATCACCACCGTGCCGGTGCTGTTCCAGGGCCTCGGCGCCCCGCTGACGCCCCGGCTGACCCGGCGGTTCGGAGCGGAGAAGGTGGTGCTCGGCGCGGTGCTCACGCTCGGCGCCGGCATCCTGCTCCGGGTGCTGCCCAACTCCTTCGCGCTGTACGCCGGCTGCATGGTGATCGGGGTGGCGATCGCGGTGCTGAACGTCTCGATGCCGGGGCTGGTCAAGCGCGAGTTCCCGGGCCGGGCCGCCGCCATGACCGGGGTGTACTCCACCTCGATGCTGATCGGCGCGACCCTCGCGGCGGCCGTCTCGGTGCCGCTGGAGAAGGTGTTCGGCGGCGGTTGGGAGGGCTCGCTCGGGGCCTGGTCGCTGCTCGCCCTGGTGGCGGCGGTGGCCTGGCTGCCGCAGGTGCTGAAGTCCCGTCAGGAGCGGGCCGCCGTCGCGGCCGCCCCGGCCGGACGGGGCATCGAGGGGGTCTGGAAGTCCGGGCTGGCCTGGCAGGTGAGCGCCTTCATGGGCATCTCCTCGCTGATGGTCTACACCCTGATCGCCTGGCTGCCCACCATCCTGGTCGACCACGGGATGGCCCGCGGCGAGGCCGGGCTGGTCTTCGCGTTCAGCAACCTGGTGCAGGTCGGCGGTGCCTTCCTGGTCCCGCTGGTGGCCGGCCGGATGACCCGTCAGCGCGGCCTGGCCGTCTCGATGGCGGCCCTGAACGCGACCGGCGTGGTGATCCTGCTGCTGACCCCGGTCTCCGGCGCCTGGGTCTCCGCGACCGTGCTCGGCCTGGCCCAGGGCGGTTCGCTCGGACTGGCGCTGGCCTTCCTGGTGCTGCGGACCGACAGCGCGCTCGGCGCCGCCCAGCTGGGCGGGATGTCGCAGGCGGTCGGGTACCTGGTGGCGGCGGCCGGGCCGGTCGGCGCAGGTTTTCTGCACCAGCTGACGGGTGGTTGGGAGCTGCCGCTGGTGCTGCTGCTCGTCATGGCCGCGCTGGCCGCCGCCGCGGGCTGGGGCGCGGGCCGAAACCTGACGCTCTGACCGTCGGGCTCCAGGGCCCGCCGGCGGCTACTCGTCGTAGGAGAGGGTCAGGCCCGCGAGCTTGACGGTGGCGAGGGCGGTCGCGGCGAGCGAGACCACGATCAGCAGCGGGACGGCGACGCCGAGCGCAACCGGGGCGGTGATGGCGCCGTCGGTGGCGATCGTGTGGGCGACGCTGCGGCCCCACTGCTGGATGCTCAGGGTGCGGGCGCCGTCCACGAAGTTGCCGACCAGGCTCTCCCAGACCAGGGCGTACGCCAGCCCGATCACCACCGCGTTCCGGGAGACCACGCCGAGCAGCAGGAAGACCGCGCTGTACACGGCCCCCGCGACCAGGGTGCCGACCGTGAAGGCGAGCGCGAGGTTGTCCTGGGTGCCGACCATGATCTGCCCGGCCAGCAGGGACGGGACGGCGGCGAACAGCCAGGTGACCCCGATCGCCACCGCGAGCTTGGTGGTGATGATCTTCCACCGCGGCAGCGGCTTGGCGAGCAGGTAGACGATCGAGCCGTCGTCGATCTCGGTGGCGATCACGCCCGTCCCGATCACCAGGCCGAGCAGCGGCACCAGGGTGCCGAGCGAGAGCCGGCCGAGGATGTCGGTGGCCAGGGCCTGCTGGTCGGCGTCCGAGTTCTTCGCGATCAGGGAGACGACCAGCAGCAGGACCGGGGCGACCAGCAGCAGGATGCCGCGGCGGCGCCCCAGCAGGCCGCGTACGGTCAGCCTGGCGACGGTCAGGTTCACAGGGTTCAGCCTTTCGGGGCGACGGGCGACAGCGACGGGCGACGGGGCGTCAGGAGGAGACGAGGTAGGAGAAGACGCTCTCCAGCGACTCGTCGGCGGGGGAGACGGTGTAGAGCCGGATCCCGGCCTCCTTGGCGACCTTCGGCAGCAGCGCGGTGAACTGCGGGAAGTTGATCGCCTGGATCCGCAGCGCCCGCTCCTGCCAGTCGAGTTCGATCCCGGCGGTGGAGCTGTCCGCGATCAGCGCGGCGGCCAGCCTGCGGTCGTCGCTGGAGCGGACCAGGTAGCGGTGTGGCCGGTCGGTCATCAACCGGCGGATCTTGCGGAAGTCGCCGGAGGCGGCGTGCCGGCCGGCCACCACGACCTCGATGTGCCGGGCCAGCTGCTCGACCTCCTCCAGGATGTGCGAGGAGAACAGCACCGTCCGGCCGTCGGCGCCGAACCGGCGGAGCAGGTCCATCAGTTGCAGCCGCTGGCGCGGGTCCATGCCGTTGAACGGCTCGTCCAGCAGCAGCACGGCGGGGTCGTGGACCAGGGCGGAGGCCATCTTGACCCGCTGCTTCATGCCCTTGGAGTACGTCCCGGTCTGACGGTCCTGGGCGTACTCCATCTCGACCAGGCCGATGGCCCGCTTCGCGGCGGCGGCCGGGTCGGCCAGGCCGTGGAGTTCGGCGTTGGCGAGGACGAAGTCCCAGCCCGTCAGGTAGTCGTACATCGACTCCCGTTCGGGCACCAGGCCGATCTGCCGGTACACCGCCTGGTTGCGCCAGATCGGCGCGCCGTCCAGGGTGACCGAGCCGGACGACGGGGCCAGGAAGCCGCTCATCATGTGGATCAGGGTGGACTTGCCCGCCCCGTTGGGGCCGAGCAGCCCGGTGACGCCCGGGCCGATCTCCATGCTGACGTCGTTGACGGCGACCACGTTGCCGAACCAGCGGGAGACCTTGTCGATGGTGATGACTGCCATGACGACCTCTCAGATGTTCCGGTAGCGGCGCAGCAGCAGCCAGTACGAGCCGCCGATCATGACGGCGATCTCGATCGCGAAGACCACCAGGCCGAGCGTGCCCGGGGCGTGCAGGGAGCCGCCCGCCCGGATCGAGAAGAGCTCGTTGACCAGGCCCTCGGCAGCCGTGCCCGGCGACAGCATGGCCGCCCAGTTGGCGGACTCCGGCGTCGGGCTGGTGACCCCGCCGCCGAGGCTGTAGATGATCCCGGCCAGCAGTCGACTGACGATCATCACGCCCATGATGGCGGCGACGCCGAAGCCCCGGCGCGGGGTGGCGGCGGCGATCAGCAGGCCGAGCGCGGAGTACAGCACCGAGGAGAGCAGCGCGGCGAACAGCCCCTGGCAGAAGTGCGTGCTGTTGCTGCCGAACGGCAGGCCCGCCAGCAGCGCGCCGAGGTAGAGCAGCACCAGCGGCACCGTCATCAGCAGCATCATCGCGGCGGTCATCGCGGCGAACTTCGCCCGGACGTAGTCGGCCCGGGTGATCGGGCGGGAGAAGTACAGCGGCACAGTGCTGTGCCGGAGGTCGCGGGACATCAGCACCGGGGCCTGCGAGGCCAGGAAGATCAGCGCGAAGATCCCGAACACCTCGAGGTACTGCGGGTACCCCAGCCCGAGCTCCTCGGACTTGGTGATGATCGCGACCGCCACGAAGACCACCGCGGGCAGCGCCAGCGCGGCGGCCACCAGCATCGGCAGCACCTTGGACTTGCCGGAGCGGCCCAGCCCGTACGCGCCGCGCAGGCCCTGCACGAAGAGCGAGCGGGTGGCGAAGCCGCGGCCGAGGCGGGGGCCCTGGTAGCCGCGGTAACCGATGTTGTGGATGACCCCGCTGTCGGGGGCCGTGGGCTCAGGAGGCAGCGACATCGGAGGTCCCTCCCGTCTCGGTGGCGAAGATCTCGGCGACCCGGTGGCGGCGCTGCTCCAGCCGGACCAGGCCGAGGCCCAGGTCGGCCACGGTGTCCCGGATGGTGTCGTAGGTGTCGTCGTCCTGGAGCTGGACCAGCATCACCTTGGTGCCGTCGGTGCGGACCGCGAGCCCGGCGGCGGTGAGCCGCTCCAGCACGGCCGCGTCGGCGTCGAAGGCCGGGTCGTCCGGACGCTCCGACACCTCGACCGCGATCAGCTGGGTGGCCTCGGTGAACGAGGCGGTGGAGGAGGACCGCAGCAGCCGGCCGCCGTCGATCACCACCAGGTGGTCGCAGGTGCGCTCCAGCTCGCCGAGCAGGTGGGTGGTGACCAGCACCGAGATGCCGAAGTCGGTGTGCACCCGGCGGATCAGCGCCAGCATCTCGTCCCGGCCGACCGGGTCGAGGCCGTTGGTGGGCTCGTCCAGCAGCACCAGCTTCGGGTCGTGCACCAGCGCCTGGGCCAGCTTCACCCGCTGCTTCATGCCGGTGGAGTAGCCGCCCATCGGGCGGTACCGCTCCTCGTAGAGGCCGACGTGGCGGAGCGTGTCGGCGGTGCGCTCACGGGCGGCGGCGGCCGGCAGGCCGGACATCCGCGCCATGTGCACCACGAACTCGGTCGCCGAGACGTCGGGGGGCAGGCAGTCGTGCTCGGGCATGTAGCCGACCTGCTCGCGGATGGCCGAGCCCTCGGTGGCGATGTCCAGGCCGAGCACCTGGCCCGTCCCCGAGGTCGCCGGGGCCAGCCCGAGCAGAATCTTGATGAGTGTGGACTTGCCCGCCCCGTTCGCGCCCACCAGACCGACCACACCGGGCTCCACCTCTACGGTGAGCCGGTCCAGTGCGGTGACCCGGGGGAACTTCTTGGTGAGGCCGTCCGTCTTGATGACAGTGGACACGGGCCCAACCTAGTGCCCGCCCAGGTGCGGCGGAATGAGCTGGGATGACGAGGTCCGCCCAGGTCTTCAGGATGACGCCCGGTGGTCCTCCCCCTAGGGGGAGGACCACCGGGCGGGCGTCCGTCAGTTCAGCAGGCTGTGCTGCAGGATCGCCACCTGCTTGAACGCCTGCACCGGGACGCCCTGCTGATTGGTCATCAGGATCAGCCCGGCCACGTCGCCGCTCTGCAGGTAGAGCGCCCGGCCGGTCGGCTCCTGGGCGGCACCCGCGGTGGTCTTGGTGAACTCCACCGAGGAGGAGGCGTCCACGGCGGGGAGGATCTTCAGCGAGGCGTACTCCAGCCCGGCCGAGCCCTTGAGGTCGCCCGAGTTCATCTTCTGGTAGTACGCGCTCGCCTCGTCGGCGGAGCCGAACTTGAGCAGCCAGATCTCCGTCCTGGTGCCGTCCGCAGCCGTCCAGACCCGGGTGGCCGCACCCCGGCAGGCGTTCTCGTCCAGCAGCTCCTTGCTCTTCACCGGGTCGGTGCCGAGCTGGGCGTAGTCGTCGCAGGTCTTCCAGGCCGCCGGGGTGACGGCCGCGGCGGACGCGCTCGGGGCCGGGGCGGGCGAGAGGGTCGCACCGGTCGGGGCCGGGAGCACCAGCTGCCGCAGGTCGGCGTGGTGGCGGTCCCCCGCTCCGGAGGCGGCCGGCGAGGGCTTGCCGGAAGGGAGCGGGGGGAGCGCCAGCGCGGGGAAGACGTACCGGCCGTCGTTCGGGGTCTCCAGGCCGGGCAGGTCGGTCCGGTCCACCGAGGTCATCGCGACCGCGGCGGCCGCACCGGTGAGCAGCAGCACCAGCGCGGCGGCCGCCCAGCGCAGCTTGATCCGGCGGCGGGGCAGGCGGGCCTGCTCCTCCTGGACCACCTCGGGCGACAGGGCCCAGGCATCGGGCCCGACCGCAGCGGCGACCGCGGGCGCGGTCTCCTGGGCGGTCTCCAGGACGGCCTCGGGGACGACCTCCGGGGCGGGCACCGGTGCCGGTGCGGCGTCGGGCTGCGGCGGAACCGGAGCGGTGGTGTCGGTCTCGTCGGTCATGCGGATGCTCCCGGGAGGGCCAGCCGGTCGAGCTGACTGCTGAAGAGGGTCACGGCCTTGTCCTTGGGCAGCGGGGCGATCCCCTCCACCTCCATCGCGACCCGGAGGTCGCCCACCGCCGCCGAGCAGACCAGCCGGTCGATCTTGTCGCCCGGTCGGGCGGCCGGGAGGAAGCAGCTCGCCTTCTCGTGCCCCGGCACCCTGGGGCCGAGCCGGAACAGGCCGGAGTCGGAGCCGAGCACGCTGTTCCACGCGGCGTCGGCCTTGACCGCGTCCTGGTGGTACTGGAGCAGCCACACCGTGACGACGTAGTTGTCCCCGCTGGGGACGAAGCTGCGGACCCCGCCGCCCTTCAGCGGCGTGGTCTCCCACCCCTTGCGCAGCGCGTCCTGGAGCTTCGCCGGCAGACCGCGGACCTGGTCCTCGACCCAGCTCTTGCGCTGGTCCTCGGTCAGTTCGGTGTCGTTGCCGTAGCTGCCCGCGTCCGGCCCGAGCCGGTGCCCGTCCGGCAGCGGCAGCAGCAGGTCGCGCATCGAACCGAAGTGCGTGCCGTTGGACTGGGCCCCGTACGCGGGGGACGCACCGGCGCTCGGCGCGGCCGATGCCGAGGGCGCGGCACTGGCACCGGCCGCGGCGATCGGCTCGGCGTCGTCCTGGTACCGCGTCTTCAGGATGCCGACGCCGATCCCGACGCCCAGCACGGCGGCGGCCACCACGGCGGCACCCGCCCGCAGGGCCGGGTGCAGGGCCCGGCGGGGGGCCGGCGGTCCGTCGACCGCCGGGGTCTCCGGCGTTGCGGGCGGCGGCAGTTCGGGCTGCTGCTCGCCGGCCGGGGGTGTGTCGGTGATGCTCATACCAGTCGCTCCCACTGCCGCTTGGCGACATCCTTGAGCTCGTCCGCGTTGACCTGGGAGGGCGAGTAGACGCTGATCCGCATCACCAGGTCACCTCGCCGGGCCGACGCCAGTCCGTAGTAGTACTTCTCGGTGCTCTCCGAGTACGTGCGCGCCTCGGCGGGCGCCGTGTAGAGCCCGTTGGCCGTGCCGGGCAGCGCGGTCACCGAACCGCCCTCCAGGTCGAGCGTCGCCGCGCCGGCCGAGAGCGCCCGGTCGGACTGGTACTGGATCAGCTCCACCCGCCACTTGACGTCGCCCTTGCGCCAGGCGACCACCGCGTCCCGGCGGAAGCCGTCGCCGAGCAGCCGCCGGAAGTAGTTGTCGGCGCCGCCGTACGACATCGCCTTCTCACCGGGGCTGAGCCAGCCGCTGTCGTCGCCGCGGCCGTAGTTGTCCCAGGCCTCGGCGCCGTCGGGCTTGGCGACCAGCAGCTTGCGCAGGTCGCCGTCGATCTCCAGCGGCTTGAGCACGGCCTCGGCGGCATCGGCGGCATCGGCCGGGACGGCCGGGTACTGCAGCGCGACCGTCTTCAACTCGGGCAGCGGGGTGGCCGGTCGGGCGGCCTGCACGGCGTAGCCGATCGAGCCGCCGAGCAGCGGGCCGACCAGCAGCGCGGCCAGCAGCAGGCGGCCGGTGCCCAGCGGGCGGCGCGGGGCCGCCGGGGGCTGCTCCTCGCCGCCGGCCTCCAGCAGCTCGGTCGGGCCGAACCCGCCGTCCTGGGGCGGGGGTTGAACCGCTGCGGGCGCAGGTGCTGCCGGCGCAGGTGCTGCGGTCACGGGTGCGGTGCCCGGCGCGGCCTCGGCCGGCTCGGGGGAGATGTTCGACTCAGCCACCGGAGTTCAGCCTTTCCCGCTGACGCTTCATCGCATCCTGGAGCGGCGCCTTGTCGGGCGTGCCCTTCACCAGGACGGTGACCTCGTACTCGACGTCACCCACGGTCGAGACGCCGACCAGCCTGCCGGTCCACGCCTCCTGCTTGGGCTTCAGCAGGACACCCTTGCCCTTGCCGTCCCCGTCGATGCCGAACTCCTCGACGTCCTTGAAGCTCATCCCGTCGGCGAACCTGCGGGCGTCCGCCGCCGACTTGAAGCGCAGCATCCGGACCTCGACCTCCTGCCGGCCGTCGGCGGTGCGGTAGCGACGGGTCGCCCCCTCCTTGAAGCCGAGGTAGTTGAGGCTCTCCTCGCCGACGCTGTCGCTCTCGAAGTCCTTCTTCACCTCGTCCCGCTCGACCGGTACCCCGTCGGCCGAGCCGTAGGACTCGGCGCCGGCCGGCATCGGGAGCAGGAAGAACCGCAGGTCGCCGCCGTGGGTGTTGCCGTCTACGGTGCCGTGCAGGGTGCTGACCGGGGCCGGGGCCTCGGTGGGCGTCGGGACCGGCGTCGGCGTCGGTGTGGGGGTGGGCGAGGGCGAGGCGCTCGGGGTGCCGGCGGCGCTGGGCGCGGCGGCCACCGTACGCGGCTTGGCGTCCGGCTTGCCGATCGCCACCGTGACGGTCGCACTGGCGGCGGTCACCGCGAGCAGTCCGGTCACCGTCAGCGCGACGACCACGGCACGCGGCAGCTTCCGCGCGGCAGGCGCGGCAGGCGCCGCCCCGTCGAGCGGTACGGCCTGGTCGGCCGGCTCCGGCTGCGGTACGGGCAGCGGCTCGGGTGCGGATTCTGGCACCGATTCGGGCGCGCTTTTCGGCGCGCTCTCAGGCGCGTTGTCAGGCGAAGACAAGGGACTCCCCCGGAAGGAACGGAAGGCGTGCCGCTCCCCCGCCGAGGTGGTCGATTCACCCCTGCCAAAGCCGACCGCCACGTGTGTCAGCAGAATTATGAGAGGCAATTACCCCCACCACCAACACACTTGTGCCACGCACTTCACCGCATTGCCGAATCAATCGGACATGTCGTAATCGAACTGCAACGGGTCGCGGACACGCGGCGGCGGTCGCCCGGCCGACCGGGAAGGCAGGGCGGCGGCGGAAACGCCGAGGGCCCCCGGCAGCTCGCGTACGAGCCGGCCGGGGACCCTCTTCACAGGTTCCGTGCGGTGTTCCGGATGTCCTAGCGGAGTGCCATGGACAGGGCCGTCGAACCGGTGCTGGGAACGGGCACCGCGGCGTCGTACCAGACACCGTTGGCGCTGTGCACCTCGTGCAGGGTGCCGCCCTCGACCGCCGCGATGACGCGCTCGCCGGTCGGGGTGATCTTGCCGGAGAGGGCGGTGATGTTGGCCCCGACCCCGGGGATCACACCGTCGTGCCAGCCGTCGGCCGCACTGTAGACCTCGTGCAGCTGGTTGCCCTTGATCGCCTCGATCACCCGGACGCCGGAGGCGTTGAAGCCGAAGCTGAGCGCGGTGATTCCGGACAGGCCCGGAATCACACCGTCGTGCCAACCGTCGGCCGCACTGTAGACCTCGTGCAGCTCATTGCCCTTGATCGCCTCGATCACCCGGGCACCGGACGGGCTGTAGCTGAAGCTCAGCGCCGTGATGCCGGACAGACCCGGAATCACACCGTCGTGCCAACCGTCGGCCGCACTGTAGACCTCGTGCAGCTCATTGCCCTTGATCGCCTCGATCACCCGGGCACCGGACGGG